>JBAQZP010000036.1:0-57325 GCA_049791095.1 Phormidesmis sp.
GAACTTTTTCGCTAAGTTGAAGCAATACCGGGCGATTGCAACGCGCTATGACAAGACGGCTCGCAACTTCTTAAGTGCGGTTCATCTCGCTGCTATTGTCGTTTGGCTTAATTGATGACACGCCCTATCTCGATGTCCTTGCTCGTATCACTGGCCATGCCGAAGTCGCCCAGGTTCATTACGCCCCGGCCTTGATCGGCTACGAGACTTTACTAACGCTTTTTTGGCAGTGCCACAATCCCACTACGCTCAATCGTCAAGGCCCCGATCGCGGCGAGCAGTACCGTTCGGTCATTTTTTACCACACGCTCGAACAAGCGCAAGCCGCCCGTCTGTCAAAAAGTAATCTCGATGCTTCGGGTGCCTATGACGACCCGATCGTGACCGATATTAAACCCGCTAGTGACTATTGGCTCGCAACCGAAGACCACCAGCATTATTTGGCAAAGAAGCGAGCAATTATTTAGAAAAGCGGCTCCGCGATCTCAGCCTCAAAATAAATTCCTAACGCCTCACTCTAACGCCTCACTGCTGCTCAGCCGTTAACCAACGCTCTCGCAACCGCTGCAAGCGAATTCTGGCAGAAATGTACCAGGGCCAACGATGATACTCTGCCAACAACCAGCCGGAAATGATACCGTGGCTCAGCAGCGTCATGCCTATCCAGATCAGCGGAAAGTCAGTCCTATCTAACGGCGGAAAGATGTAGTTGGACAGTGCAATAATCGCCACGGGTGCAAGCGCTAACGCTCCGCAAAATCCCCAGATAAAAGCCGCCGCCGTCTCGCCTTGCTGGGCCGTTCGCCAGCGCCAGCCGTTCCAATGCCAGGCCATTGGCTGAAGGCTGTCGGCTAAATGTACTGACTGAGTCTGTAAGTTTGCTGTGAAGAGATGGCGGCAAAAGCTACAAGCAAAAACGTCCATCAATGCGATCGCACTAAGTTCGCCACTGCCACAAGCCGGGCAACCATAAGTCTGATCATACGCCAGCGAATTTCCTTCAAAGTCGCTTGTATTTCTGTTAGCACCTCGGCAAGAAGCAAAGGAGTCGCTTTGCTCATCACGATATCTCAACTCACCCATAGACCAGTCTCAGCGCCGTTTGGCTTATGTACAACTACTCTAAAGATAAGCAAATTAAAATTGATTGAGTTGCGCGATCGCCCAATTCTTAACAGACTGAAATTGCAGGGCCAGTCAGCGGCCAGTCTCACCAGCCAGTCTCAGCGGCCAGTCTCAGCGGCCAGTCTCAGCAGCCAGTGGCTTTTCAATCGCTCGCTTCTGGCTAGCGGCCTGTAGCTTAATGAGCAGCGCATCTGCCTCAGCCTGAAGATGCAGCAACTCGACTTGATGATCGGGTTGGTAAGGAAACTGCTTAACCTCAATCCAGCAAACCCTATCGTCAGCAGCGGGCCGGTTGTCCGCATTTCTCTCATCTGCACTTCTCCCATCTGCACTTTCCTTTGCAGAATCTACAGCTACCGGGACGGCGGTGGCCAAAGAGGTAGCAACTGAAGACTGTGCAGCCAAGCTTTTACGAACTGGGCTCTTCTGGGCGGTTGAAGGCATAGTCTGACTCACAAACTCACTCGCAATAGATGAACACGATTCCTTTCCATGCTCTCAGTAATAGAACATGATGTCTGGGCACTTTAGTCTGAGTATGGGCACCTGAACAAGCTTCGTTAAGTACAAATACTCAACAAAACTTTGGAGTATTGTACCTCACAGGACTAATTCAATTCGGTAATGTTGATGGTAGCCAACTCGGAATTCTTTTCTGCCATTCATCTGTGGCAATTTAGCAAGTGACCCTTGCTGGTTTTAACCGTCTGTTTCAACAAAGTCTTAGAGTTTAACCAATGCTTTGAATGCCTTCAAGGTAAACTTTAAGAGTTCAGCCCAGGATTAAGGCTTTGTGCTTATGCGATCGCGCTAATGCCCTTCTCTATAGCGTCTACACGGCGGTGGCTATACTCTTCTAGGCAGATCTGGTATCTGGGAAATATTGTGACTTTGAGCCTCGACAAACCTTACTCTCAATCAGCCTCCAAACATTCTTCGACAAAGCACCAGGGCTGGCAAGGGCTAATTGAAACCTATCGCAAATACCTGCCAGTCAGTGAGTCCACCCCAGTCGTCACGCTGCACGAAGGCAATACGCCGCTCATTCCGGTACCTGCGATCGCCCAGCGCATTGGTAAATCTGTGCAGGTCTTTATTAAGTACGACGGTCTCAACCCCACCGGCAGCTTCAAAGACCGGGGAATGACCATGGCCGTCTCCAAAGCCAAGGAAGACGGCGCTAAGGCAGTCATTTGTGCCAGTACGGGCAATACCTCAGCCGCCGCTGCCGCCTACGCCCGCCGAGGGGGCCTCAGGGCCTATGTTGTGATTCCCGACGGCTATGTAGCGATGGGTAAGCTTGCCCAGGCGTTGCTGTACGGCGCGGAAGTACTGGCTATTAAAGGCAATTTCGATCAGGCCCTGGCTGCTGTGCGCGAAGTGGCCGAGCGCTACCCGATCACGCTCGTGAATTCAGTTAATCCCTACCGGATAGAAGGCCAAAAGACCGGTGCCTTTGAGCTGGTAGATGCGCTCGGTGACGCGCCCGACTGGCTCTGTATTCCCGTCGGCAACGCTGGCAACATTACCGCTTACTGGAAAGGGTTTAAAGAGTACCAGCAGCATGGGATTGCTACACAACTGCCTCAAATGATGGGCTTTCAAGCTGCCGGGGCGGCCCCATTGATCGCCGGTCATCCGATTGAAAATCCTGATACCTTTGCAACCGCTATCCGCATTGGCAACCCAGCTAGTTGGAACCAGGCGATCGCAGCGCGTGACGAAAGCGGCGGTGCATTCAATGCCGTTACCGATGATGAAATTGCTGCCGCCTACAGCCTACTGGCATCAGAAGAAGGCATCTTTTGTGAACCCGCTAGTGCCGCCTCTGTTGCGGGCTTGCTTAAAGTAAAAAGCCAGGTACCCGAAGGCGCTCGCATCGTTTGCATTCTCACTGGCAACGGCCTGAAAGATCCGCAAGCTGCCATCGACCGTAGCGGCAATCAGTTCAAATCTGGACTGTCCTCTGATGCCGACAGCTTAGCTAAAGTAATGGAGCTGTAGTAAAAAAGGATAAGAGGGACAGAAACTGTGTCCTTAGGACTATTCGGGCTGCTGAGCTTTTGCCTGAGGCCGCTCTTTGGCTAATAGATCAACCGCATCCCCTAACGCCGCTGTCAGGCTCTCGCGAGTTTGCGCATGTTCTGTTTGTTCGGCAATAAGCATCTTCTTGAGTTGCTCGCACTGCTTTTTAGCGGCAACTAGCTGCCCCTGAAGCTGCTCTACCGAATAATTACTCTGAACGCTGGCCATCTCTGAAGTCAGGTCTGCGCTTGCGAATGCCTGAAACGCTGCAAGCGACTGTTGCAATTGCGCTGTCTGGCGATTGTGACTCTCTATATCTCGCCGCCTTTGCTGCGCTTCTGCCTCATACAGCCGTCGCAAATTATCTGTACTGGCATACGCCTGATCACGCTCTTGTCTAAGCTCGCCCAACTGACGCTGAAGCGATTGTATTTCCGACAGCCATTGCGTCACATCTTGAGCCATTACCCAACATTCCTCTACCTGAAGTTTCTTTGTCTAGAAATCATCATTAAAGCAGAAGACCCATCAGCACGGCGGGCGCTGGCAAAATAATCAACACCAGCAAAGTCAAAGACAACAAACCTAAAAAGTCCCGAACGCCATTGAGTTCGCTGACATCGTTAAGCGCGGGCTCTGCCGAGGGGATAAATAGCAGCAGTACCGCCCACAAAAAGAATTCTTGATAGACGAAAGATAAAATCAGCATCAGCAGACGAGCGACCTGGCTAACAATGGTGGCTGTCCGCTGACCATACATCGCATGGACGACATGCCCCCCATCTAGCTGACCGACAGGCATCAGGTTCAGTGCGGTCACAATCAATCCCAAACAGCCGGAAACGGCCACTGGATGAAGTTGCAAAGCGCTGTCAGCCTGCAAAGCGCCGCCAAGTGCTAGCTTGCTAAACAGCAGTAGAATAATCGACCGGCTGGGGTTGAGCGCATCGAAGGTGAGTAGCTGAGACTGCTCGTTTAAAGGCACGATGGTTGAATGCATCAGGCCCCATAATAAGATTGGCAGGCTGACCACTAGCCCTGACAGCGGGCCAGCGATCCCGACATCAAACAGGGCGCGGCGATTGGGCATGGGCGATCGCATCTGAATGAACGCCCCAAACGTGCCTAAAAAGAAGGGCACCGGAATGAAATAAGGCAGCGTCGATCTCAGCTTGTGATGACGGGTTGCCAGATAGTGGCCCATCTCATGCACGCCCAAAATCAGCATCAACGACAGTGAATAAGCCAGTCCCTGATACAGCAGATCGGGCTGCTCTTGTAAACCCTCAATATTTTCGACCCCGCCAAAGAAGGTAACGCCCACATAGGTCGTCGTAATCAGGGTGGTCAGTGCTAGTGCGATCGCCAACCCCGGACGGGTTAATGGCGAAGCCTTTAATCGACGCAAACGCTCGGCCTGTGCTTGGCTAATATCAGGCAGAGCCTTGTCTAAATCCTCCGCATGGGGATTGGGAACCAAGGCGAAAAAAGGTGTTCCGTTTAGTCCTTCGCGCAGCAGTACCAAGAAGCGATCGCCAAAATTAGTCTCTACGTTCTTTCGCACCGTCTGATAAGCCTCTGCCGCTGAGGTTTTCAGCTTGCCCTTGCAAATCATGGCCTGAGGGCGATATTCAATGTCTTGCAAATAGTAAATTGACCAGGGAAAACACCGCTGCAAAAGCGTTTCTTCGTCCCGAGTAATCGGCTTGGTAGGCTCTTCAGGTAGTTTATTTTGATCGCTAGCTGCCGATGATTTTAGCTTCGCTGCCACCGCTTTATCCCCTTTCTGAGAAGATGCAGCTACTAAAATCATGACTGCATACAGCAGCGGACATAGCAGAATTAGGCCATAAATCAAAATCGGCGGCGGTGGCTCTTCCCCATTGAGCAACATCCACACGGCTAGCACTAGCACAGGCGTCATCCATACCAGCCAAAGTATCCAAACAGGCGTCGTCGTCACCTTGGTGAAGCTACGGCTAATCACCAGGTACGTCACTAATCCTAAAAACAACGCCAGTAAAATCAGGGGCATGAACACTTCGCTACTTCAACCGTTCTTTAGCCATTGTAGGCCAGTCCTCACAAATCTTTGGTAAGTTGAGCGTTGATATCATTTAGGTTTCTGACAGATGCCGGTTTTGACCAAAGCGCCCCAGGCTGTTTTTGACACTGTCTTCGCCTTCTCGCCTAATCGCGAAACTTTAGGCGGAACGGCCTATCTCATTCTAGAAAAAGACGAACAGGGCCGAAATGCTAACATCCTGGTCGATTGTCCAGCGCTAAATGATACGCATGTAGCGTTTATTCATGAAAAAGGTGGTGTGGACACGCTATTTATCACCCACCGGGGCGGAATGGCCCAAGTCAAGCAGCTTCAAGCAGCTTTTGATGCCAACGTGCTGATTCAAGAGCAAGAAGCCTATCTATTACCAACGGTCACCGTAGAGAGCTTTCATCGCGATCACGTCATCTCCCCCACTAGCCGAGTTTTTTGGAACCCAGGCCACTCCCCTGGCTCCGCCTGCCTCTACCACAGTCTTTACGGTGGCGTTCTATTCACCGGTCGCCACCTGCTGCCTAGCAAAACCGGTGCCCCGCGCCCGCTGCGCCTCTCCAAGACCTTCCACTGGCCGCGCCAGCTTCGCAACGCCCAGCAATTACTCACAACGTTTAGCCCGAAGACTCTCGGCACAATCTGTCCTGGCGCGAGCACCGGCTACCTACGGGGCGAGAAAAAAATTGAGCAAGCCTACGAGCAGCTTCAGTCAGCCGACTGGGAAGCGCTAGCCTCAGTTGAGCCGGTGATTTAAAGCTAGCGATTAGAACGCCAGTGAACGTCTCAGACCTATGCTTTAGTCGGCTGGAATGTCAGCGTTTTCTTCCGGTAGCGGACAAATCCCCACAATGACCTCATGGGGATAGAGCAGCCAGGTTCGCTGAGCAGGTTTTGACAATGTTTGAACCAGCGGCGAGAGCTGAGTGATTTCTTTGAGCCCTCGTCGAGTCTTAATTTTGATGCCCTGGTCGTAAGTTTTATAGCCCTTGCTCCACGTGTGCCGCAGACCACTATAGCGATGGGCTTCAACGCCTTCAGCGGTCAACTGCTGCTGCACATTATCCAACAGATTCTTGCGCTCGTCGGGCGTGGCATACGTCACCTCCAAAGCTTTCAGCAGTTTACGGTCAAGGTATCGACGGCAAAAGTCAGCCAGGGTTGAATCTGCATGGCTTTGCCAACGCTGCACATGATAGGTAAAGACAATATCATCCCCCGCCAGGTATTGGGCTATTGAGAGCGACTCTATGGGCCATTTCAACCAGGCAGTCACAGTCTCATCAGCTTCTAAATCGCCGCGTCTTAGAAGTTCGCGGGCACGCACAAAAGCCTGCTCTAGCACCCAAGTGGCTGAAAGATTTTTGGGATGATTGTAAATTTGGGCGTACATGAATGAGCGCACAACTAGGTAATGCTCGATAGCTGCCAGCCCTTTGCGCTTAACGACCAGTTGCTGGCTGAGCGGATCGTAATCAAACGCTAGTAGAATGCGGTCAAGATCGAGCTGGCCGTAAGCAGCACCGGTAAAGTAGCTGTCGCGCATAAGGTAGTCAATGCGATCACAATCCAACTGACTCGACACCAATTGCCACACGCAAGGAATGGGATGAGTATGAATGTACACCTGCTTGATCGACTCATACAAATCGGGCGCAAAGCGATCTAACAGCGGCCTAATCTCGGGCGAGCGTTCCAAGATTGCCATCGTCCAATGCTCATGCTGTAAGCCAAAGATTTCTTCAGCGGTGTGGCTAAAAGGGCCATGACCAATGTCGTGCAGGAGGGCGGCGCAGAGAACGGTGGCACGGTGCGATCGCAACGCCTGATGCAGTTTTGCCAGCCGGTCAAACGCCCGACGTGCCACCGCCATCACCCCCAAAGAATGCGTAAACCGAGACATTTCCGCCCCGTGAAACGTCAGGCTCGCTGGCCCCAACTGACGAATTCGCCGTAAGCGCTGAAAAGCGCTCGTCTCAATTAAATCGGTCAATAGCGCCTCCACCGGTTCAGCGCTATTCAGGGTAATCGCACCATGCAGCGGATCGTGGTACGTGCGCGTCTTACCCATCACCTTGGGCTGTATGTCCAATAGAGCTACTAGAGCCATCCCCCTGGGCTGTGGCAAACGACTCAGTGAGCAAAGCTACCGCCGCCACGTACTGATCGTCCGCCTGCGTACCAAACTGCTTACGCTGCTCAACCGAGCTAACAATCTCCCGATCTGGCATAATACCTAGCTTGTTTATATTGTGATGATCCGGTGTTTCATACTTCGCGATGGTCACTGCGAGTCCTGCCCCATCTGGCAGATCAAATAGCGACTGAATCAAACCCTTGCCAAAAGTAGTTTCGCCGACAAGCTGAGCCCGCCCATTATCTTGCAAAGCGCCCGCCAGAATTTCACTGGCGCTAGCCGTTCCTTTGTTAACCAGCACCACTAACGGATCGCGGGTAATTGCCTTGCCAATAGCATCGTAGTTACCCAGCATCCCCTGTCGGTTGACCGTAAATACCACCGTGCCATCGTCAAGCCACATTCGAGCAATCTCAATGCCAGCGTTTAGCAAGCCCCCCGGATTATTTCGTAAATCCAAAATGTAGGCATCTGCGCCCTGTGCTTCCAAGTCTTCTAATGAGGTTTTGAGCTGAGTCGCGGCATTGCCGTTGAACTGGCCCAATCGCAGATAGCCCAATTTAGGTAGCCCCGGTTCAGTTCTTAGCTCAGCCGTTACCGGGTTAATTTCAATGCGATCGCGCTCCACACTCACTTCAAAAGGCTCAACATCGACTCGACCCACCTTAAGCGACACCCGCGAACCAATCGCACCCCGCATCCGAGCTGCCGCCTCATCTAAAGTGATGTCGCGAGTTGCCGTCCCATTGATCTCCAAAATCTCATCTTGTGGCAATATCCCCGCTTCCTCGGCAGGCGAGCCCTCTATCGGCGCAATTACCCGTAGGACACTGCCTTCTTCATCTTTGGCAATTTGCAGCCCCACGCCCAATAGTTCACCATTCGTATTCGTTTGCAGGCTTTGGTACTGCTCTGGCGGCAAAAAACGAGTGTAGGGATCATCCAACACCGCTAGCATGTCTTGAATGGCGCTGTAGGTCGCTGGCCAATCTGGCAGTTGCTGGCGCAAGACTTTTTGGCGCATAGCCCACCAATTCTTATGGTTAAACGTCTCGTCTAAATAGCTACGATTGACAATACGCCACACTTCCATCACCATCTGCTGCTGGTTAGAAAATGCCAGCGCGCTTGGCATGTCAAGCCCGAGCCAGCCGCCCGTAGCGCCCCCCGCTATGGAGCCTATGGAGCCTATGGAGCCAAACCAAAGGGCGATCGCCAACCCCATCGTCACGACTGTCCGAATCCCCCGTCTTTTCATCCGTTCTTCCATTTGTTTTTCGGTCAGCACAAACATCAGCCTTCTTCAAGATACAACCTGCGCAGCCAGGATTTGCTCTAGCCTCTGACCCCGCTATCTGCCCCGCCTGTCCGGGACTAGCTAGCAAAATCATTCACTCATCATTAGGCCAGTAATGTAAAGCTATGTAAATTATATTAGCTTCTTATTTTTTTAAAGTTCTACCCGAAGCCTGCCCGTGGCTCATTCAGGCTTTACACTTGGCCACTCATTAGCTTGCTCTTTTACAGAGCGCTAAACCAGTTCAATTGAATTCGTTAGGTTAGTAACACTTTAGCTGTGTTACATTTTTTAGTATTGGTACACCCTTCAGACACCACCTTATTGCTTCATGTTTACTAAGCAAGTAACCGATTCCAAGCCCTATCAGTGGTTCGACGAACGGCTAGAGATTCAGGCACTCGCCGACGATATCTCTAGCAAGTACGTCCCTCCCCACGTCAACATTTTCTACTGCCTCGGCGGTATTACGCTGGTCTGCTTCATCATCCAGTTTGCGACCGGCTTCGCGATGACCTTCTACTACCGGCCTACTGTGACAGATGCCTTTGCATCCGTTCAGTACCTGATGACCGACGTGAACTTTGGCTGGCTCATTCGCTCTGTCCATCGCTGGTCTGCCAGCATGATGGTTCTAGTCATGATTTTGCATACCTTCCGGGTATACCTCACAGGTGGTTTCAAAAAGCCTCGTGAACTCACTTGGGTAACCGGCGTCATCTTGGCCGTAATTACTGTTTCCTTCGGCGTGACTGGCTATTCCCTTCCTTGGGATCAAGTTGGATACTGGGCTGTAAAGATTGTTTCAGGCGTACCCAGTGCGATTCCTGTCGTCGGTGGCACTATTGTTGAGCTGATGCGCGGCAGCGAAAGCGTTGGTCAAGCAACCTTGACTCGCTTCTATAGTTTGCACACTTTTGTCTTGCCCTGGTTTATCGCCGTCTTTATGCTCTTGCACTTCATCATGATTCGCAAGCAGGGCATTTCCGGCCCCTTGTAAGTCCTGGTATTATGTAACTACTTTAGGAAGCTAATTAGGAAGTTAATCAATGTCAATTCTTAAAAAACCGGATCTTAGCGATCCTATTCTCAGAGAAAAGCTCAAAAAGGGCATGGGCCACAACTACTACGGTGAGCCTGCCTGGCCTAACGATCTTCTCTACGTCTTCCCGATTGTGATCATGGGTACCATTGCCTGCTGTGTGGCCCTGGCCGTGCTCGATCCTGCACTCGTAGGCGAGCCAGCAAATCCATTCGCTACCCCGCTAGAAATTTTGCCTGAGTGGTACCTTTATCCTACTTTCCAAATGCTACGGGTTTTACCCAACAAGCTTTTGGGAATTGCAGCAATGACCGCCATTCCTCTGGGTCTGATTTTGGTTCCCTTTATCGAGAACGTTAATAAGTTTCAGAATCCTTTCCGCCGCCCCATCGCAACGGCTGTGTTCCTGTTTGGTACATTTGCTACGCTATGGCTTGGAATTGGTGCAACTTTCCCGATTGATACTTCCCTAACGTTGGGTCTCTTTTAAAGGTCACTGTCTGGCGCGCATTAATTTGCATCTGCAAGTTCTGACTAAGTAAGTTTTGTTCAAGAAGACAAAGCCAAGAAGACAAAGCGTTTAGAAAGTTTTTAGATCGCTCAGCCTCAAAAGAAGCTGAGCGATTTTTTTACGTGTATATAAGCAAATAAGGACTTTTCTGACGCAAAAACGATAAGTTTATCGAGGTGTGTTTTATTTCAATGTGTTTTACAAAAGGAGAGAGAAAAATTAGCCCACTGCAGCGTTCAGAAGCTGAACAAACTATGGATAACTGAACGGGGATGATAAATTGGGAAAGTTGCTAAACACATTGGGCGCTAAATCGAGTAATCGAACCAAAATTAAACCTAAAATGCATAAACGGGCTCACCTCACCGTCAGCAGCCATTTAGAAGAGCTATCAGCGGTTCAGCGGTGGTTCAAAACACTGCTATCTCAATTCATCACGGATTATCCCTGGGTTGATGAGCAATTTGACCAGTTGAACTTAGCTCTAGCAGAGGGGTTTACGAATGCAGTTCGTCACGCACATGCCGATTTGCCTAGCAGCACACCTATTGATATAGAACTCTCACTCCAGCCAGCGCAAGTCGAAATTTGTATTTTTGACAGAGGCGATCCCTTTGACCCTGATAGTGTGAGTGAACCTCAGCCGGGTGCGCTACGGGAGGGGGGCTATGGTTGGTTTTTGCTCAGGCGGCTAGCTGACCGAGTAACCTATGAGCGTGCCAGCATAGCGTCTGGTGATTCGGCGAAAGATCCTCGGAACTGTTTGCGAATTGTAAAAACTTCGAAGATTGTGTGAACTCTAGCATTAAGTCGATTCGGCAAGGGTGCATCGCCTGCTAACATTCTGCGCAGCAGGCGATTGCGCAGTGAATTATTCGCACAGCAGACAGAAAAGGCGTTCCCGAAGAAAAACCCATGACAGAAACTGCACTCATCACAGGGATCACCGGACAGGACGGATACTACCTCAGTCAGTTACTACTAGAGAAGGGCTATCGCGTTGTTGGGCTAGTGCCGCCTGCCAGACAAAGCAGCGTTGCTAAACTAGAGGAGCTGGCACAGCAGGTGGAGATTTACTCGGTAGAGCTGACTGACCCACAGGCACTCTGTCAGGCGGTAGAACAGCTTCAGCCGACTGAAATATATAACCTAGCTGCGCCTAGCTTTGTGCCAGATTCATGGAAAGATCCGTTAGGGACGCTGGATTTGATCACGGGTACAGCGACTCGTTTGTTGAGTGCGACTCGCCAGTTGGGGCTATCTACAAGGTTTTATCAGGCTAGCTCTTCAGAAATTTTCGGAGAGGTTCGCTCTGCCCCACAGACAGCAGACACGCCTTTTCGCCCAAAGAATCCATACGGTGCGGCTAAGTTACATGCGCACTGGACGATGGTTCATCACCGGGAGCGATATGGGCTGTTTGCCTGTAGTGGTATTTTGTACAATCATGAGTCCCCTAGACGTCCTCCGCAGTTTGTCACTCGCAAGATTTCGCTGGCAGTTGCTTCAATCAAGCTGGGATTGCGCTCTAGCCTCTCCATTGGTAATTTGGAGGCTAAGCGCGACTGGGGCTTTGCGGGCGATCACGTAGAAGCGATGTGGCGAATGCTGCAAGCCGATACTGCAGAAGACTATGTGATTGGTACGGGTGTGCTGCATACCGTCCGTAACTTAGTTGAAACAGCCTTTAGCTGCGTGGATTTAGATTGGCAAAAATACGTAGAAACTGACCCTGATCTGATTCGCGAAGATGAACATTTTCAACTCGTAGCTGACCCCTCTAAAGCTAGAAGAAATCTCGGCTGGGAGCCGCAAGTCAGCTTTGAGAAGCTGGTTGAGACTATGGTTATGGCAGATCTTCAGCGGCTAGAGGCAGGAAGCATTGCTCCTATGCAGGTAGGGTAAGTAGGAATCAAGGATGAGACATGCGTTTGTATTTATTGAAGTGTTTGGCTGTGAAGGCGGGATTCAGTCATATATTCAAGATGTCTTAGCTGCTTATGACCGGTTGGCTGATAAAACGGCTGTACCGATGACTGCTGATGTGTTTTTGCTCAGGGATGCTGAAAGGGATCATCCGTTAAAGGGGGGGGCGCTGAGCTACCGGTATTTTAGAGGCGATCGCCCTCAACCGATGACAGAGCGAATTCGCTTAACCCTGTCACTGGCTGCCTATCTCCTCCGCTACCGACCGAATCATGTCTTTTGTGGGCATATCAACCTGGCTGTAATGGTGAGCCAGCTATGTCGTACCCTCAGAATTCCTTACACCGTGCTGACCTACGGCAAAGAAGTTTGGTACGAATTACCCCAAAGAGAGCAGAAAGCTCTAGCCGCTGCCGACCGGGTTTGGACAATTAGCCGCTATAGTCGTGACCTGGCCTGCCAGGCCAATAAAATACCTCAGGCTAAGTTCAACATGCTGCCCTGCGTTGTGGATGGCAATGTTTTTACCCCCGGCCCAGCTAGTGATGCAGTGATTGAACGTTACCAATTGCAGGATGCAAGGGTGCTTACTACCGTTGCCCGGCTGTGGCCTGGCGACATATACAAAGGTGTGGACGTGACTATTCGCGCATTGCCTAAAATTACAAATGCTTTCCCTGACGTGAAATATGTGGTTATTGGCCGGGGCGATGATCAGCCCAGACTTGCCAAACTTGCTGAGGAATTGGGCGTTGCCGAACAAGTTATTTTCGCTGGGTTTGTGCCTGACGAGGCGTTAATCGACCATTACCGGCTGGCTGATGTGTATGTTATGCCCTCGAAAGAAGGGTTCGGCATTGTTTATTTAGAAGCGATGGCCTGTGGAATTCCGGTTATTGCTGGTGATGACGATGGGTCGGCGGATCCGGTGCAGGATGGACGAATGGGTTGGCAGGTTCCTCATCGCGACCCTGAAGCTGTCGCGATCGCTTGCATTGAAGCGCTTAGCGGACAGGATCCGCGTTGTAATGGCCTTTGGCTCAGGCAAGAAACTCTTGCTAGCTTTGGCGCGCCCGCACTGGTTGGTCAGTTAAAAACGCTGCTGGGCGTCGTTTAAACATGTTTAGCCCGATAGTGGGGAATAGATCCGTATGTGAATAAGTACGGGTTGCCAGCTTTGCGCAGGTTTGGCTTGGCACTACGATAGAAGAAACACTCGGTAGCGGGTTTGTTGCCCGTGGGAGTTCATTACCGTGAATCAAAACTTTAATCAATTGCAGGGTCGCTTTCCAGGTCTGGGCTGCTGGCTGTTTATTTTAGGTGCGATCTGGCTCATCGGAGCGGTGGGGCTCAGCGGCATTATTAAATCTATTTTCGTGCTGGTGCTGTTTATTTTCTTAGCTCCTGTGCTGGCATTTTTGGCGCTTCAGTTTTGGATAAAGCGAAACTTAGTTCAGGGTCAATGTCCGGTGTGCGAACAGTCTTTGGCGGGGTTGAAAAATTCAAAGATGCCCTGTATCAACTGTGGCACAGAGCTATCGGTGACGGGCGAAGGGTTTGAACGCTTTGCAAAGGATGGGGTGATTGATATACAGGCGGTGGATGTTCAGAGCAGTGCGGTAGATTTGAGTGCTGCGGATGAGATGGAGACATCTGCCACTACGATTGATGTGGAAGTGCAGCGGCTGCCTGAGTCTGAAGGTTGACTAAATGTTGGTTTGGTTTGAAGGCATGGAAAAAGGACGCGGTTAATGCGTCCTTTTTTATGTTTATGGTTAGCAATGCGGCGTGCGTACGGCGATACGCTCCCTTATGAGAGGGTTATTGGCTAATAGATAAGGTGTAGGGGTTGCTGCTGCCGCTGCGATCGCCCACAAAAACCCGATACTGCCCCTGATTTAGCAAGCCAGGTGCCTTAATCACGCCACCATCGTAATTGTGAGCAAATATGCATTCGCTGAAGCCATCAGGCCCAGTAATAAATAAGGTATAATTGCCTTCGCTTTTAACTTCAAAGCTCAACGAAGCGAAGGACTCTGTCACTTGAATCGTTTGACCCGCAGCAGGATTGATGTTGCCACAAGCAGAGCCTTGGCTGCCGCCTGTCATTCCTGAGCTTTCGACAGGTGCCGATAGCGGCGTACGGATAGTCGCTTGAGCTTTCGCAGCCGAACCGAAGGACAGTACGGTTAAAGCAGCTATCAGGACAGGCGAGAAGCGTCGGATAAAGCGTGTTGTCGGAATGTTCATAGCAGTGACGGTATTTACAAGCGTCTAAACACAGCGGAACTGTTCGTTGTCGGTTGCGGCTGATGCTTAGATTTGATGTTTAGATCGTAGCTTTGAGCGAACGGCATCTGTTACAAAAGCTGTGACAGTTCATCTAATGGTGGCGAGAAAGAATGGGGTTGTATTCTTGGTTTTTGCGGCCCTTCGATTGTCTGCGGATTGCCCTAGACTGTAGATCACAGGTACGGCAATTCCTATGCAAAGGACTCGACTTAATACGCTGTTTAATCAGGCCACGCTGCGGTTTCGGCAGTGGGTATTTAACCCCTGGCGGCGGCTATCGGTGATTGTGATTAGTTTATTGTTTGGTAATTTTTTTGCGACGGCGATTTCGGCTACTGCCGGGCAGGCCGCAAAGCTAGATGTAACGATATCGGCAGTTCTTGTCCTCGGCGTTGAGTTTATTAGCTGGCTTTATTACCGGTTTACGCCTCGCCGCCAGCCAGTGACGCTGGATAGCCAGTCGTTGGTCGACCCGCCATCAGCTAGACGCCCAGGCTCAGAGATTCTGCCGGTCAATGCCGTAGGGATGAATCCTGGGCCGGTGCGATCGCGTTCCACCCTGACAGAATCGCTCAATGCTTTTAAGCTGGGGATGATTTATGGCCTATTTGTTGAAGCTTTCAAGTTAGGGAGCTGAGGCAACAGCGCTAATAGATTACGCGATCGCGCTTCAATGGCCGCCCAGTCACCTTTAGCGACTTCAGCCGTTGGAAATAGTGCTGAAGACAAACCAACTGCCACTGCACCTGCCTGAATGAGATCGGGTGCGCTTTCGCTGGTGACGCCCCCGGTAGGCACTAGTGGAACTGGGCCCAGGGGGCCAAGTACGCTGCGAATGTAAGCGCTGTTGCCCAAGGCCGCTATGGGAAATACCTTCACGCTAGCAGCGCCTGCTCGCCAGGCTGTGAGAATTTCTGTCGGTGTCATGGCACCTGCTATGAGTGGGATGCCACGATCGCTTGCCAGCCGAATGAGTTCGCAGTCGGTGTGAGGCGTGAAACAAAATCGGGCATTGGCTGCGATCGCCCGCTGCAAATCACCAACGCTCAACACACTGCCTGCGCCTACCACACAGTCTGGCAAGGCTTTACGAATTGCAGCGGTCATCTCGGCTGGCCTAGCGCTGCTGTGCCAAGCCACTTCAAGCAGACAAAATCCACCCGCAGCGGCAGCTTTTGCCATGGCAAGGCCGGTGTCTATAGTGGGAGCGCGAATGATGGCGATCGCCCGATGCTGCCTCAGCAGTGCCAACCAGTCAGCTTGAATACGATCCAATGGCTTGACCCCACTGCGGCGGTGCTGCTAAAGTTCTACGCCATCCGCTTACGCAAGGATTCAGCTCGACGCTTAGCCGTTTCATTATCAGGCTCAGTCGCTAAAGACTTCTCGTAAGTTTCTAAGGCTTGAGGCATTAGCTGCTTACGCTCGTAAGAATGAGCCAGATTATTGAGAGCGGTAACGTAGCCGGGGCTAATGTTGAGGGCCTCGTTGTACTGACGAATGGCAAGATCGTATTGATCTTGAGCAAAATAGGCATAGCCGAGGGCATTATGCACTAAGACGGCATTCTCTTCTTCTTCTGCTGTCAATACTTTTAGCGCTTTTTGCAAATACACGGCAGCCTGAGCAAATAGCTTTTTATCTAGCAATATGCTGCCAACTTCATAATACTCAACGGCGCTGCCCTTTTCCTTTGTTAGTTTTGTTTGCAAATCAGCCAGGGTTGTCTCGACGCGACGGGTAACCCATACCTGCCTGACTACAAAAAAGGTCGCCACGCTCAGGAGCGCTAGCAAAATTCCTAAATAAACAACCAGATAGTTGTTGCCTTCCATAGCCTAATGCTTAAGCCTTTATTTTTCTTCTTCTGGCATTTTATAGCAATTGACCAACGCCTAAAAAGAACTCCTTCAATTATTCAAGATCAGAGTATTCAAAGTCTGTCACTGGCGGCTCGACTGGCTCTGGTGCAAGATTGAGAAACTGCGCGGACTCGGCGGGCAAGCCCCAGTATTCGGCTCTTTCTTGCAGCCAGCCCTCGCTGTACCAGCTTTGCAAAGATTGGTTAATCGCTCGCCTCAGCGAATCGTATTGGGTGCCCTTGGGAATGGCCACTGACAGCGGCTCGGCTGAGAGTAGATCGGGTAATAATTGGTACGTTAAAGTGGTGTGTGCTGGCGATCGCAGCCAACCCGCTAACACAGAAGCATCTCCCGCAAAGGCATCTACCGCGCCACTGTCTAGCAAAGCTTGGCCTTCAGCGTAGGTGTCAACGCCCACTAACTGTGCGCCTGGTAAAATATAACGAACGTGAGGCACGCTGCTAGAGCGATCTAGCAAGGCAATTTTACGACTTCGTAAATCTCTTAGGGTTTGGATGTTTGGCTGATTGGTAATGAAGGCTGTGCCGTCTAGATAGTAGGGATAGCTGAAGCTGACGATCCGGCGGCGCATTTCGGTGAGGGTGATGGCGGCGATCGCAATATCTACCTGCTCGTTTGCCACTGCATTCACCCGATCCACATTTGCCAGCGGCACAAACTGAACTGCCGAGCTATCTCCTAGCAGTTCGGCGGCCAACCGCCGCGCAATGTCTATTTCAAAGCCGCTGAGGTTGCCGGTTTCATCGACAAATCCTAGCGGCGCTCGGTTGTTTTTGACGGCGATGGTGATATAGCCGCGATCGCGTATTTCTGACAGGTCTGCCGCCACTGCCATCCGCAACAAAAATGGGGACAACAAAAATTGTGTCCCCACTATTAAGCTGAATGCCAATCGTTTTATCGCCAGTGATCTGCGCATTGGCTCTAGTTTTAGATAGTTGTCTTTAATTAAATAGTTGTCTACTGACTACTATTGGCTGTCTCAACAACCTTTGTAAAGCTATCGGGGCTGAGCACCGCAAGCTGAGCCAGCATTTTGCGATTTATTTGAATATCTGCCCGCTTTAGATCGCCCATCAACCGGCTGTAAGTCGTACCGTTGAGGCGAGCGGCGGCGTTGATCCGCGCAATCCACAACCGGCGAAAATCGCGCTTGCGACGGCGGCGATCGCGATAGGCATTTCGCAATGCCTTCATCACCTGCTGATTAGCCGTCCGGAATAGCTTGGAGTGTGAACCTCTAAAGCCTTTGGCCAACTTAAGAACTTTTTTGCGGCGTTTGCGAGCTACATTACCGCGCTTAACACGTGCCATGGTCTAGTTTTCCTTTGAGAAATTGAGTGAATTGTTTACAAGTAAGGCATCATCAGCTTGACATTTTTCTCGTCAGCTTCATGCACAACGGTGACCTTAGAAAGCTTACGCTTACGGTCTTGATCCTTACGCTCTAGCAAATGGTTCTTGAAAGCTTTGCGGCGCATGATTTTACCACTGCCACTGCGACGGAACCGCTTAGCAGCCGCGCGGCGGGTTTTGAGTTTAGGCATAGCTAGAGAAAGATTACTTTTTACTTCGCAGTCTTTGACTATACTACGCTCTAGCAAGGGATGACAAGTCCGGTAGCCGTCTTTAGCGCGTTTAGCGTTGGCATTTGGCGCTAGCATTTGTAAGCTGACTCGTATGGCAAAATAGATGCTTGAAAGCTCACAAACAAAACACCTATGACTATTTCCGATCAGCAAGCCAGATTTCAGCGTGCCCTAGAGAATCGATCGGCACTCAAGATTATCAGCGGCCTTACCAATTTAGACAAAGGAAATGTAGCAGATGTGGTTAAGGCCGCTCAGCAGGGCGGTGCGACTTTTGTAGATATTGCAGCAGATGCTGATTTGGTGCGGCTGGTTCGCGGCCTGATTGACCTGCCGATTTGTGTGTCGGCGGTAGAGCCTGAGCGATTTGTAAGTGCGGTAAAAGCAGGAGCCGATCTGATTGAGATTGGTAACTTTGATGCATTTTATGCGCAAGGGCGACGGTTTGAAGCGGCAGAGGTGCTGGCTTTGACGAAAAAGACGCGATCGCTTCTCCCCCGCATCACCCTGTCTGTCACCGTGCCCCATACTCTGACGCTAGATGCCCAAGTACAGCTTGCTGAAGACCTCGTTTGTGCTGGAGCCGACATTATTCAGACCGAAGGCGGCACCAGCAGCAGCCCTATCCACAGCGGCACGCTAGGTCTCATCGAAAAAGCTGCCCCTACCCTCGCTGCTGCTCATGCCATTTCCCGCGCCGTATCCATCCCCGTACTCTGCGCTTCCGGCATTTCTGATGTCACTGCGCCGATGGCAATAGCAGCGGGCGCAGCGGGTGTTGGCGTGGGCTCTGCGGTACATAAGCTAAACGATCCGTTAGCGATGGTTGCTGTTGTCCGTAGCCTAGCTGAAGTCATGCAGACCGAATCCTTACGACTGTCGAGTGCGCCAGTGGCTCTGTAAGTCTTCAATTGTGAAAATTGATTGAAAGTTAAGTCCTGCTTTCTCGTATAGTGCCTGTCCACCTTGCTGCCGATCGACCAGGGCAAAAATATCGTTGACTTCATAGCCAGTGTCCCTGAGTCGATTGACCGCTTGCATGGCCGAGGCTCCGGTAGTCACGACATCTTCGAGAATGACTACAAGACTGCCTTTTGGGAGTTCTGGGCCTTCAATATAGGCGCGAGTCCCGTGCCCCTTGGCTTCTTTACGAATAATCAGGGGGGTTACCGGCTGCTTTTCATAAACACTGACGACGCTGAGAGCACTCACCATGGGGTCAGCCCCTAACGTCAGCCCACCGACGCCGACCGTCCCTTGTGGCAGCCTGTCAAATAACAAACGAGCCACCATCACCGCCCCCTGGGCATGAAGCGTGACCTGCTTACCGTTGATGTAGTAGGTGCTTTTTTTCCCAGAAGAAAGGGTGAAGTCGCCTTCTTTGTAGGCAACTTTGCAAATAAGATCGAGGAGATCTGAGCGAACCGAGCTGAGATTGGCAGTAGGTAAGTCAGTCAGAGAAATAGCCATGGATTGTCCGTAAGCGGTGAGGTCGCCCGATCAGTGTACCGGTTATTAAGATCAATCTTGGCGAGGCGGGTACCCTGGTAGGACATGTTCTAAGCCAATTCTTTTGAGGAGAAATAAATCATTATGGCTATTGCACTCAGGCGCGTTGCCATCAGTAGAGTATTAAGCCTTGTGGGCGGTATGGTGGGGGCCATTGTGACGGCAACTACCCTGGCACCTACTGCCAATGCTCAAGAAACGGTGCTAAATGCCGTTGAAAATATTTCAGAAAATCGCTCGGGAGACTATTACACTCACCTTACGCCCCTTAGCAAAATCAGCTTTATTACGGGCTTCGGCGGCTTTCCAGATCAGCGCATGAATAGAGATGCCGCAGCGCTCTCTCAGGTTTATCAAGAGCTGATGCTGCTACAAACTCAAAACACGGCAACTGTGCGGGTACCTGACTTACCTAACCCCTACACGACCTCTGTCCAGTTGCTGCCCGCATCGCAGGTCAATAGCCGAGTTATTGGCAGCGAACTCAACTTCGAGCCGTTGCCCCGTCGATAGGTATCGGTTAAGCAAATGTTAAGTTAGGTATCGATAGAGACGCCATCGAAGTTTTCAGACAAAAGGGGACGCCTCGGGCATCTCCTTTTTTTGTATTGGCTCGCCGGTTGCGGGTATTGCTGAAGTGCGATCGCCAGCGTTATCGAAAATCCAGGGTGCAGGAGTTGAACCTGCCTGGGGCGAATTATGAGTTCGCTGCCTAATCCGCTCGGCCAACCCTGGGCGTTGCTACTATACTATCTTTCCAGGCTGATTGTTTTATGGGGGTCTACCCAAAGATAATCTTAAATCAAGAAAATCGCATAAAACTGAGTCAAGATCGGGTAGACTCCCGAAATAATGGGATTGTTTGCCCTGTCGAGCCTAGTCAGTGAGTCTTTGAGTGAGTCCTTTTTAGTTAAGAGTTCGTTGTTTTATGAGAATCAATCCAGCCGTCGCTTTTACACTAATTTTGCTAACGCTGATGTTTGGTGCTGGAATTGTGAGTTCTTCGTGGGGCTACGCCCTGGGCAGACAGGCATTAACCGGCGTCCGCCAGCCCGAGACTCGCCCCTCTAATGCGGCTGCGGCTAATCGCAGCGGTGAGCAGACTCATGAGCTAGTGCTATTGGACGAAGCTAAAGTTATTGAAGATGTTAAGGCTCGTATCAGCAACGGCAACTAGACTCCGCTCATGTCTGCTCTATGGTTTTGCCTGCCGCCATGCTGCTTGTGACTATGCCGCTGACCTGGCCTGAAATTGCCGCACGGGTTCTGTCGGTGATAACGCTGATTGGACTGAATGCCTTTTTTGTAACGGTAGAGTTTTCGATTGTGTCGGTGAGGCGATCGCGCATCAACCAACTCGTTTCAGCAGGCGATGTCCAAGCTCAAACCGTCCAAAAGCTTCAGCACCAGCTCAGCAGTTTGCTGTCAACCACCCAATTAGGTATCACCCTTTCTAGTTTGGCCCTGGGGTGGATTGGGGAACAAACCATGGCAACGCTGATCAGGCACTGGATTATGTGGCTGCCGATCTCTGCCGATGCTGCCGTGACGCTCTCTCACTCGGCGGCTTTACCCGTTGCCTTTCTGCTGCTGGCCTACCTGCAAATTGTGCTAGGCGAACTATGCCCAAAGTCAGTCGCCCTGATTTACCCTGAAAAACTTGCTCGCTTCTTAGGCCCGCCGAGCCTGACTATTGCCCGACTGCTCAAGCCTTTCGTTTGGTTGCTCAACCAGTCCACTCGGCTTTTGCTATCGCTAGCAGGCGTCCAAAACAGCAGTCCGGGGCACCACGGCAGAGTCACGCCAGAAGAATTGAGACTGCTGATTACCACCGCGACTGAAATTCCAGATCTGCAAAAAGAAGAACGCGAAATTCTCAGTAACGTCTTTGAATTTGGAGGAGCGACTGTCGGCGAAATTATGGTACCGCGCACCCGCATTGCGGCCCTTTCAAACGCGGCAACTTTTCAGAATTTGTTAGACGAAATTGTCGCTTCGGGGCACTCTCGCTACCCCATCACTGGCGACTCTCTCGACAATGTGCTGGGCATTATTAACTTCAATGACCTAGCCGTGCCCCTAGCGGCAGGTTTGCTCAAGCCTGATACCCTGGTTGAACCCTGGCTAATGCCCGCTAGAGTGGTGCCCGAAACGCTATCACTGAACGAACTGTTGACCCAAATGCAACAGTCTGCGCGGGAAATGGTGATTGTCGTTGATGAATATGGCGGTACGGCGGGCCTGGTAACCCTGCGTGACATTACCGCCGAAATTATTGGTGACGTAGACGATACCTCGCCTGATGCACAGATCATTCAAAAAGACAGCCATACCGTTATTTTTCCGGCCCAGACCGATTTAGAAGATGTCAATGAGCGCCTATCGCTGGCGTTGCCAACCAGCGACGAGTATCTTACCTTGGGGGGCTTTGTCATTTTTGAAATGCAAAGGATTCCTCAAGTGAATGAGCAATTAATTTACCTGGATTTGGAACTCACTATTGTTGCAGCAGAAGGCCCTAAACTGGCAAAAATTCAGATATATAGAGCTGATAGAGAACTCGTACTCGCCAATGCTTTTGCGCCAGCAACCGTCAGAAGGGCTACTGACAAGTTGCCGCTCTCAGCCGTTGAGAAGGGGACTAGGAAGGGCGTTAGGAAAGGAAGTAAAGCTGGCCGTAACCCACGAAAGCCCAATTGACTGTTACAGCTAGTAATCGGTACGGCAACTGGCACCCAGGCACGTTACGTTAGTTAGGATTTCTATAGTACTGTTTACATATTGAGGGTTTTTAGTTAGCGATACTGCTGGGGACAGCAGATGATTGCTCGATAGATTGCAAGCAGGGATTGCAAACAGGCAGAGGATAAGAAGGGCGTCAGCGATATTTCTACGAGGTGTGAGACCGTGCAGAGCCAGCATTTATCGTTAGCTGAAGCTAAACCTTTGTCGTTAGCGGATGCCAAACCCTATAGCCGAAATCAGTCGGAACCTATAAAAGTTGGGGTGATTGGGATTGGAAATATGGGACAGCATCATGCGCGAGTGCTGTCTCGGCTAAAGGATGTTCAGCTTGTAGGGGTCGCGGATGTCAATGCAGAGCGGGGCATCGAAACGGCTAGTAAGTATCAGGTTCACTATTTTGAGGATTATCAAGGGCTGTTGCCTCATGTAGATGCTGTGTGCGTGGCCGTCCCGACCCGGCTCCACCACTCTGTGGGGATGACTTGCCTGAAAGCAGGCGTACATGTGCTGATAGAAAAGCCGATTGCAGCCAGTATTGCTGAGGCAGAATCGCTGGTAAATGCGGCAGCAGATCTCAATTGCATTTTACAGGTGGGACACATTGAACGGTTCAATCCGGCGTTTAAAGAGCTGCATAATGTGCTGAAGACAGAAAATATGCTGGCGATAGAGGCGCGGCGAATGAGTCCATATTCAAAACGAGCGAGCGATGTATCGGTGGTGCTGGATCTGATGATTCACGATATTGATCTCATTTTGGAGCTGACTAACTCGCCGGTTACGAAGCTGACGGCTAGTGGCAGTAAGCGAGTGGATTCGGCTTATTTGGACTATGTAACGGCGACGTTGGGGTTTGCTAGTGGCGTGGTGGCTACGGTGACGGCGAGCAAGGTAACCCATCGCAAAATTAGAACAATTTCGGCGCACTGTCGCAATTCTTTGACGGAGGCTGATTTTTTGGATAACAAAATTCAAATTCACCGGCAGACGACGGAGAACTGTATGGCTGACTATGGCGAGGTGATGTACCGTCAGGATGGTTTGATTGAGCAGGTGTATACCAGTAATACTGAGCCGCTACATGCTGAGCTAGAGCATTTTGTCCATTGCGTCAGAGGGGGCGATCAACCTTCTGTCGGCGGCGAGCAGGCGTTGAAAGCTTTGAGACTGGCGAGCGTGATTGAGCAAATGGCGCTGGATGGGCAAGCCTGGAAGTCTCAAGATGAGCTGCGCTCGGCGCTGGGGCCAATGAAGTCGGTAGCGTTGGGATGATTTGGCGATTTTTAGGGGAGCGGTAGGGTGGTGATGGTTTGGGCGATCGCACCACTGACCAATTCATTCCCTACCGGGCTCAAGTGAATATGATCTCGGTACAAACTTTCTGGCTCAGGATGCTGCTGATAAGTCTCTAGCAGATCCAAATAAGGAACGCCCGCCTCAGTCGCCCAGTCAGTCAGACGCTGGCGCGCCACGATTTCGTAGTCACGTGGGCCAGGCAGTTCGCGCTTGAGTGGTGACAAGACGAGGACGAACTGGCCGCCTTCGGCAGTGACTTTGTGATAGATGCCATTGATGGCGTCCAGGTTTTTGCCGACGCGATCGCCCCCTTCCTGTTGAATTTTCTTTAGCCCTGGAATCGGCTGCTCTTGCTTGAAATAGCGGCCTAAGACTTCGGCAATTGCTAGCGGCGGCTTCTGATTGGGGTAGTTGCGATCGCGTCCCACCTGCAAAGGCGTCGGCTCAGTGCCAAACAAATCGTCAGTATTCAACAGCAGTACCAGCACCGTCGAGCCAAAGGTGCCATACTGCTCCAAATAAGCCAGCTCATTCCGTGGCCCCCAGGAATTAGCAGAAGCATTCAGGGGCTCTACTTCGTCGTAGCCTTGAGGCAAAGAGCGCTGCAAGTAGTGAGCAATCCGTACCGATAGAATGTCGGCTTGATCTGTCCATCCGTTGCCGTTAGAGAGCGAATCTCCTAACAAGAACACTCGCAGGGTGCCCGGCGCAGGGCGCGGCTCAATCGGATCTGCTCGCATGGAATATTGGTTGATGCGAATGTAGTTGCCAAAGCGACGCATCTGCTGGTTAGGGGCAAATAAGTAGCCAATCCGATCGTCGCCCCTATACAGAGGCGGATTGCCGAGGCCAAAGCCAACTCGGAGGGCAAGCTCAGTTAGAATCAGCAAAGAGGCTATAGCGCCCAGCAAGATCAATAATTTCATCAGCAGCTATTTAACTATTGGCGCAGACTATTAGCCCAGACTATTAGCTCAGACTGTTGGAGCGGTGGGCGCACTCATTGATAATAGGGTGAATGCGATCGCAACCAACAGCGTAAAAACCATGGCAGACATCCTATATCCACTACATGTAGCCTTGCAGGTCAGCAATTTAGAAAAAGCAGATGACTTTTACACCCACATTATCGGTTTGCAAAAGGTAGCGCGAAACCTTACCTTTGCGGGCAGCTGGTATCAAATTGGTTCCTTTCAACTGCATTTGATTGTAAGTGAATGGGCCAAGCACCCTGCCCGAGAAGATAAATGGGGCAGACATCCCCATATCACCTTTGCCATCCATGATTTAGAGGGTGTGATTCGCTCGCTCACCGAACAACATATCCCTTTTCAAATGAGTTCATCAGGAAGAGCCGCTCTGTTTGTTAAAGATCCTGACGGCAATGTTGTAGAGCTACTGAAGGTGAGCGAGTAGAAACACCCGATATTAACGAGGTTATTTTTGATAAAAGCCTGGGCTTACTGACAAAAGAGGCTACGTTCTCATAGAGCGGCAGTTTCCGTCATTTTTTATCTCAGTTCACCCAAGAGCAAACGTTAAACATGAGCGCTATTAGTCCGCTAACCTTGGCCAGCTACAAGCCATCTAAAAAGCCTCGGATGTTGGTTGTCGATGATGAACCCGACAATTTGGATCTGCTCTATCGCACCTTCCGTCGTGAGTTTAAGGTATTGCGCGCAGAAAGTGGCACAGCCGCCCTTGAGGTGCTGGCAGAAGAAGGCGAAGTCGCTGTGATCATTTCTGACCAGCGAATGCCAGAGATGAAAGGCACCGAGTTTTTGAGTAAAACGGTACCTGAGTTTCCCGATACGGTTCGCATCATTTTGACGGGCTTCACCGATGTTGAAGATTTGGTAGATGCCATCAATGCGGGTCAGGTATATCGCTACATCACCAAGCCCTGGGATCCTGAAGAGCTGAAGCATGTCGTCGAGCGGGCATCGGAAACCTACGATTTGATCAAGCAGCAAAACGAAGCGCTGCATTTAGCTGAAAAGCAAAGTAAGCTGATGATCACGGTGGGTCAAATAGCTGCGCAGACAACGGAGGGTAGCGTTTTGACCTTTTTGGCAAAGGGTTTTGGTCAAATTTTAGGTACGGATGCTTGCTCGCTGCTGTTGAGTGCAGATGGCAGTATTGGCAGCTATGGCAAGGTTGACCTGGCGGCAGTTGAGGGTAATGTATTGGTGAAAGAGGCGATCGCTTCTCAAACCATTCAGTCAATGGTCAATATCCAATCGGACGACGCCCTATCTAACGACGCCCTTTACGCGACGAGCACCCAATGCCATGCGGTCGTTCCTATTCTGTATCAGGGTAAAGCTCTAGCGGCCCTGTCGCTTCAGTGGGACACTGCCTACGCCACCCTTGGCGATGTCACTCGGCTGCTCGGATTAGTCGCTCCCCAGGTTGCTCTGGGGCTCAAAGCCGCAGGTCTTTAGAGGTGGCAATCATTGGCTAAATCCCCGATTAAATCTAGGTTTCCTCAAAGTGGCTCTAAGACGTTGTTCTGTAGAGTCACTTTTGCTATGCCATGATGTAATGAAAGACGACTCTAGCGTTTATTGAGGATTTTTATGGGGGATACTGCGCTGACTTCACTGACTCAGCCTGAAGCTGAGCGGATCCGTCAGTTGTTTGATCGGATTGCGCCAAAATACGATCAGCTTAATCGAGACCTAAGCTTTGGGCTGCATCAAGTGTGGAAGCAGATGGCGGTGCGCTGGAGCGGGGCTGCTGAGGGTATGACCGGCCTGGATGTATGCTGTGGTAGCGGAGATTTAGCTTTATTATTGGCCCGGCAGGTGGGGGAAACAGGACAGGTAACCGGGGCAGATTTTGCGGCGCAGCAGTTGGCGATCGCAGCTACCCGCAGCCCTCATTTGCAAGATCGCCTCAGTTGGGTACAAGCTGACGCCCTTGCTCTTCCTTTTGATGACGGTAGCTTTGAGGCCGCAACTATGGCCTACGGCTTGCGGAATCTAACGAGTATTCCTCAAGGTCTGAGCGAGCTTTATAGAGTTTTGAAACCGGGTGCAAAGGCCGCGATTCTGGACTTTCATACGCCGACTAATCCTTTGGTAAGTCAGTTTCAGCGGTGGTACCTCAGCCACATTGTCGTGCCTACGGCAGAGCGATTTGACCTGAGTGAGGAGTATGCTTACATTAGCCCTAGCGTCGAGCGCTTTCCGCAGGGGCCAGAGCAGGTGGCCCTTGCCAAAGCAGCCGGGTTTGCTGGCGCAGTGCATTATCCTATCGCAGGTGGCATGATGGGCGTGCTGGTAGCGACAAAGTAAAGCAGGTCAGTAAAGCAGGTCAGTAAAATAGGTCAGTTCAGTAAAGTAGGTCAGTAAAGCAGGGACTTGTAAGACAGGGATGATATGAGCGGGGCTAACCTGTGGATAGTGCTTTTGTCGCCAATATTGGGCGGTGTGATTGGCTATTTTACGAATGATGTGGCGATCAAAATGCTGTTTCGGCCCTATCAGCCGAAGGTGTTATTTGGGCGGCAGATTCCGTTTACGCCAGGGCTGATTCCCAGCAATCAACAGCGGCTGGCAAAGAAGATTTCGGAGGTGATCATGCGATCGCTCCTTACCCCCGAAGAACTACAAAAGCTAGCCCGCCGTCTGCTGCAAACCGAGCGTACCGAAAAGGCAATTAGCTGGCTACTGAGCCTGGCACTAGAGCAGGTGCAAGGCAATACACAAACTAAAACGGCTCAGATTTTAGGCAATGTGTTGCAAGACCTGATTGGACAGTCCTTACCCCGCCTACTGCGCGTATGGGCCAGGCAAGAGGACTTTCTAGAAACGCAGCTCAACCAGATATTCGATCAGGTGCTGCTTGATTTTCAACTCAACGCCGAGCAAGCGGCCCAAGTTTCTGACTGGATGGTCAACGGCCTATTGCCGCCCGATCGAGTACGACAGTTGCTAGTAGACTTTTTGAGTGACTATAACATCCAGGTTATTGACGAGACATTAAGGTCTAAAACTAGCGGTACCTATTGGGTGGTAGCGAATATCTTTGGCGTGCGTAATGCACTTACCCGTCTGCGGACGGTGTGCGCCGAGGAACCTGATAAAAGCAATGCTCGAATTGCTGAGCTGACAGCGGCACTAGGTCTCAAAGTGCGGCTGCAAACTTGGCTACAACTGTTTTCTTTGCAGGAGCTACCTGTCTCTACCGTACGTCAGCTCAGGCGGACGCTGCGGCAAACTATTAAAACTTACCTTCGTAATAATGGCAGCGACTTGCTACAGACGCTGAGCGCGTCGATTGATTGGGAAAAGCTAGCGCTACAGTTGCTGAGTCGGTTGCAGTCTTCGCCAGTGATGGGCAAATCTCTCGATTCGGTCAGTCGCGAACTAGCGCTGGTGTTAGAGCGGTATTTAGAGCGCGATTTGGAAGTGATTGTGATGCAGGCTATTCCGATTCTAAATATTGATCAAGTCATTATCGAACGGGTAAACGCGACGTCGCCTCGGGAGCTGGAGCAAGCAATTCAGACGATTGTGAAAAATGAATTACAGGCTATTGTGAATTTGGGCGGCATTCTGGGTTTTGTGATTGGCAGCTTTCAGGCCGTCTTTTTACTGCTACAACGGTAAAGGCTGCGATTGTCTGGGTAGGGACATATTCTTGCGCCCCTACCTAGAACCCCTACCCAGAACCAGCGGCGGGGTTAGCGTTAGCCGAAGCGACCAGAAACATAGTCGCGGGTGTATTCTTCTTTAGGGTTGCCAAAGATGTTTTGAGTTTCGTCGTACTCGACTAAGTAGCCCATTTTGCCGCCTTTGTCGGTAGCAACGGCGTTAAAGAAGGCGGTGCGATCCGAAACGCGAGATGCCTGCTGCATGTTGTGGGTGACAATTACAATGGTGTAGCGGTTTTTTAACTCGGTCATGAGTTCTTCTACTTTGATCGTAGAAATGGGGTCAAGGGCAGAGCAGGGCTCGTCCATTAAAATGACTTCGGGTTCGATGGCAATCGCCCGCGCAATGCACAGCCTTTGCTGCTGTCCCCCTGATAGCCCCAAACCACTTTCCTTCAGCTTATCTTTGACCTCATCCCATAGGGCAGCGCCCCGCAGTGAGCTTTCTACCAGCTCATCCATATTGCCCTGGTAGCCATTAATTTTGGCTCCAAAAGCAATGTTGTCATAAATGGACTTGGGAAACGGGTTGGGCTTTTGGAATACCATGCCGACGCGGCGACGTAGTTCAACCGGGTCTACTTTTTTGCCCTGAATATCTTCGCCGTCGAAGGTGATTCGACCTTCAACTCGGGCACTCGGAATGAGATCGTTCATGCGGTTGAAGCAGCGCAGAATGGTGCTTTTACCACAGCCAGAAGGCCCAATGAAGGCGACTACCTGGTGCTCAGGAATTTTGAGATAGACATCTTTAACTGCTAAATTGCTGCCGTAATAGACTGAGACCTTTTCGGCCTCAAGCGCTACTTTGCTAGAAATTGCTGCAACTGAAGAAGAGGGAGAAGGAAAAGCCATAGGGAGACCGTCGGGAATAACAGCATACGAAACGTAGCGGGGAAATGTAGCGGCAGGTGCTGTGACCGTTGCGGTCTAGCCCTGCTCCTTTTGGAATCGATTGCGCAAGTAGATAGCGATCGCATTCATCAACAACAGCACCGACATCAGCACAATAATGCCCGAAGCTGCCAGGGCGTGAAATTCTTCTTGAGGGCGACCGACCCAGTTATAAATTTGAATAGGCAGTGCCGAAAACTGACTCTGCAACCCCTCTGGTGAAAAAGAGATATAGACTGCCGCGCCCACCGCAATCAGCGGCGCAGTTTCACCAATTGCCCGAGAAAGCGACAAAATTACGCCCGTCAAAATACCAGGCATAGCCGATGGCAACACATGACTCCAAATCACCTGCCAGCGCGTCGCGCCCAAAGCATAGCCCGCTAGCCGCATACTGCTAGGGACAGCCCTTAACGCCTCACGAGTCGCCACAATAATCACCGGCAAAATCAGCAGCGAAAGCGTCAGTGCGCCCGACAGTACGCTGCGCCCTCCAGTAATAGGCTCAAAAACTCTGACAAACACAGCTAGACCTAGCAGCCCGTAAATAATGGAAGGCACGCCCGCCAGATTGCCAATATTAATTTCAACTATGCGCGTGAACCAGTTGTCAGAAGAAAATTCTTCGAGGAAAATGCCTGCGCCCACCCCAATTGGGAAAGAGACCGCCGCCACCACGACCATCAGCCAAATGGTGCCAATCAAAGCCGGGCCAATACCGGCTCTTTCGGCCTTGCGAGAAGGCAGATTTTGAAGAAAATCGGCGTTGAGCGTGCCAACGCCGTCAATCAAAATAGTGAGCAATAGCCAAACTAAGATAGCCACAGCAATCCCTGTTGCAGCCCAAGCTGCAAAGGCGAAGGCTTTGTCTGTTGCGTAGCGGCTAGACACGTCAGACTTAAATTTACTGTTGGGTTTTTCTGGGACTTTGTCTAAAGTGGGTCGAGAAGAAATTTTTGAGTCCATTACAAAACCTTATTTCTATGTCTCTATTGAGCGGGTAAATCGCAAGCAAGCTCAATCGGCCAGTTGCTCGTAAAAATGCGATCCATCGAACTCGATGAATCAAAGCTTTAGTCATACTTTTCTCTGAAGCGACGAACAAACCAGAAGCTGAAGACATTGAGCGCTAGGGTGAGCAAAAACAGCGTCATTCCCACTGCAAAAATGGTTTTGTATTCAATGGTGCCGTGGGGCGCATCGCCAGCCGTGACCTGCACAATGTACGCAGTCATCGTCATCACGGGCACAAATGGATTGAATCCCAGCGTGGGGTTAGCACCCGCCGCTAAGGTCACAATCATCGTTTCACCAATGGCCCGCGAAACCGCCAGAATTAAGGAGGCGACGATCCCTGAGAGGGCTGCTGGCAAAATTACCGATGTGACGGTTTCACGCTTAGTGGCACCCAATGCATAAGCACCGTCTTTGAGACTGCGAGGCACTGAGTACAAAGCGTCCTCACTGAGGGAAGCCACCAAAGGCGTGATCATAACGCCGAGCACGAGCCCTGCACTGAGCGCATTGAATCCTTGCAATCCGGGTAAAAACGACTGCAAAAAGGGGGTTACCGTCAGTAAAGCAAAGTAGCCGTATACCACGGTTGGTACACCCGCCAAAATTTCGAGGATAGGCTTGAGGATACGGCGAACTTTAGGCGTAGCGTATTCGCTCATGCAGATAGCGGCGAGTAGCCCCAGCGGTAGAGCAACCAAAATGGAGATGACTGAAATCATCACTGTGGCGCTGATCAGCACAAAGATGCCGAATTGCTTACTGGCGAAAAGGGGTGTCCAGCGAGTATCGGTAAAGAACTGGGAAAGGGGAATTTCTTGGAAGAAGGCAACAGTCTCAAAAATGAGCGTCGCCACGATGCCGAGTGTGGTGACGATAGAAATAGCCGCAAATGAGCCACAGATAAATTTGATGATGGATTGAATGAGTTTGGCGCGATCGCGCCGTGGTCGCCATTTACCTGGCGCTATGTCGAAAGGAGCATCAGCCGTCATTACACTCTAGACCTCGTAAGCAGAAAAGCAGTTTATAAGTTGAACAGAGAACCGAGCGGGCGCTGACTACAAGCCAGCCCCCTTAGCCGCCTAGCACTAGAGATCAAGCTCTTCTGCTTTACCCAACTTACCGTCAGTAACACGCGCCTTAGAAGCCGCAATATCTTCTTCAGGCAGCGCGATGTAGCCAGCTTCTTTGACCAGCTCTTCATTAGCCGGATCAAGCTGATAGTCTACGAACGCAGCAACTTGAGGTTTGGTGTCGTAGGCTTCCTTCTTGACGTAGAAAAACAGAGGGCGAGACATCGGGTTATAAGAGCCATCTGCAATCGTCTCTGATGAAGGGGCAATGCACTCACCGTCTTCGTTCTCGACTTCTAGCGCTTTGAGTGCGCCCTCATTTTCTTCGTAATAGGCATAGCCAAAGTAGCCCAAAGCACCGCTCGAAGATTCCACACCCGTGACAATCACATTGTCATCTTCACTAGCGGTGTAGTCGCCACGGCTAGCACCTTCTTCACCGTTCACTTCCTCTGTGAAGTAGTCGAATGTACCCGAGTCTGTACCAGGGCCAAACAGTGCAAGTGGTGTGTCAGGGAAGGAAGGATCTACCTGATTCCAGTTATCTACAGAGCCTTCAGAATCAGGAGCCCACATTGTATTGAGCTGGTCGATAGTCAAGCACTGAGCAAAGTCGTTTTCGGGATTGACCACCAAGGTGATGCCATCGTAGGCAATGGGCACTTCAATGAACTCGATACCAGCGGCTTCGCAATTCGCGATCTCTTCGTCTTTAATCCGACGAGAAGCGTTAGAGATATCGGTTTCACCTGCGCAAAACTTCTTGAAGCCGCCGCCAGAGCCGGAGACGCCGACGGTGACGCGGGTGTCAGGGTTTACCGCCTGGAACTCTTCGGCCATCGCTTCGGAGATCGGATAAACCGTACTAGAACCGTCGATTTGAATATCGCCAGAAACGCCTGAACCTTCAGCAGCCATTTCACCGCCAGCTTCATCTGTCGCTGCTGTGTCTGTAGTACCACCACCACAAGCGGTGAGGCTAGCAGCCAACGCTAGAATAGAAATGGAATATGCCAGACGGGCTGGGCGAACCCAAAATTTAGCCTGAGAACGAGAATTGAATTGCATGGAACCTGTCACTCCTTAATACCTGGTCTTCTGAGGGGATAGCCAATAGATAGCCGCTGATGGACAGCCATTAAATTAAATAGGCACAACGGTATTTTGACTGAAACTTACCGCTAGTAAGTAAAGGCTAGGTTAAGGAATAAAACTCGCATAGGCATTTTTTGTGATTACTGGCTGTATGGCAGACGACATTGATTTATTAAGTAGGCCCAAATTCTATGTATGCGGTGATTTATGACGGTAATTGCAATCTTTGTGTCACGCTGGTTCAGCTTTTAGAGAAGCTGGATAGCGGAGAGCAGTTTAGCTATGTGCCCATGCAAGATGAATCTACGCTGGCCCAATTTGGCGTTAGCGCTACGGACTGCGAGCTGGGAATGATTTTAATCGCGCTAGATCATCGAGGCAATGCGAGCGATCGGCGCTGGCAGGGAAGCGATGCGGCAGAGGAAATTGGTCATTTACTGCCGATGGGCGCTGCGTTTGTAAAGGCTTATCGGGCGATGCCGGGCTTTAAGTCAACCGGTGATAAGGCTTATTCGTTTGTGCGAGACAATCGCTACAGTTTGTTTGGTCAGCGAGATCAGACCTATCAGCCTGCATATCCTTGCAAAGAGGGTAACTGTAAGATTTAGGGGCCCGAAAAAATAACTTTTTGGAGGTCGCTGCGGCTGAGGGAGTATTTAAAGACCCTTTGGATCTGTGAACCGTTGGGGCGGGTGTAGCCTACAACGATTGCGTCAACGTCTAGCAGGAGTTCGGCTGACCAGTCGGGCTGTGAGAGGTTCCATTTGCTGATGTTGTCAGGGTCGCGATCGCATCCCTGTTCACTTAGCCAGGCTTCTATCTCGGGTAGGGGATGGCTGTAAAGAGGCGTATTAGCAGGTGGCATGGCAAAAAAGGGTTGCGGGTGGCTAGAATTGAAGGTGACAGCGTAGAAGGGGCTACTTTGGCTTGAGCCATGGCTCTGTAGGCAGGTCTGGGGTAAAGCTGGCTTCATTGGCTTCAAGTTGAATCTCGGCAGGAATTGCGGTCTTGGGGATTGCCACCTTTGGTGTTTCAGTAGGTGCGCTCATTGAGTCAACAGTGATGGCCGCAACTTCACCTTTAGTCAGGCTGAGCATGAGGACAAGCAGCAGGCAAGCTAAGAAAGTGATACCTAGAATAAACAGTGCAAAAAACTCTCCGGCAGACAGGGGGCGATCGGTCGGATCTAGATAGGCGTTCGAGGAATATTTTTGCCCCTTGGCGGTTTGATCTTTGGCCAGCGGCTGCATGATTGAAATGCGGGAGAAGCCGGTTTTATAGTCATAATTGATTCGCTTCTCGGGGCTGCTAAGCGTGGCGTAGGCTTCGTTAATGGCTTGAAACTTGGGGATGGCGATCGCGCTGTCTAGCTCAGTCGTATCGGGGTGGTAAAGCTTGCTTAAGTCTCGATAGGCCCGGCGAATTTCCTGTACTGACGCATTGGACTTTAAACCTAGCAAATCGTAGTAGCTAAGCTTGACCGGATGATGGGCAGTTTGAGGAGAAGCGTTTGGGTTGAAAGCGTCTGTCATGCGTTGGCCCCTTCCCTAAACCGCATAGGCATTGGCGAGTTCGTCGGTGCGGGTCAGGCGAATTTGCGCCAGGGCAAATACCACTGGAATGACTCGGCCATAGTTAGTGGCGATCGCGCGCCAGCCCAAATCTGCCAAAAACCACGTCCATAGCGCTGGCCCCATACAGGCCAATAGCCCCCGCATCGCGCCATATCTGGCCGAAGACACGACCATCCCTTGCGCCGCCATTTTTGCCACTGCCCGCGACTGTACCTGGGCTGCCGCTGACAGTCCGCCCTTCACCAGGGTTTGCTTAGCAACTTCGTAGCGGGCGAGGTGTAGCGCGAACTGTTGGGCAATTTGCCTCAGCAGCCAGGGGCGGATGATTGCGCTCAGGGCGATCGCACTGCCGCCTTTTGCTAACAGAGACAGTGGCCGCTCTCGCAATAGCTGCGGTAGCTGCTCAAACTCTTGAGTGCTGGCGATCGCGCCCTGTAGGCTGCGCTCTATTGTCTGTTGCTCGCCTCTGGGGATGTGGTGCCAGGTTTTTTCTAGCAGCACCAAAAACACCTCGGCTTCTAACTCAGCGGTTGGCAAGTCTTCATATCTGCGAATCTTTAAATAGCGGCATATCCGCAGCAGAGTTTGGCGGTAGCTTACCTGCTGAGCGCGCTTTTGCAACACCGAAAGGCCATCAGCCGCCAGGTAACGAAATCGCTGCTCTAACAGGTCAATTTGCTGATAACGACTGTATTTGCTCACGTCTACCGGCTGAGGACTGTACAAATAGTCCATCGGATTGAACTTAGGCTGAAACAGCAGTTCGCTCATAACGTGCAGTTCTTCATCAGTGGCTAGCTCTAGGCCACTCCTTAATTCATCCACTCGCTTTACCCACCACAACTCAAAACGCGCTCTTTACCTTATAGAGTAAGTATAAGAGCAGGCAGGATGATTATGTGGGACGTGGCCATTATTGGCGCAGGCTTAGCCGGGATTACCTGCGCCCGGCAGTTAACAGCAGCGGGCAAGCGGGTGTGCATCCTCGATAAGTCGAGGGGTTTGGGCGGGCGCATGGCTACGCGGCGGGTGAATAACCGCACCCGAGTCGATCATGGCTTGCCCGATTGGAGTCCGCAGACCGAAAGCCTAAAAGCACTCACCGATGAACTGCTGGTGGCTAATGTCATCAAGCCCTGGGTTTTTAATGCGTATGAGATTCAACAGCGTGAGGTGTTGACGCGGGTGGATCGTGGCCCGGTGTATTTGGCCAGTGAAGGTATGAGTGCGATCGCAAAGCACCTGAGTCAAGACTTTACGCCAAACGTAAATCTATTTTTTCAACAGCGGGCGGCGTCGCTGAGCTATCACAGCAGCGGCCAAGATGACGGCTGGCGAATTCGCTGCGATGGGGGCCAGGTAATCGCTGCTAAACGCTGTGTGATCACTATTCCGGCTCCCCAAGCGGCTGATTTGCTCAATACTTACCCAGAAGATGACAGTCTCAGCAGCGGGCTGGCGGCGGCGATCGCCAGCCTAAAAGCCGTGGACTATTCGCCCTGTCTAACCGTGCTAGCTGGATACAAAAAACATCGCTACAACGAGATGGAGCAACTCTCAGCAGACGGTGATGTTACTGGCTGGACAGTTACCGATATTACGGGAACGTCTACGCGGTGGATTGGGTTAGACAGTAGCAAACGCGATCGCACCGATGGCCCAGTGATTGTGATCCACAGCAAACCGGCCTTTGCCCAGCGGTATATAGATTCGGGTGACCTTCAGCCCGCCGCCTCCGTACTGCTGCGTGCCAATGCCCGCAAGCTGTGTAGCTGGATCGCTCAGCCCGAATGGTTTCAGGTGAAGCGCTGGCGCTATTCGCAAGTCAACAGGCCCTATTCAGAAGCCATGCTGGCCGTAGGTGATTCTCTATTTTTGGGTGGAGACTGGTGCAGCGGGTTTGAAGAAAGCGAGACTGCGAAAAATATTGATGCGGCTTATTTATCGGGGCAGGCGATCGCCCAAGCCCTGCAAACCGTATAAAGTTCCTTGAACTCACGGCCTATAATCGAGCACAAGACATCATAATCACAAATCTTGTTGGGAAAGATAGGTATGCTTCTGGGTGAGCAAAAGCCTTAAAATTTCAGAGTTGATCTGCCATCCCAGAAGGTTCTGCTGGTGAAATAGATAAAATCTACAAGCTAATTCTCGCTCGGACTACATGCGGCTTTTTTCCTTACTTCAGCGCCTCATGTTCCGCTGGCGCATCGCCTTAGTCATACTTCTGCTATCGACCTCCCTGGTTATTCGGTTCCTGGGGCCAGCTTCTGTTTCTATGCAAGCGCCAGTCGAACAGCCGAATGAAATTCGTGGCGTTTGGATTACTAACGTTGCTAGCAGCGTTTTGTTTTCACCCTGGGGCATTCCCCGTGCTCTCCATCAGTTGGCTGACATGCACTTCAACACGGTGTATCCAGTAGTGTGGAACCGGGGTAGAACCTTCTATCACAGCCGTGAGCTGAGGAAAGTTACGGGCCAAACTATCGATCCGATGATGGCGCTGACTCATCCTACGGAGGATCCACTTGCGGAGATGGTGCGCGTCGGCCACGATCGAAAGCTGCGGGTGATGCCCTGGTTTGAGTATGGCTTTATGGTGCCTCTGAACGCGCCCTTAGCACGTCAGCATCCAGGCTGGCTCACCAGTCGGCAAAACGGCTCTCACCAGCTTATAGAAGGAACCTTTGAGGGTGACGAAGCCCTTGACGACGTCAGGAATGCGGCCTTCAAGCAGCGTAGTAAAAGATGGGTTTCTGGCCTGTTAAGGAGTGGCGCACCCGATCAGCTTGGCTGGCTAAATCCTATCCATCCAGAGGTGCAAACTCTGTTGCTGAGCCTGATTGAGGAAGTCGTGAGCAATTACGAGGTAGATGGCATTCAGCTAGACGACCATTTCAGTTTGCCGGTGGAGTTTGGCTATGATCCCTATACAGTAACGCTGTATCAAATAGAGCATAAAGGCCAGTCACCTCCAGACAATCCGGCAGACGCGGACTGGATTCGCTGGCGGGCCGACAAGCTGAGCCAGTTTATCGGCGTTTTGCATCAGCGGGTAAAAGAGAAGTGCGCGATCTGTACAGTTTCAATTTCGCCGAATCCGGCGAAGTTTGCCTATCGGTTCCACTTGCAAGACTGGCGAACTTGGGTGCAGCAAGGCTGGGTCGATGAGCTGGTGGTGCAGGTGTATCGTGATGATGCGTTGCAATTTGAAGGGGAGCTGGCTAAGGAATCTTTGCAGAGGGTGCGCGATCGCATTCCAGTCAGCATCGGCATTTTGACCGGCACCTGGCGTCGCCCGATTGCCTTCGAGCAAATTCGTGCCCAGGTACAAAGCAGCCGCGACCATCATTTTTCTGGAGTCTCGTTCTTTTATTGGGATACGCTGTGGAGCTACTTTACACCCGAGCCCCCTGCCCAACGACGACGAAACTTTCGGCAGCTAATGGATGACATCTCATAACAGCTTTTTGCTATGGCGTTCTCTGATTTTTCTGATTCTATTGTCGATCGCTTTACCCACCGGATGACGGATGTATGTCAGCGGTGGGGCATCAAGCCAATTTCTTTACTAGATAGCATCGCCCTATGGCTAGAGTGGACAGGGTTGACCTGGCTAGCCTTTTGGGTCAGCTTGTTGTTTATAGAAGTTGGTGAAAAAGGAGATATTTCGCTAGTAGACGGACTTGTGGGCGGGGGATTGATTGGGCTATCGCAGTGGCAAGTTCTAAAAGCTTACGTTCGCAGGGCTCACTATTGGATAGTCGCTAGCACATTGAGCTGGGGTGCCTTCGCTTTGCTGCATATTGGTGCCATTGGCTGGATGGCTCCGGGGTCGCCTAATCTGGCTGTTAGAGGTGTCTTGGGTGTGGTTTACGGCGGCTATGTCGGCCTGCTGTTGGGGTTGGGCCAATGGATGGTGATAAGGCAGCAGGTGGTGCGAGCCTGGCGGTGGATTCCTTTGAATGCTGGGGTTTGGGCTGTGGCGATCGCCCTCGGCTGGCTGGTCGGTGGCGGCCTGCGAATGGCGAGCAATTTGTTTGTTAGTGAGGTGGTTGGGCTGGTGGTGAGCTGGGGTGCGATCGCGGCACTATCCGGCATCGGTATGGTCACAATGCTGTCCCAAACTCTCCCCTCCAAATAATGTATTTGAAGGATGTTGTAATACGGGTGTCTTCGTTTCCCTCATTCGTGCTTCTGTCTGATCCACTCCTCTATTTAATCCACCCCTCTATGCTAATCGGCTGTTATTTGCGAAAAGCGGTCAGTCATCAAACAACGAAATTTAGCAGTCGGGCATTTGCCGCTGCCAAATCAAACGCCCCTGGATCAAAATCGCCATACTGGTCAATCAAATCCATGTACTCCGGATCCGCCGGATCTTCTAACCTATCTAACAGTTCGTCGTATCCCCATATGCCACCCGATCCTTCCGGCGGACAAGCCGACTCGCCATCGATGCAAACGGGCAGCTCAACGTCTGTCGTAAAACCTGCTAGGGTCTCTGACACTATGCGATGCTGCCAACCGCTGGCAAAATCGTAGTGATAATAGAGGGGGCGATCGCCCGCTTCAGAAAGTGCCTTTGCTAACGGTTTTTGTGGCTTAAGCAGTCGCTTTTGAGCGCCCAGCCCGAGCTGAAACGAATAGTCATGCAAGTGCTGCCAACCCATTGCCCGCTGTAAAACGCTGTGCAAATCAACCAGCCTCCAGTCGCCAGAAACTAACAGGCGTCGCCACACTTCTGGTTCGCTATCGACCAGCGTAATCTTAAGCTGATACAGGCTAGACGAATGCTCTTGCCCCATCTGAAATTCCTCGGTTTGCTACAGCGCTTCACCATGCTCACCTAGCCAATCTTCGCCAAGCTGAATGGTGATGTCCGACTCTAGGTTACCGGTACTTTCTACTCGTACCTCGCCAATGCCCAAAAAATCTTGGATGGTCGCTGCACTCTCTGTATCTCCACGCTGAGCCACAATCCGAGTCTGTTGTAAAGGCTCACGCAAGCTGCGATCAACAAACACATTGGAATAGCCTGAGTCATAAAGCAAATTCATCAAAGACTGCACGGCCACATCGTCGTAAGTGCTGTCTTGAATCGCTACCCGCAGGTAAGACGGGTCGGTTTGCTCCGAAATGCTGTACGTATTGCTAAGGTCAAAGTACCGCTCAGAAAGCGCGTCAATCTCTGAGTAGTGAGGAATCCAATAGCTGAGTTCGTAATCGTCGTAGCTGCTAAACTCGCCTGGCAGCATCAGCATTTGCACATCAGAGCGATCGACTTGAGCACCATAGCCCACTAGCGCCACTAGCTCTTCTACGGAAAGGTTCGTATCTACATGAGACTGAATCACCGAAAGAATTTTGGGCAATCGGGCGATGGTGGTCGGGTTTAGCGCCTGTTCTGATAGCGCACTCATCAGCATCTGCTGGCGCTGCACGCGGCCAATGTCGCCATTGTCATCGTAGCGGAAGCGCAAAAACTGCATAGCCTTATCGCCGTCTAACCGCTGTTCGCCCGCTTTCAAATTAATGTACAAATGCTGGCTGTCGTCTTGATATTTCATGTCTTTGGGCACGTTCACTTTCACGCCGCCCAAAGCATCAATCAGCTTCTCTACGCCTTGCACATTAATGCGCATATAGCGATCGATGGCGACGCCGCCCATAAGTTCGCTGACTGCCTGCGCACTCAAGGCTGGGCCACCTTCGCGGTTTGCTTCATTGATTTTTGTGACTAGGCCATCGACGTTGGTGCGCGTATCACGCGGAATAGACACCAGCGCAATGCTCTGATTGCGAGGGTCAAAGCGCAGCATGAGCATTGTGTCTGAAAGGCCGTCAAAGGAATTTACTAGCGCGTCGTAGCCTTTTGTATCAATGGCGTCATAGTCTTGAATATCTGAGCTAGTGACCTTGATGCCCAATAGCAGTACGTTGACGGGGCGAGTCAGTCGCGGTAATCGTAAACTGTTGGCCGTTGCGATTGGTTCATCTTGGGTGAAAACAGCGGCCTCTGTGGCGGAGAGATCGCTTTGCATAAGCGGTGTACTGCCCAAGGACACTGCTAAGAATGCGCCAGCAACTGCTGATACGCTAGCAACGCCTGCTAATAAAACGCTGACGCCCATCCATCTGGGCAAACGTCCCTTTTTTCTGGACGGGTAGGAAAAGGTGTGCTTGGGCATAGGGTTCGTGAATGACACAGATGACCTCAGTTCGAGTAGTCGGGCTAGAGCGGGAATTGCGGTGCTTTTTTCCGGTGCTTTTCTCCGGTGCTTTTCTCCGGTGCTTTTCTCTGGGCCTTTTCAGTACTCTTAAACGGTTGTATCAGATGATGACGGTGCTTTTATATAAAGACTGTGTCAGCTTGGGCCTAAAAGTCAACCGGTCAGCATAAACAATCCGGTTTACCCGCTGTGATTACTGGCACAGGTGGCACTACGGCAACCGGCGACTGAGCTGACTCATGCCAGGCAGTCGAATCGATTGGCCTTTGGTAACTCGAAACATCAGCCATAGGCTGAGTAAAAAGTAGCCTGAGCCAACGAAGCTACTCGCAATCAGAAAGCGTAAGCTCGCTATTTGCGAAGCCTGAGTGCTGGCACCTGCGCCGAAGAGGGCGATCGCGCTAAGGCAACTCAACCCCATCAGCACCGATTGCCGACTGGCTGCTTGCAAGCGATCGCTTTCTATCTCTTCTTCAAGCTCGGTGCTTCCGGTTCCGTATAAATCTGCCCCATATAGCGTCCAAAGTGAGGGCACTATGCCAAACACTGGCACGAGATGAAGGCATATACGCAGCCTGTGAAGGGCAGAAGAATCCATGGCGTTAGGACGTATCAAAAATAGTCGTTGCTTGGGGGACGCGCTCATGAATCCCAAAATCACGGGCGTGTTAACAGGCCGCTATAAAAAACTTTAATTGAGGTCGCACCGGGCGCAACTCAGATCCGCTCAGGCTCTACTTAGCTGGCACTTGGTTACGTCCTATACGTGCAAATTGCGCGAATTCGGTAGACTGTATAACTGACGATTGAATAACTGACGATTGATTCTGTTTCTAGAGAGTGACCCGATGCTTGAGTCTTATCGCAAACATGCTGAAGAACGCGCGGCCCTGAATGTGCCTCCTTTACCGCTAGATGCGGAGCAGGCGGCGGCGCTTTGCGATTTGCTCAAAAGCCCCCCTGCGGGTGAGGCAGAATTTTTGATGGAGTTGCTGTGCGATCGCATTCCCCCCGGTGTCGATCCCGCTTCGTATGTAAAGGCTTCGTTTTTGACTGCGATCGCCCAAGGCGAAACCACCAGCCCCCTCCTCTCCCCCAAGAAGGCCGTCGAACTGCTCGGCACAATGATGGGCGGTTACAACGTCGCCTCCCTGATCGGCCTGCTCAAAGACGAACGCAAAGAAATCGCCCAGCTCGCCGCAGATGCTCTAAAGAAAACCCTCTTAATCTACGACGCCTTCAATGACGTCCTGGCGCTGAGCGAAACCAACGCCTATGCCAAGCAGGTAATAGACGCCTGGGCCAACGCCGAGTGGTTCACCCGCAAACCTGAAGTCAGCGAAGCTATCACTGTCACCGTCTTCAAAGTCCCTGGCGAAACCAACACTGACGACCTCTCCCCCGCCCCCCACGCTACAACCCGACCGGATATTCCGCTTCACGCCCAGGTGATGCTAGAGTCCACCCTGGAAAAACCGCTAGAAACGCTAGCCGAACTCAAACAGAAGGGGCACCCCGTTGCTTACGTCGGTGACGTCGTCGGCACCGGCTCCTCCCGCAAATCCGCCATGAACTCTGTGATCTGGCACATTGGTGCCGACATCCCCTTCGTGCCCAACAAGCGCACAGGCGGCGTTATCTTAGGCAGCAAAATTGCGCCCATCTTCTTCAATACCGCTGAAGATTCTGGCGCACTCCCGATAGAGTGCGACGTCAGCAAACTGAATACAGGCGACGTCATCACTATCCATCCTTATAAAGGAGAAATCACTAACGCAGCGGGCAAGGTCATCTCTACCTTTAAGCTAGTGCCCGAAACCATCCTTGACGAAGTTCGCGCAGGCGGGCGCATTCCCCTGATCATCGGGCGCGCCCTCACGGATAAAACTCGGATTGCCCTCGGCCTCGATCCCACCGACCTCTTCGTTCGCCCCGCTGCCCCCAAAGACACCGGCAAAGGCTTTACCCTCGCCCAAAAAATGGTTGGTAAAGCCTGCGGCCTCCCTGGCGTGCGCCCCGGCACCTCCTGCGAACCCCTGATGACCACCGTTGGATCGCAAGACACGACTGGCCCCATGACCCGCGACGAGATGAAAGAACTCGCTTGCCTCGGCTTCAGTGCGGGCCTTGTCTTGCAAACCTTCTGCCATACCGCCGCATACCCCAAACCTGTAGATGTGCAAACCCACGCCACGCTACCCGATTTCTTCGCTTCTAGAGGCGGGGTTGCCCTCGAACCTGGCGATGGCATTATTCACTCCTGGCTCAACCGAATGCTGCTGCCCGACACGGTTGGCACGGGCGGTGACTCCCACACCCGCTTCCCGCTTGGCATTTCCTTCCCCGCAGGCTCTGGCCTGGTTGCCTTCGCTGCCGCCATCGGCGCAATGCCATTAGATATGCCCGAATCTGTTCTCGTTCGCTTTACAGGAGAACTTCAGCCTGGTATCACGCTGCGAGATGTGGTTAACGTCATTCCGCTTGTCGCCATTCAAAAGGGGCTTCTCACCGTTGCAAAAGAGAACAAAAAGAATGTTTTTTCTGGTCGCATCCTGGAGATAGAAGGGCTCCCCGATCTAAAACTAGAACAAGCCTTTGAACTTACAGATGCTTCTGCCGAACGCTCCTGCGCGGGTTGCACGATTAAGCTCAGCGAAGAGACTACCGCCGAGTATCTGCGCTCTAACGTGGCCTTGATGAAAAACATGATCGCCCGAGGCTATCACGACGAAAGAACACTGGCTCGCCGCATTGCTGAAATGGAGAAGTGGCTGGAGAATCCTCATCTGATGAGCGCAGACTCTGATGCTGAGTACACCGAGATTCTTGAAATTGATCTCAATGAATTAAAAGAGCCCATTGTTGCGGCCCCTAACGATCCTGACAATGTCAAGACGCTCTCAGACGTGGTTGGTGACAAAATTGATGAAGTCTTTATTGGTTCGTGCATGACGAATATTGGCCACTATCGCGCCGCCGCGAAAGTCCTAGAAAATGAAGGCGTCGTCAAAGGCCGTCTGTGGATTTGTCCGCCTACTCGCATGGATGAAAAACAACTCCGTGCAGAAGGCTATTATGGTACGTTTGCGGCTGCGGGCGCTCGCACTGAAATGCCTGGTTGCTCCCTTTGTATGGGTAACCAGGCCCGCGTAGAAGACAATGCCACCGTCTTCTCTACCTCCACCCGCAACTTCAATAACAGAATGGGCAAAGGCGCTCAGGTGTACTTGGGCTCTGCTGAACTCGCCGCCGCCTGCGCTTTGCTGGGTCGAATTCCTGATATGAAGGAATATTTGGCAGTAGTCGCTAACAAAATCGACCCATTTGCGGATGAGCTATATCGCTACCTCAATTTCAACGAGATCAAAGGTTTTGAAGATGAGGGCCGAGTGGTTCCTAAAGCAGAAGAGGAAACCATTGAGAAAGAGGTCGTACTTGGATAGGCTTTAGACATACTTAGCGATCCTTAAGGTGATGCTAAGTTGAGGGTCATTTTTTGTAAGTTGCAGTATCATTCGTTGGCTGCTTTTCTGTAGGCCCGGTTTTTCTCTTGATCCATTTTTCTTTCTACAGTGTGAAAGGAAATCAAGCTCAGACTTATATAGTTCATCAGTAGCCTACTTACGCACATTACGCCGCAGACTATCATTTTCGTTATGGATCAATTCCCCTGGCTGTCGTTTATTATTTTCTTCCCGTTCATAGCGGCACTGCTGATTCCTTTCATCCCCGATGAAAAGGGCCGCACTGTACGCTGGTACGCTCTGGTTGTTGGGCTCATAGACTTCTTTGCAATTGTCTATGCCTTTGTCAACAACTACGACATCCACAGCTCTGGGATGCAGCTTTATGAAAGCTATGCCTGGGTGCCGCAAATTGACTTGCGCTGGTCGGTGGGCGCTGACGGCCTCTCGATGCCGCTGATCGTGCTGACGGGTTTTATCACGACCCTGGCGATTCTGGCTTCTTGGCCAGTCACTTTCAAGCCCAAGCTGTTTTATTTCCTGCTGCTGAGTATGTATGCCGGGCAGATTGGCGTTTTTGCCGTACAGGACATGCTGCTGTTCTTCCTGATGTGGGAACTAGAGCTGTTGCCGGTATACCTGCTGCTTTCGATTTGGGGTGGTAAAAAGCGGCTATATGCGGCGACTAAGTTTATTCTCTACACCGCTGGGGGATCGCTATTTATTTTGCTGGCTGCGCTCGGTATGGCCTTTTACGGCGATACCATTTCGTTCGATATGCAGACGTTGGCCGCCAAGGAGTTTCCGCTCCGCCTCCAGCTATTTCTATATACCGGCTTTCTGATTGCCTATGCGGTAAAGCTGCCAATTATTCCGTTTCACACCTGGTTGCCAGATGCTCACGGTGAGGCGACTGCGCCTGTGCATATGTTGCTGGCAGGCATTCTGCTGAAGATGGGTGGCTATGCAATCATTCGGATGAATGTAGAAATGCTGCCGGATGCCCATGCGGTGATTGCACCGGGACTGGTGATATTGGGCGTCGTGAATATTATTTACGCGGCCCTGACCTCGTTTGCGCAGAATAATCTGAAGCGGAAGATTGCCTATTCATCGATTTCGCATATGGGCTTTGTGATGATCGGGATCGGGTCGTTTACGAACCTGGGTCTGAGCGGGGCCGTGCTGCAAATGGTTTCTCACGGTTTGATTGGCGCAAGTTTGTTTTTCTTAGTAGGTGCCACTTATGACCGGACGCACACGCTAATTTTGGATGAAATGGGCGGGGTGGGCCGCAAGATGCCGAAGATTTTTGCGATGTTTACGACCTGCTCGATGGCGTCGCTGGCGCTGCCCGGAATGAGTGGGTTTGTGGCGGAGCTGATGGTGTTTGTGGGCTTTGCGAATAGCGATGCTTATGGCTTTAACTTCAAGCTGATTATTGTGATGCTGATGGCGGTAGGGGTGATTCTGACACCGCTGTATTTGCTGTCGATGCTGCGCGATATTTTCTATGGCCCTGAGAATAAGGAGTTGATTGAAAAAGAAGCGTTAATTGACGCAGAGCCGCGCGAGGTGTTTGTAATCGTGTGTTTGCTGATTCCGATTATTGGGTTTGGCCTGTATCCCAAGGGATTGACGCAGCTATATGACGCGAAGACGGTACAGCTAACGGAGCGGCTGCGGACGGAAATGTTTGCGATCGCACAAGACAAAGTTCCCCCGCTGCCAATTGCCACGACACCTTTGCTAAACGCACCGGATGTCGTCACGCGCCCTTAAGCTGATTAGATCACAGACCTAGTCTTAAAGTCCCCCCTTCAGGCAAATACCGAAGCGGGGACTTTTGCTTTGTAACCCGTACCGAGCGTCATCTAAGAGGGAATACGTAAAGCCTTGACACCTCGCCCCGTAATCTCTTATACGTCTATGAACAATCTTTTTCATTCCACTCCTTTGTCAGGGGCGACTGCTTTGAACTCAACGATTGCCGGTGGCCTTGGCCAATTTTTTTCTGTGCGCGGCTGGGCGTTAGAAGCCAGGTTGCTGCGGTGGATGACGCTGCTTTGGCTCTCAATTGGGATGGTTGTGCTGTTCTCAGCGTCTTACCCCGTGGCCGAAGCCGAATTTAGCGATGGGGCTCGCTACTTTAAAATCCAGATAGTCTGGGTGCTGGTAGGGCTGTTTATTTCCCGGTGGATTACGCGGCACCCGGTTCACAAAACCATGCGGCTCTCGGGCTTCTTTTTGCTGGTGTGTATGGTGATGGTGATGGCCACTCACATTCCGGGTGTGGGTATCTCAGTCAACGGGGCGACGCGCTGGCTACCGTTTGGCCCTTTTTTAATTCAGCCGTCGGAGCTGATGAAGCCTTTTTTGGTGATGCACAGCGCTCAGCTTTTTGGTAAATGGCAAAGGCTGACAAACCAGACAAGGCTGATCTGGCTGGGCATCTTTACGGCGGGGCTGCTAATGATTCTGGCGCAGCCGAACTTGAGTACGACGGCGGTCTGTGGCATTACCATTTGGTTGATTGCGCTGGCGGCAGGGATTCCTTACCGGCAGCTTGCGTTGACGGCAGGCAGTGGCCTGCTGGCGGCGGTGCTGAGTGTCAGTATTAAGTCTTATCAGCGCGATCGCATCATTTCCTTCCTCGATCCCTGGGCCGATCCGGGCGGCAATGGCTATCAGCTCATTCAAAGCCTGCTAGCCGTCGGTTCTGGCGGGGTTGGGGGTACTGGCTATGGTCTGTCGGCTCAAAAGATCTATTTCTTACCCATTCAATACACTGACTTTATTTTCTCCGTCTTTGCAGAAGAATTTGGTTTCATTGGCTGCATTATGCTGCTGCTCTTTTTGGCGGTGTACAGCACCGTAGCGCTGATGGTGGCGATTCAAGCCAAAAAGACGGTTCATCGCTTAGTCGCAATCGGCTGCATGGTGTTGCTCATTGGCCAATCCCTGGTGAACATCGGAGTGGCTACCGGCTCGCTACCGACGACCGGCCTGCCTTTTCCTTTGTTTAGCTATGGTGGTAGTTCGATGATTGCTAGCCTAATTACGGCGGGCGTGCTGATTCGAGTAGCCAGAGAATCTAGAGACGCGGAAGTAATTGTGCTTAGCCGCCCTCAGCCGCCAGCGCCGAAGGTGATTCCGCCCGATAAACAAGCTGCGCTAGATGAAAAAGATCGGCAAACCGCAGAAAATCTTGCGATCCCGGATAGCGCATCTATGCTCATTTCTTCAGCCGCTTCACCAAAACAGTAGCAAACTCAAGATGGCACTTTAAATGGCAAATCGAGAGGGGCGGTGGGGCAATGCGGTGAGGCGCTATTTGCGGATATTGCGGCTGTTTTGGCAGGTTGCGATCGCCGCCGAGTTAGAATATCGCATCAATTTCATCATCGCGGTAATCAGCAGCATTGGCGGACTGGTAGGCAGTCTATTTGGCTTATTTTTGTTTTACAGAACTGACTATTCCTTTCCAGGCTGGTCGTGGAACGAGGCGCTAATCGTGCTGGGCTTGTTTACCCTGCTGCAAGGCATTTCGGCGACTTTTTTGGTACCCAATCTCAACAAAATTGTTACCTATGTGCAAGAAGGCACTTTGGACTTTGTGCTGTTAAAACCAGTGAGTTCGCAGTTTTGGCTATCGACGCATACGATATCGCCCTGGGGATTTCCCGATCTGATTTTTGGGATGATTATCATTGTTTATGCAGGCGGTCAGTTGGGGCTGCCGCCCCTGGCCTATCTGCTATTGCTGCCGCCGTTGGCTTTGGGGGTAGTGAGCCTTTACAGCCTATGGTTTATTTTGGGCTCTACCAGCATTTGGTTTGTCAAGGTGTATAACGTGACGGAGGTGTTGCGATCGCTGCTCGAAGCCGGTCGCTTCCCGGTAGAAGGCTATCCCGCTGCCTACCGCGTATTTTTTACGTTTGTGATCCCAGTCGCCTTTTTAACCACCGTGCCAGCCCAAACCATGATTGGCCAAAGCGAACCGACCTGGCTGATAGGATCAGCGCTTTTGGCGCTAGCGTTGTTCCAAGTATCCAGATGGTTTTGGCAGTTCGCTTTGCGGTTCTATACAAGTGCGTCTAGCTAAACTTTGATGCCTTATTAGGCGTAGTTAATCGCAAAATTAAACAGTTTGACCGATCTGTCAGTCTACTGTTCACGAGTTAGTAATTTGAGTAGAGTTGCCGATGATTGTAAGGAAAGCAACTCCTTTGTGCAAGGCTAATACACCCCTTGAACAATCAGGTATGATCTAATCATGGAGTTTGAGTGGGATCAGTCAAAAGCCGCTAGTAATTTTAAGAAACACGGTGTCAGCTTTGAAGAAGCCAAAACCGTATTTGATAATCTTTTGGCGGTCATCTTTGATGATGAGACTCATTCCGTAGATGAACAGAGAGAAATCATCATTGGTCACTCTCTGCAAAATCGGTTACTGCTAACTGCCTTCACTGAGCGATCTGGTAACGTCCGTATCATCAGTGCCCGTCTAGCTACTCGCCAAGAGCGTGAGGATTATGAGCAAAACGCCCTCTGATTACACACAAAACTCTGAAAACGAGCTTTTACCTGACTATCAGTTTGATTACACAAAGGCAAAACACAATCGATTTGCTGTTGGTCATAAAACGCAAAATTCAACGGTTGTAGTTTTAGATGAGGATGTAGCTCAGGTTTTTACAACGCCTGAATCAGTCAATAAAGTGCTCAGGGCATTGATTGAGTCAATGCCACGATCAGCAGACGACGAAATCGCCTAATGGCCTTTAATACTGCATTGATGTGAACGGAACAGATTTTGAGAGTGCGGGCCGTTTGAGGCCACTGAACCAATGACGTTAAAGGGTAAATTCAGTGGACTTTTGGTGAGAGACTTCGATGACTGTGTGGACGTTGCCGCGTGGTAGGAAGTCGCCTTTGATGGTGACACAGAGGGGATCGCAGGCGGCGACGAAGTCGTCGAGGATGAGGTTGATGGATTCTTCGTGGGAGATATTGCGATCGCGATAGCTATTGATATACAGCTTAATCGCCTTTAGCTCTACAACCTTTTCATCAGGGACATAGTCAACGTAAATAGTGGCAAAGTCTGGATACCCCGAAAAGGGACATTTACAGGTAAATTCGGGCAGGGTGATGCTGATGTTGTACTGCCGCCCCGGACGCGGGTTCGGAAAAGTGATTAAAGAGCCTTCTTTGATGGCGCGTTCACCATACAAAGTTGGCTCTTTAGAGGCTGTGGCTGTTGCGTTCTGAACGTTTTTTTCTTGAGTGGCCATGGTGTTGCTAAAGTCATTGGTTTTGCCAGAGCTTTAGCGTACCTATAAACCGATCAAGTGTGTAGGGCTCTGCTGGCGGAAGCTTTAGCGCGGTGACGCAGGGGTGGATAATCTGCCTGGATCAGATCTTTGGGAGCTGCAAGCTTTAGCACTTGGTCGAGCAGTTGCGGGGCGAGCCGGTTACACCAGACGGCTACATGAGACTGCCAGCCGACCAGCACTTCGGGAGTGCCTTTACTTAAGCCCTGGATTAAGGCGCTAGCGACTTGCTCTGCGCTCATTGGAATCACCCCACGGAACTTGGTCAGCCCCTTGACCATGTCGGTCTCGGTGAGCGAGGGCAGCAGCGCAACCACGTTTACATTGTGGGGGGCTAGCTCCATGCGCAGAGCACGGGTAAAGCCGACAATGGCAAACTTGGTAGCAGAGTATGTGGACATGGTGGGCGAAGCAATTTTGCCCATTAGACTAGAGACGTTGACGATGGTGCCGCTGCGGCGAAAAGCCATGCGGCGGGCGATCAGGCTGGTGACGGTGTACATGCCCATCAGGTTAGTGGCCATTTCCTGCTGAACTTGGGAGGCCCGTGATTGTAAGAAGGGCACTTGATAGGCGACGCCAGCACAGTTTACTAACAGATCGATGTCGCCATAGTCTCGCCAGGCTTTGGCGACGACGGCGCTAACTTCGGCGCGATGGGTGAGATCAACCGGTAAGGGAATGGCCTCGACGCCCATTTGCCGAATGTCGGCAGCGACTTGTTGAAGCCGCTGGGGATTGCGGGCCACGAGAATGAGTCGGCGAACGCCTTGCTGAGCAAGTTTGTAGGCGATCGCCCGCCCAATGCCTCTCGACGCGCCAGTGATTAGCGCGACTTTGCCTTGAATATTCATGTAGATACCTTATTTGCTTGTGTATTGGCAGCAGATACCGCTAGCAGGTTTGACCTGCCGCACAGGCCAGCGCGGGGGTACAACGCTTGCGCCCAGTGCGATATCGCTACGCTGACTGGTTTGAATTGAGAAGGAGAATGTGGGGCGTTGAGGTTAGAAAGACCGACTGGGCTGTCTGCTGTCGGCGCTAGCGGAGTTGAGTAGCACTTTAGCGGTGAACAGACAGAGCTTTAGAGAAAATGCGATCGCAGCCTTCATTAGCAGGTGCTGAACGCGAGAGACACAGCCGAAAACAACGGCCTGAAGAGATTGAACGAATCGATTAGTGCGAAGTGAATGCATGGTAAGCAGACCTCATGAATGTAGATACAAAGGTTGGTCACCTTGCCGGGTAGAAGGGCTATATCCACCTACATAGGAGCCTACGTAGGGGAAAATATAGCGATCAACGCAGAGCGACAAAATGCCTAATGGTGAAGAAACATGGCGATAACTGAATGAACATGCATAAGCTAACAACAGCATTTACATACCGCAACACTTTCTTATAAACCTCGTTTTTCGTTACATAACTCAACACAGTATTTAAGTTTGGAGTTCCTGCTAATGGCAGAGGACGCTGCTACAGCGCTTTGCCCCGAGGCAATTTACCCTTTGCTTATGACGAACAGTATGAGAACTATCTGATAGCGGTTTTGCTTAATCTCAGCGACCCAGTCTGGTCAACGCGAACCAAAGCCAGTAAACTTCTGTGGATACCAGAGGTCTCTCTGTGCTTTTTATGGCAATGGATGCTGCCCGAGCTTTGACATTTCCCTTATGGCTAACTGATCTGTGCTGGCACAGTCTGATATTTTTTCTTTTCACGGTGCTTGGGTATTTCGCCACCGCTGGCAGTCTTTACGGGTTCCTGTATCTGCGGCGTTCGTCACGGTTTGCTATAGAAGCCGACAATTGGGCGATCGCAACTATTTGGGCTGCCATTCGTAGCGATGTCATCTTATCGGTGCTGTCATCTGGCATTTTTGCCATCTGCGCGGCGCTAATGACCACGGCTTATACGCTAGGCATCACTCGCCTTTATTTGCAGCCACGGCAATACGGCTTTTGGTATCTGGGCTTCAGCCTGGTGCTGGTGCTGGTATTGCAAGATGCCTACTTTTACTTTACGCACCGTCTTTCCCACCATCCCAAGTGCTACCGATGGCTGCATCAAGGCCATCACCATTCCAAAGACCCGACGCCCTGGACAGCTTTTGCCTTCGATCCCGCAGAAGCCATGATTCAATCTATCTATCTAATTGGGGTCACGTTAATCATTCCGATGCATCTATCTGTATTAGTTGCGGTGGTAATGGTTATGAGTATGGGCGCAATGGTTCACCACTTTGGCGTGCGCTTGTTTGAGGATTCTGCTTTTGGTAAATGGCTGGGTAGCTGGATGGTGGGCACTACGCACCACTGGCTGCACCATCGTAAGTTTACGGTTCACTACAGCTTGTATTTCACTTTTTGGGATCGCTTGCTGGGCACTCAGTACAAAGGCTATGAAACGGTTTTGATTGCCAGGAAGTCGCTGGTGAAGGCCGATCGTCAAGCCACGCCAGAAACAGCTATCACGGGCTCTGTGGTAGAAACGCTTGTGGTCTCGTCTCCATTGTTGGAACCGCCCAAATCTGTCTTACGCTAATCGCTATAGATACTTTTGCAACAGTGTTGCCAGCTTTTCTTTTGTCTCAGCGGGCGCTTTATCTAATGGGGTAATGATGGCAAACTTTAAGGCCGAATGCGCGTCAGATACAGGCGGATTTTCGTCTAGTCGGCGTACTACTTCGGCAATTACCTTTTGCGCATTCACCGCATTCTTTTGCAAATTACCAATCACCATCTCTACCGTCACGCTGTCATGGTCAGGGTGCCAACAGTCGTAATCGGTCACCATCGCCAAAGTCGCGTAGGCAATCTCTGCCTCGCGAGCCAGCTTTGCTTCTGGCAAGTTAGTCATGCCAATTACCGTAGCATCCCAACTTCGATACAGATTGGATTCTGCCTTGGTCGAAAATGCGGGGCCTTCCATACAGACATAAGTGCCGCCCCGGTGCAACGTCACGCCTTTTAGCTGCTGACTTTCTACCGCGTCGGCTAAAACCTTTGCCAAATTGCCGCACACCGGATCGCCAAATGAAATATGGCCGACGATGCCCTCCCCAAAAAAGGTGGAGGCTCTATTTTTAGTGCGATCAATGAACTGATCGGGGATCACCATATCCACTGGCTTAGCGTCTGCTTTGAGCGAGCCGACTGCCGAGGCAGAAATAATATACTCCACGCCTAGCGTTTTCATGGCGTAGATGTTTGCTCGAAAAGGTAGCTCTGAGGGGGTGAGCGTATGACCTCTGCCGTGACGAGCTAGAAAAGCGACGGCGATCCCATCGATTTTGCCGACGATTAAGGCGTCCGAAGGGTTGCCAAATGGCGTTTTTACTTGGATTTCTTTAACGTCTGTGAGCGCTTCCATCTGATAGAGGCCGCTGCCGCCAATAATGCCGATTTTGACCGGGTATTCCACCAAGTTATTTGCCTGAGCGACCATCAATTCTGCCTGTTGGGGTGTCAAGAGGGATTTTACCGTTTTCATCTACGCTTGAAGCGACGATGTCTGAAAATGTTTTTTGCCTTAAGCGAAATCACGTACGGAACTCGTTTTGAGGCTACCGATGCCATAACGAGATTATCAGCGGCTTTTGAGCTAAAACAGCCGAACTGTCTTGAAAATCTTAGCTATCTGCAACCTCTTAACTAATATGTATTTTCACCCGTCTGGCGCTCTGTTCGCTTCTCGCCGTTTGTTCAAATTAACCACAAAAATAGGTGTGAGTATCGGCTCAATCGCGTTGGGCATAGGCGCTGTAGGACTGGCGGCAAGTCCGGTGATGGCGGCTGGCCCGCAGGCGACGGTTGCTGTAATTTCGGGTGAAAGCCCTGATGCGCAAAAAGCCGATCAGTTTGCTAGCCAGGGCGTTCAGGCTTTTACGAGTGGTGATCATCGGGCCGCTTTTGACTATTGGCAGCAGGCAATGTTGCTGTACCGGGTGGTGGGCGATCGCGCCGGAGAAGGCCGCATGTTAGAAAATCTCAGCGTGATTCACCGTCTGTCCAATCGCCCAGCGGAAGCGCTGATTATGGTGCAGCAAGCGTTGAGTTTATATGAGGAGATGGGCAATACGAACGATCAGCCCAGTTTGTTTTTAAATTTGGGGAGCGCTTATCGATTGGTCGGGCAATCTGCTGAGGCGATCGCAGCTTACCATCAGGGCCTGAGTATTTATCAGCGTCTCGCCGACGAAACGGGCGAGCGCATCATGCTTTCTTTACTGGCCAAAGTTCATTCAGAGCAGGGCGAATACGCACAGAGCATACCTTTCCAGGCACAGGTTTTGACGATTGCTCGACGGACAGGCAATCGTCAAATTGAGGCTGAGGCGCTGGCTGAATTGGGCTATGCCTATGTGATGAGCGATCGCCCGGCTCAAGCCGTTGGTTATTTAAGCGCGGCGCTTCCTTTGATGCGATCGCTAAACAACCAGGCGCAGGAAGTGGCAGTGTTGAATAATTTAGGTCGGGCAGCGGCTTTGAATGAAGATTACGATCAGGCGTTGAGTGCTTACCAGCAAGCCCTGGAAATCTTTCGAGCAATGAACCGGCCTGTGCAGGAGGCCCATTTGCTGGTGAATATTGGACAAGCGCAGGTGGGAGCTGGACGAGTGGAGGATGCGATCGCCTCTTTCCAAGCCGCTGTTGACCTGAGTGAAACGCTCAGAAAACAGCAGCTTTTGTCTAACACTGATGAATCAACAACGTTGCCGCCCCGGTTAGAAGCGGCTTATCGCAATTTAGCCACGCTGCTTCAGCAACAAAACCGCCACGTGGAAGCTCGTCGAATTTTGAGCTTGATTTAATCAGCGCCAGTTTAGAGCCGGTTCATTAAATAGCTGGGAGGGCTATCTACGCGCTAACTAGCTCAGGGCTTTGAATAGGATAGCGAAGCGTCGCGGCCACTATCGAGCCCTCTGGCATTTCACTTTTATCTACAATGTAGACTTCAGCTTCTGTTAATAATGCCTGCTGCGCCGCTATATTCAACAGCTCTTGGCTGTCAGGCTGCATCTGTTCGTGATAGGTCAACTGCCGCGATTGAGCATCAAAAGCACCCCATCGCTTGACGCCTGCAACCATCATCAGGGTCTCGATTTGACCATTGTAAGCCGCGTTCAAAACAGTCTCTAGGTCATCCGTTGCCTGGTTGTTGTTTAGCAAGCTGCCGTACTGCTCGCTTGCCTGCTTTCGTCTAGCGTCGAAGTGAGGTTCAATAACCTTGATGGCGCGATCGCGAATCTCTTCTGGGCTAAGCTGATCGGGCTGATAAGCTACTGCTTCCTCCATTAGATGAGGATAATTATTCGCCTTTTTGTACAACGGAAAGAGGAAGTCTACCCCCATAAAGATTAACGGCACCGTTTGGCCGTGAAGCACCGTTTGTACGCCATCAGCCACCAACTGAAAGAATCGCAGAATATCGGTGTTCTCGGAGTCTTTGCCGCCGCCTTGTCCGTTATAAATTTGGCCGCTATCCCCTCGACCGCGAGAGTGTCCCTGTAACGACTCTTCCGGATCGTCGTAGCGCAGCGCTGTCTTTTTATCCAACGGTGTGTCGCCCATATCGACTGCTTGGATGCGATCGCGAGTCGCCTGGTACAGCGTCACCTTATTCTGGCTAGTCGCCAGCACATAAAACTGCCCGTCGTCAGTTAACAGTGGTAACAAAGGCCGAGTGTAAAACTGTTTATCGACCACAGCTATTTCTTCAAACGTCAGCGGCATACGGTAGTAGCGAAATGTATCTGCCGCTATAAACAGGGCCAGTCCGCTGTTTTGATGCCGCCAAAAGTTCGCGTCCTCAATTAGCGCTGTGGCAGGCTTCAGCAAAGATTGCGCTTCATCGGCGGGAACCCCTTTTTCAACCATTATCCTTTCAGCTTTCGCGATCAAATTCTTTAATCGAATCGGATCTTGCTGAATATCTGGGCCAGCCTCATGGGTCGGTAGGTATATCGTAACGCAAGTCTCTCCTTCTCTCTGAGAAAGCGTTTGTAATTCTGTCTTTGAAAGTAATGTCATAAATGCCTCTTGTGGTGTCTTTTGCTGCATGACCTATGGGTTAGCAGGCGACGCTTATTGACCGCTGCGATAACCGCGAGCTGGTGGGTTTGTGGCCTCTACCGCTCTGAAAGGCTCGGTAATTTTGTAGGTATGCTCAGCGCCTTGGGGCACCACCCAGGAAGTGCCCGGTTTCAAAGAGATGCTTTTGCCGTCCAGCGTTAACTCAGCTTTGCCTTCGAGCACATAGCCAACTGTCTCATAGTCTCGGCTCACAGCCGTCTTTTCTTCGCCATCACCCGGCTGCTCATCCCACAGCCGCAATGCGACCTTGTCTCCGCTGATTAACAGCTTTTGGCCCATATCGCCAGTGTCTGCTTGATCAGCGCTTACGGTCAAGTCTGCTTTTGGGGTGGATTGAGTATTCATACGTCCTATTGCTTGTTTGCTTTTACAACGGTAGCGCGATCGCCCCCCACAGCGCGTCCTTCACAAGAAATAAGTCCTTCAACCTATAGAGAGATTTCATGAAGATGCCGAGGCTGTGACTTTGCTAGCGTCTCAACCGATACCTAATGAAGAGTAATAACTGTATATAGTAATAGCTAAGCTGATGCGATCTATGTCGCATAGCCGATGACAACTTGAGAGGATTTCCCATGGCTGATACCCAAATTACCATCAAGGACAGTGGCCCCTACGTCGTAAAAGGCCGAATTACGCTCACAGACGCAGAAGGCAACGACTTTACTATCGATAAAGAGATTGTTCCCTTATGTCGCTGCGGCGCATCGACCACGCAACCCTTCTGCAACGGCACCCATCGAAAAATAGAATTTGAATCTGTTGTTCGTGCCCCTGAAGGAGATTAAAATTCATTCAGCGTAAGACTGAGAAAAAGCGGAGTTTGCCATGCGGGACAGCAACCGTTGCAAAAACGCCCCATCGCTGTCGCCGACGACGTTTATCTGGTGCGCGTTTTCAAATTAGGCTGGTATGAGAGCATGATTTTTATCAGTTACCCGGCTAATCTCCGCGATAAATCTCTGAGCTATAGCAGCAGAGTTATACTTTTCTAAAACAGTCTCTCTACCGCGCTCGGCCATCTGTTCCCGCAGCGAAGTATCTAATACAAGCTGCCTGATTTGATGGCTGAGCGCATCGGGATCGCCTTCGCCAAAAATCAGCCCGCCACCTGTTTCGGTAATCAGGTTAGGAATCTCTCCTGAGTTTGAACCAATCACTGGCGTCAGGCAGGCCATCGATTCTATAATTACTCGCCCAAATTGCTCTTTCCAGTTTGGGCGGGTTTCTGAAGGCAAAACAAGCAAATCAAAAGCTGTTAGATAAGGCGCGATCTCATCGTGTGGAACGTATCCGAGGCAATCCACCCGTGATCTGAGCCCAAGCTGGTCGATCATTTTAAGAAATTCAGCCTGATAGTCACCTGAGCCAACGACTACCATCCGCCAGGGCAAGTCTTGTATTTGCCCCAGAGCAGCCGCAAGCGTTTTAAATCCTTTTGACTCGACGATGCGGCCTACATAGCCAATCAAAACCTCATCTTCCGACTGACGTAAGGTTGCCTTTAAAGTCTTTGCCTGCGAGCAAGGAAAGTAAATATCGGGATCGACACTACCCGGCAACAGTGGACAGCTACCCTTATAGCCTTTTTCTCGAAGCACTTCTTCGGCGCTGCGAGAACCCGCAAACGCGAAGCTACTTTGCTGAAATACAAAGGATTGCGTTTGGTGAAAGGGGGCAGGATAGCGCTTAAAGATGTTCTGCCAGGTGAAGAAGCCAATCGGCTTTTTAATGCTCAGGTAGTTAGCTAGATAGATCTGAGCGGTGGCGGCACCATAAGGTTCATGATGCACGTAAATAGCATCTGGATTTACTTGTTTCAACAGACTCACGAACGTAGACCGATAGACGTGCAGCGGAATATGTCCGGGTAGCCAAACGGGAATACTCAGTAGCTCTCCCTGGTAGGAAGGCCATCGCTGAGGATTTGCTGCTTTATCATCATACTCACCCTTCCAGTTGGAAGGTACAACAATCACTATCTCCCAACCTGTTTGATTTTGAATTTCGACGTAAAACTGTTGATAAACGGCTGTCACACATGAATGGCTGACAACTAGTATTTTCATGAGACGATTTCCTTCAGCACAAAATGAATAGAAAACGGTTGGAACAACAAAAGTGGCGGAGCTAGAAAAACTGGGCCTAGCATTCAAGTCATATCTGTTAACCTCATGTTGCTAATAGAGCACCTAATCTTGAGTATATCGCTAGATTGAATCAATACAAAAGGCCAAAATTTCGGCATTTTGAATAGAAAACAGCGCTTAAGATGATAAAATTTGTTTATTAGAGCAGCTACAGCTCAGGAGCCTCCACCTTATCTAATAGACTTTATCGGTAATAGTGTGAATAACAGAAATAGGCATCCCTTATCCTGAGCTTTTCCTTTTAAGCGATCGCTTCCAGCTTATTGACTTGTCCTCGACGATGACTCATCCGAAAGTTATG
>JBAQZP010000037.1:0-5008 GCA_049791095.1 Phormidesmis sp.
AAGAGCCGATTCATCCGCATCAGCTCCGGCACACGTTTGGCACTCAGATGCTGCTAGAAGGTGTTGACCCTGAGTTTGTGCGCAACCTGATGCGGATAAAGTCACCGCAGGTTTTTGAGCGCTACACCAAGCGGGCACTGGATGAGAAGTCGCGGGATAAGTTCAGGGAGACTATCAAGCAGTCTACTTCCGGGCTGTTTAGTCAGGAGTGAGCAGAACCATGTGAAAAAAGCAGCGAGCATCGAGAGTGGAGAAAAGGCATAATCCATGAGAGCGACCAATGCCTAATCACAAACTTTGGTAGAAGCGATCCAATTATGAAGCCTTACAAAAGGCGTACTAATTTTGCGAACAGCTAAGCCACCGTATCTCTGCGAGATTTGTCTGTAACGAGAGGTGCTCGTAGCATGGCAGATCGCCTAAGCAGAGTAGATTATACGTTCCGAAATTGTGCCCATGAGCAAGCACTATTACGAGGGTAGAGTCTAACTGTACTCTTTCCTGCTTAAGAGTACTTGATTCAGCCACAGCAGGTAATTTGATGGCCATGGAACTGGTTTCTCGACCTATTGAGAGACCAAAGCGAAAACGAAAAGTTTGGTTAGTCAAAACGTTTTGACTAAAAGCCAAAACGCTCAAGTTTAAAAGTTTCAGATGGATCACGTTCCTGTATTCTGGAGCAAACCGAATCATTTTCTGATATTTAAGTCTGTGCCAGTGCAGTCACTTCGCAATTTTTCACTTGGTTACTATCAATACCTGACAGATTCCTATGATTATTACTGTTGCCAGCTTCAAAGGCGGAGTCGGTAAAACCACGACCGCTGTTCACTTAGCCTGCTGCCTTTCTGAGAACAATAAAACAATGCTTGTTGATGGAGATCCAAATCGTTCAGCAACAGGGTGGGGTAAGCGAGGTAAACTTCCGTTTGCCGTTGTTGATGAGCGTGCAGCCCCAAAGCACGCTCGAAACTACCAGCATATTGTCATCGACACAGAAGCACGTCCAGAACAGGAGGATCTAGAAGCCTTAGTTGAAGGCTGCGACATGCTAGTAATTCCGACTACACCAGATGCTCTGTCATTAGACGCCATGATGCAGACAGTATCTACGCTCAAAGCATTAGGTAGCGATCACTACAAAATCTTGCTGACTATCATTCCACCAAAGCCATCGTCGGATGGTTTACAAGCTCGAAAAATGCTGACAGATGCAGGCTTACCTCTTTTCGAAAATGGAATTCGTCGTCTCGTCGCATTTCAAAAGGCAGCGCTTCAAGGTGTGCCAGTGTATGAAATTAATGATGAGCGTGCTCAGCAAGCTTGGAAAGATTATGTAGCCGTTGGACAGGAGTTAATCAGATGAATAAGTTTAAAGATCTGTTTGAAGCGACACAGTCCACTGTAGACACCACACCTAAGCAGTCGGCTGATTTATCAGCTACTAAATCGCAAGAACAATCAACTCCCACACTCCTAGTGAGTCAGATTATCCTTCCTGCTTCTCAGCCTCGTCGGTACTTCGATTCAGAACGAATGCTCCAGCTCGAAAAATCCATCAAGGAGCACGGTGTTCTAGAGCCTGTCTTAGTAAGGCCACTTCCGGGAACGAATACGAAATACGAGCTGGTTGCCGGAGAACGGCGTTATAGAGCAGCAAAGAAGGCGGGTCTTCGAGACCTGCCTGTAGTCATCAAGAAAATGGATGACCAGGAAGCGGGCCAGATTGCCCTGATTGAAAATTTACAACGAGAAGACCTTAACCCTATAGAAGAAACTGAAGGTATTCTCAATCTGCTAGAGCTAGAACTGAAACGCAGCCGCACTGATGTCCTAAACCTGCTGTACCGAATGCGGAACGAAAGCAACGGAAAATCTAGTCAAAACGTTTTGACTAGCGACGAGGCTAAGGATGTTAAGGCACTTTTTGGGTACTTAGGTCGATTGAGCTGGGAGTCGTTCATCACAACACGCCTGCCTTTGCTTAAACTGCCTGAAGATGTTTTAGAAGCTCTTCGAGAAGGTAGCCTGGCCTATACCAAAGCCCAAACTATTGCACGTATAAAAGACCCAATGCAACGTTCAAAAGTACTGATGGAAGCAGTCAGTAAAGACCTTTCCCTCAATCACATCAAAAAACGTATAGCCGAGCTGAAAGGTGACGATAATAAGAGTGACGAACATGAGTTACCTTCTTTGAAAACCCGAGCCGAAAACGCCTTGAAGCAAATTAAACGGACAAAGATTTGGGACGATCCCGCAAAGAAGAAAAAGTTAGAAAGGTTAGTTAGTCAGCTAGAAACTTTGGTCGAAGAATCATAGATTCATGGGCTGAGATGTATGTAAAAAAGACTTGCACTCGGGGTTTAGTTGTAATGGACACTATTGGTGAACTCAAAAAAACGGCTCAGGCTCGATAAAGTCATTGTTGTTGCCTTGGCTGAACCCAGGGTTTTTCGTTAGCTCGTCGTTAAATGGTTAGTCCGCCAACGATGTTGTATAGAATCGGAAACTTTCTAATCTCTAAGGATGCAATGCTTTACTGACAAAGGCTTTGAGGCTGAGAATTCTTGCTCATTCAGGTTTGATTCCAGATCAAGCGAAAGCCTGAAAGCACTAAAAAATCGTTGGCGAAGCTCAGGTAAGCCAGCTTGCCGACCAAAATTTCTCGGCGGCTATACATAGGCATTGAGGTGACTCGGCGGCTTAGTCCGGCCAAAGACCGCCTCCGTTGAGTTTCAGATCAACCCAGAGCAAATTCGATCCCATTCTGCGAAGTAGCGTTTGGGGTGATGGTAGGCGATCACGCTTGAAGATGCTTTTGCGCTTGCGCCAGAAGCGCACCTGTCGAGAGACCATCCGAGCGTTTCACCTTCCTTAACGAATTTTCCAATCAGCTTTAACTAGGCCGTCAAACACCACCGATACGCTCTGCATCGAGCTTCTGCCTGAACTTTTTCTGTGTCATCCTAATAGCCTCGTCGTGAGCATCTTCCAGATCATCTAGTTCAAAGACAGAAACCAGCTTTTCGCAATACTCAACCATTTCAAGCCCCACTGTTTCGGGTATATAGTTTCGTGCAATGTGTCGAGAACCGGAGACAGGTGCTTCCCAGATTTTCTTAATTTCTGCGGCGTCCATTCCGAAAAGCCCACGATAGACATAGTTCGTCCATTTGCCATATTTATAAGGGCTACTGCCACCCTGTTCAGAAATTGCGTAGGCCCAGTCTTTCCTAGCGGGTTTCCCTGCCTGCCGTGCTACCAACCACTGCTGAATCTGTTTGCTATCTTCACGGGTGTAGGTTTCTTTCAGAAACGTATATGCCTCTGCGTAAAGACCTTCAGCAGCGAACCAAGCGAGAAAGTCAATCAACCCATTCTTAGCTTTCGCGCCTAGCTTTCCAGGTTTCTTCGCCCAGTCGCGGGCCAGATCCACCCAGTCAGTCGCTTCAATAACCTGATAGGTATTGTTATCGTTTCCCAAAATTTCGGTGACTTTGAAAAGCTTGCCAGAAGGCAGTTTTAAGAATTTCCCACTGATTTCTGAGCCCTCCTCCTCATCGGTTAGTTCAATGACCCGTTTTACTAGCGTCGTCAACGGCACATCCGTATGACGGCTCATTGAACGGTAGCCCAATCCGATAGTAGGCCGATTATGGCCAAGGCCATCAGGATCGATGATGATTGCTCTGAATTCCCTATCTCTGAATTTGATAGGAATTATCTGGCCTGCTTCAAGCATGTTTTAGCGATTGAATGTGATTATGGCGATGGGAGATCTGTCACCATGAATAGTACGCTCACCGTTGGATAAAGGGAACACCCTTTACCCCTCTTGTGATAAGGGCTGTAGCTATTTTATATGCTCTAAAGGGAACACCCTTCAAAACCCATCATTTTGATGCAAAGGGAACACCCTCAATCTATATCTATGCAAGGGCTTCAGACAATCTTACACCGTTGAAGGGAACACTCCTTCCAAAAGTGTACTCCGTACTGAACCACGCCCAATTCTGTACGTAGATGTTAGCCGTCAGCTTTCACAGCGCATTATTTCTCCGGGGCGATCGCTGATTCTAAATTTCCGTGCTTGGGACTCCACCACCCTTTTGCCGTATGGAAGTAGACAGCCTCTTTATGCCTGGCTTGAGTTCTGGCTTTCATGTCCGAACATCGCAGCAGTTTTTTAGCCTCGCCGTCTTTCTCATAGACGTACTCTTCCATCGGCTTTTGGCAAACTGGACAGGGATGAGCGGTTAAATTCGCGGCAGCAGATTTTACCTTTGCCCCATCGCTTTCCTTAGCGCGAGGCGGTTCCCATCGCTTGCTGAACTTTGAGTAAAACAGCACCACGTTCTCACAGCCACTGGTGCACTTAAGAAAGTATTTCTTTTGAACTTTGGTGCTGGGGACTTTCGCCATCGGTTTATGACAGTGAGGACAAAGCGTTTTAGACATTGCTAAAGACCGCCCCCCGCTGCGCACCGCTGGCGTAGTGGAGAGATGTTTAGGAATCACCCCCTGAGCGCGGGTGAGGGCCGGGGCGAAGTATTCCTGATTCCAGCTCGTCAGATAGCGCTGCCAGTCCTCTTTACCCTCGGCAATCTGGTCAAGCGACCGCTCCATCTGAGCTGTGAAGCTAGCTTCGAGTAGGTCAGGCAGCGCCTCCTTGAGGAAAGCATCGACCTCTAGTCCCAGTGCAGTCGGGAAAAGAGAGCCTTTGGTAACCTCCACATACAGCCGCTGCTTAAGCGTTTGGATAGTCGGCGCATAGGTACTGGGCCTGCCAATACCTTTGCGCTCCATTCCCTGCACGAGCTTGGGTTCGCTGTACCGGGGCGGTGGCTGAGTCTGTTTCTGTTCGTGCGCTGCTCGCTGGAGCGTAACCGCCTGCCCCGGCTGCACGCTTGGGAGTTCCGCATCGGCCTTTAGGTTTTTCCAGTAGCGGGTATAGCCCAGAAAGATGACTACCTGTCCTTTGGTTTGCCAGCAGACCGAACCCGAC
>JBAQZP010000038.1:0-27260 GCA_049791095.1 Phormidesmis sp.
TTAGCCAAACGTAGGCCCACTCTACTTCTCGCTAAATTACTCGCAGTCAAATTAAAGCCGCCTGAAACACAGCAACAACCGCTTTTGTCCACCTAGTTATTCAACAGAAACTTCGGACTGTCCAGTATTTTCGCTTTGACGATGCAATCATGTTGCTGCAACAAAAGGGTAAAAACACCCAGGTTCCCGATATTCTTTCAAAGAAATTAGCTTGCCAAACAGTTAAAATTAGGGCTTCTTTTTGGCTTTTAGGCATGTTGATAGCGGCCATTCAGGCTATTCGCTATCGCTACGAGCTATCCTCCAACGATATTATCCCTTATCTCGATATTGCAGACGCTTATTTAGCAGGTGATTGGGGTAATGCAATCAATGGAAACTGGAGCCCTCTATATTCCTGGATACTAGCTTTTTTCAGTCTGCTCTTTAGGCCGTCAGAAGCCTGGGAATTTCCCTTTGTAAAGCTGGCCAATTTTCTCGTTTTCATCTTCGTGTTTGCTAGCTTTAATTTTTTCTTAAAGCAATTTCTTTTCTATTACGAGCAAATCTCTCTACGTAGTTTTAGACCTTTTTTCATTATTCCTCACTGGGTTTGGCTATGCTTAGGATATTCTCTTTTCTTATTATCAAGTCTTAAGTGGATAGGCGTTTATTGTGACACGCCCGACCTGGCAAACGCAGGAATAATCTATCTTGCTACTGGGCTAATTTTAAAAATATATAGACACCCCAAAGCATGGTCTAACTTTATTGCGTTAGGCGGCATATTGGCGCTTGGCTATTTTTCTAAAGCAGCTATGTTTCCTCTAGGCTTCGTGTTTTTATTGGCTAGTCTTTTTGCAACCGGAAGCCCTCGAAAAATATGGCCCAAAACGCTAGTTGCTTTAATTGTCTTTCTTCTGATTTGCTCTCCTTATATCAGCGTGCTATCTCTCAAAAAAGGCAGTCTCACTTTTAGCGAGACGGGTAAACTTTCGTATGTTTGGTATGTTTATCCAACCATGTCTGTTATTCCAGACACGCTTTGGCAGGGTGAACATCCTGAATTTGGAACACCTCAAAATCCGATCAGAAAAATATTTGAGAATCCAGACATACTGGAGTTTGGCGAGCCTATTGATGGTACCTATCCGCTTTGGATGGATCCTTCTTATTGGTACGAAGGAATCATCGCTAACTTCAATCTTAAAACCTCGCTCAAACTTCTCGCGCTAAACATCCAGTTTTATTGGAAGATGTTTTTGGGTGTGTTGGTCTTCAGCTATCTTACTTTTGTCGTCTGGAGCGGTCGATTTAAATCAATACTCAGCAGCATAGTCAGTAGCGGGCATTTGCTAATTCTATCGCTGTCTGGGTTGGCTATTTATGCGCTCTCTACCAATCTTCCTGTTAATAACTACCAGAACCAGCCCAGCAGCAGGTTTTTTTCTGCATTTATCACGCTCCTATGCTTCGGTCTTTACTCAACGCTGCGACTGCCGAATCTAAAATCGACCAGGCGCATCATTACCAGTCTTACGCTGGTAACTTGTCTGTTTATATTTGTTCAGTTGGGTACTAGCACCGCTAGAAGCGCATTAGCGATCGCCTTCAAGCAGCAAAACAACATTCACTGGCAAATTGCCACAGAAATGAAACAGCGAGGTCTAAAGCCAGGAGATAACATTGCATTTTTTGGCAACGAAAATCAAAGATCTAACCATATCTATTGGGCGAGATTAGCCGATGTGAAGATTATTGCTCAGCTCGAAAAGCCAGATACGTTTTGGGGAAAAGCAGAACCTGTTCAAGCCAGCGCTTTAAAGGCACTACAGGCAGCAGGCGTAAAAGCTGTTGTAGAAGTACAGTTACCTTTGGAGGTAAACGCTGATAGCCAATTGGGGTGGCAACAATTGGGAAATACTCAATACTATGCCTATTTCTTTCCAACCGCTGACTAAAAAAATTGTCTAGAACGATAGACCTGTTTAGGGGCGATCGCTTTTCTCTGTGTGAGGTAGAAAACGAAAACAGGCGTGCGCCAACATCCCGAACTGACTATCTAAACAAGACAATAAACGTATCTCCATCTTTAAGATACACATCGTAAGCACGGCGACTAATAACAAAAGAAGTATCAGGAATATGAAAACTCGATTGGGAAATATCTTCTCCAGAAACTTCTTTCCCAGAAACCTCTATGACCGCTCTTTCATAAGCTTCAAGCCCTAAATCTTGAAGTCTCTTATGACCATGCCATGAATTATCTTCTAGATAAAATGGTATAGTTTTGTTTAAGATAGGATACTTCTCGAATGCTTTAATAGAAAAACTTGCACGACTTAGCTGTCCTAGAATAGCAATTTTAGGCACCTCCGGAAAGTCAATAACTTTCGAGATCTCTGTTTCTAAGTCCGATAGCAGCGATGTAGTCACAACTTCCTCTTTGTCATTTTGAGCTTGCAGTGCATTGCCGAGTGTCAAACTAACATTCATCGAAAACAGACATAGCAAAGCAAGCAAGCAGGAAAGCAAGAACCTGAGCAACTTAGAAGAATGAAAAGTTTTAGATAGGAATAAACAAGAAGATCCAACTACAGTACTAACTCCCATAAAAAATCTAGGTTCATAGTCAGATGTTGGATTTTCAAATATTAAACTAAGGCCATAGAAAGATACCGGTAGTAAAAAGCAATAAAACAAAGCTAATGAACTAACAAAAAGCAATCTTAAGATATTTAAGAGGCTTCCCTCTTTTTTCTGAAAAATTTTGAAAATTAGTACGACGACGCTTGTCACTAGAGCCGCTAATAGCACGCATAATATGAACGATAGCTCCTTTCCTAGAGACATATGGACATATTTTACCGAAGACAATAGATTCTCTTCTAGCACTGTTGGCAGCTTTGCTAGCGCTGGGATCTTTGCTCGACCGGCAACATACATACTCTTAGCATAAAAATTCTTAACCGGAATATAAGCTAAAAGGGAAAGAAGCAGCATTCCCGAAGAGACTATAAACCATTGTATAGATTTCTTGATATTGCCATCTTTAGAAAGTTGTGCTAGCAAATAAAAGGCGGTAGCGCCAATATAAACAGAGCTACCAAATTGATAAAGGCAAAGTGTTGAAAGCAATAGTATAAAAATAGAAGTAAACAAAACTACTGATTGAAACTTATTAACATTTTTTTCTAAAACTGCTTTCAATAAAAAGACACTTATAGTTGCCGTTAGTACAGCTAACCCCATAGTAAAAGAGTCAAAAATATAGCAGAAGTTTTGAAGGTTAAATGGATTTAAGGCAAAGCAGACTCCACACAAGCTTAAAAAGAGAACGTCATTAACCTCAAAGACTTTTCCTAAATATACGGCGCTGAGAGAATAGAGTGCTAGAGCAAGTATTTGGGGTAAAGGAGAAACATCTGTTAGTGGCTGTCCTAGTTGAATAGCCTGACTTGCCAAGCTGGCTAGTGGTCTACCATCATTTTCCCAAAAGGTAACACCCATCAATACTCTGAACATGTCATCCATGTACAATGTATCTGCTTGAATTAAAGACAGTAAAGATAATACAACAATTGAAAATATACAGAGAAAGGCTCTTTTTTCTATTTTGCTAAGTGAAATTAAGTCAACTAATCTAAGCATTTTGATTGACTTATCGCTATACATAAAAAGTTTCCGTATATGAGTTTTATAGAACAGTTTTACATCCGAGAATGTTGATGTCCGGACATATTAACTGTCCTAGAAGACAACACTTTATCTGAATCAGAAAAGTGCTAGAGATTGATCAACCACTATTGGTTTAGAACGAAGTACGTGTGTCTGTTTTTATAGCTGTGATTTAGTAGGTTTTGATGCTACTGGGGCCAAAATAAGTTAAAGCAGTCCTAAGAAACTGATGTCATGAAACGCCGTTCACTCATGTAAAAATCTCAAATAGATTCTACAAAAACCCTGCCAAAGGGCAGATTACCTAGCATTGTTCCTGAGCACATAGATCCAGCCTGGATAAAGTAGTTGAGATAACTCAAAGTTAGCTAAGTACAGGCAAGGTAGTGACAATATTGTACGCTGATAGCGATGCGAATAATCAACCTCTCCCCAAGCGGGTGGCTTGGTTGTTTCCCTCTCTAGAACGAGGAAGCTACTGGCATCCGCTATTCAGATCGTTTAGCCAGCGGTATCCTCAAACGACTATTTACACGGGGCTATGGCCAGGCTTCGCGACCGGCTTTGAAGACGGCTTTACAGTTGAAGTAGTGGGCAAAACTAAGCTATTTCATACCACTCGGACAGACCAGGGATATAGCCGCAGCTATATTTTGCCTTCTTTGGAAATTATCCCGAAACTGCTGACTCTTAGGCCAGACGTTATTTTTACGAGCGCCTTCTCGCTGTGGACCGCGATCGCCCTCCTCTGCAAATTTTTTTTAGGTTCGCGGGTGATTGTGCTATTCGATGGGGTTGCACCAGGGGTTGACTATCTCAACTCGGGTATTCGTGTGATTCCCCGCCGCATGATGAGCTGGCTAGTCGATGCCTTTATTACGAACAGTCATGCCGGTAAAGACTACCTAACTAACGTTGCCTGGGCACCGTCTGCTCGGGTGTTTGTCAAGCCCTATTTAGTACCAGACATATCGGCATTGACCGCCAGCCAGTCAGATCCGTTGGAAATAGACTTAGATCTAGTCCCAAAACCTGTATTCCTATGTGTGGGGCAAATCATTCCTCGCAAAGGCTTACAGTTTTTGTTGCAAGCTTGTGCTTTGCTAAAGGAACAAGGCTATGATCAGTTCACTGTATGGGTCATTGGTGAGGGTGACGAGCGACCGGGGCTAGAGGACTTAACCAGAGAAAAAGGATTAGAGCACTGCATACGGTGGCTAGGCGCGGTTGAATACGATCGCTTGGGTACTTACTTTGATCGAGCTGATGTGTTCGTTTTTCCAACGCTAGAAGACATTTGGGGGATGGTTGTTTCTGAGGCCATGGCCTTTGGTAAACCCGTGCTGTGCTCGGAACGTGCAGGTGCCATCGAAGTCATGGTTGAGGGCGATAACGGCTATATTTTTGACCCTTATGATACAGAACAGCTATCGGCGCTAATGCGTCGTTTTATCGATCGCCCAGCGCTGATTGAGACGATGGGCGCGCAGTCCAAGCGGCAGGCAGCCGAGCTAACGCCTGAGAGCGCTGCAACATTTTTTTGTCATCTGGCAGCGACTACCTAGCGTCAGCTATTGCGTCAGATTCTCCTGATGAGGAACCTTAGCCCCTACTCAAGTAATTATGAAAATTCTCTTATCTGCCTACGCCTGCGAACCTAACCGAGGATCAGAACCCGGTGTAGGCTGGAACATCGCTCAAAAACTAGCGCAATTTCACCAGGTTTGGGTGTTTACCTCCAACACGCATCGCCCTGCCATCGAAGCTGAGCTAAGTCAGCGGCCTATTGATAATCTTCAAATCGTTTATTTCGACCCTTTTGGCTGGGTGTATGACTGGTCAAACGAGGGGAAGCGATCGCAGCTTGACGTATATCTGCATTACTATCTCTGGCAGATTTGGGCTTATTTTTTCGGGCGATCGCTCCATCAGCAAGTCAATCTGGACATCATCCATCACGTCACCTACGTTAAATATTCCAACCCAAGCTTTTTGTCACTTCTGCCTGTGCCTTTTGTCTGGGGGCCAGTCGGCGGGGCCGAACAAGCACCAAAACCTTTCTGGCGAGACTTTGGCTGGCGCGGGCGATTTTATGAACGGCTTCGAGACGTTGCCCGGCGCGTCGGCGAAATCGATCCGTTTGTTCACCTGACAGCGAGGCGCAGCGCAGTGGCGATCGCAGCCACCAACGACACTGCCCAAAGATTGCACAAGCTCAAAGCGTCCAACATTCAAACCATCTCTGAATCAGGACTGCTCACCAGTGAGATTGAGGTTCTCAGTAACCTTAAACCCGCAGATGATCACACTATCCGATTTATTAGTATGGGCCGACTCCTGCATTGGAAAGGTTTCCATCTGGCGTTAGAGGCGTTTGCTCAAGCAGCAATCCCGAATGCTGAATATTGGCTATTAGGCGAAGGGCCACAGCGCGAGCCGCTTCAGCATCTAGCTGACTCTTTAGGTATTGCCAAACAAGTTAAATTTTTAGGCCGATTGCCCAGAGCCGATTGTCTATCTACCCTAGGCCAGTGCCACGTGATGGTACACCCTAGCCTGCATGACTCTGGTGGCTGGGTGTGTTTGGAAGCAATGGCCGCCGGTCGCCCGGTAATTTGTTTGGATTTGGGCGGGCCGGGGGTGCAGGTGACCAAAGCAGCGGGGTTTAAGATTGCGGCGATAGATCCAGATCAGGCGATCGCGCAAATTGCGGCATCAATGACCGCTTTGGCTAATGATTTTGAACTGCGATCGCGCATGGGTCAAGCCGGGCGACAAGTTGTACAAGACCACTATAACTGGGAGCGCAAAATCCTAGCGCAAATCAACCTATATGAACAAGTCCTGGATTCATCAAAGCCATTTGTCCTAGCCAAATAATTTCACCCCTATGCGCATTCTCTTAGTTCACAACTATTATCAGCAGGCCGGTGGAGAAGGTCAGGTCTTTAAAGCAGAAGCCAACCTGCTCGAAGCTCATGGGCATCAGGTCTTACAATACACCTTACACAACGACCAGCTTGCCCCAGTTGGCCCCCTCACCACTGCTGTCAAAACAATCTGGAATCGCCAGGTATACCAAACACTACATGACCTTATCCAGCAAGAAAATATTCAAATTGTCCATTTTCACAACACCTTCCCGCTAATCTCTCCTGCGGCCTACTACGCCGCCAAAGCTGCGGGCGCAGCCGTCGTTCAAACCCTTCATAACTACCGCCTGCTGTGCCCAAATGCTTTATTTTTTCGTGATGAAAAGCCCTGCGAAGACTGTCTAGGCAAATCTATTCCTTGGCCCGGCATTGTTCATAAATGCTATAGAGATAGCTTGGTAGCGAGTGGTGGCGTTGCGACACTTTTGTCCGTGCATCGCCTGATGAAAACTTGGGCAAACGCCGTCGATGCCTATATTGCGCTATCGCCCTTTGCAAAAGAGAAGCTAATCGAAGGCGGCATTCCCAGCGACAAAATCAAAATCAAACCCAACTTCATCGACCCCGACCCCGGATATCAGCCTCAACCAGGGCAGTATGCTCTCTTTGTAGGCCGTCTGTCTCCCGAAAAAGGCATTGATACCCTGCTCTCTGCCTGGGCAGAGCTAGGCCAAAGTATTCCACTAAAGATTGTTGGCGATGGCCCCCTGGCCAACAAAGTTGCTGAAGCCGCCGCAGATAGCTCAGGCATAGAGTGGCTTGGCCGCTGCCCAATGGAAGAAGTCTACCAGCACATGAAATCAGCTCTATTCTTAGTCTTTCCCTCGCGCTGGTATGAAGGGCTCCCCCGCACCATTATTGAATCTTTTGCTGTCGGCACACCGGTTCTAGCCTCTGATTTGGGGGTGATGAGCAGCATAGTAAAATCTGGCTACTCAGGATGGCATTTTCAGGCGGGAAGCGCACCTCATCTTATTCAAGTAGTCGAACGTCTTTTGAGCGATCCACAGGCGCTGAAGAAAATCAGAAAAACTACCCGGCAAAGTTTTGATGACAGTTATTCTGCTGCCAAAAACTATGAACAGCTCATTGAGATTTACCAATCGGTCGATAAGCCGTCTTTATCGCCTGCACTTTTATAAAGAAGCTATGAAGAATTTATTCGTAAATACGAAATTCCCCTGAGTAGCTCAGCCGAGCGTGAAATAACTGGTTACAGGAACCTTTCGTCAGCGCCTGAGAAAACATGCGACAAAGAGACATAAAATCTGTGGCTTCTATTGAACGCGAGCCATCTCAGGTTAGCAACCGTATGATGTTGTTCGAGCTTTCTATCTACGGACATCACTCAACCTATATTCAGCACCTTGTTCGCTACTGGTGCGAAAATACTCTATCGGGTTGCTTTTATCTGGTTGTGGCCTCTCAGTTCATGGAGAAACACGCTGATGTCGTCTCTATTGCCGAGCAGTACCCTGACGCTAACGTTTTTTTCTTGCCGCTTAGCGAAACAGAAGAAGCCAGCCTAACGGCAAACACCAGCAATTTTTTCTACCGTAAAGCTAGAGCATGGCAAGAATGGAATCTAATGTGTGCCTATGCTAGCAAATGGCAGGTTTCCCACTGTTTCCTGGACTCATTTGATTTCTTTCAGTGGCCGTTTTTATTAAGCAAAAAGCCACCCTGCCCAATCTCAGGCATCTATTTTAAGCCGACCTTTCACTACTCTACCTTTGCAACGCATGTAGCAACACCAAAAACTTACGCTCAGCAATGGCAAGAAAAACTAACGTTAGCCGCTATCTTTCGACAACCTTCCCTACACCGCTTATTTTGCATTGATCCCTTCGCTGTAGACGCTCTTAACAGTAGCTTTGCGCAGGGTAAAGCGGTTTCGTTAGCTGATCCGATATCAACCTATCCTGCGCAATCAAAATCATCGGAACTAAGAGAACAGTTGAAAATTGACGAATCTCGGAAAGTTTTTCTGCTGTTTGGCGATCTTACGAGTCGTAAGGGTGTCGATCAGCTCTTGGAGGCTATCACCCAACTTCCAACTAGCCTGTGTCACCAGCTCTGTGTTTTGCTCGTCGGTCGCTGTAGTTCTTCGGTAAAACTTAGCTTGCAGCCTAAAATTAACCAGATTCGTCAAAATCAGTCTGTACAGATTATTGAGCACTATGAATTTGTTAGCGAGCAAGCAGTGCAAGACTACTTTCAATTGGCAGATGTGGTTTTGGCACCTTACCAAAAGCATATTGGAATGAGCGGTATTTTGCTGCAGGCGGCTGCCGCTCGCAAACCTGTTCTTAGCTCAAACTACGGACTTATGGGGGAGCTAGTTTACCGTTACCAGCTAGGGCTAGCCGTAGATTCAACTCAGCCTAGCGAACTTGCGAAAGGGCTATCGCAACTTTTGCGCAAGCCATTAGCCCAATTTTATAGCTCAGCCAAAATGGAGCAGCTTGTTCAACAAAATACAATTGAAAAGTTTGCGGGTACTATTTTTGATGAATTGAGCATTCAGCTATGAACAAAAAAAGTATCGCCATCTTTGATCTTTCTATCACTGCTGATAGCCCTGCGGGAAGCTGTATTCTACAGCTTATTAAAAACTTAGCCCACGAATATAAGTTTATTGTGTTTGCCGATCGCTTCGAGAATCCTGACCCCAAAAGAGTAGTCTGGGTTCGCATTCCCTTGCCCAATCGCCCTGTTATTCTCCGCTATATTGCTTTCAAGTACTTAGCACCCCTGTACTACCAACGGTTCATTAAACGCCAACAGCAAAAGCCAGATTTAGTCATCGCTACAGAAGGTGAGTTTGCCAAGTGTGACATTTGCTATGTTCACTTTTGTCACCGTGCTTATTTAAAAAAGCAAGTTTTTAAGTTGACATCTTTGAGGGCGATCGCACGCTTTTTCAACCACCAGTTCAATGCCCGAGCCGAAGCCGAAGCTACCTCACAGGCAACAACTATTGTTGTGCCTTCATCAGGATTGGCCCATGAGCTGTTCCAAACCTATGGCTCTGCATTAACGGGCGAAATTAAAACTATCCCAAACCCCCTAGACATCCAGCACTTTACCAAACCAGCCGCTTATGACACCGACAACCTACGGCATCAGCTAGGCTTTACCCCAAAAGACATCGTCCTAATGTTCGCAGCCTTAGGCGATTTTGAGCGAAAAGGGTTAAATCTCATCCTTCAGTCTCTGTCAAACTTGGATATACCCCAGGTCAAACTGCTCGTCGTTGGCGGCAGCGACTCTGAAGTGAGTGAGTATCGTGATATTTGCAAACAGCTCTCAATATCTCAGCAAGTCAATTTTTTAGGGTTTCAGTCAGATATTCGCCCTTACCTATGGCTTTCTGACTTGTTTGCGCTTCCCTCAGCCTACGAAACCTTTTCTCTGGTTGCCTATCAGGCTGCGATCGCGGGTCTTCCTGTAATGGCAACTCAGCTACATGGGGTAGAAGAGTTCCTCAAGCCCGGCATAAATGGCTGGCTAATTGAGCGAAGTGAAGACTCAATTACCAAAACCTTGCAAGAAGTCGTCAAGCGTCAGACTGATTTAAAGGATATGGGAATTCAAGCGCACGCCACAGCCTCTCAATATGACATACCTCTATTTGTACAGCACTGGCAAAGGCTGTTGAGTGCGCTGCTTAAACGCGATTCAAAACCAGCACCTACCCATAGCATAGCAGCCTGAAAAGCTGCCTTTTTTCCATAGTCCACTTAAACAGATGCAGGCCAAGTTCGCATGTACCCAAGCTATAAACAAACCTATCATCTTCGAACGTCTACGCTAGCCCTCATAGCATTTGCGACTCTCTTCTTTGCTCGTACCTTGGACGTACTGGGTGCGCCTTCTCCTATTAACTTTGCTCATTTTGCTTTTGTGCCATTGGCCTGTGGATTCGCACTATTCAATACTCGTATCCAAGATCGGCGACAGATTTCAACGGTCTGGACACTAATCTCAGTCCTGCTGATTTTCTTTACAGTTAACTTGCTCAGCGCTTTGCTAAATGGAGCCGGATTGATTAACGTTATCCTCAACTTCCTTTTGCTAGCTGAGCCTTTCATCATGCTTTTAACTATTACGAGCATCCCGCTTTCTATCAACCGAATTAAGCAGATGAAAAATTGGGTCGCAATATTTGCTATCTATAATTTGGCGCTTGCTTATTTTCAGCGCTACGTACTGGGTGCAACCAATCCAGACTTTATTTACGGTGCGTTCTTTTCGATCGCGGGCGCAACCGTGTCATCCATTGTCTCTCTAATATTTAGCATTTACTATCTAACAAGTGAGAAAGACAAGCCTTTATGGATGCGCTCATTGCCCCTTGTTGCGGCCTTTTGGCAAATTATAATATCTGATACGAAGTTAGTATTAGGCTCATTTATTGTTGGCTTTATATTATTTTCGCTGAGCAAGGTGAGTTCTAAAACTTTAATCTATGTAATTTTAGGAATGATTTTGCTATGGGGATCTTTCTGGGCGATCGCAAATATCGAATTCCTTGAGGCTTATGCCATCTGGATTCAGCCTGAGCTGTTTACAAATCCAGATAGTGAATTTTATCGTGCAAAGCTAACAGCTTTTAGGGAAGTTCCAGAATATTATGACTCATTTTTAAGCTATCTTTTCGGTGTTGGGCCGGGTCACGGCGTAGGGCGGCTAGGCGGATGGATGATGGAAAAGTATAGCTACCTATTAGATCCCTTAGGCGCAACTCACCCCTATCTAGAAATGTCTTCTGATGTCATGGCCGCCGCCGCAAGCGAAAGTCGTAATGTTTTAGGCACAGCAATGTATGGCCCGCTATTTAGCTGGGCAGGTATTTGGTCTGACTTGGGCATTGTGGGTTTAGGCAGTTACTTGCTTGTATGGCTAGTCGTGTGGCGCTACTACTGCCTTCATGACTTTTCTAGATATTTGGTGATGGCTACATTTGCAACCGGTTTATTCCCCGGTTATTTAGAAGAACCGGGTTCTATGCTGTTTACTACTTTTGTAATTGGGCTTTGGTGGCATGAGCAGCGTTTATCGTCCAAACAAAAAGTGTCCACTTCAAAAGTAGCGACGCTTAGTTTTTCTAAACTACCAGGCAATCAAATACCAGGCAATCAAATAGATTAGCCTAACTTTTTATGCGTCATAAAATATATTTTGTTGTTCCCAAAATTCCCCCAAAAATCGACCTCCTCCTAAAATCAGGTTGCCCCTTGCCCGCACCTGAAACCCTGGCACCCGACAGACCACCCTGGCGTGGTGCGCAATGGTCGTGGATTATTCAAACATTTTTGTATATGAAACAAGCCGGGTTAAATGTAGAGCTTGTTGAAAAGTTAGTTGACGGCGCTATCTGTGTCGTTCATTACAGTACTTTTAGCAGCAAGGTCTGGGGAATCAACGCCTTTATCGTTGGCGTTCGTGCAGATAATCCCCCTATCCGTATGCGAGAGATTGAGATAGTTCAGAGTCCGGCAAATTTAGGTGACTCTGGCACTTTTTTAGTACATCATTGGCCTCAACCAAAGCTCATCCCCCGCGATGCTAATAGAAGGAATAAAATTGAGAAAATCAGCTATTTTGGTGGAGAAGGCGGTATGTCTCCAAAGTACTTTAGCCCTGAAATAAGATCTGTGCTGAAAGAACTAGGCGTTACTATTAATCTGTGTTTTGATACCACTCAATGGGGCAACTACAAGGACACTGATTTGGTTCTTGCTGTGAGAAACCATCATCATTCAAGCCTTATCGATACAAAACCAGCTTCCAAACTTGTTAACACCTGGCACGCAGGCTGCGTCGCTTTACTAGGGAATGAACCGGCCTACCGTGCCGCCGGGCAATCAGAGAAAGATTACTTTGAAGTAGATTCACCCGAGGACATGGTGAAGACGGTCACCCGCCTCAAAAAATCACCTGAGATATATCAGCGAGTTCGCGAAGCCGGGATGGCAAAATCTCCTGAATTTAGTTTTGAAGCAGTTCAATCAAGCTGGATAGCGCTATTTGAAGGGCCAGTGACCCAAGCCTATGAAGCCTGGCAAAAAAATCAGGGAGGCGCTTTGAGATCAACACGCCGCTACTTTCAATCAGCGCACCAGTGGGTTGATCACAAGCTGTTCAAAATTCCTGTGCGATCGCAACAACTCATGGAGCGTTGGAAAACCAAATACAACATTTAGCCACTGAAAACTGTATTTAGTCTTCAGAGACTGTATTTTTCTATCTCTTCATATGAAACCTTCACCCATTAAAAAATCCAATAAAATACGAAACATATATATCAACGGTGAGATCCCTCCGATATATTTCTATATTCCAGTAGAGGCCACTGTCGATACTAGCTGGCCTCAGACTATCGACGAATATTGGGAATGGCTGAAAGTGCAAGGCATCCAATGTCCTGGAGAACAATCATGGGTTCTACAAACTTATTTGTACTTAAAAGATGCTGACTTTCCTTGCCAGTTTACTAATAGCCTGCCAGAGGAAGGGCTCGTCGTTGCCCATAAAGTTTCACTCAAAGCAAAAAGGTGTTTACCCAACTCAAGAACATTCCTAGTTTGCGCTAGAGCAGATAAAAATCCATACGACTGCGCTCAATTGCACGTTGTTCAAAACAAAAAGCAGGCCGCTGAGAAAGGTTTATCGACAGCCTGGAAAAGCTTCTACATTCCTCACTGGCCACAGTCTGGGTTAATTCCACGAGATCTTGATCGGGGCGATCGCTTCGAAAACATCGTTTACTTAGGCGATCGCGTCAACCTAGCGCCCGAACTCAAAACAGAATCCTGGAAAGCACAAATAGCGAATCTAGGACTTAACTGGATAGTTGTAGATGATGCCAAATCTTGGAACGATTACAGCCACGTTGATGCAGTTTTAGCTGTTCGTAGCTTCGATAGTAACCGATATGACCACAAGCCAGCCTCCAAACTATTCAATGCTTGGCGAGCAGGCGTTCCCGCAATTTTGGGCTGCGAGTCAGCCTTTCAAACCGAGCGTCAAAGCGAACTAGATTATTTAGAAGCGCCTTCAGTAGACGCCTTGATAGCAGCAATCGTCAAACTTCGGGACGATACAAACTTTCGGCAAAGCGTTATTCTTAATGGCAAAAAACGCGCTGAGGAAATCAAGCCATCTGCTGTTCGGAACTCATGGATTGACTTTCTTGTAAACCAGGCCGTACCCGCCTACTATCGTTGGTGCAGCACACCGGAACCTTTACAAAAGGCGTATGTCACTTCCAAGCGAGCTTTGTACTGGGCTTGGAGGGCTCAAAAATATCTGAGCGATGCTATGCAGCCTTGACCATCTACTTGAAGCATAGAAAACAGCTTAGCCCTCATAACTTTAAATTTGAGGGCTAAGCTGTCGTTTATTAATCAGTGTCTGAGTCGGTGTTTTTATGCGATCGCAAACGAAGCCGCATTCACCAGGGTTGACTTCACCCCGGATAGCAACGCCAGTTTTTCACTATCATCATTCCACAGCAGCGTATCATTGTCGCTATAGCCAAAGCTAGTGCCAGCAGTTGTATAGATATGTTCGTAGTTCAAGCCTTTGGATAGTACGATCAAATCTTCACCAATTTTAAAGTCAGTGATGATATCAAACCCACCGCCTGGCTCTAACACAAACTTGTCACCGCCACCGCTGCCAGTCAAGATATCGTCACCTTTGCCGCCAACCAATATATTGCTATCACTGCTGCCAATTAGAATATCATCGTAGTTACTACCCACAATATTCTTGATATTGCTCAAGTTATCTGTGTCAGTTGTTGTACCACTGTTTCCATAAGCGATCCGAATCGCCTCGTACCAAGCTTCAGCAAGGTTTGCGTTGCCTGTGGGGGTGGGATGTACTGAATCTTCTAAGTCATACAGGTCTAACCGATGAGACATATCAATAAAGGTCGCATTGGCATACTTCTTAACAATGTCAGGAATCTTACTGTTGTATTCATCTGCTGCCCTCTGTCTAGAAAATATCTTATCGGGTGGAATCGAAGCAACAAAAATCTTAGTGCTTGGAACCTGATTTGTGATTTGACCAATCAGGCTGTCAAGGCGATCTGCTGCATCCGAAAAGTTGTAATCCTGGATATTATCGTTGGTGCCAATCATCAATAAAACAGCATTGGGCTGATAGTCAGTTACCAGCCCGTTTGCAGCCCGCTTAGCTATTTGGTCAATTCTTTCTCCTGGGAAGCCTGCATGATCCTTATCGAAACTGCCATTTCCCGTAGACTTTGGCCCCACGAAGTCAATATTATAGCCGTTGCTCTTGAGCAAATTCCACAGGTCGTCGCGATACCCGTTGAGATCAGACGCCATTACCCCTTCAGTAATAGAATCACCCAAAGGCATAATTTTAAGAGGGCCACCATTAAATGATCTCACCCCGTAGGTAGCAGTCCCGCTCTTTAGGTTTGCCGCAACACCTGTGCTGGCCTGAGCATAGTTAACTGACTTAGTTGTCGAATCACCATTAACAGCCTTGCTGCCGGTACCCGCCTTAATCGTATTTCCTAACTCAATAGGGCTTGTTTTCAGCGTATTTATTGATATTGAATTATCACTAACACGAACAAAATCAAAGTAATTAAGATTAAAACCGCCCGTAGTCATTTTGGCAGTAGCTTGATAACTACCCTCCTTTAAAGAAACCATCGTATCGGCAGAGACAGTCTCCCAAGTATCCCAGCCACCTGTGTTTGGACGAAATTCAAAATTGGCTTTTTGTCCGCCTATTGATATATCAAATTGCTTAGACCCATTTCGTGCTGCGGCTACTCGCGCGTCCAAGCGGTATAACCCGTCAGCAACATTCACTTCGTAAGTTAAGAACTCACCCGGATCAATGTAGGTTACTGCGTAACCACCACCGACATCTTTAGTAGATGAAATATCAACACTGTCTTTGCGATAAGCAGCACCCCCTAGATTCTGAGATGTCTTATCCAAAAATAGCTTGTAATCTTCAGCTTGAACGCGGATGAGTCTATTGCTTGTATTACCAGTGCCACCCGTATTGCCTGTATTGCCTGTACCGCCAGTATTGCCAGTGTTGCCTGTATTACCCGTACTACCCGTATTGCCAGTGTCACCCGTACGAACTAAGTCAAAGTAATCAAGATTGAAGTCACTTGTGCGCATGTACGCCCGAACTTTGTGGGTTCCTTTTGCCAAAGAAACCGTTGTACCGGCAGAAATGTCTTTCCATGAAGACCAGCCACCTGTGTTTCCTAAAGCAAAGTCGGCTTGTTGTTGGTTTCCCGAAGTAAAGCTGCCTGCTTGATCAGCAACCAGAATTCGAAAGCCATGGTTTCCATTTCGCGCTGAGGCAACTCTTGCATCTAAACGGTACACACCCGCCTCAGGGACAGTAATCTCGTAATCTAAATACTCTCCATCCAAGATCCAGCCGACAGAAAGGCCACCACTAGCATTCGAGACCGCTTCTACATCGACGTCGCCATAGCCAGATAGCTTCCCTGAATTGCCAGGGGTTCTGTCATAAGCTGAAACAAAAGATTCGGCTTGAGTGCGGATTAACTGAGTAGTACCGGTACCACTTCCTGTACTATCTGTATTGCCGCTACTGCTGCCCGTGCTACCGGTATTGCCCGTACTGCCTGTATCGCCCGTGTTGCTCGTACGAACAAAGTCAAAGTAATCAAGATTGAAGCCGTCTGTGAGCATATACGCTCGAACTTTGTGGGTTCCTTTTGCCAAAGAAACCGTTGTACTAGCAGAGATGTCTTTCCATGAAGACCAGCCGCCTGTATTTCCTAAAGCAAAGTCGGCTTGTTGGTTTCCCGAAGTAAAGCTGCCTGCTTGATCAGCAATCAAAATTCGAAAGCCGTGATTTCCATTTCGCGCTGAGGCAACTCTTGCGTCTAAACGGTACACGCCTGCCTCAGTAACAGTAATATTGTAATCTAAATATTCTTTATCCAGAATCCAGCCGACAGAAAGGCCACCACTAGCATTCGAGACTGCTTCTACATCGACGTCGCCATAGCCAGACAGTTTTCCTGAATTGCCAGAGGTTCTGTCATAAGCTGAAACAAAAGATTCGGCCTCGACTCGAGATGAATTCATTATCTATATCCTTATAAAAAGCGTTTGTTGCGAATGATAGGTAATGCACGCATGTTCGGCAAACAAGAAGTCTTTTCTATATAACAGACTAATAAGCACCGTTCAAATCACACAATGAATCTAAACTGCTGCGAACATCAACAACTCTGCGATTAATTTACGTCGGCATAATATAGAGGCCCATCAAGCTTTGTCGATAGTTCACAGTCGATAGTTCACAGTTGCTGCTAAAGAGAGATGCTGTACGCAACAACGAGCTTTTTAATAAGCTCCTTGCTTTCTTAAAACGATCTGGATTGTTTTAAAGATCAACAACAAATCGTACGTAACAGACCATTTTCTTTGATAGTCCAAATCCATTTTGACGATAGCCTCAAAGTCTTGAACTGCCGAACGACCATTCGCCTGCCACTCGCCGGTTATACCTGGCTTTACCAATAGCCTTTTATAGTGATAGCTAGAGTAGTGGTTTACCTCATCTGGCGTTGGTGGGCGGGTTCCGACCAGGCTCATTTCGCCCTTCAAAACGTTCCAAAACTGAGGCAGTTCATCCAGGCTAGTTCGTCTTATAAACTGCCCCACAAGGGTTATACGAGGATCGTTCCGATTCTTGAAGATATGGCCAGAAGCTTCGTTTTTGACCAATAGCTTTAACTCATCAGCATCGCTCGTCATAGAGCGGAACTTCCAGATGCGAAACCTCTCGCCGTTGAGGCCACAGCGAACTTGGCTGTATAGAACGCTGCCTGGGCTGTCTAGTTTTATGGCGATCGCAATCGGAAAAAACAAACACCCTGTAATGGCCAAGCCAATCAAGGCTCCAGCAATATCTATAATCCTTTTTACTTTATTATTTACAGATGGATGCTCGTAGCGGCTGATGGTAGTAGAAACTGAAAGCTGCATGTGTCCTCTTATTACGTTAGGAGTCCGACAGGCAGATGCACTTTCTGAGTAGGCCTGAGTAGTCACAAGGTATTTGCAAGCTTGAGCAGGCAAACATACTGGCATGTAGATGCTAGTCAATCTCAATGATATATTTATTCTTCTTGTACGTAGCTTTACCGGATTTACCTTACAAGAACTTCATAGAATTAAAACAAGTTGATGAGATAGCGCTGCATAGTCAGGAACAGGGTTGAAAGCCAGTGACGGTAGGCCATTACTTAGCAGCCGACATTGGAGAAGTATTGGCCGCTTGTCCAATGCCAGTAGCCCGGCTCAGTACCCGTGCGCTACGGCTGCGGGCTCCGCTGATGTAGGTAAAGAAAACGGGGACGACGACCAGGGTTAGTAGCGTGGAGGTAGAAAAGCCGCCAATGACGGCGATCGCCATCGGACTTCTGGTTTCTCCCCCTGCTCCCAACTCCAGTGCAATCGGTACCATGCCTGCCACCGTAGAAATTGATGTCATCAAAATCGGTCGCAGACGGGTAATTCCGGCTTCAATTACGGCCTGGCGGCGGGACTTGCCTTCCTGCATAGCGATTAGGGCATAATCCACTAGCAAAATGGAGTTCTTGGTGACTAAGCCGATGAGTAAAACGATGCCAATCAGGGCGAATAATCCTAGCGGCTTTTGAGCGATCAATAGGCCCATGAGTGCGCCACCGATGCACAGCGGCAAAGCTACCATCACGGCAAAAGGATAGAGAAAATCGTTATACAGCAGTACGAGTACGGCGTAGATCATCAGCACGGCTGTGCCCAAAGCTAGACCGAAGCGGCTGAAGATTTCTTTTTGAATTTCGGCATCGCCAGTGGGCTGCTCTCTGACGCCAGCCGGTAGATTGGTGAGGCCGGGCAAAGCTTCAACCGCCTCAATACCTTGACCCAGGGTGATGCCTTGCAAGTTTGCGCCGACGGTAACCTGGCGCGATCGCTCATAGCGGTCAATTTGGGCAGGGCCACTGCCGAATTCAATGTCGGCAACGGCAATTAGGGGAACCAGTCCACCGTTCTGGCTGGGCACCTGGAGGTTTTTGAGCGTACTGAGATTTTCGGTGGCCTCGGGCTTTAAGCGAACGCGGATGGGGATTTGGCGATCGCCCACGTCAAAATCAGCTAAATTCGACTCGGCATCCCCTATTGTCGCCAAAGAGGCTGTCCGGGCAATGCTGCTCACCGACACGCCCAGGTCAGCCGCCCGAGCAGGATCTGGTTTAATCAATACCTCCGGCTGAACCAGCGCCGCTGTCGAATTGACTTCTACGAGGCCAGGCACCTCGCGCATTTGCTGGGTTAAATTTTGTGCGGCCTGAGTGAGCAAGTTGGGATCTTCTCCGGTCAGTACAATTTGCAGCGCTTTACCGCCACCGCCAGGCCCTTGAGAGCGAAAGTTGATTCGCGCCCCTGGAATGGTTTTAAACTGCTCGCGCATTTGCTGTTCAAATTCACTGCGGTTGACGCGATCGCCCTTCGGCTTCAACTGCACAAAAGCCGATGCCTCAGCCGGAGACTGGGTCATAAACACCCGCTCAGTCGCCGGATCGGCCAGCATAACTTCTGTGACCTGAGCGGTAATTTGCTCGGTTTTTGCCAGGTTAGATCCCGGTGGCAGTTCGACCGCAACCGAGGCTAAATCCGTATTGCCCGAGTCGAACAGGTCGGTAGGGATGAACTGCACCAGGGCCAAACTGCTGATGAAGAAAGCCAGGGCCAGGGCGATCGTCACGAGGCGATGATGCAACGCACCATTGAGCAACTTGTGATAGGGCAACAGCAAACGCGGCACCCGCAGTCCATCAGCGGCCTCTACCGTATTGTCTACACTGGTTTCTGACTTGGGCTTGAGCAAATAAGCCGCCATCATCGGGGTCACTAGGCGAGCCACGAGGGTAGAGAACATCGTGGCAACGGCGACGGTGACGCCAAAGGGCTTGAAGAACTGTCCGGGAATGCCGCCCATGAAGGCGACAGGAATAAACACGGCCACAATTGTCGCGGTTGTCGTCACGACTGCCAGGCCGACTTCCGCAGTAGAGTCCAGGGCCGCTTGCAGAGGCGGCTTACCCATCTGAATGTGGCGCTCTGTGTTCTCGATTTCGACGATTGCGTCATCAACCAGGTTACCCACAGCCAAAGTCAACGCCAGCAGCGACATACTATTGAGCGTATAGTCGAGCGCTTGTAGCACTAAAAAGGTGGGGATAATCGACAGCGGCAGCGCCATCCCAGTAATAAAGGTCGTACGCCAGTTTCGTAAAAAGACACCAACGACTAGCACCGCCAAAATGCAGCCAAGAATCAGCGCATCAATTGACGCCTGATAGGAATCGCGAATTTCGGTGGCTTGGGTGTAAATAAGCTGAAATTTGATGTCATCAGGCAGTGTTTCCTGGAGTTCGGCGATCGCACCTTTTACCCCCTCTTCCACACTCACCACCACACTGCCCCGACTGCGATTCACCCGAAAGCCCACCGCCGGTTCTTGATTCAAATAAGCCGACTGCCGCACCTCAGCAAAATCATCCTTTACCGTACCCAGGCTGCTCAGCGGCACCGTCGCGCCATTCGGCAGCACCACACCAAACCTCGTCAGCGAGTCCACCGTTTCAGCACTTCCCAGCGTCCGAATGCCCTGTTCAATGCCAGAAATATCACTCTGACCGCCCGGCAGGTTGATGTTGAACTGACGAATCTGGTCATTCACCTGAGTCGCCGTAATCCCCAGCGCATTGAGCTGCTCAGGATCCAAATCCACCCGAATTTCACGATCCAGGCCCCCAACACGGGCTACCTGCGAAACCCCATCCACTGCCAGCAGCTTGCGGCTAATGGTTCGATCCACCAGGTCGCTCAGCTCTTCTACCGAGCGCTGGTCAGAACTAACGGTATAAATCACCGTCGCCCCTTCAAAAAATTCTAGCCGCCGCACAATCGGATCTTCGGCATCTTCCGGAAAATCTTGCCGAATGCGCGTAATCGCATCGCGCACATCGTTGGTTGCCTGCTCGGTATCTACCCCCAGGTCAAACTCAATCACCGTACTCGACAAGCCATCATTCACTGTAGAGGTGAGATTATCGATATCGCCCAGGCCCGCCACCGCGTCTTCGACTTTTTTCGTGACTTGAGTTTCCAGCTCTTCAGGGCCAGCGCCCGTCTGCCGTACTTCTACAATCACAGCAGGAATATCAATATTGGGATTGGCGTCAATACCGAGCTGACCGAAAGCCACCATTCCAGCAATGGTCAGCACCAGAAACAGCACGATGGTCGGCACCGGACGTTTAATCGACCAGGCAGAAATGTTGAACATGGTTTACTTCACGACCTCTACTAGGTCACCGTCTTGTAAATAGCTTGCGCCTTCTACGACTACAGGCACGTTGGCCTGCAAGCCCGAGCGAATTTCGATTTTGGCGGGGGTGTCGTCGGTGGCGGGGGTGCGATCGCCAATCTCAACCGTCTGCGCCTGCGCCTTCCCCTCAGCCGTCAGCGTATACACCACAAACCCGCCGCTCGACTGCCCGCCTGCTTGGGGCAGCACCGCATTAGCCGGAACCGTCACGCCCTGACGCGATCCCGTGACAATGCCTGCTTTTAAAAACATGCCAGGACGGAGGCGATCGCTATCCGGCAGTCCTACCTTCACCGTCGCCTGCCGGGTCTGCGGATCTAAGGTTGGGTCTATACTGCGCACGTTGCCCTGCAAAGCTAAATTGGCATCCGCATCCGACGAAATTTGCACTGGTGTGCCCACAGTGATCTTCGCCAATTGAGTCTGCGGAATTTTCACCGCCAGCTCTAGCTGGTCATCACTAATAATCTTAAACAAAGGATTGCCCGCCGCTGCCGTATCACCCACCGTGGCAGTCTTCTCGGCAATAATGCCGCTGGCAGGTGCCATCACCTGGGTTTGGCTGAGCTGAGTATCGAGCTGAGCGACTTCGGCCTGACGACTGCGAACGTTAGCAGCGGCGCTTTCAATTGCGGCGTAGGCCGAGCCTACTTTTTGTTCTTCAGTCGCCACCGCCGTCCGACGACTCGTAAGTTCCTCTGCGCTAATAGCCCCCTTACTATACAGAGAGGCATAGCGCTGTAGGCTTTCTTTGGCCTGGGCCAGTGAAGCTTCATTTTCAGCCGCCTCGGCCTTGGCCTGTGAAACCTGGGCGCGGGCGGCACTGACTTGGGCTTCGGCCTGCTGCATTTGGGCCCGCAGCACAGAATCATCGAGCACGGCTAATACTTGACCTGCCGAGACGCGATCGCCCTCTCGCACCGACACCGACTGAATCTGTAATCCGCTTGCCCTGGGTGACACCGAAAGCAGGTCAAAGGCTTCTACGGTGCCACTGGCTTCGATGAGTTCTCGAATGGGTTCGGTTTGCGATCGCGCCGTCGTCACACTGGCACTCGCCACCTGCGCCGCATCCACAGCCGTGGCTGGCTCACTATTCGACTGCTGCGGAGCCAACCGCGCCGCCAAAAAAGCCAGCCCCAAACCCAACGCCAGCCCTACCATTAGGCCCCGAGGGCCACCTAGCCAGTCCGACAGCTTCCCTTTACCACGCGCCCGTTCTGAAGGCAGATCAGATGAAATCTGGCTCGATTTCAATGAGGAATCCTCATTATTTGGAAGGTTTTGATAAGTCACAGGTGAGTGTTAGCAAGCTCTATTTTACAAAACTTTAACATTTCTATCCTTACCTATGTATCTTTCCTCATGTGTATACAGACGGACACCGCCAAAACAGCCACAGTCCGATCCCCTTTTTAAGTAATTGCGCTACTACTCATCAAAAAGCGCTTCATCAGCCGATCACAGGGTTAAATTACTGCTACCCTAATCTTCAATTCCCTTTCAAAAACTTCCCTTTAATAGCGGCGCAAATGGAAACTCGATCCTGGTGGCAAAAACTTAAGCACAATCCCCTCGCTCGCTTAGCAGCAATTGTATTGAGCATCTTTTACATCTCGGTCATTTTTGCCGGTTTTGTCGCCCCTTATGATCCCTTAGCCCAGCAGCCCAGCGGCTCCTTACTGCCGCCCACCCAAATTTACTGGTACGGGCAAGAAAACAATCGCTTCATCGGCCCCCATATTTACCCCACCATTCAAGGCCCGATTGATCTAGCCACGGGTCAGCAAGATCTCGAAGTCGATTTCAGCCGTCCGGCCCCCGTTCGCCTGTTTGTAAAAGGCAACGAATACCGCCTGTTCGAGCTGACCATCCCCTTGATCACTAGTTTCTCTTTCGACGGAGAAATCACTCTCAAGAAACTGTCAATATTCGAGGGCATTCCCCTCTCTCGTCACCTGTATGGCACTGTCGGTGACGCCAGCGTGGTCAATGCCGCTGCTATTTTAGACGCTGCGGCTACCGCCGAAACGGGCGAAGAAGCTCCCAGCGCCGTAGCTACCTCGCCTGCCTATATCAACATCTTTGGCACCGATAATGCAGCTCGTGACGTCTTTAGCCGACTGGTATACGGCGGTCGCATTAGCCTCGGCATTGGCCTCATCGGCATTGCTATTTCATTCCCACTTGGCTTACTAGTGGGTGGCATTTCGGGCTACTTCGGCGGCTGGGTCGATTCCTTCCTGATGCGCCTGGTTGAAGTAATTATGACCATTCCCTCTATTTACTTGCTCGTCTCTTTGGGGGTTATTTTGCCGCCAGAGCTGGATAGTTCGGAGCGGTTTTTGCTAATTATCTTGATTATTTCCTTTATTGGCTGGGCCGGGTTAGCCCGCGTGATTCGCGGTGAAGTGCTCTCGCTAAAAGAGCGAACATTTGTGCAGGCGTCTCGATCTATGGGCGGGCGATCGCTTCACATCATCACCCGCCATATCCTGCCGCAAACCGCCACTTACGTCATCATCACCGCCACCCTCGCCATCCCTGGCTACATCGTCTCCGAAGCCGTTCTCAGCCTCATCGGCCTCGGCATCCAAGAGCCCGATCCTTCCTGGGGAAATATGCTTTCCGCTGGTACCGACGCCTCTACGTTAGTGCTGTACTCCTGGCTGGTATGGCCTCCTGCCATTTTGATCGTCATCACCGTCCTTTCCTTCAACCTCCTCGGCGACGGCCTCCGAGACGCCCTCGACCCCCGCAGCTTGCAAGAACGTTAGGGTATACGTATACCCTACTAAAGGTATAAGGTTCAAAATCGAATATCAACCAAACAAAATTTCCCCGTTTGGGAACGTACATTTACCAGATTTCCTTACCGACAGGCTTGCCCCAATCCACTTCAGCTTCAGGCGGTTCTGTAACCTGTTCTAATAGTTCGTCTAATGTAAACTCAGGCAGCGATCACACAGGCGATAGCACCGCTTTTCCATCCACCACACTAACGTCAACGGCATCGTCCGCCCGAAGATCGAGTTCTTGAGCAATATACTTTGGAATTATAATTGCAAGGGAGTTACCCCACTGGCCTACCTGCGACTTCATCGTTTCAGCACTCCAGGAACAGACAAGCTAAACAATGTACAAAGCATATCATCACTGCAACGCGCTAATCCGTGGGCCTCTTTTATGAGACGACAAACCATCTTTAGTCTTACGCATCTTTCAATTGTTCAACCCAGTTGATTTTAGATTTCTTGATGGCTTCTGCCTTCGGCATTTGCTTTAGGCGCATTAGTTCTGAGATGGCGGCGATCGCACCATCCCTTCCAACTCCAGCTACTGCCAAAACCTCTTCTTCTTTGACATAAAATGCTAAAAAAGACTTCTCTGCCAGACTGCCCTGAATGACCACATCGTCATAGTCTTCCGCATGACCGACGTAGCGTAGCTTGACATCAAACTGCCCTGTCCAGAAAAAGGGAACCGCCTCAAAGGCAACTGACTGACCCAACATATTGCAAGCCGCCGTTCTGCCATGCTGCATCGCCAGTCGCCAGTGTTCAATCCTGACGGGCTCGCCTGTCATAAAGTGAGGGAACCGAGCAATATCGCCCGCCGCATAGACGCCAGGTGCCGCCTCTAAATATTGATTGACTGACAGGCTGCCGTCTTTTTCGTTCAGCGCTAGCCCGCTGGCAGAGTTAGCAAAGTCGGTAGCAGGCTTCACCCCAATGCCCACGACAACTAAATCAGCAGGGAGTGTTTCTCCACTGTCTAGCTTTACGCTCTCTACCTGATCATCTCCGATCAGTTCTGTTGCTTTACTACCTAGCTTAAACTGCACACCGTTTGACTCGTGCAACTGCTGAAAGAACTTTCCAACAGAGGTACCCAATACTTTCTCGAAGGGCACTTGGTTGGGCGCAACGACCGTCACCGATAGACCTTGTTGCGTTAAGCTAGCGGCGACTTCCATGCCAATAAAGCCCGCGCCAATAATGACGGCACGCTTTGAACTTTTCGCCGCTTTCAAAATCTCTTTGGCGTCTTCAACTCGCCTTAGGGTAAATACATTAAGCTTATCTGCGCCATCCATCGGAATCTTTTTGACAGCGCCGCCAGTCGCCAGCAGTAGGGCATCGTAGCGAAGGGTTTCACCGTTGCCGTAGGTGATTTGTTGCGATTTGACATCGAGACTGTTGACCTTGGCGTCAGTTTTGACCTCAATGTTGTGCTGTGAGTAAAAGTCGGGCGATCGCAGCAAAGACGCTTCCTTGACTTCATCACTTTGCAAAAAAGCCTTACTGAGCTTGGTGCGATCATAAGGCAGCTCGCTGTCGGCAGTGAGCATCACAATTCGGCCCTCAAAGTTTTGCTGTCTCAGCATTTCAGCCGCTGCACAACCAGCGGCTCCACCGCCAACCACCACAAACGTTCGAGCCCTACCGGACTCATCAGCCTCTCTTGACGATACCGCTATCGGCGAAACATGCTCTGACTTGGGTAAGGGCAGCTCAACATAGACGGTGCCGTCTTCTACATGAACGGAATATTGGACTAAATTATCGCGCCCAGGCGGCTCTAGCTGTTCGCCTGTCTGGGCATTAAAGCAAGCATTGTGCCAGGGGCAAATAATGCGGCCATCGCAAAGCACGCCATTTTTTAACGGTGCGCCATAGTGAGAACAGTGAGCAGCCAAACCGATCGCCCCTTCATCTGTGCGAATCAGCAGAACATCTCTGTCTTGTTCTCCATCACTGACAGAAAACGATTGCATTTCGCCGATCTGCAATGCATCCAGTTGACAAACCGATACCTTTTGAGAAGCCATAACCCATCCTATGCCTGTTCCATCTGCCTGCTCCATCTGTAAGATAAAAAAATCAGACCCTGTGAACATCTCTCATTAGATACACAGGGTCTATATAACAAGGACTAGACCTGTGGAAAGATCTAACCAACTGGGTTAAAAGCTGACTTATGCTTCAACAGTTTCCGTCTCGATGGCAGCGGACTGCTTGCGGCGGCGATAGGCACTGGCCATCAGCATCGAGCCAGCAAACATCCCTAGCGCGGCGGTACCCGCAGGCTCGGGCACAGCTTGAGAAACAGAGCCAGTAGGCGCGTTCTTGATGTCGAACCAGCTTTCTTTCTCGAACTTGAACTCAGTGAGGCTACCATTAGGGGCATAGGCAGTCGTCAAACCGTCTAAACCGTGGAACCAGATGCCAATTTCTTCACCAAAGGAAGTGCCTTCCCAATCTGGGCCAAAGGTATCGGTCATCGCGTTGATGTCGGTCATATCAAAACTAAAATCAAATGTGCGCTCGTCGCCACTGTCAGTGATAGTTAGCCCAGTGGTGTCTAGCAGCGTAGAGTTACGCCAGCTATGCGCGCCCCGATCGATGTCATCGTAGTTGTAAATGGTAACCTGGTCACGAGTGGTGCTGTCGTAGTAAAAGATAGCGTACTCGTCACTGGGCTCTGGGTTGGGGCCATCGCTGATGACCAACCAGCCGCCCTCAGCCAAGCCGTTAGTGGCGGGGTTACGGCTAAAGGTAGACGACCAGGTGAACAGGTCAGTGTCGGTATCGAAGGTGGTGCTAATGGCTTTAATGAAACCTGCGGCTGTTTTGCCACCTACGTCACTCACTTCGTAGGTGAACGTCGCTGCTGTTGCAGGGGCACCTGCTATAAACACGGATAGTGAAGCGAGTAGGAGGCTTACTCGGGTAGTCATGCTGTAGTTAGTCCTAATTCCAAAAAGTGACGGTCAACATTTAAATTATCCTTCGACATAACAAAAAAACTTGTAATAAGTTCGTAAGTACATCTATGGAATTTAACGGGTAACTGTGAGGCTTTTGTATCGCCCTCATAAATTAAAGGCGACTGATTGACAGTATTCCGTAAAGGAAAATATTTCTTTATTGTCCTTAATGATAGTGTTGAAGCAAGCGACTAATTGCAGTGATCTTGATCGGATTAAGAATGGTTTTTCTGATATCTAAAGGTTATTTCCTTCTAAAGAGTGAAAAGAACGAGCAAACTTGAATCAACTTGAGCCAGCAATTGTAAACTTAAGTTGATGTGTTATGGCTGCTAGGGGTATGGCCCAGACTCTTGCAAAATCCAGCCATAGGCTGAAAGTGCCTTGACGACTGAGTTACAGCCGCCGAAAAATCGACCTTCCAGAAAAGTACTAACTAACAGACGTTAAATCAGGCCGCT
>JBAQZP010000039.1:0-124071 GCA_049791095.1 Phormidesmis sp.
CTTCCTTTCACCTTTATCTGAGCTGCAACAGCGCATTCTACAACTATTGAATTGCTCTGAGGAGATCTATCTCACGCTGACTGGCTAATTGTTGCGAACTCACCTTTTTTATGCGCGAACCATGAGTTATATTAGAGAATTTGCAAACACAGCTAAAAAATAACAACTATGGCGTGGTTCATTTAGCTACTCATGCTGTGTTTGAATCTGGTGATACGGACAGTTCGTATATTCAGCTATGGGAGCAGCGGCTTTTTTTAAACGACATGCAAGCGCTGGATTTGAGCGCGTCAGAGGTTGGGCTGATGATTTTGAGTGCTTGTAGTACTGCGTTAGGCGATCGCGCATCGGAATATGGCTTTGCAGGTTTTGCGGTGAGCGCCGGGTCACAGTCGGCGCTGGCGAGCCTGTGGCCCGTCAGTGATGAAGGTACGCTGGGATTTATGGCTCAATTCTACGAGCAGTTGCGGCAGTCAAGCACCCGAGCAGAGGCTTTGAGAGCAGCGCAGATTCGGATGCTGAAAGGGGAAGTAGGGATTGTTGATGGGATGGTTTATCTGGAGGGGGGCGATCGCATCCTCACCGACCTGCCCGAACTAGCAGAAAGCGGCCAATGGGATTTCTCACACCCGTTTTATTGGTCAGCTTTTACCATGATTGGCAACCCCTGGTAAACAATCCTTAGCCCAGTTTCCAGCACCCTGAAACTTTTACCACACTCGCCACGCTTCCCAATCGAGGTTAAACACGGAAGTGTCAGGGAAAGCTGTGGGATTGCCGTGGGCATTGAGCTGACGCTGAAGCTGCTCTAACATGGGTTCGCGCTGGGGCAGATCATCCACTAGCTCGTAAGGCAGTACGCCATTGGTCAGGGCAAAGTCGATAGTCGTCCCCGCCGCCGCCCCCGCCGACCATTCAAAGGAATGCACCCGGTAAGCGGCAGCGGCAATATTGCTAGTAGCAATGGTTTTACCCGCAATCAATAAGTTGTCAATGTCTTGAGGAATCATCGCCCGCAGCGGAATTTGGCCTGGGTAGGCTTGGCCGTGGGCTTTGCGGATGTTTTTGTATTCGGTATTGCCAGGGGTTTCGGGAGGAGAAAGGGTGAGGCAGGGGTGGAAGTCGATAGCATATTGGGCGATGCCGACTGCGTCTGGATAGATAGTAGAGCGAGTCCGGCGCATGATGTCAGCCGGAGGAACTTTGTCATCCATCACAGCAGCGGTATTGAGTCCGGCCAGGGCTTCCCAAAGGTCACGGTAGCGCTTTGGCCCCAGCGAGGTTTGATAGTATTCATCGCGGTAGTCAGCACGGGAGATGTCAATTTCGCTGACCATGAAGCCTTGAGGGTAACCATAGGCAGGACGACCGACGATGCGGCGAGCTTCACGAATGTAGGGATGCTTCGAGAGGCCGTGAGCAGTTCCCATCGGTGCATCTAGACCAGAGATAAAGCGATGGTTGGGATTCGGCTCTTTCACCCCTGCGCCGAGCTGAGAATCAGTATTGCCTGCTACCAGCCAATGGTAGTAACTGTAGGCGTTTTCTTCGGCTTTGCTCAGCGCCTCTATGCGCAGACCGCCCAACCAGCCATCAGGAGCCAATTGGCCCGTAGCGGCGAGCTGCTGGGGGCTCAAAATTAAGTTGTCTTCGGCGGTGCCCGGTCGGTAGTCATTACCCCATGTCCAATTCTGCATGGAAATATCACCGGGGGCGACGGCTGTAACCCCAAACTGCCTGCCTTCTGGACGGGGGTCAGGTGCGGCAATACGCCGATAGGTAAACACATAGTCGAAGTAGTCGCCGCTGTCTCTAGGTCTTTCGTAGCTGAAGTAGGGGGCGTACTGGTCGTAGTAGGCAGGTTCGGGTTGGGGCTGCGGTTCGGCGGTGCGTTCCATACCGAAGGTGTAGGTAAAGCCCTGAGTGCAATACCGGTCTCCAGTTTCGGTGGGAGAGGAAGGGTTTACATAAGAGCGGGGGTCGAGGCCAAGCTGATAGGGGACGCCAGAAAGCGCGATCACTTCACCGGTTTCGGTAGCTTCGACCACGTACCAATCGGCAGGGCCTGTCTGCTCATTGGCGGTTTGTTCGTTGGTAGAAGGCGGCGTGAATTGAATGATCTTTTTGGTGAAGCGCGCTGAATCTTCGTAGGTGTAGCTGTCGATCAAGGTAGCGGAAAGTGGTTCAGTGTTGAGCGGTGGGGTGCCGGGAGCAGGGGTGTGTTGGATGGCGATCGCACTATCAATCATCCGCCCATCCGCGCTCAATGCCACATCCTTCACCACCGTAGAAGGAAACCACTTCAGCTCCCCGCCACCTTTCTTAGCCGCATCTTTCAGCATCCCGCTCAAAATAGTATGCGCGTCACGCGGCAAAAAACACGACACACTCACCCAGCAGCCACCAGGATTCAGCTCGCCATAAAAAGATTCAATCCGGCGGCGCAGTTCTTTGTAGCCTTGCGCATAAAACAACAGTTCCCGCTGCCGCTTGGCCTCGTCCAGTGCAGACGTCCCCTGAGAAGAAATTTGGCCGCCAACCCAGTCAGTCAGCTCAGTCATACAAACTGTTCGCCCTGCTAGCAAACTTTCGTAAGCGGTAGCCGTGCCTGCTAGGCCACCCCCTACAATCAGCAGCTCGCATTCCACGGTTTCATCAGGAACAGGCGAAGACTGTGCCAGCGCCTGTTGAGAACGACCAAAAGATCCCACAGGCAAAGAGAGGGCACTTAGCAATAGACCTAATACACCAGCAGAGTAGCGACGAAGAATAGAGTTAGCCATAGGGATCAGTTTTGCCAGGTCAAACATACAATTCGACCCTAAAGCTACGCATTTATCCCTGGCCTTGGCAACCCCTTGTGTATCACTTGTATCAGTTGTGCCAGTTCAGTTGTGCCAGATAGGCCCCAAGCTCGGTAGCGGCCAGAACGCGCCCGAGTCACTCCCCGCGCGGTGTAGGATGTATTCGACATTACTTAATGCCTTTGAACGTTCGATTCTGTGGCCCAGTGCCCTGATGCATAATGGCGCAACGACTTCTCTACATCAGCAACGGCCATGGTGAAGACAATCACTCCTCGCACATTATTCGCACGCTGCGAGCAATTCGCCCCAGCCTAGAGATTGCCGCGCTGCCCATCGTCGGAGAAGGCAACGCCTACCGAAAAATAGACGTGCCGATAGTCGGGCCAACTTACACCTTGCCCTCGGGTGGCTTTACCTATATGAACCGTCTACGGCTGATTGACGATATCCGAGCCGGGCTGCTGACGATGACCTGGAAACAATATCGAGCCATGCGGCAGTATGTGGATCAAATCGATTTTGTTGCAGCTACGGGCGACACCATTGGCCAAGCCTTTGCCCTGTTGAGTGGGAAACCGTTTGTGTCCTTTATTTCACCGCTATCGGCGATGTATGAAGGCAAACTCAACATGGATTTGATTCTATGGCAAATTTTAAAATCACCTCGCTGCAAGGCGGTTGCCACTCGCGATGCCTACACGGCTGAAGACTTGCGCAAACAAGGGCTCGATAAAGTGACTTTTGGCGGCATTCCGTCTTTAGATCGCCTCAAGCCAGCGGGCAAGGATATTCAGCTAGCGGACGGTGAGAAAATGGTGGCCTTGCTGCCGGGCTCGCGAACGGCGGAAGCGGTGCGCAATTTTAAGCTAGAAATGCAGCTCGCACTGGAAATCGCACAGCTAAATCCACAGATTAAGTTTCGAGCAGCGCTGGTGCCAAGTGTGATGGCCGAAGTAGGGGCGATCGCCTCTAATCTAGGCTGGCAACAGGAGCAGAACATCCGAGACGAGGGGACGCCCTGGGTCAAGCTAAGCTATGGCCCTACCGATGAGTTTGCAAACCCGGTAGAGATTTTGTGCTACAGCGATGCCTTTAATGATATTGCCTGTAGAGCGACGCTGGTCGTCGGGATGGCAGGGCTCGCGGTAGATCAGGCGATGGCGATTGGCAAGCCGATTGTGCAGATTGCCGGAGAAGGGCCGCAGTTTACCTATGCGTTTGCAGAGGCGCAAGATCGGCTGCTGGGGCTGTCGGTACAAACGATTGGGAAACAGGCAGCGACGCCCGCGATCTTGAAAGAGGCGGCTCGGTGTGTGGTGAGAACAATTGAAGACACTGAGTATTTAGCCCGATGCATAGAGAATGGGCGGGCGAGGTTCGGGCCGTTTGGGGCGTCGGCGAGGATTGCAAATTTGATTTTGAGGCAGATGGATGAGGCGATCGCAACCCACCAAAACGAATCAACAACCTCAAGTGCCCGCTAGCGAGTAACCCGAATTGGAGACGGCTGTGAAAAGCGCCACAAAACAAACCTCTAGCTATCGCTATCTCTGGCCTTTTTTGCAGGTGGAGTGGCTGCTTTTTTTAAAGACGTTTGTATGTGTGCTGGGCTATGTAGCCACTAATTTAGTTTTGCCTTGGTTGGTGGGCAACATCACCGCATACATTGCCGCCGGAGACGTTCGCCAAACTGCTTATTGGCTGGGTCTGGCGGCGATTGACTTCACAATCCAGAATATCTTTTTATATGGAGAAAGAGTGAATGCTATCGGCGCAGCGCAGAACGTGGTGCTCGCTGTCCGCAAACAGGTATATGCAAACCTGCACCGACTAGATATTGATTATTTTGCCAAAGCTCAAACGGGCGATTTGACCTATCGAATCACGGAAGAGATAGATAAAGTTGGTGAGGTAATTACGAAGATGTCGCAGCAGTTCATCTCCTGCGTGCTGCAAATTGTTGGTCTGGCCGTCTATATTTTTATCTTGAACTGGAAGCTGTCTTTAACCGGCATTATTGTAGCGCCGCTGATGGCTCTGCTCATTAGCTACTTTGGGCAAAGACAACTATCGCTCTCTCGTCGCAACCAAAATGAAATCTCTAACCTATCTTCTCTTTTGACCGAGGTATTTGGCAGCATCCGCATTGTCCAGGCTTTTGCCGCTCAAGACTACGAAGTTAACAGATTTTCAAAAGAAGCGGAAAATAACCGAGACGCTAAATATCGCACTGAGCATATTACAGCCATTCAATATCCAGTACTGGGTTTCTTTGAAGCGCTGTGCATTATGTTGTTGTTTTTAGTAGGCGCTTGGCAAATTTCTGTGGGTGACTTAACCGGGGAGGGATTCATCCAATTTCTGACAGCAGTTGTGCTATTGATTTCACCCATCGATCTGGCGACTCAGCACTATAACCTTTTCAAGCAGACAGAAGCTTCGGCTGAGCGAATTTTTGAGCTGATGAACTTGCAGCCGACGCTGGTTGAGGCAAGGGATGCGATCACCCTCCCCGCCATCACTGGCAAAGTAGACTACCAGGACGTCAGCTTTGGCTATAGCGCAGAAGACAATAACGCCTCGCAGCTCGTCCTCACCGACCTAAATTTGATTGTGCAGCCCGGCGAAGTCGTCGCCCTCGTAGGCCCATCGGGCGCAGGCAAAACCACCATCGTAAACCTGCTAGCTCGCTTCTATGACCCTCAGGCAGGCCAAATTCTAGTCGATGGCATTGATATTAAAACGGTAACCATTCGCAGCCTGCGCCATCAGATTGGCATCGTACCGCAGGAAACAACGCTATTTTCGGGGACGGTGGCGCAGAATATTGCCTACGGGCAAACGGAACTTGACTACCCGGCGATTGAAGCCGCCGCGAAGGTGGCTAACGCCCATGAGTTTATTAGTCAATTTTCGCAGGGCTATCACACCTGGGTAGGGGAAAGAGGAACTAATTTTTCGGGTGGGCAACGGCAGAGGATTGCGATCGCCCGCGCCATTCTCCTCAACCCTCGCATTTTAATACTAGACGAAGCCACCAGCGCCCTCGATCCAGAATCAGAAGCCCTCGTCCAAGAGGCGCTAGAGCGGGCCATGAAAAACAGAACAGTCTTCATCATCGCCCACCGGCTCAGCACCGTCCGCCAGGCTAATCGCATTCTGTTTTTGGAGCAAGGCAAAATTTTGGAGTCGGGCACCCATTCAGAACTGCTGAAAGAAAAGGGGAGATACGCCCAGTTCTATACGCAGCAATTTGAAGGATAAAGCGCTTGATCACGGCAAAAGAAAACCGACAGGTTCAGCCAAGGTGACGACCGAGTCCTGTCGGAGGGAAGGGTGTGAGGAGCAATTATCACTCCTGCACTCATGGTGATAAACACATATGACTTTGATATGACATTCATGTACCAAAGCTGTGAAGCTGTGCTTACCGCCGGGCTCGCCTGTACTAATGCAGCATTCTAAACAGCGCCAAACCCGCCAGCAATAAATCAATCGTAAACAGCGCTACCCACGCGGTGACCACCGCCGCCGTCGCCGATTCACCCACGCCCCGACCATGCTGCGCCGCCGTCAGCCCCCGACTACAGCTCGCCACCGCAATCACCCCCCCAAACAGCGCTGCTTTAGACATAATGCAAAGGACATCAGATACACTCAGATACACCCGCACGCCGTCTAAAAAGCTGCCCATTGATAGGTTGTACACGTGCGTGGTGATCAGTCCGCCGCCAGCCACCCCGCAGAACAGGGCGAGTATCGTCAAAATCGGCAGCATGACGGCGCAGGCAATGACCCGAGGCATAACCAGGTAATCGATCGGGTCGGTGCGCAGCATTTTAAGGGCGTCTATTTGCTGAGTGAGCTTCATCGCGGCAATTTCAGCAGCGAAAGCAGAGCCCACCTGACAGGCTAATACGCCGGCTGTTAGCAAAGGGGCCAGTTCACGGCAGTAGGCAGCGGCAAACACCCCCCCCAAAGAGCTGATAGAGCCGAACCGAGCCATTTCACGGGCGGACTGAATGGCAAAGATAATGCCTGCACATACATTCGTGAGCACGACGGGCGCAAAGCAGCGCGGCCCGGCAGACATGAGCTGATCCATAATTTGCCGCTGGCCCCACCGAAATCGAATTAGGCGATGCATCACCTGCCCTGACAGCAGAATGGCCATAGCAGTGTGATAAATCGGATTGTCGGCTTCTCGGTGGCTTCCAGGATGGCGGATCCGACGACGAGCAGGGCGGCGTGTGGGCGAATGCTCCAACAGTCGGTTTATGCGTTGGGTAATTCGCCAATCAGCTTTGACCATCGAAAATGGACTCTCCTCTCTACTGGGCCTGATCCGAATATAGATGACTTACTTGGATAAATAGCTTACCTGGGTGGATAGCTCAATTGAGACAATAGCGGTGCAATGTGAACAAATAAGGATGTTAGTCGGGATATTGGCTCAGATTTCCCTCAGGTCGATCTGAACTAAGAAATTGAACTAAAACTGAACTAGAAAACTTAATGGGGTCTAAACCGACTCTCATGAGCATAGTACCAGGGACACCAGCCTGTGCTAGTACACATCTACCGCTCGACTGCCTGACTGGGCCAACTGGTTGTCTTGGTCAAGGTCGCTTACCCCTGCGCGGGCAATGGTTAGAATTCAGCGATTTATTTTGATAGAAAGGTTGCAATTCTAATCAGATATAGTACACTTGTATTACTAGCAATACAGGCGCTTCCTTTGACGTTCTTGCGCCCTGCTTACGTCTTTGGATATGAAGAAAACTGATATGGAACTACAGGCAATTCGCGAAAAACTACAGATGCTTCAGGCAGAGCCTCCAGCGGCTGAAGTGATCGCACTGCCCTGGGCTCCTGCTACTGCCAAAGTTACCAGAGCCGATAGGCCCTCTACACAGCTTTCTACAGAGGTCAGTGAAGGGGCAGACAGTCCGCAGGCGTTGGCCATCGAAGCGCTCAGGCAGCGATCGCATGGCAGTGACCAGGCAGCGCTGGCAGCACAAGCGAAGATTGACAGCCTGATCGCTCAAGAGATTTACCGATTAGAAGTGCAGGCCCATCATATTAATGCGCGATCGCAACAGCAAGCCGCCGATATTCTCGCTATGCAGCGATCCGCGCAGCAGGCCGCAGTTACCTTGGCTCGTCAAGGCATTCAAGGCCACCCCTTGCAGGCAGTGATCGCTCAGTTTTTAGCAGATGCGCCCGCTGCCGCTGTACCCCATATCACACGAGACCAACAGGGTCATTTTGCACTGACTCACAACACCATTGACTTTCACCGCGCCGAGCACGAAGCCGTCGATACGGCTAACAGTCTGCGCAACCGTCAGCAGGCAAAGCCAGGACTCTTTTCTCAACCGATCGAATCTAACCCTAGCGCTATCAGTGAAGCCCTGAGAAATACAGAAGCTAGTACAGGCAGATCAGGAGCGACCGATCGGATCAAAGCACCCAAAATGCAAACGGCTGTTGAGGGTGTCATCCAGTTCTTAGGCCAACTTTTGAATCGCGGACGACGCCATAGAAGACAGGCCATGGGGTTATCTTCACAGGTCAACTCAACCTTCTTCGGCGAAGTAGAGGAAGGCTTTATGGACGACCCGTTAGAAGGCTATTTTCTGGGGGAGCATTTCACCTTGTTCGACAGCATGATTTGGTTTAGCGGGGCGGCGATCGCCGGTTTTGCAATCAAAGCTATCACCGCTAGCTTTCCGCTAATTAAAACGTCGCTGCTGGTCGCGATCGCCAGCCTCATCGCATTCGCCCTATACCGGGCCTTTACCTTAAAAGCCGCCGACCGTAGCCTCATTCCTCGGCTTTGCCTGGCCGCTGCTGGCCTAATGCTAGCAATTCTGTTCTAGCTGTTGTATTTATTAGGCAGACAAATGCAGGCAGACAAACGCTGACTCACCTATTTTTTATATTGTTGCATTTAATCCTTTTGTCGGTTTTCATATGAGAGGTCAAGCCCATGACAGTATCTAGTCCGACCCGCCATTCCATCAAGCCATGGTTAGCTAGTGGCCTCATGTTTTTACTGGCCAGCTTGTTGTTTGATATCAATGTCTCTAGCCCTTTAACCAGAGTCTCTAATATTTTTGGCGGCTTATCTACTAACAGTAAAGTGGTTGAATCTTTAAACAAGTCTTGCGAGACAGAGATTACCGATACCGCCAGGCTATCGAGAGAACAACTATTAGCACTATTAGCCGTACCCGAACGTGACAGCAAAGATAAAATTCGCCAGATTGTTCAAGAGCCATACTGCCAACTATCTAGCCTGAAAATTCGAGCAGGGGTCGATGCCGAGCGAGAAGCCTACCCTTTGGCCTTTGACCCTAACACAACGCTTGTTATCCTCTATGAAAATGATGAATATGCAGGCTATCGCTTTAAGTACTAATCGGCTACCCGCCTTACTATCAAGAAGCTGGCTGAAAGCGCTTTCGCCCAAGTGGTTAAAACGCTTACTGGCCGTACTATGCAGCGCTGTATGGCTCAGTAGCTGCACAGCCCGATCTACTACGCCCACCGTGCGGACAATCACCTTACAGCAACAGTGGACACTAAACCCAGGAGATGAAATAGGCGGTAGTGAAGTAGCAGGCAGTTTAGGAGACATTTCTCTCGCTTTAAAGCATGCCAAAGTCAGCGCTCCTTTTGACGGCAAGCTAGAGCCTAGTGAGATCGATAGCTGCGCATTTTACTCTACCCCAGAAATTCCAGCTTATTTATTTCGACTGTGCGGGCTCAAGGGCTTTGCTTACGGAGATATCAAGGCTGGAAAACCGGTAGGAAAAGGAGACTATCTAAGCTTTGCTACGCTCAGACGACAGCCCGACGGCACCTGGATTATTGTTGAGCCCGCTAGGGGTGTTTTAGAAAAAGCGTTAGAAGCTGGATAGATTGCCCTCTTTGTTCGTTTTTCTTCACCTTATTCTGTCTACTAACGAGTTGTTAACGTCCATGCTAAAATCACCGCTTCTTTTCTCTATAAGTGTGCTAGTCGCTCTCACAAGCTGGACAGGAGTGGCTCAGGCTAACGATGATATGGTTGGACTGAGTTTTACACTGCCGCCAGTTGCCCAAGAACCAGTTGCTAAAGAGCAGGTTGCTAAAGAGAAACCGATAAAGGCTCCTAACGATTCACTAGATTTAGTGCGCTATCAGGAAACGCTACCGCCTTTGACAGCGCCCGAGGCTGACGCTGAGCTTGACCGCGAAGTTCATATCGAAAACGACGATATTGGGCTGAGCTTTGCTGAGAACACCTTGCAGTTGCAGGCATCCACTGAAAAACGACGAACGGCAGACCAGGCGCCCGCTAATATAGACATCGCCCCAACGTGGGATGCGCCAATTGAGGATAGCCCAGCGGAGGTCTCACCCTACGATATTTCGGATAATGTATTTGACAATCTTAGTACTGTAGAACCAAAAACCGAACAGCTATTGGAGAAGACGCCAGAGCTTGCAATGCAGACCGTCGCACAAGGGTCTTCAGGATTAGACGACTGGATATTTGAGGGCGGATCTGACTCTTTGGTGGCGCATACGGTGGGTCATGCTGAGGGCACCCGGCAGTGGGACGGACAGCGCACGAAAGCTTATTACGGGCATGTTGATCCGGGCAATGGGGTATGGAACCTGGGCACTTTTTCGTATCAGCATGGGGCAGCTACACCAGAAGATGCCGATGAAAAGCAGCTCCAAAGGCTAAAGCGTCAGGGGCTGGAGATCGAAGCGCAGGCGGCTGACCATGGCCTAAAGCTATCTTTGGAAGAGCGGATAAACGCAATAGACCTGGCAAATCAGGCTCCGCTGGCAGCGCTCGATAGGGGCGGATATATCGATCAGCTAGCAAAAGCCTATCGCCTGAAAATGAATGGCACGGAGGCGATCTTGTGGGCACGCACGAATGCCTATCTAGATCCCGACACGCAAATGTGGAATGCGCCCGGTCTAGGTAATAACGTAACCAGCATCAGCAAAGACCAGGCGCGACGAATGCTGGCGATTGAAAAAGCGCTGCATAGCTATCCACAAAATAATTTATGGCTGGCTGCACATGGCAAAGCCGCCGCATCTGAAGATGGCATTGACCTGGCAGGCAGCGGGGCGATTGAGTTGAATAATTCTTCAGCTCAACTATTGGCTCAAGCTGAACTCTCTTTTGGGCTGCCACCGGCCAAGCCGTCAAGCGCTGACGCTGAACTGATAGAGGCTATTACTGAGCCAACTGAAAGCCTGCCCGAAAGTATAAAAAGCCCTCAGATGGGCATTACCTTTGCACCGACTGATGCCGCTACGCTACTGGCAGATAGTGAATTTGTGGAATCCGGTCTCGTAGAAGCCCTGCCTGCGGATAGCGCTGTGAATACTGGTAAAGCATTACCGGCACCGCCTTCGGAGGGTCGAGAAGAAGTTGGCGATGGTGCTGAAGACATTGCTCAGTTGGCGTTCGCTGACTCAGGGGTTAACGATCTGGCGGTTAGTGATTCGGCCATTGATGAGCCAGCCATTGGTAAGCTTGCCACAGATAATTTGCCGGTTGATAGCGCGATAACCGCTGGCATGACGATTGATGATTTGCCAGCAGATAGCCTTGCCCTTGTCGATGAAACACCGGTTGCTGAAGTTGAGGCTGTGGCAGACTTGACTGAAGAGCCCACAGAAAAGATGGCTTCTCAAGATTTATCTGAACGATCGCGCCACCTCAAAGAAAGTGAAGCAAAAAGAGGCGATCGCGCCACCGTAAACCGCTCATGGTGGCGCACCGAAGACTGAGGGCTCGCGCAAGCCACGGGAAATAGACAATTACTTTGCGCTCGCGCTAAAGTGGTAGTGACTTTGATTTAGAAACGCTGCTACCAACCGTCACACAACATGCAACCACTCGCCGATACCGTTTCGCCAATTGAATCATTAGAGGGTGCAATCGAACGGTGCCAGGCGTTGGGAATGCGACTGAGCCGTCAGCGACGGTATATCTTAGAGCTGCTATGGCAAGTTCAAGAGCACCTATCGGCGCGGGAAATTTACGACCGGCTGAACCAACAGGGGCGAGAGATTGGCCATACGTCTGTGTATCAAAATCTGGAGGCGCTTTCAGAGCAAAGCGTGATTGAATGCGTAGAGCGCTCCGACGGTCGGCTGTATGGCCATATCAGTTCGTCGCATAGCCACGTCAATTGCACAGACACTCAGCAGATTATTGACATCAATATCGAGCTGCCTGCCGAGCTGATACAGCAGGTAGAGTCGCAGACAGGCGTAAAGATTTCGGACTACCGGATCGACTTTTTTGGAACGCGCTCAGCAAACGCTTCAGCAGAGCCGGTATCGTAGCGATCGCAGCTCACCCCCAATCCCCATGCCGATCCTAATAGAGCGCCTGCCGTCTGTGTAATTCAAGAGACGACAGGCGAGCCTGATAAATGGCGTATAGCGTCAATGGAAAATTATCCATTCAGAACTTCTTTACTGAAAACCACCAATACTGCACCGAACATAAAAGCCGCTAAGACCAAATCCATCGTTTTTCCTCTCAGAGTTTGTCCTATTAAACGTACCCCAATGAGGGTATAAACTTGACATAGCAACCGCTACAACTAATCAAGGTTTCTTGATTTTTGACAAAACCTTCACAAAGCAACCCTTCACAAAGCAAATAGATACGTCCCCCGTGGAAACCACTAGCTGTGGAAACCACTAGCTGCGAATTTGCACGGGCATAACCAGATAGGTCATTTTGGTGCCCCCCAACGGCGTCAGCACGGATGGACTCGTAGCCGTATTGCACTGCAACTGAATTTCGGCAGAGGGCAACGCCTTGAGCCCTTCTAGCAAATAGCGGACGTTAAACGCAATCTCTAAGTCTTCACCAGTGATTTGCGCTGGTAGCGTTTCCAGGCCGCTGCCCACTTCCTGCGCTTCTACAGAAAGCGTTAACGACTGCGTTTCGTTAGCCATTGATAGCTTGACAATGTTATTGCGCTGATCGGCCATCACAGCAATTCGCTCTAGTGAAGAGACTAACTGCTTACGATCAACCGTGAGCTGCCGCTCGAACTGTTTGGGAATAAGCTGCCGGTAGTTAGGATATTGGCCCTCTAGCAGACGGGTTGTAATCCGCTGCTGTCCTAAATCAAAAACGACTTGAGTAGGGTCGAGCTGAAAGGCAACCGGCTCATTGCTGGGGTAGATTTGTAGAATGCGCTCTAACTCTCGCAGCGCTTTACCAGGAATCGTGACGTTCATGGCCATGGCCACTGTTGGGCCGTCTGATTCATCAATGGTTTGCACCACCGCCAGTCGATGGCCGTCGGTTGCGGCAAATTCTAAGCTCTCATCATCAGCCGTGAGATGAACGCCCGTTAGTACCTGTTTAGTCTCATCAGAACTCGTGGCAAACAGGGCTCCGCGCAAGCCCTCGATCAGTGCATCGGCAGGGACATGAACCGTCTCGGCAGACGTGACTTCAGGCAAATGGGGATAATCTTCGGCGCTGAGCCCGCGTACCTGGTAGCGTCCTGCCGAGCAAGACAGGGTCACGACTGGTTCGTCGTCGTCTTCGCTGATGTCGAGTTCTTCGTTGGGCAGACGGGAAACAATATCACCCAGCAGTTTGGCCGGTAACGTGAGTGAGCCGCTTTCGGCCACTTGGGCAGCAAAGGTAGTTTGAATCCCTAGGGTTTCATCAAAACCGACCAGCGTTACCTGCTGAGTGTCGGCCTTAGCAGTGACGAGGACATTGCCTAAGACGGGCTTGCTGGGGCGTGAGGGCACTGCCCGGCTAACCAGAGAGAAATGGGTGTTGAAGTCGGTTTGAGGGCAGCTAAATTTCATCGCTTCGGCTCTGCTGAGGGCTCTTTTGTAACGCTATGAGGGCTCTATGGTGGCTCTTTAGAGGCGCTTGGATGCCCAATACTATCACCCCGTTTGCCTGAATTAACAGCTTTCATTTTTGCCAGACTTTTCGAGAGGTTCTCTCTACTAAAGACTCTTTCTTTTTAAAAGAATCTATTTAAAGTAGTCGTAGTAGGGGCTGTGGAAACTGTGGAAAACAAAAGCAATGCCTTGACGGAAGTTGCTTTGACGCTACTAGTGCCTGTGGAAAACCTGTGGAAAACTACCGGGTTTTTCCACAGGCACTGAGATAGCGTGATTCTTTTCCACATTTGCGGCTCAGTTATCCCAGCGCTCTCCCCAGGTTTTCCACAGGATAGGCGGGTTTTTCCACAGGAAATTCCTGTACGCTTTTTACCTTTCTTAAGGAATGTTTCTTCAAGGGAAGCACAAAAAATCCCGACACTCATAGCGAGTATCGGGTAGCGAGTATCGGGGAATTTTGCAACCGTCAGTGGATCTAGCCTTCGGGGCTAGTGGGTTGAGGCGATGGTGATGCGATCGCTCACTTCCCGAATTTTTTGCGCCAGGTTCAAATCTCGCTTGATGAGCTGGGCAATTTTGTCGCAGCTATACATAACGGTGGTGTGGTCTTTGCCGCCAAACTGTTCGCCTACTTTAGGCAGGCTGAGATCGGTATGCTGCCGCATCAGGTACATGCCTACCTGCCGGGCCTGAGAAATTTCACGCCGCCGCGAGTTGCTTTTAAGGTCTTCAATGGAAATTTTGAAGGCGTCGGATACCGCTTTGATCACAGCTTTAGGCGAAGATTCTACGCGCTCGGCAGGGGGATCAAGGACGGGCACCAGGTTTTCGACCGTCATCGGTAAGCCTGATATGGAGGTGTAGGCGATCGCCCGCGTCAGCGCCCCCTCTAGCTCTCGAATGTTAGAGGTGTAGGACGAGGCGATATATTCGGTCACGTCGCGCGACATCGACACCTGCTCGTACTCTGCCTTCTTTTGCAGAATGGCCATGCGCGTTTCAAAGTCGGGCGACTGGATATCGGCAATCAGCCCCATCGAGAACCGCGAGCAGAGCCGATCTTGCAGGCGCGGAATTTTGTTGGGCGGCCTGTCAGAGGCCAGCACGATTTGTTTGCCGGCCTCGTGGAGCGTATTAAAGGTGTGGAAGAACTCTTCCTGAGTATATTCTTTGCCTTCAATAAACTGAATATCATCGACCAAAATGACATCGACTTCACGGTACTGCTCTCTGAATCGCTGCATGGAGTCGCGGCGAATGGAGGCAATTAAGTCATTGGTAAAGGTTTCGGTAGAGACATAGGCTACTTTGGCCTTGTGGTCGCTTTCCATGCGGTAGTGGCCGATGGCCTGCATCAGGTGAGTTTTGCCCAGCCCAACGCCGCCACAGAGAAACAGCGGATTGAACTCTCTGCCAGGGGACTCGGCTACCGCTAGGGCAGCGGCGTGGGCCATGCGGTTGTTTGCACCGACGACAAAGCGAGAAAAAATAGCTTTGGGATTGAGGGCGGAAGACTCTCCGGCAGATCTGTCTTGATTGAGCGAGGGTCGACCTGAAGGCTCTGCGATCGCACCTGTGCCCGCAGAGCCGCTCATCCCACTTTGAGGCTCTGCTGACGGGGCGGGCGTCGCGGTCTTTTCGCTATTGACCGTAATCGAGACATCGACGGTGTGGCCCAATACCTCGGCGGCGACCTGCGAAATTTGCGTGAGGTAGTGCTTTTGCAGCCAGTTACGAGCAAATGGATTATCGGTCAAGAGGATCATCTGCTGCTCGGAAAGCGCCTGGATGCGGGTGGGCTTAATCCAGGTTTCAAAGGTAGGACTGCTGAGCTGACCTTCTAGTTTTAATAAGACTTCATTCCAAAGATCTTCTTTCATCTGAGCCACAGATCTACCTCAATGGTTTGCCTGAAGAACAGGCGAGCACGGCGCGAGTCCCAGGGACTTTCTAGATTACTAGATATAGCGTCTATAAATGTCTGAGAAATCTATATATGTGGTGAACTCGTATGCGTTTGTTTACGGTGCGATCGCGCTAAAAACAACTCAATCCCGGCGCGAGTCCTGATTTTGCGATCAAAAGACAGCCTAAAAGGCTCGAAAAGAGTTTGTTGAAGAGATCAAAAAGTGAGCCGATCTCCATATTTAAAGGCAAAGGGTTTGGCTAAGTAGAGTGCGATCGCGCCCAACAAAATCATCCCTCTAATCAACAGACAACCAGTAGAACTGGCACTATTAAACCTCACAGTGTTCTCGGCAATTTGCTAAAACAAAAAAACATGCTGTGGCGACATTCGTTTGGTAACAGACGTTACAGATCGCACATCACTGTTGACCATAGCGGCTCGTAATTTTTGGCCGTTTACATATTTTGAGGTACGCATGACACAGTTTGAAGATAGCCCCCAGCCCCCATCCCGTTCGTCCCAGCCGCCGCTCAAGCGCTGGCTGCGTCAGCTCTTAACCTACGCTTTGATGACAGCGGCGAGTGCAGGTACAGCCGTACTTATCACTGGGCGGGTTTCTCAGACGGCTTCTGTGCCTGACGATTTTGCTTACGAAACGGCTCAATACGAATCTATTCAACCGCCTACTGAGTTTGCTAGAACGGTAGAACCCTTTGACGGTTCGGCTGGCGATGTCTTGCTGGCGCAGGCAACGGGCACAGAGCGACTGGTGGAGGGCGCTAATTTCATTGCTTCCGCCGTAGAGCGCGTTGGCCCAGCGGTAGTCAGAATCAATTCTGCGCGTACGGTAACAGCTTCTAACCGACGCCCGGCCATATTCAACGATCCCTTCTTCCGTGAATTTTTTGGCGATATTGGAGTGCCTGACCAGCCGACGCAACGGGTAGAACGTGGTACTGGCTCGGGCTTCATCTTGGATGCGAACGGTACGATTTTGACCAATGCCCATGTGGTAGAAGGGGCCGACGAAGTGACGGTGACCTTTAAAGATGGCCGCGAGCTGCGGGGCGAGGTGATTGGTGAAGATTCACTGACGGACGTGGCGGTAATCAAGGTGGAGGCGGCAAATCTGCCAACGGCGACGATTGGTAATTCTGACACGCTGCGGCCTGGAGAATGGGCGATCGCCATCGGCAATCCCCTCGGGTTAGATAACACCGTCACCGCTGGCATCATCAGCGCCACGGGCCGTACGAGCCAGCAAATTCGAGTGCCTGACAAGAAGGTAGAGTTCATTCAAACCGACGCTGCAATCAACCCTGGCAACTCGGGTGGGCCGCTGCTGAATGAGCGCGGTGAGGTAGTTGGCGTTAATACTGCCATTATTGGCGGTGGCGCGCAGGGATTGGGTTTTGCAATTCCGATTAATCAGGCGCGGGCGATCGCACAAGAACTGATTGCCAAAGGCCGAGTCGATCACGCCTATCTGGGCATTCAAATGCAGACGCTGACCTCCGCCGTCAAAGAAGAAATTAATGCCAATCCGAATGCGGGTGTGCGCATTGCGCTGGATAGCGGCGTGATTATTGCGGGTGTGGCCCGCAGCTCACCGGCAGCGCAGGCAGGGCTGCGACCAGGCGATGTGATTGTGTCAATGGCAGGTCAGGCGATTACGAACGCGGAGGCGGTGCAGCGAATTGTCTCTAATACGGCGGTGGGGGATGCGATCGCAGTAACATTGAACCGATCTGGGCAGACAGTAGAGCTTTCTGTTCGGCCGGGCGTTTATCCAACCCAGCGATAGGGCGTCGGCTGAGTAACGTTGTTGCTTAATTTTTAGAGGGTAAAGCTACTCGATAAGTTGTTCGTCAATTCTTGATCTTCGAGAATGCAGATATGTCGCTAAAATGTAATTTCTGTCGTTGGGTAAGGGCAAGCAGTTGTGGCAAAGGTATTAGACGTAGCAGAGTTGGGTAATCCGGTATTGCGATCGCCCACTCACCCCATTGAAAACATTCAAGATCCCACCATTCAAACGCTGATAGATAATCTTCTAAAAACAATCAAAAAATCAAACGGCGTTGGCATTGCCGCTCCGCAGGTGTCCGAGAGCCTACAGCTATTTATTGTGGCTTCGCGGCCAAACTTGCGCTACATGAATGCACCAACCATGGAGCCAACGCCGATGATTAATCCGCAGATAGTAGCCTATGCGGATGAGACAGAGATGGGCTGGGAAGGCTGCTTGAGCGTGCCCGGCATTCGGGGATTCGTGGAGCGCTCTAAAGAGATTGAGATTGTTTATTGCGATCGCAATGGCCAACAGCAACAAAAAGTATTTACCGGCTTTGTCGCTCGCATTATTCAGCACGAACACGACCACATCAACGGCAAAGTCTTTCTCGACCGCGTAAAGAGTACGCTAGATTTGATAAGTGAGGCCGAATATCATTCGCAGATTGTCTGCGGCTAGTAGGAAAAAGTTATGGCTACACTTCAGCTCAGACAACTCAGAGTGCCAGAAGGCCAAACCCTCGAAATTGAGGATGTAAGCTGGTCTGAATTAGAGGAGATTTTGCAGGACTTAGGCGAAAGCAGAAACACCAGGATTGCTTACAGTAATGGAGTTTTATCGATCGTGTCACCCCTACCAGCGCATGAGGTTTCTAAAGTTTGTATAGGGCGCTGCGTAGAAATTCTGCTAGACGAGCTAGAAATTGACTACACCTCCTACGGTTCTACAACGTTTAAGAACAAGGCTATGAAAAAAGCGGTTGAGCCCGACGATTGCTTTTATCTGAAATATGCCGATCAGATGGCTGGAAAGGCGCGCATAGATTTAAGCGTCGATCCGGTGCCAGAACTAGCCATCGAAATTGATCTAACGTCCAAAACTCAGCTAGAAGCGTACCAAGGGCTGGGCATTCTGGAGCTATGGCGCTACGACTCTGGGCGCTTACGTATCCACTGCTTGCAAGATGGCGAGTACATAGAAGTGAATGAAAGTCCTACGTTTCCCGGATGGCCAATCAAAGAGGCAGTCGCCGTGTACGTCAGTGAAGCACGATCGACGAATCAGCGAAAGGCAAAGAAGTACTTTCGTCAGTGGGTGATAGACAAAATGGCGTCGGCTGACTGAGAGCTAAGTACCTTCTACAAGTATTAAAATAAACAGGTGATAGCTTATATATAGTTTAAGGACATCACTATGGTACTTTTTCAGTTGCCAGCACCTAGTTTTGAGAAGAATCAAGTGGGTTCCGTTAATGTTTCTATTACCGTGACTAACAATATCGATCAAGTTTTAGCGGAGCGAGGATTCATTGCTAATGATGAAGTGAGAACAGTGACGCTTGACAATGTGCTTGTAGATACCGGCGCAACCCTGCTGTCTTTACCGACAGCGATAATAGAGCAGCTAGGTTTGCCAGTGCGGGGAGAGGCTATTGTTAATACATCTGCCGGTAAGTGTAAAGCGCGTATTTTCAAAGCGGCTGACCTAATTGTGAATGGTCGGCAGAGCACCTTTGACTGTTTGGAATTAACAGATATTGACCAGCCGTTGCTAGGTGTAATACCTATGGAGCGATTGGGATTGGAACCAGATTTACAAAACCGAACATTGCGTACGCTACCTATTGAAGAAAATAATACGTATCTCTATTCGTAGCTATCGTGAACTAGATCAACTGATAATCCAGCTATACACTTCAGCTAAATCGTCTACTTGATAGTGAGCATTTAGGCCGCTGGGATTTGGGAGTGCCCAGACTTGCGTGCCTTCCCAGTCGGGCTGAGGGCCAATTTTCGCCTTGGGTTGAGCGAAGGCGATGCGGTAGGCGGTGATGCCTAGAAAGGCGAGGCATTTGGGTTTGTATTGGCGAACTTTGGCGGCGAGGAGCTGACGGCCTGCTTTGATTTCGGCTTTGCTGAGTTCGTCGGCGCGAGCGGTGGCGCGAGGGGCCATGTTGGTGATGCCGTAGCCTAGCGCTATGAGCGAGCCATCTTCACGAGGATCGTACAGACGGGGGGTGATTCCGGCCTTGTGCAGAGCTTTCCAAAAGCGGTTGCCGGGTCTGCCAAAGTGGTGGCCGATGGCAACGCTGTAGAGGCTAGGGTTAATCCCACAGAAAAGAACTTTGAGATTTGGGGCGATGACATCGGGCATCGTTTCGCCGTGACATGCGGCAACTTCGGCTTTGGTGGGGGCTTCAGATTTTTGGGGCATGAGAGGATAAGGCAGGGTATATGATGATTGCACTGGACATTTGTCTTTAGATACTTTAGCGATCGCCCGCCGAATAAACACTATGAAATCTACGCTGAATGAACTCAAAAAACGGGTGCAGGCTGCTTTGGCAGCGGCGTTTGGCGATGAGTATCGCGATACCGATCCGATCTTAGCCAGTACGAATAATCCTAAGTTTGGCGACTATCAGGCGAATGTAGCGATGTCGCTGGCGAAGCCGCTGAAAAGTAATCCGAGGGCGATCGCCACTAAAATCACCGAAAATTTAGACGTCTCAGATTTCTGCGAAGCGCCCTCAATTGCTGGCCCAGGATTTATAAACTTTAAGCTAAAAACCGAGTATTTAGAACAGCAGTTAAAGAAAGTGCATGGCAGCGATCGCCTCGGCATTGCCAAAGCCAACCCACCCCAAAAAGTCATTGTCGAATACCCCAGTCCCAACATTGCCAAAGAGATGCATGTCGGCCACCTGCGCCCGGCAATTATTGGCGAATGCTTTGCTCGAATTGTGGAATTCCAGGGCCACGATCTGTTGAAAATAAATCACATTGGCGATTGGGGAACGCCCTTTGGCATGTTGATTACCTACCTGCAAGAAGCCTACCCAGATTCCCAGCAATCTGCAAAAGCTTCTACCTCAGGGGACTTAGCTACCTTCTATCGGCAAGCCAAAAAGCGCTTTGATGAGGATGAGACCTTTAAAGAAAACTCTCGCCAGGCAGTGGTAAAGCTGCAAGCGGGCGATCCTGACATTTTGGAAGCTTGGGAGCGGGTATGCGAACTCTCTAAGCGTTCGTATCGTAAAATTTACGATCTATTGAACATTTCCAAAGACATTGTTGATCGCGGCGAGTCTTTTTATAATCCGTATTTGCCTGACGTGATTAACGATTTAGACAAGGCTGGTTTACTGGTAGAAGATGACGGCGCGCAGTGCGTTTTTCTAAAAGGGTTCACTAACAAAGACGGCGATCCGCTGCCGATGATTGTACAAAAGTCGAACGGTGGCTACAACTATGCAACCACAGATTTGGCGGCGATTCGCTACCGAATCACTGAAGATAAAGTAGATCGGGTTGTTTACACTACCGACGCTGGCCAATCCAACCACTTCGTTCAAATATTTCAGGTGGCGCGGCGGGCGGGTTGGGTGCCTGAAAATGTAGAACTCGATCATGCCCCCTTTGGCCTGGTGCTAGGCGAAGATGGTAAGCGGCTAAAGTCTCGTTCGGGAGAGGCGGTGCCTTTGAAAGATCTGTTGGATGAGGCGATCGCACGTACCCGCGCCGATATTGAAAAACGTCTAGAATCTGAAGGAAGAACAGAATCGGATGAGTTTATTCAAAACGTGGCTGAGAAGGTCGGCATCGGCGCAGTAAAGTATGCAGACTTGAGCCAGAACCGGGTTAGCGACTACACCTTTAGCTACGACAAAATGCTTGACCTGAAGGGAAATACAGCGCCTTACATGCTGTATGCCTACGTGCGAGTACAGGGAATTAGCCGCAAAGGTGGAATAGATTTTTCTACCTTAGATGCTGAGATCAAGCTGACTGAGGAGAGTGAATTTACGCTGGCAAAGCATCTGTTGCAGATGGATATGGTGTTAGATGAAGTGGAGAATGAACTGCTGCCGAACCGTCTATGCCAGTACCTATTTGAGCTGAGCCAAAAGTTTAATCAGTTCTACGATCAGTGTTCGGTGCTTCAGGCAGCCGAACCAGCGCGGACATCGCGGTTGATTTTGTGCGATTTGACAGCCAGATCGCTCAGGCTAGGGCTCTTTTTGTTAGGGATTGATGTGCTAGAGAGAATGTAGCGATGTTTTGAACGGGAATTATCCAGGAATACTAGATTGAGGCTTGTAGTCTTTATCGGTATCTTGCTGTTAGGTATTGCTCGGTATTGCGATCGCACATCATCCACCACCCCCCACCATGAAACAGAGAAAACTCAGCGTCCGGCCTATCATGGCTATCTGGCGTAGGTCACTAGAAAAGCTGCTAAATTTCTACGCGGACAAGCGAGGCAGCCTGACGTCTTTTTTCCCTAAACTATTCATCTTTTTTATGTTGCTCAACATGAGCTGCTACTGGATTGCGATCCTCACGGCCTATCCCGAAGAAGTGATGGGCAACGAGCAATTTGAATATTTGCTAATGCAATTTCCGGTAGGTTTTTTAGGCGCTTTATTTGATAGCTTCTCCTTTTTTATCACCGTATGGATCGCCCGTCGGGCTTTGAAGACAACCTCGTTACCCAGCTATATCGCGCACCTTAGTATTGACGTGCTGATTGCCATCATCGCCACGTTTTGGGTGCTGATGGTATTTTCGGTGTCGGGCTGGCTCGTCGGCATGGTGCAGCATTCGTCTCAATCACTGGTCGAAAGCTCTGCTAAATACGAAAATCGCTTGACTGAGGCCGTTAGCGATCCCACTGGAAGAGAGAACATTAAAAATATTTATTTCGGTGTGATGATGGGTTTTTCTGCGATGATTCCGACCATGATTCATCTATATTTATCAGCGCAGTCAGTATTTTTGTATTTGCGCAAGGTCTCCAAACGCCGATTTCAAAAGCTGTAACAACGCTACAAAGCAGGTAACGCACCCAACGCCGCCGTGTTGTTACAACCTGAGTGGCGTCAAAGACCATTAGCCTTGATGCGACGCTTTCATTTGCTTAGATTTGAAGCGCACTTTCAGATAAATTTGATAGATAAACCACAGGGCCAAGCTGACGACAATCATCTCTCCGCCATCTTCTAATGCATCAAAAAGATTCTCTCCTCTGGGAGACAGTCCATAAAAGTTTCTCGCTGCGATGTGAAGCATATCAAACGCACCTCCAAACAAAGCAAGACCCCCTAGCGACAATAATAGACCTTTGGAGAGCTGTCGGGCTATAAAAGAGCGATCAATCCGACTAGTTGCGACCAAAATAGCAACTGCGATAATGCCCCACATGGCAAAAACCATTAATTCGCCATAATCTATTGCCCGTAGATAAAACATGGGTTGAATAGAAAACCATTCAGCAAATTTTTCGCCCCATTTCTCATGAAGAATAAGCTTGTCATCTGCGAGCAAAATCGAAAAAATAATAGCCCATCCGCCGATCAAAGCACTCTTTGTCGCTAGAGCTGCGAGGCCCAAAAGAAGAATTATCGCCATCAGCTTCACGTATTGAAACTGTTCCGCATATCCGCCATCTTGTCCCACTGACAAGAGTTCTTCGTTGAAGAAGAACCTGAGCCGATATCGCACCATACTAGCTGCTATAAAAGCAAAATCTATCCCTAACAGAAGGTACTTTCCGTAACCATGGTTAACTTTCGTGAGCAAAGAACTCATGCGTAATATCCTAGATAAACTCCCTAACTAAAGTCCGCCATTGTTTGTTAGAAGCTGACACGACAGCATTTTGAGATTAAAAAGTGGTTCTTCATCTCTCAGGGCTGACGGTTCTTAACAAACCTGATGAATATTAGTAAGTAAACATGCTGAATTTACGCTAGCTATCCGGATATTTTCTTAATCTCGCGTTAATGTGTTCTTAACCTGTGAGTCAGGTAACTTTCAGTCAGTCATCTTCTCAGACATTGGTGTAAGCGATAACGCATTGTTGATAGCGGGGTTGATAGGGGGCATTTAGAATTATCTACAAAGTTTCTAAGTGGCGGTTTCAAAAACTTTGACTACCTTACGAGAAGGCGAAACTTTTTATATACAAACCACAGCGCTAAACTGACCACAATCATCTCTCCACCATCTTCAACTGTGTCGAATGTGACATTGACGAGATCCTCGTATATTCCAGACAGACTCCAGGCGTTTTGGACTGCGATATGAAGCATGTCAAAAAAGCCTCCAAAGAAAGCGAGTCCTAATAGCGACAGCAGTAAACCTTTAGAGATCTGCTTGGCGATCGCAGATCGATCAATCCAACCGGTCACTGCGAGGATGGCAACTGAAATGACCCCCCACAGCGAAAAAACCATCAGTTCGCCAAAGTCTTTGGCGCGTAGGTTAAACATCGGTTGAAGAGAAAGCCATTCAGCGAGCCGTCCACCTAACACCTCATGAATTCTGAGCTGATCGTCTGCAAGCAAAATCAGGAAAACGACTGCCCATCCCCCTATCAGGACACTTTTTTTAGCCTTGGCCAGGAGGCACAGGAGAAGAATAATCGCAGCGAGTTGGATATATTGAAATTGCTCTGCATATCCACCGTCTTTAGAAATGGCCAGTAGATCTTTGCTGCCAAGAAAATCAATGCGATCGCGCACCATATTGACTGCTATAAAAGCAAAATCTATCCCTAATAAAAAGTATTTCCCATAGCTGCGGTTGACCTTCGTGATCAAAGAACTCATCCGTCATATCTCTATAAAGTTCACTCAGTAGCCTGTGTCAAACCGCTTAGCTCAGTAGCTGCTCGGTATTCCAAGCACATCCATCAGTAGATATGCTGAAATTGCACTGACCATCTAGATAGTGCTTTTAACTTTAACTTAACCTTGTGTTAACTTTGACAGTCTAACCAAATGCAGGTAAAAGCTTTAAAAATATGAAAACTAAGCTAAACCCTGATAGATAAAGGAATCCGACAATCGCCAATCGAGAGAGCCAGGGCTCGGGCTGATTTTTTTCCGCTAAGGTGCGGATGCTGCACATGTTCAGCCAGGCGTAAAAAGGTGCGAAGGCGAAGGCGATGACAGTGATGGTGTCTATGAGCGGCTCGAAGCCAGCGGTGAAGACAGTGAGCAAAAGACCTGCTAAGGCGATCAGCGCCAGGGCTATGGCCTGCTTAATCGGGAAACTGGATTGAGCCTCTGGCAGAAGCTCGTATAAGCCTGCTTCGAGGGTGCGGGGGAAGGCATCTACGACGGTGAAGGTGGTGGAGAATATGGCTGCGATCGCACACAACCCAATCACCGGCTCTGCCCAGGCCCCGATATAGCCCGTATACATGCCCACTAGCTGCCCGGCAAACTCAGCCGAATCACTCGCTAGCCCCTGCGGCGGCAATGTCAAAGTCCCTAGCGCCAAAAACAAACAGGCCAATACCACCGTCAGCACATAGCCAAAATTAAAGTCAAAGCTTGCCGCTGCCATAGAAGTCGCCTCGCCGCGATCTTGGCCATCGGCCTGCACCCACAGCGACTGCCACACCGAAAGCTCTAGCCCGCCCGGCATCCAACCCATAAATGCAACCAAAAAAGGCACCGCCGCCCAGCTAAAAACGGTATCATGAGCCATACTAGTTGTATCTGCAACCAACTGTGAGGGTTCCACGGTTTGCGCAGTGTCTACAATGCTGGAAGTCTGCCAAGGGAATATAGCCGTCCATACTGCCACCATCACCGCGCCAATAGTCGCGACCGACAGCACAATCACGCACCACTTCGTAATTTGCTCGAACAGGCGATAGCGCCCCACCGCAATCAGCCCCCAACAAAACAGCAGCACACCAATTGCTAACACCGTTTCAGATACTTGAGGAAACCACAGGTATTTCAACAGCATCGCCGCGACAAAAGCATCCACGGCAAAGCTTCCTACCGCGCTAACGACACTAATAACCAAAAACGGAATAAAGAAGCGCTTGCCCTGCTGCCGGTAGGCCTGAATCAGGTTTTGCCCAGACGCCGCCGCATACCGATGCCCATACTCATAAAACGGATACTTCATCAGGTTCGCAAGCAGCACAAATATCAATGCTCCCCATCCGTATAGCGCTCCGGCCCGCGTGCTTTGCACTAAATGCGACACGCCAATAGCGGCACCAGCCATCAGCAGCCCTGGCCCTAACTGTGACAAAGAAAGCTTCAGGCTCTTTTTTTCTACGGCTGACGTCATAGGTAAATATGGGGGTTAGTCACTCTCAGCCTACTATTATTAAGGAATATAACGCTCCTCCGAATACTCAAGTCTATGAATCTGCTTTTCTCGCTGCTGCTAGTACTGCCGGTTTTAGGCGTTGCCGTCTATTTGCTCACCCCCAGGCGCTACGACTCATCTGATTCGGTTGCTACCTCTTACGATGAGTGGACGCAAGACGGCATTTTAGAATTTTACTGGGGTGAGCATATCCACTTAGGCCACTATGGCTCGCCGCCAAGGCAGAAGGACTTTCGGCAGGCGAAGTTCGATTTTGTGCATGAAATGGTGAAATGGGGTGGCCTAGATAGCTGTGCGCCAGGGACGACGCTGCTAGATGTGGGCTGTGGCATTGGTGGCAGTAGCCGGGTGCTAGCCAGAGACTATGGGTTTGATGTGACCGCCGTAACGATTAGCCCTGGGCAGGTGGCGCGAGCGACTGAGCTAACGCCAGAAAATGTGACGGCAAAGTTTATGGTTGATGACGCGATGGCGCTGTCGTTTCCAGATGCCAGCTTTGATGTGGTGTGGTCGCTAGAAGCGGGGCCGCATATGCCCGATAAGACGGTGTTTGCCCAAGAGCTGCTGCGGGTGCTGAAGCCTGGTGGACTGCTGGTAGTAGGCGATTGGAATCAGCGCGACGACCGCCATCAGCCGCTAAACTTTTGGGAAAAGCTGGTAATGAAGCAACTGCTAGATCAGTGGTCGCACCCCGAGTTTTCTAGCATTGAAGGATTTTCGGAGCTGCTGGAAGCGACCGGCATGGTAGAAGGTCAGGTAGAAACGGCAGATTGGTCACAAGAAACGCTGCCTTCCTGGATAGATTCAATTTGGCAGGGCATCATCCGACCGCAGGGGTTGATAAAGTTCGGCTTCTGGGGCTTTGTCAAGTCTGTTCGGGAAGTTCCTACTTTGCTGTTGATGCGTTTAGCATTTGGCAATGGGCTTTGTCGATTTGGCATGTTTAAAGCGGTGCGCACTTACTGAGGTTGCCTTAGTACAAAAAGGACACACTGGAGGCACTGAAGATTCAATTGGCAGCGGGTTCTATAATCGCTGGGAAATACTCGGCAGGCAGTGAAGATCATGCGCCTGCTGTTAGTGTGCCTACCTCCCTCAACCTACTGCTATGAACCTAAAGGCCCTGTTAGAAGAGAGCATAGAACAATGGAATCAGTGGCGATCGCAGCATCCAGAGGAGCCCTGTAATTTGGAAGGTTACGACCTGAGCAATGGCTATTTTTATGAAGGTGACTTTAGCGGCGCAGATTTGAGAGGGGCAAACCTGCGACGGGCTTGTTTGATTGGCGCAGATATGAGATGGGCCGATCTGCGCGGCGCAGACCTCAGCGGAGCCTATTTAGAAGAAGCAAACCTGTATGGAGCTAGTTTGGATAATGCCAACTTGACCGGGGCCAGTTTAGAACGCGCTGATTTGCGTCGGGCTCGCGGACTGAGTCTACAATCTGACGAGCGTGACAGCGCACAAGATTCTGAGTCGGCTTCTGTTGCGATCGCTACTGTCTCACAAAACTCTATCTAAAGAGGACTTTCTATACGGGTTTTGTCTATAGCTAGATAGAGCCGTTGGGTGCAGAATGTTCTGCTAGGGGCGCAGTTTGACTTCGTAAATGATTGTTAAGTTAAACGAGATTAACCTTTGAGGACAGTGGATTGATGACAGGAACGAACAAAAGCGCCCGGCTTTGCCAGTCTTGCGGATTATGCGGGGTCAAAATAGATTCAGGGAATACCGTGCATTTCTCTTTTGGTAAGCCAGGTAGCCGCGAGCGCCTGTATGCGAGAGTATGCCAGCATGTGAGCGATCGCCGCTGCATTAACAGCGATGCCGATAGCTTAGCGCCGCTGACAGCAGACGATGCCTATGGTCAGCCTGATGATGCCACGCAAAAACTGGACAAGGCGTTCGCTGCTGTGTCCGCTCCTATCCGCCGGTAGCTATACGCGCTTGCAAAAAGTCTCTTTTGCTTAAACCTCTCCCCATCCAGGGCTGATTTTTTTCATTATGGGGTTGTACAGCTTAAAGTAAGCAATGGAACCTACCTGACGTAAAAGAGACTTTTGCTTAGTATCTGCGCCCATGCACTGTTTGCAAACGGGATGGGTAACTTGAAATTTGTCAAAGCCCTCACGCAAACCACAAGCAGGCGTCTGACGATCGAGAATATTGAGTAGGCTGTTGTGGTTGAAGTTGCCTAAGGGAATTTTACCCTCGTAGTCTTTGCAGCAAGGCACAACGGTGCCGTCATATAAAATGCCTGCCTGATCGGTGGTGCCGTTACAGTAGCCAAAGCTAGCGGGGATGACGGTGGAGCTTTCGACGTTGCCCCAGCTATCGAGTGGAAAGGTTTCTAGGGCGAGTTTGGGGGTGAGTTCTATGACCTGCCAGCGACCGGGTTTATGGGTGGCCAGCTTCTGTTGTAGTTGAGCCGATGATGGGCGGTTGGGCAGGTTGGTGAGGAGGCGATCGCACCACTCACCCAACTGCTTTTGCATCTGCTGCTTTCCTTCCACCACATGCATGGTTTTATGCGGCACCAAAAAAGGATGCGGTGTCGTATCTAAAAACTTAATATGCACCCGCGTTGGTGACCTCTCATCGGCCAAATTAGTCTGCACATAGCGCGTAATCCCCTCAAAGTATTGTTCGGGTTTCAAATTGGGCGGTGCGCCTCGAATAGTGAAAGTATCAGGATCGGGCGTTTGCAGCGAGATCGTGACTTTGGGAATGCCGGAGTTAACCAGCTTGTTAATGTGCTCGGGGCGGATGTGGAAGGTGCTGCCGTTGGTGGTGAGATGGAGGTTTAGATCGCGATCGCAAGCGGCTGCGATCGCCTCATAAATATGCGGATAGATCAACGGCTCACCCATCAGATGAAAAGCCACAACCTTTGCTAGCCGGTTATCTGCAATTTCATCCAATGCCTTTTCAAGCAAGGCAAAATCCATGTGCCCGCGCTTGCGCTCCATAATCGCATCGGGGCAAAACTCGCACTTGAAGTTGCACACATTCGTCACTTCCAAATGAATGCGCTCTAGCCGGTAAGCTTGGTGGGCTCGAATATTAGTTTCTGAGACGGTGCGATAGGCCGTAGACATAGCGTTGCTTTTGTGAAAATCACGCCTTTACTTTAACAACGAGCGTCGAGCGATAGCTGAGAATGTGCTGAAGATTTTAAAGTTGCGAACCTCGAAAATTGAAGGTATGGCAATCTTCTATGGATATAAATTTAATTTCTTTAAATCCATCGTTCGGGTGAGCTTAAAAGCAAATATGGGCTGATATGTTGACGATGAAGGGTTGCTAAAAATCAGCAGCGAAGAAGCAAACGAAAAGGGTAAAGCTGCTGTTGAATTTTTGGATAAAAATAAGATATTTAGGAGATTATGCATCAGCAATTTGTGCAAAGTTTGCCAGCGAGGATCCTTTCCTTCCTGGCGATTTCTTTGCTGGCTATGTTTGTTGTAATAGGAATGCGTAGCGCAGTTTCGGGAAGTGAGGAAGGCGCCGATCAAACTATCGGCTGGGTAGAAAATGCTCGTATGGTCGGCGTTGAGCCTACCCTAAAATCAAAAATAGATACCGGTGCAACAACAACTTCGATCAATGCCGAAGTTTTGGCAGCACCCAACGACGATGTTGAATCTGGCGGAGTGGTCAAATTTCACTTTGTCGATTCTGAGGGTAATAAAACGCTGTTTGAAAGACCGCTAGAACGGTGGGTAAAAATTAAAGACGAAGATCGCCGTCCGGTCGTGCAGATGCGGTTTTGCATTGCCGGTAAGTGGATGGAAGGCGAAGTCAGCCTGGCCGAACGCGATAACTTTAATTACGCTGTTCTGATTGGGCGCAATCTACTGAAGAAAAGTAAACAAGCGGTCGATTCATCGCAGACGTTTACAGCTCAGCCTAACTGTGAGTCGGAGGCGCAATCATGAAACGTGCTGCCTCCGCACTACTAATAGCCTGTTTTTTGGCAGCCGTTGGGCTTGCTATCTTTATCCATAAGCTAGTTGTTTTAGACATTCCTTTTCTGCCTGCTCAGGCGTACAACACCTGGGCCGTCGAGGCTAGGGTTACCCTCAAAGACCAGGCTGATTTGCTCAATGAGCTATTGGTCGATCAGGCAGACGCGCAAACACCTGCGCCAAAAGAGATCAGGTTTTACTTGCCGCAAACTTCAGAGCAATACAAACTGATTGACGAAGGCTTTGAAGGCAAGGGCTTTGACCCCCAAATAATGCCGTCTGAAGATAGCTCAAACCGGGTAGCTGTGCTCAAAATCGATTCGGCTACCAGTAGCGGCGTGTTGTTTTATCGAGCAACTATTCAAAGCGAGTCGTCTCGTTCTGCTGGCGTGGCACAACTGCCAACAACTTTAGGCAAGCAAGTGGTCGATCAGCAGGTAGAACAGATTAAGCGCTCTGCTGCAAACAAAAAGGAAAGTTCAAAAGAAAATTTCCCCACTGACAGCATTGACTCTTTGATACAAGAAGCGCGTCAGAGTTCGAACGGTGATTTTGCTTTCGTAAGACGGCTTTATCTACTGGCGTTAGACACGGGCGACAACCGGGTGCGCACCATCCGCGAGGCGCTTCAGCTAGGTAATTCGACGGCTGAGGTTGCGGCTGTTGTGCTAAATGAGAGCGATATTGCGGCTCGCGTCGGCAATGGCATTTTGCTAAATGCTGAAGAGGCTTATGACAGCCGATTTAGTCAATGGCTAGAAGTGAATGTGGATCAGCAGTGGTTTACTTACGACGTGGTGAGCGATCGCTTCGGTACTCAAGACCGCTATTTGAAATGGTGGTATGGCACTGGCGGCGTGATCTCGGCAGATGATGCCTCGATTGAGGTCACGGTTCGCCCGGATACCACCGATGGACTGAGCCAGTCGGCGCGAGCTAACGGCGAAGGCCGATTCTTTTTTCGACATTCATTTGTCAGCTTACCGCTGTCTACACAACGGGTGATTCAAGTGCTGGTGATGATTCCGCTAGGCGCTCTGATTGTGGCGGTGCTGCATCAAATGGTGGGTTTACAGACGTTTGGCACCTTTACACCGGTATTGATCGCGCTGTCGTTTCGCGAGACTGGACTGCTGCTGGGGTTGGGTTTGTTCATTGCAATTGTCAGCATTGGTGCAATTGTGCGCAGCGGCCTAAACCAGGTGCAGTTGCTGGTCGTGCCTCGCCTGGCGGCAGTGCTGACGGTGACGGTGCTGGTAATTGGGATTGTGGCGATCGCACTCAACAACTACGGCCTTCGCTACGGCCTGTCTATCTCGCTTTTCCCGATTGTGATTTTGGCGATGACCATCGAGCGGGCGGCAGTAATGTGGGAAGAAGAAGGGGCCAAGGAGACGGCGATCGCCACCGCAGGCAGTCTGATCGTCGCAGTGCTCGGCTACCTGTGCATCAGCAATCCGTACGCGCAGCACTGGGCTTTTGTTTTCCCAGAGTTGTTATTAGTGGTGCTAGCGGTGACCGTGCTGCTAGGTCGCTACAACGGCTACAAACTAACCGAATACTTCCGGTTCTTGGCGCTGCAAAAACAGATTCAACAGTCGGGAAATAGCTAGAAAATCATGCTTTCACTTTTCAATAAACTGACGCTTTCGCCCCTGCGGAAGCAAGGCATCTTGGGCATTAACGCCCGGAATTTAGAATATATTTTCCCTGGCAATCCTCGTGAACTGTTTCCCCAAGTTGACGACAAGCTCAAAACCAAGGAAATTGCTCACGAACTACAGGTGCCGGTTCCTGAAACCTACGGCGTCATTCACTATCAAAATGAAGTCAAAAAGCTCTCGGAAATTGTTGAAGGCAAAGCGGCTTTTGTGATCAAGCCCGCAGGCGGCAGCGGCGGTAGTGGCATTTTAGTGATTAAAAAGGTCACGGACGAAGGATACTTCAAGCCTGGCGGCAAATGTCTGAGCGAGGGCGATCTCTTCTACCATATTCACAACATTCTCAGCGGTATGTTCTCTCTATCTGGGCTAGGCGATACTGCCTTTGTCGAAGAAGCAGTGAAGTTTGATCCTGTTTTTGACGAGATTGCCTACCTGGGCGTGCCGGATCTGCGCATTATTATCTATCGCGGCGTGCCAGCGATGGCCATGTTGCGGCTACCGTCGAAAGCCTCTGATGGCAAGGCAAACTTGCACAAGGGCGGATTGGGGGTAGGGGTCGATATTGCGACGGGCAAAACGCTAGGGGGCATTCAGTACAATCGCTATGTGAAAGTGCATCCTGATACGGACGGGGATTTGCGCGATCGCACCATTCCCTACTGGCCTCAGATTTTGGAAATGGCGGCAAAGCTGGGCGATCGCACCCAGTTTTCCTACCTGGGTGTAGATATTGTGCTAGACAAGGAAAAAGGGCCGCTGTTGCTCGAAATGAACGCCCGTCCGGGGCTATCTATTCAAATTGCAAATCAGACCGGCCTGCTACCTCGTTTGAACCTAATTGACGAGAAAATTGCGTCGCTAGACTCGTTTACTGAAAAGATTGACTTTGCCCAAAAAGTCTTCGCTGTAGGATAGCCTCATCCTTTAAAACTCGATTTGATATTCTAGCTCGAATTCGGTTTCGTCTAAATTAGACGATCCTTGTAAACCAAACTCATCGGTAATGCGGTATTGCAAGCCAAGCTGCGGCGGCGTACCTCCGTTAATAACTTGCAAAGCGCTGACGTCAATGCGACTGCCAATGCCAGCAGTGGCCTCGACGCCAATGCCGAGGCCAACGGAGCTATTAGGAGAGGTATCGGTGGTAGGGAACACACTGAACGACTTCAGGTTTAGGGCGTTGGCGACGCTGTTGCCAAACCCGGCTAGACCGCCAGCCCCCAAAAATCCGGCGAGCTGGGTATAAGAGGCGGTGGTCAAGTCTGTGAATGCGCCGCCGCCTAATATCGCTAACAGTTCTCCTTGACTCAGCGATGTATTGCTAGTCAACGTGAGGCTGTCGCTCAGTTCACTCGCTGGCCCGTTTGCGATCGCCTGAACCTTGATATATTGAATCTCACCCACGGTATCGAGGCCAGGATCAATTGCCGTTTCGGCCTCCAAAAAGCCGCCGTTTGAAGGGGGAGCCGGGGAGATATCGCGATCTTGCACTCTGGCGGTCATGACAACATCAACAAAAGGATTTAGCCCCCCTTCAGGTGTGAAGGTGGCGGTGTTGGGCGCATCGGAATCTAGCCGAAACTGAGTAGAAAAGAGATTGATCCAGCCTGACGTTAGCTCGATGGTGCCCGAGGGCTGTAAGTTGTTCAGAGGGCCGCTGACTACAACAGAGCCCAAGGCATTGAGGTCATAAAAGGGCCGTCCAATGATATCGAGGCGATCGCCAAACGCCAGACTAAAGTTCTGAAGCCTGACCTTATCCAATAGACCTTGCGGCTGGTTAGCCTGTTGTGAATCTAACGCTTCCGGGCCTAAGTACTCTACTCGATAAGGGCTAACTTCTTCTACTGCTGCGGCGGTGGGCAAGCTGATAGATCCGGCTTTACTCAGCAGCTCATTCGCTTGAACCTGGCCATCGTCAATCTCAATATTGCCGCTCACTGTTGGTTGCAAAACAGCGCCTGCCACCAGCACTTGTCCTTCAAAGACGGCCCGCAAAATTCCGCTATAGTCAACTGGTAGCGCATTCAGCGAAATCAGCAAACCGTTAGTATTTTGGGGAATTTGCTTCGCGCGGCTGACGAGTGTTGGCTGCTCTTTGGCTGCTAGGTTGGCTGCTAGGATTGACTGGCCAGATGGCAAAAGAGGTAGCCGACCTGTCACGTTCAACTGTCCGTCACCCAAATTAGCTTGAAGCTGTTGAATGCTAATCTGGGCCAGATCGAACTGAATAGCGCCGTTTATATTCGTCAAGTTGTTGTTTGTCAGCGAGCTGCTGACGATGCCCTGATTGAAGCTGGCCTGACCTATCACAACAGGTTCGTCCAGCGTCCCGTCCACTTGTACAACAATCTCGCCCGTGCCCCCTTCCCAACGAATCTGATCGTCTGCGAGGGTGTTGATAAAGTCAAAGCTGTCGCCCGGTACTACTGCGGTCGCTTCGATCCGCTGGGCAGGCGGCTGTCTATCCATAAATGGCAGTGCGTATAATAGATTTCCAGCGATCACGATCGGCTCATCATCCGGCTCCAAAGCGGCTTCACCTTCAAGTGTTAATTTGGCATCGCGATAGTTGAAGTTAGCACTGGCCCTTTGCAGCGGATATTCACTGATTTGAGCGCCTGCGATCGCAGCCTCCCCAATCACCACAGGATTCGCCAAACTCCCACCAAACGTGGTCATAACATCCAGATCACCCGCCAGGCTTACGGGCAACGGATAAATCGATCCGGCTAGCTCTACCGGCAAATTATCAACAACAAGCTGACCTTCTAATGCATTTAAGCTGCCGCTACCCGAGAGATCAATCGTCGTTTCGCCCGCGCTGACAAAGGCTGACTCAATTGAAAAGGTATTCTGTTGAACCTCGCCGTTGAGTACAAACCGGTTGGTGGGTGAATAGCTGCCCCATTCCCAACCGCTACCTTGGATGTCAAAGTCGGCGTTAAGATCAGAGAGTGCTAGCGATCGCCCCGCCACCTTAACCACGCCAGTAAATTCTCCCTCTAAATCTTCAAAGGGCGGTATCACCAGCGTTCCTGAATCATCAGTGTCCTTCGGCTGACTATCGACAAAGGCAACAAAGCTATCCAACTGTTGTAAAAAGGCGACGGCGGGCAGTCCTACCGGCTCTGTAGGTCTCAAATCAGCCGCCGAACCCAATAGCATGGCGGGTTCTCCGACGCCAAAGCTACTTAAATCAACAGCCTCGATCACCGCTACCAAATCTTCTATGCGACCTTCCGCGATCGTCAGCTCGCCTTCGTATTGAATCTCTGGCGTGATGGTGGCACTACCGGTTAGTAAGTAGCGACTGTCGTCAAATAGGAGTTCTCCTTGATTTAAGGTGGCTGTGCTGTTTGCGTAGTTAAAGTTGGCCGCTATCTGCTGCGCTTCTATTGGGTCAAGTGAGGGCTGGTCAATGGTGAGCGTGCCGCTAGCCACCGGACTCGAAAAGTCTCGTAAATTTGCATCTATGCTGGCGTTTAATGTGCCTGCGATCGCGCCAAAAGGTGCCCCAGAAGCCGTCCTTAGACCAAACTCATCAGCGGGCCGCAGGTTCAACTCACTCAATGGCAACTGAATGATGTCGGCATGGAGCTGACGGCCTTCGCCATAGCCGCGCACGATAAATTCCCGGTTGCGAACTTCAAAAGAATTAGGCCAAAGTTGATCGCTGATAGATAGCTGAATCTGATCTTGTTGGCCCTGCAAACTTACCCGCCCGCCGTCAGCCAGAGAGAAGGCAACCGGGCCTGATAGCGGCTCGAACAATAGCTGGTTCAGCGCTAAATTATTCAACCGCGCCTGTCCGACTATGCTCGGATTTTCTATCGTTCCGGTGAGCCGTCCGTCAAAGCTCGTAAACCCTCCTAGCTGAGCATATTGCGCCACTTGCGGCGGCGCGAATTGATTGAGCGGATTAAGGTCGAATGAATCGAGGGCGACGTTTAGCGCTAAATCGCCGATGGGGATAGTTTGGGTGAAATCTACGCCGATGGTGCCGTCTGCATAAATGCCGGGTGCGGTAAATGAATTAACTGCGATGCGATCGCCCTGCCATTCAAAAGCCGTTCTCCAAGTCCCTTGTTCTAACAATGGCTCGCTGGCTGAGGCTATCAGGATTTGCGCATCGGCGATCGCCGCCGTCCCGCTGGCCTGAATGGTCTCCAAATCAAGCGCATTCAGATTTCCAGATGCCTCAATATCTGCGCTCAACAGCCCCTGTGCTTGAGCTGTAAACTGTTCGACTGGCACTTGTGCGGTCGCTGCGGTTGCTTGCCACTCACCGCTTTCTAGCTGCGCGATCGCCTCTGCTGTCACCGTGCCTTCGGCCACGCGCAGGCGAGTATTGTCTAATACAACAGTTTTATCAACAAGTGTGATGTCACCTTGTCCCGGAAAGGTAGAATCCGTTAGTTGCCACTGAGCAAAGGCGGTTTGCGCGTCTAAGCTGCCTTTTGCTTGCACATCTGCGGTTAAAGTGCCGATAACAACATCTGCTGGCAAAGCGACGCCATAGGTTTGCGCAAAGCTATCAGCGGGCAAATCTGCCTGAGCCGTCAGCTCGAAAGTAGGATTCTGGAGGTCGCTTAAATCTGCTTGCCCGCTAGCAAGAATGCTTCCCCCCGCTTGAGGCACTATCCGCAGCGCGGTTAGATCCAATCGAGAGGGTTCAAACTCAGACAGCTTAAGTTCAAAGTCGGCCACTGCGGTTTCAAATCCTAGCCGATCGACCTGTAAAGGCTGCAAACTCGCGAGGCGACCGCGCACTTGAGGGTCTTCTAGCTCGCCCGTTACCGAGGTCGTAAGCTGAAACGCTCCGCTGGCAGCGACCGGCAGCGCGATCTCAGCGAGCGATTCTACCTCGGCCACTGTGACCGCCGGAATCTGCGCCGTTAAGTCATAGCCTGCTTGTAAGTCTACACTGCCCGACGCAACCAGGGCGACGCCGCCTACCTGCAAGCCAGTGTCTTCTAAGGTGACTTGCTGCCCTTTAAACAAAAGCTGGCTGCTGATGTCCGTAATCGGTTCGGCCAGTTCGCTGACTAAAACTTCGCCATTGTTCAACTGCGCGGTTCCTCGCAGGTCAGTCACGGCCTCGTCAATCTTGTTCTCTTCGGTGAGGGCCGCCTGTACGCTTAAATTGCTGTTAATCGTGCCAGCGCTGAGTCCGACTGAGGCGGGCAGAAACAGGTTGGCTCCAAAGATGGGGATGTCGTGCGATCGCACCGTCGCCTTCACCCTTTTTTCAGCTAAATCACCCTCAGCGTCAATATCGAACCGGCCATCTGCCACCTCTCCAGCTAGCGCCAGATCAACTTGCTGGGCATCTTCTCCATAGAACGACAGCAGGCCATCGGTTTTGGTAATGGCAATGGACTCTCGCGGCACCGCCGCTTCAGCCGCTTGATTAAAGGTCGAAACCGTCACACTAGCATCACGCACTTCAATCGTCTGAACTTCTAGCGTAATCAGCGGATCTTCCTCACTCGGTTCAGGCAAAATGAACTCTAGCCATTCGCCATCTTCCGCCTGGTTCAGCACCAGATTAGGCCGAATCGCTACCACATCGGGTCGGAGCGTGCGTTGGAATATGAGCGATCGCGCATCCACCGTAAACTCAACCGCATCCACCGTCACCGTAGACTCGTCTGTCTCGGTTGCAGGCAAGACAGTTTCCCCTAGCCGCACCCCCCAGAACATAAACCGCTCGACTTCTCCCAAATCAATCGGCCTGCCAATGTCTTCAGCAATTTTTTCCTCAACCCGTGGCAGCACCTGTGCGTTGATGATTCGCTCTCCCCAAATCCATCCCGCTACACCAGCTAAGGCTGCGATCGCCCCTACCCCAGCGCCTACTTTTAGTAAGGTAGAATGCAGGCGACGAGGCGAGCGAGAATCTGAAGATGGATCTGGCGTCTGGTTTGGGGGCGAAGGTTCAGGCGAATTAGTCATAAGTGATAAGGCTTGCACGGCAAAAGTAATGGTCGAGGGGTCGTCAACTTACTTTCACTAGCTAGACTACAGGATTAAGCGGAAAGCTTTCTGTGCGTATAAAGCCAACTCCAAGTCGATAGCTAAATTAAATAGCCAGATTAATTAGATAGCTAGATTAAATAGCTAAATTCACTCGTACTAGCTGCCCTCCTGACGAAGGCAGGAATGTAGGGTCAGCAGGGCAGCAAAGAAAACCCTTTACGCTGTCTGTCTAGACATGCTTGGCCAGCATAAAATCCTTGAGCTGTTGACCTACTGACAATAGGGAAAAATAGCTTTCAACGCGCTGACGCGCCCATTGCCCCATCTGCTGACGCAGATCTTTGTCCTCTACCAAGCGCTCTATTGCTGATGCTAACTGAGTAGCATTCTCGCATGGGATTCGGATGCCACCTGACTTTTCATATTTATCTAATATGTCAGGAATGCCCGGCACCTCAGTGGCGATGATGGGCAATCCGCAAGCCATCGCTTCTAATGGCGCTACCGGAAAGCCTTCGTGACGCGAAGATAAAGTATAAATATCAGCAGACGATAAGTAACGAATCATCAGGTCTCGATCAAGAATGTATTGGTTAATCCAAATGATATTTGGAAGCGATCGCTCATCAATGATTGCTTGCAAAGCACGCTCATCGTCTCCTGTGCCGACAATGAGCAGATAAGGCGGCTCTGTCGAGTTGTTACAGATTCGGCCCCATGCTTCCATTAAGATATCAAGACCTTTACGGTAGATATCTATCCGGCCATGGCACATAACCAGAGTTGCTTCCACCGGAACACCTAGCTCCTGTCTTGTTCGATGACGAAGTTGATGCAGCTCGTTGGGAGAATCAACGGCTCTCCACAGATTTAAGTCCAAAGGATTGAATATCTTGACTATTTTTTCAGGGCTTAGCTCATAGGCGTTTCTAATACGTCGAATCTCCGTTTCTGTCGCGACGATTAATCCATTGCAGGAATGAATAGTGGTTGGGCGGATCATGCCTTCAATCCGAATAGCTTGAAAATTACCGCCTTGGAAGCTCGCATATACCGGTAACTTTAGCCACTTTCCGACTAAAACACAGGCGTCAAACCTGGGATACTCGTACTCTTGGCACAAAATAGCGTGACAGTCTTCTTGCTCTATTGCTTGTTTAAGCAACCTTACTGGGGTTGCTAAATAAGCTTCAGCACTGCTTAGCAGTAACTGAATAAAGGGATGGCGTAACCCTGTGATCAAAAGAGAGGGCCGATTGGTTGAGTTAGTGTACTGGATCAGTCGTCTGCTGATCTTATAAGGGTAGGAGGCTGGCAAAATCAGGATAGTCGAGCCTGAAGGCTGATGACTTCTACGAATTGTTTTCTCAACGTGACGAGACATGCAGATGATAACCGTCCGAACGCCTACTGACTTGAGCGCCTCGACATAACCGAACAGCCAGCCTCCTGTCATCTCATTACAAAAAGACTCCATCGATATATTAATGCTATCGAGATAGTCTTCGATAACATTTCCCCAAGGGAGCAAGGCGATCGCTGGCTGATGAGAGTGATTCAAGGTTTTTCCCAGCTAGAAGCTGTTTCGGTACCTTTGCCATGCGGTCGGTGAAGCAAATATCCTATCCAGGTAATAGGACTGACTAAAATGCTGAGCAACTGTCGCATCCAGAAAGGAAGACGCGAAAAGGCCAGGTCATGCCCAATAACCGTGATAGGCGTGATAAATGTATAAAACTGCTTACAGGGCAAACCAATCAGCGCCGTCAGTTCGCTGAGCGCATAGCCACGGCGAACATGGCCCCACTCCGCCATTACCTCAGTATCTGATGGGCATACAAGCTGCATAGCCTTGTAGTAGGGAAACCGCCAGTTTTCGTTAGGCGTACTGATCAGCAGCATACCGCCAGAACGAAGAACCCGCAGAGCTTCTGAAATAGCCTTTTTATGATCCGGGATGTGTTCTAGCACATCAAACATCGTCACCGCATCAAAAGAGTCACTCTCGAACGGTAACTGAGTCGCATCGCCGCAGACGAAAGTAACGTTTTTATTTTGATTCGAAGGCGCTTTGGCAAAGGCCGGGTCTATGTCAATATTCGTGACATGAGCTTTGGGATAAAGCAAGGGGGTCAGTCCTCCCTGCCCTCCGCCCACTTCCAAGATTTCTTGATAAGCCGAGTCAGGCGCAATTTGGTAAATTGCTTTCATTTTCTCACGATAAAAAAAGCCTAACGTCAAAGGGCTAGAGAAAGGGTTTTTCGATAGGAATGAACTCAAAGAATGCTTATGGGACTGGCACACTGTGTTGGGACTAACGCCAGCAGCAGATTTCGATTCTACTTTCATATGTTTTCAGGTTTAAGTAGGAGTTAGTTGAGCACAAGGCTGCGGTTAAGTCAGTCAATGCTTGGTAGCAGCAGCATAATGACGGATAAAAAATAGAATTCCGGCAAAACAACCTCTTATTTCAACAAAAACGGTCATATACTTACCTTGAAATCGATTGCGAATACCCTTTAGAAACCGCTGAATATAATATGATGGAAGCGTTATAAACAACCGAAACAGATTACCCCAGTGGCGGTGCTGACTAGCTTGAATAAGCAAAGCAACAACATGTCCTCGCATATAGGCATATTGCTGTTCCTTTAAGCTAACAAGATCGCCTCGATGATAGTGATAAACAACAGCGCTAGGTTCGTACCGGCAAATCCAGCCAGCAGCCAGCACTCTGTACCAAAATTCGGAGTCCTCGCTACAGCCCGAAGCGCCAGCACCTAAGAGTTCATTAAAGTCGCCTATATTATCAACAACTTGACGGCGAAGCGCCATATTAGCACCTGCGCCAATTTGCCATACAGGCGTACCAAAACGTTTACGCGCTTCAAAATAGTGACCGTCATAGAGTATTGGACGGCACGGCCACTCAAATCCATGGGCTCCTTCATGAAAGGCGATCTGGGCAGGGGTCTCTAGTTCTGCTGGTAGCATGAGCCCCGTGACAACCATTACATTCGGATCTTGAAAGCCGTAGCGGATTTTTTTAATCCAGTGCGGGTGAACTTTAACGTCATCGTCGGTAAACGCAATAATGTTACCAGTAGCCTGGCGAATGCCAGTGTTGCGAGCAATACTCAAGCCAGGACGCGATTCTAGAATGTAGGTGACTTCAGGGTACTTTTTCACTACCTCTTTGGTTTCATTACCAACCGGTGCATTATCAACTACTAGAACTTCGGTTGGGCAGTCAACCAAATGTTGAAGAGATTGAAGGCACTCATCTAGTTGCTGAGGCCGATTTCGGGTGCAAATTACAACAGATACGGATTGGGTCTCTGCCGAACTATTAGGGCTATAGAGCTGATCTAGTCTAGCCAAGGGGCTTTTCAGTCTTTTTATGGTCTCAAGATCATAGTGCTGCTCAAGCTCTTGCCTGACTCCCTTGATGCGAGGCGGCGGCGGAATAAAATCTTCTTCTAAATAGTGGTTTACTGTAGAGGTTACTGTTCTGGCGATGATGCTGCTGAGAGCGATCGCCGAGATTGGCAAGCTGTCAGCAGAGAATTCCTGATACCCCAGAGGAATATTTCGCCACCAGAATAAGACAAAAGCGCCTTCATACCCTGGACGAACAGATAGGCTCTGCATTTTCTGACCAATGTCTATATTTTCAATGCTCCACTTAATATATTCTGGCATGTTTTTTAGAGATAATAATGTTTGATGAGGGGCTAATATGAGTCTGAGGTTTAAAGGTATGTTCTGTAGCTTCTTAGCAAAGCGCCTGCTCTCAAAACTAATCCTTGCCATAGGATAAGATTGGCTATTTTGTAAGACGTGCCGATTGAAGGGTTGCATTTAATTGCCTCTAGTGCGTGCGAGAGAACCTCCGAGTATCGACCTTGCATACACATTTCTTGAGAAGACTCAAGAGCCCATCGGGCATAGGTACACCTGGCTTCTCGCAGTACTTTCTGCATCTTTTCTGCTTGGATGTACTCAGGCAAATAGGTCGAAATGATATTTGTTGCCAGGCGCATGTCTTTGACTAGTCTCCCTGTCTGAGCAGACTTTTCCGTTAAAGATCCTGCTCTTTTAACCCGATAGAGTGCGAGGGGCTCTACCTCAAACCATACTGGGAAAGAGGTCGCAATTCTTACCCACATCTCCCAGTCCTCACCCGCGCAAGAAAATCGCCGATCAAATCCGCCGAGATTTTCGTAGACTGCTCTTTTGACTACAACGGAAGGCGTGGTAACGCGCTGGCCAGAAGCGATTTTCTCTAGCCAATTTTCTAGTACACCGCTTTGTCTACGCTCCAATGGTGATAAGCCCTGCCAATGGCTCTCCTCGTCTATGTAAAGACTGCGGCAAAAAGCAGCACCCAAGGTAGGGTTCTCTTCAAATGCAGCTTGTATTTTTTGGTAGAAGCCAGTGCGGACGCCATCATCTCCGTGTAACAAATGGACTAGTTTGCCTTTAGCTCGAAGTAAACAAGTTTCAAAATTTTGGATATAGCCAACGTTTTTAGGTTGTTGATAGAACGTAACACGGCCCTTCCCTATTGTCTTAACAACGGTTGCGGGATCATCTTGTGTGGAGTGATCGTCAATTACTTCAATTTGCATAACCTCAGGATCGGGTGCTTGAGCTAATAGGCTCTGTAAATTCTCTTTCAAATACTTCGCGCAATTGTAGGTAGGAATCATTACAGACCATATTGGGCGAAGGTCTGACTGTTTATAAGGGGGGATTGTAGGGCGGTGAGGAGCGTTCATATGCTGGCTATATCAGGAATACTGTTTTCGAATTTGCTGAATACGCTTGAGCGATCGCGGATATTCGCCACATAGCCCAACGATACCTCCCCAAAGTTCTGACAGGGCCATGCGAGGGGATAAAGCACTCTGGTGACTAAAACTCTGTAGCAACTCCTGTGCCTGATACCTGAACCACCAGGCAATCAGCTCAAAGATCTGTCGTCGGTAAGCAGGATCATGGTGAAATGATTTCACGACGAAGGCCATAAACCCCAATCCCCATGTCCAATATTGGTGCTGCAATTGCGCCATCGTCTGACGATGCTGATGATAAATGAGATAGGTCGGCTCATAAACCAGCGGATAGCCCGCTCGAATCACCCGGTAAAAGATATCGAGATCTCCCCCGCCCGGTAAGGGCTTTCCAGTATCTAAGGCTTCATCAAAGCCACCTATTGCCAACAAGATATGGCGCTGAAAGGTCATGTTGCATCCCGCTCCAAAAATGCCAGCACCGCAGGGATAGCATGGATTTCCTCGCAACGATTGTCCGTAGCGAATTTTCTCAAAGCCGCGCCGAAAGCCGCCGCGCTGCTCAAAGGCAATCTGCGCTTCTGTCTCTAGTTCGTAGGGCAGCACTAAACCAGTGAAGGCCGCAGCATCGGGATTTTCGGCCCAGGCTTCTTGTAAACCCTTCAGCCAGCCGCGATCTACAACAACGTCGTCATCTAAAAAGGCAATTAATTCTCCGCTAGCTGTGTGTAGAGCGTGATTGCGGGCGAAGTCTAGACCCGGTTTCGGTTCGAGGGTATAGCTGACCGTGGGCATCGAGCCTACTAGATGGCGAGTGCGCTCATCTGAGGGGGCGTTATCGACAACTAAGATTTCGAACTGGGTAGGCTGCTCAAGATTGGGGTGCTGTAAGGCCAATAACGATGTCAAGCAGCGTTTGACGTTATCTGGGCGATCTTTGGTACAGATAGCGACTGTCAGCGTTGGGAAAGCATTGGTAGAGACCGGAACATTCAGCGCTTGGTGAATTTTTTCCTGCAAAAGTTTAGCGCCTATCTGCTGGCTTAAAAGGTCGCCTAGCGCTGCTTTAGAGAGTGGCTGATTGGGCTGCATAGGCTGTAGAACAAAACCAATGGGGCGATCGCCATAGCGCAAAACTAAGGCCAGTCCGGTATCGCGCTCGTCTGCTGCTAAATCTGGCAGCGGTTCGCTGAGTTCTATATCAAGAATGGGGTAGCGCATGACGGTACTGCAATTGGTAGAGCTGGTTGAATAAGCCTTGATGTGAGAGCAACTGCGAGAGCGTTCCTTGTTCTACAATCTCTCCCTTGTCCAATACGACAATTTTGTCGGCCTGCTCGATAGTAGAGAGCCGATGAGCAATCACGATAACGGTGCGATCGCAACTAAATTTTTCTAAAGCTGCTTGAATCAAATGCTCCGATAAGGTGTCTAACGCATTCGTCGCCTCGTCTAAAATGAGAATATCTGGATCGCGCACAATTGCCCTGGCCAGCGCTAGGCGCTGACGCTGTCCGCCGGAGAGACGAAAGCCGCGATCGCCCACAGGCGTATCGTAACCCAACGGTAGATCGGCAATAAACTCATGCGCATGGGCTTGTTTCGCCGCAGTCAAGATATCTTGATCGCTAGCCTCTAAGCGGCCATAGGCAATATTTTCACGAATGGTTGTGCTGAAGATATGGATATCTTGATTGACAATCGCAATGCGCGATCGCCAAGCCCGTAAGTCCAAACTGTTCAAGCTGTATCCATCAACACAAATTTCGCCTGCTGTCACCTCATAGAATCGGCAAATCAAGTTAATGAGCGTAGATTTGCCAGCGCCTGACGGGCCGACTAAGGCAGTTGTTTCTCCAGACAAAATTTGTAGAGATAAGTTCCGCAAAGCAGGTGAGTTGCTAGCACCGTAGTGAAAGCCAACGCGATCAAACGTGATGCTCTGCTGCAGTCTGTCAAACGGTCGGTAGCCAGCCGTCGGATAAGGCTTATCTTGAGTCTCTATAAATCCCATCACGGTGTCAATCGCCCCTTCTGCCGCCAGCAGCTTTAGCCGGTAGAGATCGATGAGCTTGATCTGAGGCTGCAAGCGGTAAAGCATAAACATAAACGTCAAAATCGCCGACAGCGTTGAAGGATCGCGAAGTAGCGAAAAGACCAGGATGCCGACTACCAAAAATGTCGATAGCCCCTCATGCAGCGGATCGACCATGCTGTACAAAAGCTCTATTCGCCAAAAAATGTTCTTAACCCGTTCAGAGGCTCGATCAAAGCGTGTTTGCTCATAGCTTTCACGACCAAAAGATCGAATGGTTCGCATTCCCATCAGCCCTTCACACATGAGCACAGCTAGCTCGGAATTTGTTTTGACCGCCTGCTGTCCAAGCAGCTTAGCCCGCTGGGTCAATCGCCGTCCGAGGGCGGAGATCAGTAGCGTGACTAACCCGACTACGACTGTCAAACGCCACGACAGCAAAAAGAGAATCAGCGCAAACACCACCAAGGTGCAGGCGCTGATGACGATGTTGACGAGCATTTCTAAAGCACTGCTCACCTGCCAGCTCTCAGTTGCCAGAATATTGAGCAGCGCGCCAGAGTCTTTTGTTTCTAGATACGTATAGTGAATATTGAGAATTTGGTCAAAAATTCTAGAGCGTAGCTGATGGCCTACTCGCTGGCTAAACCAGCTAAATAAGGCTTTATTCGTATAGGCCAACACATTTTTGAGTATGATGGCTACCGTGATTGCCACTGAGATGATGATCAAGCGATGATCTGCCGAAAACCCCTGCAAAGGCCGTTCGAGAAAGCCCATCCAGCCTTGCATCTGCGTGGGTTTAAACGACTCTAGCTCTAAGCTTTGGAGAAGAGGAATCATCAAACTAATGCCAATGCCCTCAGACAGCGACGCCAAAATTCCCAGGCCGACAGTCGTCAGCGCTATCCATCGGTAGCCCTCAGTCAAAGGCCAAAGCCTTTGTGCCACCTGCTTTTCTTTTCTCACGGCTTTTCTCCTGTTGTCAAAGCCGATAGCGAGCGGCCCGGCTGACTGGCTGACACTCGTGTGAGAGACGCAATCAACCAGTGAAAGGCTTTCCCTACGGTGATCATCAGGTACAGGGGTAGCGGGGGGGCGGTGAATGGAGCGATCGCACCGAGTGGTGGCTCAGCAGGTGCGATCTCTGTGCTTAAAGTCAGCGGTGACGGTGGGGATGCCGCAGATCGCTGAGTTGCTAGCCCCCACAGGCTACTTAATAAAAGGCGATAAAATCCAGGTCTGATCGAGGAGATAAAGACTTCTGTTCTCATAGCTCGCTTGAGCCAAAATAGGGTGGTTCTATGATGCCGATACCGATTGCTTTGGTGGGCAAAGTAAGCATATAGATTACTGGCCGATAGCCTGAATAAATAGGGCGAGATATTGGGATATCCTTGCTGAACAGACAACATAATCAGCGCGTGAGATCTGGCCATTGCCTGGTAATCGCACGACATACTGTTGCTGACCTTACGATAGCCGATCAAAAACTTACGCGCGACATCAAATTGATAGTGCTCAGCAATTCGCAGGTAAAGATCCCAGTCTTCGCATCCCTGAGCTTGCTGGGCTCGTAGGTCTTGGCTATAGCTACCAACCTGTTCCAAGCAGCTACGGCGCATCATCGTCGCACTGGCGTTGCCAATAAAGTTGTGACTAATCAGCGTCGTGTAGACGTCTCCTGCAATTTCGGCAGCTCTAAATCCGCCTGTCGGCTGATTTTCCTCATCAATATCAACAGACCAGGAATACACTAAGCCTACGCTCGAACCGGCCCTTTGCATTGTCTGTACTTGCTCAGCAATATTGTCAGCGTACCAGATATCATCAGCATCCACAGGCGCGATAAATTCTCCTTTTGCTGCCTCGATGGCCAGGTTTCGGGCAGCGGCGACGCCTGCGTTAGGCTGTTGCAATAGGCGAATGCGGCTGTCTTGCTGCAAGAACTGATGAACGATCTCTACGGTGCGATCGCTAGAGCCATCATCCACTACCAATATTTCCAAACGCCGATAGGTCTGTGCTACCACTGAAGCCAGTGTCTTAGCAATAAAGTTTTCTGCATTGTAGGCAGGAATAATGACCGAGACTAGGGGCAGTGTATCGACTTCTGCAGACGACAAAACATTTTGAGACATCAGCGTGCTCCTAGACGCCAGGAAAGGATCTATCTATGCCATGCTGCCGCTGCTGATGAGGCAAGCGATAGCCTGAAGACGGCTCTGCTGTTACATCTGCTGCTTGGGGGGGGGGGTGAAGGCTCTGGTGAATTTGACATGAGGGATGATGTTTCCAGGACAAAAGTCACTGTTGAAGGGTCATCAACTTACTTGCACTAACTAAATTAACTAGCTAAATTAACTAACTCAATTATAGGATTAAGTGGAAAGCTTTCTGCCTATGTAGGGGAAAAACATCAATAACTGAATTAAACTAACGCTAGCTGCCTTAAGCAGGTGATTTCTGCCTTAAGCAGGTGATTTTGTTCCCATCCGTAGAAATGGTTGAAAGGGCCATATACAATAAAGCTCGATTGAGCAGGAAGCACGAATGACGAGTAAAGCTATCGAACAGGCCGTAGCGTACTTGCAACAAGGCGGTAATCGGCCAAACTCTTCGGCTCTGGTTAACGCCTTGCTGCTAGCAGAAAAGGAAAGCAAAAAAACAAAGCAGGACTACAGCTACGCTCAGCTAATTGGCGCTTGGCGCTTGGGGTTTGTTTCGGGTACGCAGACTGTGCGATCGCGCCCAAACGCTAAACCTGTAAAAAGACCGGGAAAGGGGCGATTTTTGCCTAGCCTGACAAAAATTGAGATTACCTACACAGATGCAAACACCGTCGAAAATGCAGTCAGCCTTGGGCCATTGCAACTGCGATTAACAGGGCCTACCTGCTTTTGGCCAAACACAAACAGCCTGGCTTTCGACTTTACCCACCTAAACACGAGCATCGGCCCTTTGACCCTGTACGACGGTGCCATTCGCGGCGGCGCAGAACGCAATCAAGCATTCAAGGCTCAATCTCTAAGAGACCAAGCCTTTTTCACCTTCTTTTTAGTAGAGGAAGACTACATTGCGGCCAGAGGCAAAGGCGGCGGCCTTGCCCTCTGGACAAGCTCAACCAGCACCTAACCTGGGGCTGATGCCCATCGTGCGGGCGTTACACATCACCACCGCTCTCGTCTATAGACTCAGGGCGCAGCGCCGCTTTAATAGGCAGTTCGATGATGAAATCAGCGCCTTCTCCTGGCGTAGATTGGCAATAGAGCTTACCGGCGTGCTCTTCAATAATTTTGTAGCTAATCGACAGCCCCAAGCCCGTGCCTTTGCCAACTGATTTGGTCGTAAAAAATGGATTAAATAGCTTGTCCAGCGCATTCTGTGGAATGCCATTGCCATCGTCCTTGATAGATACTTTTATCCAGTCAGCATCTGTTTGTTGTGTGCTAATTGTAATAGTCTTAGCTTTATCTTCTTCAGTGGCGGGTTCTATAGACTGCAATTCGTCCATAGCGTTGGCGATCAAGTTCATAAAGACCTGATTAATCTGCCCCGAGTGGCATTCAACCAAGGGAAGCTCGCCATAGTTTTTGACGATTTTGATAGAAACTTTAGAGCCACTTGTTTTTAGCCGGTGCTGCAAAATTAGGAGCGTACTTTCAATGCCCTCATGAATATTGACCGTTTTTACAGAAGATTCATCTAGCCGAGAGAAATTGCGCAGGGATGAAACGATCGCCTGAATGCGTTTAGTTCCTAAAGAGAGAGAAGAACAGAGCTTGGGCAAATCTTCTTCAATGTAGTCGAGGTCAGCTTCTTCTAGGATTGCCTTGATGTCGTCGTCGGGCTCGGGGTAGTGAGCCTGATAGCTAGCGAGTACCTTGAAAAGACTGGCAGAATATTCGTTAAGGTGAGCCAGGTTGGCATGAATAAAGTTGACAGGATTATTGATTTCATGGGCGACTCCGGCGACGAGCTGACCCAAACTAGACATCTTTTCTGTTTGGATGAGCTGGGCCTGAGTTTCTCTTAGATTGTTGAGGGTGTTTGAGAGTTCTTCGGTTTTGCGGCGATTATAGGCGAGCAAAGAAGCATGTTGCAAGGCTACGCCAAGCTGCGCCGCAATGTGGCTAGTAAATTCGATTTCTGAAGTCTCCCAATGCCGGGTTACCTGATGCTGATAGATGCCCAAAATTCCCCAAAGCTTTTGCCCGACGAAGATTGGTACAGTTATGAAAGCTTTAATTTTAAACTGTTCGTAAAGGTCAATGTGGCACTGAGAAAATCCTTGCTGGTGGACGTCATCAACCGCAAAAAAATCTCCGTTTTGATATCGACCGCCTTGGGTTTCTTGAAGATAAGTGTCGTCCCAAACAGCATTAATGCCTAAGCCGCCGACGTCTGTCCATTTTGGAGTAATACAGTCAAAATCAGCTACAAATTCTCCCCCCCAGTCTGCATTGAACCGATAAACAGAAACTCTATCAGCATTCATGACATGAGTGAGTTCTTGCGTGGTTATGCCAAATATTTCTTCAATATCGAGCGATTCACGTATTTTACTCACAATGCTCACCAAGGCTTCTTGTCTGCCAAAGGCGTTTTCTAGCGCTTGGTTGGTATGCTGAAGCTGGTCGGTCTTTTGCTGAAGCTGTTCTGTTCTTTCTTGTACCTGCGTCTCTAAATTAGCGTTTAGCCCCTGCACCTGTTGATATAGCCTGTATTGCTTGGTTGCAGTAGAAAACCGTTCGCCCAACGCCTGAGCATACTTAATTTCTGCGCCTGTCCAGGCTTGGCCTTCCCCTTTTTTTGACTGTCGCCATACTTCAAAAGACTGCCGGGCCATAAGCTGCCGGGTATCGGGGTTGTGATAGCCAGCCCACAGCATTTCGGTATCGATCTCGTCGCGGAAAATAGTCAGGCAGCCGACTACCTGGATGCCGTGATGGAGCGGAATAATCAGCAGGCTGCGAACGGCAGTAGCGTCGAAAAAAGGCGCGATCGTGCGAAACAAAGGTTCGCGGTAGATATCGGCAATGGCCCAAAGATTGGGATAGCGATCAATTGTTAGCTGCTCAGCGTTGAGGCTATAGGCAGAGCGCATCCATTGCACCGACCAGGGTTTATAGCCGCTATTGTCAGCGCCTGATTCGACGACTGAGTGGATAAAATTCTTCCAAAGATAGTTTTCTTCGACGGCTTTTGTTTGCGCTGCATCAATGCAGACTGGCTGCTCTCCGCAGGTGTACAGCTCTTTGCTCAGGTGGTCGTCTGGCAGTAGATAGAGCCTGCCGCCGGATCCTTTAAAGGTGGCTACGGCTTCTATGAGCGCTGACTGTAGATTGGTCGCTGAGCTAGTGTACAACAGCTTAGTAACCCGGTTGATATTGGCTTCTTGTTCGGCCTGGGCTCGCACCTGGTTGAGTAGGACGGATTGGGCGATCGCAACCCCAACCTGGTCAACAACGGCCTGAATAAACTGAAGCTCTATCTCGGTAACCTCACGTGACTTGCTGTGATGACAGGCGAGCAAGCCCCATAGCTCAGTAGCAGAGACCGGTGTGGGCTGAGGCTGTTTGCTATTAGAAATTTCCTTGAGAACAATAGGAACTACAATCGACGACTTCACCCCCATCGCACTCAAATATTCAGCATGGCAAGGATCTAAGGGGCGGTAGCGAATATCGCTATCAGCTTGAGGTTCCCCGCTTTCAGGATTCTCAAGAGGGCTCAGCCCAATTTTGTGACTATCAACATCTACCACCGAACGCTGGCGGGCTTTCAAAAATAGTTCGCGGGCATAGGGCGGAATGTCATCAGCCGGGAAGTTTAACCCTAGTAAAGAAGGCAATCGTTCGTGACTTAGCGACTCAGCGATGACAATCCCGTTACCGTCTGGATTGAACTGATAGACTTTTACCCGATCGGTTTCCAAGTAATCTCGGATCTCTGTCACCGTCGTGTCTAATATCTCTTGTAGCTCTAAAGATTGACGGATACGGTTGGCAATGCGATGCAGTAACCCTTCTTGAATATCGACCGGCTGATGCGCCTGCAACTTGTCCATAATCTGCTTAAGAAAAATTTCAAATTCTTAAGTTAGGGTGCCCACTCTAAATAAATGTCTACGCAGATCGAAGGCGTCAAGTCGGCCCGGCAAGTAGCCTGGCAATTGCGAAAGGGCTGATTACACAAAAAAGGGCTAGGAAGCGTGTCCTGGCCCTTTTTATCAAAAGTTATCAAAAAAATTACTGAAGGATTGCTATCGAACGATGTTGCGATCGCCCTCTACCCGAATCGGCTTAATAAAGTACAGCCCAATCAACCGCGTCCCAATCGCCGCAATGTGAGGCAGCTTGCGCAGCGTTTGCAGAACCTTATTTTGACCAGACTGACTAATTTTGCTAATCGCCGCCGTATGCTGAGTACACTCATCCAGCTTGGCAAAGAACTTAGGATCTTCGACATCCAACACGATAGGGAACAGACGACCGGCAGAGTCGTTAGTCTTTTTGATCACTTCAATGTCGTACTCGCGAGCATCCAGGCCCAAAGCTGCATAGAAGCTTTTACGCTGAATGTCGTTCAGGTACATGGTGGCGAACACCGACAGCAAAAAGAAGCGGCACCAGAGGCGAGACTTTAGATCGTTAAGGAACTGGGGCTGAGACTTCATCATCGCCGCAAAGAAATCGCCGTGGCGGTTTTCGTCCTGGCACCAGTTATCAAAAAAGTTGAAGATAGGGTAAATGGTATCTTCAGGGTTTTGCTCTAAGTGGCGAAAGATGGTGATGTAGCGCCAGTAGCCAATTTTCTCAGAAAGGTAGGTGGCGTAGAAGATGAACTTGGGCTTGAAGAAGGTATAGCTTTTGCTTTTAGTCAAAAAGCCCAGGTCGAGCTGAAGATCGAAGTCAGACATGGCCTTATTCAGAAAGCCAGCGTGACGCGCTTCGTCGCGACTCATTAAATCAAACCCTTCGGCCAAAATGGGATTGCGGCCCTTGAGCTTGCGGGCTAGCTCTTTATAAAGCAGGAAGCCGGAAAACTCAGCAGTGCAGGAACGCTCTAGAAACTCAACGAAAACCTGCCGCTTTTCGCCTTGAATGTGATCCCAAGCGCCGTCGAACTGCTCATTGCGAACGAAATGATGGCGGTTATAGTCTTCTTTGAACTCAGCGATGATCGCCTTTAGCTCGTCTTCGTTGCTAGAGACGTCCATGTTGGCCATCTCTTCAAAATCGGTGGTGTAAAACCGGGGGGTCAGGATGGTGTCCTTAGCCGGTGCCTTTACACCAGGGCGAAGTTCGTCGAACTGATTCTCTGGCTGATTCTTGGGGGGTTTTGTAGCTACCATGAGTCCTCTAATTCAACTGTGTCCGCAAAAGTCATGAACATTAGTGTATCAACACTAAAGCTTTGTATCTGCTGTTTTTAAGAATTGAAACATTTGCAGTGGATGGGCATTTTCATTATCTATCAATCAAACTTTTCGACCGCATCGTACAAATTAAGTTGAGTTTCTTCGGTTTCTTCGGTTTCTTCGGTTTGCACTTCTACTTCTTCCTCAGCCTCCTCACCTTTCTGCTCGGCCTCATGCGCGGCTAGCTCACGCGCAACGATCGCCTGAATTTCTTCGTGAGTCTCTACCCCTTCAAAGGCATAGCGGTTATACCCACCGCGCTCTACCAGGGTTTTGAGATAGGTCACTCGGTCTTCTGGATTTGGGTGACTAGAAATCCACGCCGGGGCTCTTGGCCCATCTTCGGCCTGCTCATTTAGCGTCACCATCACATTATGCAGGCCGTCAGCCGCATAGCCGCCTGCTGCCAGAATCTGTGTGCCGACGATATCGGCCTGGCGTTCCATGCTGCGAGAATAGCCGCTGAGGAAAACATTGTTGATAAGGCCGCCGTAGGGCAAGTACTGGGCGATGCTGCTGCTGAGGTTTCCTCTCGTCGCAATTTGGAAGCCGTGGGAAAGGACGCTGTGGGAAAGCTCGTGGGCCAGCAGTCCAGCGAGTTCGGCTTCTGAGCGGGTATCTAAAATTGCGCCTGCGTTAACGAATATTTTGCCGCCGGGTAGGGCGAAGGCGTTGAGATTGGGGTCGAGAATGACAAAAAATTCGTAGTCCAAGTCTCTGCGTCCGGTGACAGCGGCCAGACGACTGCCCATATTGCGCACGTAGCCAACGGCTTCGGGGCTTTGAAGCATGGGAAGCTGCCGTTGAATTTGGTTGGCGTATTGGTTGCCGATGGTATTTTCGCCTTGCAACAGCAGAATGGCGGAGTTGGCGGCGGTGAAGGGGCCAAAAATGCTGCCGGTGAAGGCATAGCCGAGGATGCCGGTGAAGGCGTTGGCGATCGCCCCATTCCTAATCTCAGAGCGCGTCTTGCTTTGAAAGCGCTGAAGGTTCTCTTGAGCCAGCTCAGCCTGGGCGCTTGCCGCTTCGTGATCGGGGTTAAGGGCCACGAACTGACGGGAGGCGATCGCAGCTTCTAACCACTGCTCTTGAGCCATTTGCGACTCCACCTGGGCCAGCAGCAAATCAGTTTGATCGGGATACAGCGTCAGCGCTTGTTCTAAAACCGCATCCGCTTCTTCAGTGCGATCATCTGCTTGCAAAACCGCTGCATACTGCAAATGTCCGGGAATAAAAGCGGGATATTCGGCGCTAATTAGCGCTAAGGCCACCAGTGCTTGCGACGGGCGATCGTTGGCCACGCCTGCCTGCGCTTCGCGCCAGTAAACCCTACCCGCAGGCGGCAGCAGCTCTGCATCGACAAAGGGCTCGGGTGGCAATCTAGAAAACTGACGGGGCAGCAGCCAGGTTTCGTCTTTAGCCTGCCGGTAAAGGGCCTCAGCCTCGGCAAATTTTCCGGCTTTGTAGGCGCGATCGCCTTGAATCAACAGCTTACGACGAATGCGCTGGGCTTCTGTTAACCGAGGGGATTCTTCAGTTTCTTCAGTCTCAGCCGCTTCAATGTCCTCAGTCTCAGCCGTTTCTTCGGTGGTCGCCTCTACCGATTCGACTTCAACCGAGTCGGTGGCCTCGTCCTGTCCGATAGCTGGCACAGTGTAGCCGACGGTTATGGGTAAGATGAATCCGCTAATAACAGCGAATAGTGACAGCTTAAAACGTTTCATATCAGTGATTTATTTCTTAAAAGCAACTTTGCAGACTAATGCGATTAGATGCACGAGAAAATGGACACAGTTTAAACCTGTCTATGGTGCTCATAGAGCGTGGTGATTGCTATACTAGAGCGCGTAAAGATTTTTAAAGTAGCGATATGAATCCTGAAACCCTAGAGGCAGTTAAACCCTGGCTTAATTTTATCCATCCCATCGCTATGTGGGGGATTTTTGCCCTGACGCTTTATGCAGCTTATTTAGGGTATCAGTATCGGCAAACCCGCTTGGCGACTGGCGAAGAGAAAAAAGCGCTAATTAAAGGTAAGTTTTTGGGTCGTCATCACCAGGCAGGCTCAACATTGCTAGCGCTGATGGTGCTTGCTAGCCTGGGCGGAATGGCCTCAACCTACATCAACAATGGCAAGCTGTTTGTTGGCCCTCATTTGCTCGTGGGCTTGGGCATGATGGGCCTGATTGCAACCTCTGCTTCGATGGTGCCGTTTATGCAAAAGGGCAATGACCCGGCCCGCTATACGCATATTGCGCTCAATGCGGTGCTGGTAGGTCTGTTTAGCTGGCAGGCTTTTAGCGGCGTACAAATTGTGCAAAAGCTGTTGAGCGATATGTTTCCTAACCTGTTTGCATAGCCTGATTGCCTACAACAAAATTATAAACAAGAAAAAGCAGACACCTGGGCTTCAGTTAGGGTCTGCTTTTTGGCTATCTCCACTGCTTTCACGCTGGGCAGATTAACTGTCCGTACAGTGTATGGCTTCGTTGCCGTTAATGTGCCCACGCATTAAGAAAACTTGCTACGTTTAACAGATCATTTTGGCTTTCCTTAAGGATTCAGCCTGGCCTGCGTTTGGCTGGCCGCTCGGTTAGTCTATACGGTTGCAAATCGGTGCGGCAACTCAGTACTCTGAGTTTTGTCGGTATAGTCTGTATCAGTAGGGGCAATCACCATGGTAAAAAGGCAGCTTTGGAGGCTGTGGCCCTTGCTGGCTTTCGGCGGAACCTTTGGCCTGGTGATAGGTTCGTCGATCGGGTCACTGCCTGCTATGGCGCAGGCCCAGTCCGGTCAGTTGGATCCGGTCAGAAATCCTAACCAGGTGCCTACCGCCCGCTACGGTCGCGGTGAAGCAGTGGATATTTCATTAATTATTGAAGAGTGGCGCGATCGCTACCCCACCATTCCTGTGTTTGCCTGCGTTTGTGATGCAGGCACCTGCGGCGACGCTGACCAGTGGCCCTTTAGAGAATACAGCCGCTACCAACCGTTTGTCGCGCTGGGCGATGCGAATGCAGCCAATAACGAAACCAACGGATTTAATTGCTTCGATATAGAAACAGGCGATCGCCCCGACTGAGTTTCTCCTTTGAAAAATCGCCACGCTCACCACCCAAAAACATGTGTCACTCTCGCTCGACCCCTGGCAAACTAGCGCTGAACGTCTCCCTGACAGCAGTCTGGGCTCTACTAGCCCAAGTCATTCTTTCGCAAAGCGCCCAGGCCCAAACGGTACAGCCGACAGAGCCTAGCCCCAATTCCAGTCCGCCCACCGTCCGCTACGCACGAGGCGAAGACATTGACCTCGCTGACATTATTGCCGAGTGGCGCGGCTATTACGACGATATTCCGGTGTACTTGTGCGTGTGTCAAGACGGTACCTGTGACCAAACCGAGCAGTGGCCCTACCGAGAATATGACCGCTATCAGCTAGGGCTAGCCCTTGGCCCCAATAACGGCAAAGTGGCTGAAGCTGCTGGCTCAAACTGCTTTGACATTGCTGACGGCTCTCGGCCTAGCGAGCCTAGAAGCTTCTCTGCTGACCAGACTGGCAGGGGCGATCGCGCCACTACTTCACCGCCCACACCGCCGAATCCTCCCACAGCTCAAGCGCCCGTTGCCAACAGCGGCGTCCCTACCGCAACCACGGTAAACAACGGTGCGGCCATTCGTTTGGACTGGCCCAGCGGCGCTTCTAATGTGATTAATGTGACGGGCAGCAATTGGAACATCAACGTGTTAAACGCGCTGGACTGTTCTAGCTTTAGCCTGGTAGAGCAAAAAATGTTTGAGGCGCAGCGGGTGGTAGGTTCACCGGCTGTAGACTCGGTAACGGGCAATGTGGCGGTGCCTGTGCTGCTATCGTCCTGCGCTGATACCGATCAGTCGGCGGTGTTTGTGCTGGATCCTAACGAGGGCGGTGGCTATTCGCTGTATCGGGCTCAATTGGAGGGTAATCGCACCCTGCCCAATGAATTTGCTAGCTACCCTTTTAGCAGCATTACCGGCCTACACTATTGGGATGGCTCGTTATTTGTGCGTCAGGGCACGGCTTCTGGCGCAGAGGCGGTCATGATATTTCGCCCAGGTAACACACCAGCGGGCGAATATGCGGGTTGCGGCGTCGTCAGCGTCAATGAAGGGGCTAACGTTTTATGTGCCAAGGACTAAAGGCATGAACTCGCCACTGTTAGAAGTGACGATGGCCATTTTGTACCAGGAAGGCAAGTTTTTGATGCAGTTGCGCGATGACTTTCCTCATATTGTGCATCCTGGCTGCTGGGGCTTCTTTGGCGGACATAACGAACCGGGCGAAACGCCAGATGTCAGTATTCGCCGAGAGCTATTGGAGGAAATTGGCTATGTGCCGCCTGCGATCGCCTTCTTTCAAAAGCAAGCCGACAATCAAAAGATACGCTACTTGTACCATGGCGAGCTGGTTGTGCCCTTGAGTGAACTACAGCTCAATGAAGGGCAAGATATGGCGCTGTGTGCTGTTGATGAGATTGAGGCAGGCCAGAAGTATTCTGAAAGGTTGGGGGAGATGCGATCGCTCGGCAAACCCCACCAGCAGGCCCTCTTAAAGTTCATCGACAGCGGTCAATCAGATCGATAGCGCTGCGTTGTAGGCTGATCACTAAATCACTTGCTCGCTTTCCTTATCAAATAGGTGAAAGCGGCTGAGGTCGAACTGAAGTTCTAGCTGTTCGCCGGGGGTGACTTTGGCCCGAGGATCTAGGCGGGCGATAAATTCGGTGCCATCGGCCAGCGTGAAGTAGACAATCACTTCGTAGCCCATAAGCTCAACGATTTTGGCGGTTGCCGGGATGCCGACGGGATCGATGCCGGGCGGCACGTACTGGGGATGATAAATGCCCTCGGGGCGGATGCCAAAGACAACTGGGCGATCGCTAAATTCTTGATAGCGCTGTAGCCGGTTGGTCGGAATAGGCACGGGGATGCCGCCCTCTGTTTTGATGACGAGGCTGCCGTCTTGTTGAACTAAGCGGGCGTCAAAAAAGTTCATTGACGGACTGCCGAGGAAACCTGCTACGAAAATGTTGTTGGGATGCTCGTAAACATTTTGGGGAGTGTCAATCTGTTGCAAAATGCCCGTATTCATGACGGCGATGCGAGTCCCCATGGTCATGGCTTCGGCCTGGTCGTGAGTGACATAGACAAAGGTGGTGCCGACTTTTTTGTGAAGCTGGCTGAGTTCGGCGCGGGCCTGGGTGCGAAGCTTGGCGTCAAGGTTGGAGAGCGGTTCGTCCATTAGAAAGACGGCAGGCGATCGCACAATTGCCCGTCCTAATGCCACCCGCTGCCGTTGCCCGCCCGAAAGCTGTTTGGGCTTGCGGTCTAACAGGGGCTCAATTCCCAACTGCCGAGCGGCCTCTTTCACCCGCCTTTTAATATCAGCTTTGGGCGTTCCCTTTAAATCCAGGCTAAAGCCCATATTCTCCGCCACGCTCATATGCGGATACAGCGCATATGACTGAAACACCATGGCAATATCTCGATCTTTGGGGGTGACGTTGTTCACCCTTTGCCCGTCAATATAAATGCTGCCGCTGCTAATGTCTTCTAGCCCGGCCAGCATTCGCAAAGACGTTGTTTTTCCGCAGCCAGAGGGGCCAACCAGGACTAAAAACTCTTTGTCTTCTAATTCAATATTGAGATCTTTAACGGCAACGTAGCCATTCTCGTACTGCTTAGTTACTTTTTCAAAAACAACGCTAGACATGATCTTAAAGGATGAAGGATGAAGGATGAACGAGTTAGCCTTTAACAGAACCGGCTAGTAAACCGCGTACGAAGTAGCGCTGTAAGGCGAAGAAGACGGCCATAGGAACTAACATCGAGATAAATGCGCCTGCGGTAAGTAGGTACCAGGCTTGGCCGCGATCGCCCACAATATTCCGCAGTACCAAAGTCACTGGCGCTACGTCCTGATTGCCGCCCAAGTACACCAACGCTACTAGCAGATCGTTCCAGACCCAGAGAAATTGGAAGACGGCGAAAGAGGCGATCGCAGGCAAACTCAACGGCACAATAATTCGCGTAAATGTTTTCAGGTACGATGCGCCATCGACCGCTGCCGCCTCAATTAAATCGCGAGGCAGCGAGCCAATATAGTTACGCAGCAAATAAACGCCTAGCGGTAAACCATAGGCCGCATGGGCCAGCCACACGGCCAAAAACGTTCCCGAAATTCCCAGGGCGCTGTAGGTGCGCAGGATGGGAATGAGCGTCATCTGCAAGGGCACGACTAACAGGGCCACGGTGATAATAAAAATCGCCTGACGACCAGGGAAGTCCATCCAGGCAAGGGCATAGGCGGCAAAGGTGGCGATCGCAATCGGAATCACTGTCGCTGGGATAGAAATAACCAGACTGTTTAGAAACGCCTGCCCCATACCCTGATTGAATAGGACATCTTGATAGTTGCTGAGTGTAAACTGCGTAAACTCAAAAGGATGTATAAACACCGTCCACCAGCCGCTGCTAAGTAGGTCATCGGGCGGGCGAAAGGAGCTAATCAACAGCCCTAATGTGGGCAATGTCCAAAGCACGGCGATGCCAATCACGGCTATGTGAACAGGCAAGCGGGCCATAAACTTTTCAAACTTAGACTGTTCGTGGCGTTTGGCAGTGTAATTGGGCAGCGGGTCTTTTTGGGGTGGCTGCGCCCGACCAGGCGGCTGAGGGGTAGCAGTGGTCATCGGTCTAGCTCCTGTTGGCGAAAGCGGCGAATGTTGGCGACCATGACGGGAATGACAGCGAGCAGGAGAATGACTGCGATCGCACTCCCCCTGCCATAATTGCGAAAGTTGAACATTTCTCGAATCATCCGGCTAGCAATCACGTCAGTGCCCAAATTGCCGCCCGTCATCACAAACACAATATCGAACACCTTTAGCACCAGCACAATCACCGTCGTCGAAACAACCAGCACCGTAGGCATAATCATCGGCACAATAATCCGCCTAAAAATTTGTATTTCGGTCGCGCCATCAACTCGGGCCGCTTCGAGCACATCATCGGGCACACCCTTCACCGCCGAAGAGAGCAACACCATACAAAAGCCGGTTTGCAGCCAAATCATAATGGCGATCAGCGCAAAGTTGTTAATCGCCGGATTCACCAGCCATCCTACCGGTTCAAAGCCCAACCCGGTTACGATGGCATTTAACACCCCAATTTGCTCGGCCCCTTCAGGGCGATAGGCGTAAATAAATCGCCAAATTACACTAGCGCCTACAAAAGAGATCGCCATCGGCAAAAAGATCAGCGACTTAGCTAACGACTCATATTTCACCCGGTCGATTAAAACCGCAATAATCAATCCTAGCGTGACGCTAATACCCGTTACCAGCACCAGCCAAAGTAAGTTGTTGCGAAAGGTAATTAAGGTATCGGGCGCAGTCAGGACAAATATGTAATTTTTGAGCCCGACAAACTCTTCGGAGTTGTAGCTAAAAAAGCTCAGATAAAAAGTGCGAATAGCAGGCAACACCAAATACACCGTGAGCAGCAACATCGCTGGCCCCACATATATCCAAGGCAGCACCTTTAGCCTGGCGCGCTCGGGCAAAAACTTTTCGACTAAAATGTTGAGCCCATAAAATACGGCAATCACCCCTACCGATCCTAAAAAAATTGCCAGCAGTGCCTTTAAAATTAACGAGATATTGCTGCTATCCATACTATTAACACCTCCTGTTGTCGTAGTTTATTGCACATTCTGGCGAGCAGAAGCTGTTTTGTCTGCGGTTTGGTCTTCTATTTGGCCAACCGAATCGTCTCCTGTGCGCTCTTCAGGCCAATAGAATTCAATTTTGTCTGTGACTTCTTGGGCCGATTGACCCACGACAAAGTCCATCATGCCTGACCAAAAAGTGCCAGTGCCCACCGCCCCTGGCATCGAGTCAGAACCGTCAAACTGAACGGTTTTAGCCGTGGTCAACAGTTCTGCCTCTTTGCGGCTTAGTGCATCTGGATACACGTTTAGATTGACCTGCTTATTTGCAGAGAGAAATCCCCCTTCTTTGGCCCAAATTTCGTGAGGCGTGGGCGTCGCTAAGTAGGCCATTAGCTGACGCGCTTCTGGGGTGTCATTCAGCATGGAAAAAATGTCACCCGCTACGAGCAATGCCTTGCCATGGTCTGGATTGATCACAGGCGTGGGAAAGAAATCAACAGTTTTGCCAGCTACAGCATCTTCTGGAAAAAAGCCGCTGATAAAGTTACCCTGCTTTTGCATATAGCATTCGGGCTGCGCGGTGCCTGCCTTTTGGGTAAACAGGCCCGTAATCGAGTCTCCCCAAGGAATGCTGAGTGCGCCTGTTTGCCCGCCGTACACGTAGCTGGGCGTTTTTACAATCTCACCAAAATACTCAAAAGCCTTTTGTACCTTTGGCGCATTAAAAGGAACTTCGTGCCGTACCCACTCGCCATAAAAGTCCGGCCCGGCGCTGTGTAGCAAAATGTCTTCTACCCAGTCGGTACCGGGCCAGCCAGAGGAATTTCCGCTTTCTAGCCCGATGCACCAGGGCGTGCCGCCATCGGCAACCATGCGATCGCTCAATGCAATCAGTTCTTCCCATGTTTCAGGCGTTTCATACCCTCGCTCAGCAAATTCTTCGGGGTTGTACCACACCAGGCTCTTTACAGCAGCCCGGTACCAAATGCCATAAACTTCGCCCTGCACCGTAGATAGTTCAATCCAACTATCGGGATAGTACTTGCTTAGCTCTTCTCTGCTCAGAACCTCTGTCACCGGCACCAGGGCTCCTTCCTCAGCGAGCGACTGCATCAGGCCGGGCTGGGGAAACATGGCCACGTCAGGCGCATCACCCGAGTCTACCCGTACTGGCAAGAGCGTCGTAAAAGCGTCTGTGCCTTCATAAATAACATCGATGCCTGTCTGTTCTTCAAAGGGTTTAAGCGCGGCTTCTAGGCGATCTTGCTGATCGCCTACCACTACCCCTAAAATGCTAACGGTATTGCTACTAGCGGGCGCAGCGTCAGCTTCAGCTTCGGTTGAATTAGGCTGGCTACAGCTCAACAGCGGCAGTGATACCGCTACCGCTACCGCCGCTTTTTGGGCGATCGCTTTGACGGGGTGGGCAAAGCGCGATGCAGATAGCTGTAAAAGAGAAAACATAATCTTGAACCAAAGGAAACATCCTTTCTGCGTAGCTTTTGAGGCTATTAGTTATAAGCGTATGTTCTAGCTTGGGGGGATCAGCCTACCTTTGGGGAGAAGTATGAAAATGCAACATAAAACTTCACATATTTGCAACAAGCAATACTGCATGACATAAGACAATTCTTAGTTATGCAGCCACAATCCAGTATTAGAGAGAATTTGTTGAGAAGGAAAAATCCTGAGAGTTTTGGTGCTGTGATCTGGTGAGGGCCTTGAGGCTATTATTTGACGGTCGATTCCTGGGTTCGTTATGTGGAACTTTTTGTGAATGGCAAGGTCTATTTATCTGTTTAAGGCTATCTGTACCCTCTTCCCCGGATCTCTATGACAAAAGGCGCTGTTGCTGCTGCACCTGCTGGTGCTAAGCGGGCGGAGTTTCGCAAGCGAGAAACCTGTCTTCTCTGTGAGTCTAAAAATCTTGAGGTTATTTGGGTGTCTTCTTTTGGCGATCGCACCGTCCGTCAAGAAATAGAAAGCGCTCACTATGCAGGCGATCCCCTCGCCGCCCTTCAAGATATCCCTTTCCGCCGAATGCAGTGCCAGGACTGCGGCATGACCTTTCAGGGTGATATTCTGACCGAAGATTGGCTAAAAGTACTTTACGGCGAATGGATTTCGAGCGAGCAAATAGAGGCTGTTGAATCTGCTTTGGCGCGATCGCCTTTATTCGTAGCCCAGCAAAACGCTAAACACTGCCTGCGAATTGCGCAGATGCTAGGGGTGGAGGCAACCCCGAAAAGACCGCCGCGTATTCTCGATTTTGGCTGTGGAGACGGTAGCTTTTTGCGCAGCGCTAGCCTGTTTGGCTTCGATGCGGTCGGCATTGACTTTAGCGACTCTCGCCAGCAAAGAAACCGTCGTGCTGGCCCGGTCTCGCTATATTCCAATTTGACAGATGTTCAAGAGAGTTTGGCAGATGGCAGTCTGGCAGGCGGCGAGCGATTTGACGCGATTACGCTTTTTCAAGTGTTAGAACATGTGGCTGAGCCTTTAGAGACTTTGCAAGCTCTATCAAACTGCATTCGTCCGGGTGGCATTTTGGTTGTCGAAGTACCCAATTGCAAAGGTGTTGGCCATAGACCTGAAAGTATGGAAGATCACGGCAAAGTAGATCCGCTAGAGCATATCAATCACTTCACGCCCAGCAGCTTGTCTTTAATGTGCCAACGCGCTGGCTTTGCGCCAGTGACCTACGGTGCGGCTTTTGCCACGACTCGATTGCAAGAGGTGCTGAAGGCGCTTGCTGGTAGTTTGATTCGGCATTCGCCGCTGGGGCCGCTGCGGCAAAATACCAATCAGTATTTTCGTAAAGGTGGGAGATAGGAGTCAGGAGTTGGGGGATAGGAGACAGAAATCAGGCGTCAGCGTTGATGCTCCTAAAATTATGGCCAGGTATCATCAATCGATTTGGTGACCTCTTCGGCTGATTTGCCTTTGGCGAAGTCGATAATACCGGCCCAAAAACTGCCTGTGCCGACGGCGGCGGGCATTCGGTCTGAGCCGTCAAAGCGAATTACATCGGCATCCGCCAGGATCTGAGCGATGTTTTGATTGATGACGTTGGGATAGGCTTCTAGTGACACTTGCTTGTGAGGTGAAATGAAACCACCGAGCTTAGCCCCGATTTCGTGGGGGACTGGGCTAGCAATGTATTTCATGAGCGATCGCGCCTCCATAGAATCATTCAACATCGCCACCGAATCGCCCGCCACCAGCAGCGGCGTGCCAAACCTGGGGTCAATGCCCGGCAGCAAAAAGACGTCATAGTCAATTCTGGCCTCTTTATCTTCTGGAAAAAAGGACGCCACAAAGTTAGCCTGCCGGTGCAAATAGCAGTCGGGCGGGTCGCTAAACAGACCCAGCACTGATTCTCCATAGGGCATCGTGATTGCCCTTTCTCCGCCGCCTTTGACATACTTGGGATTGCGCAAAAACTTGCCAAACTCATTAAAAGCCCTCACCACCTGCGGCGAATTAAACGGCAGCCGGTGGCTAATCCACTGGCTGTAAACTTCCGGCCCCCCGGTGCGCAGCAAAATATCTTCTATCCAATCGGTGCCCGGCCAGCCCGTCGCGTCGCCACTTTCTAGCCCAATGCACCAGGGCGTACCGCCATCGGCCACAATGCGATCGCTCAGCTCAATCAGCGCCGACCAGGTTCTAGGAATGTCGTAGCCTTTGGCCTCGAAGGCGGTGGGTCGATACCACACCAGGCTTTTGACCGACACCCGGTACCAAATGCCGTAAGGAATCTCATCGACAGAGCCCAGGTCGAGCCAAACGTCAGGGTAAGCGGCCCGCAGTGATGTGGCATCCATAAAGTTGTCGAGGGGCACCAGCCGCCCGGCTCTGGCAAATTCAGCCATGGTACCCGGCTGCGGAAATATCAGCAGGTCAGGGCTGGCGGTATCTGCTGGTGCTTCCAACAGGTCAGTAAAGGTATCGGTGGCTTCGTAAACAACGTCAATGCCGGTGTCTGCTTCAAACGGCACCATGGCCTGCTCAAAGCTTGCTTGCTGCTCGCCCGAGAACTGTCCTTGGACGGTAACGGTTTTAGCGGCGGGCTCTGCGGTGGGCAGGTTGCTACAGCTCGACAGCCCGCCAGCCGTAATCATTGATAAACTGATGACGAGCAGTCGGTGAACGCGGCCTTTGTCAAAAAGCATCGCAGATAAATTCAAGTGATTTACAGCAGGTATAGCGCTTATTGCCCCTGCTGCTCAAACCTAAGCTCGAAAAATGCGTCAAAATAGAGCGTAGATAAAAGCGGATTCAACCTAAATTCAACCCGATTGATGTCTCAGCTAAAACTCTTTTCTGATGCTAGCCCTGATACTGATGATCTGTCTGCTCAGCTATCTACCGAGCCGCTAGCCTATAAGGTGCGTGAAAGTAAACGGGCCAAGCATGTCTCGATCAAAATTTCGGTAGAAGGTGAGGTAGAGGTCGTGGTGCCGCCGGGCTTTGAGCGGGCAAAGCTACCGCAGCTTTTAGAACAGCGACGGGCGTGGATTGAAAAAACGCGATCGCGCCTCCATACCGAAGCCCAAGCCACCAGCGACGACTGGCAAGTCGAAAAGCCTGAAACCATCATTTTTCGCTGGCAATCTACGGCCCTTGGCGAACTTAACCAAAGCACCAACCTGCCTAAAGACTTAGACACCTGGAAAGTTTTCTATCAGCCTGGTAATGGCCGCGAGACTCGTTGCGCACCTGCTTTGGGCAATCGCCTCACCGTCAGCGGCAATATCGCCCAATCGGCCTCCTGCCACGCCGTCCTGCGCAAATGGCTGGCCCACCGCGCCCACAAAGATCTCACGCCCTGGCTCCGTCAGCTCGGCTTCGACCTCGACCTTCCCTGCCGCCGCATTTCTGTGCGGGGCCAAAAAACGCGCTGGGCGAGCTGCTCTAGCGCCAAAGACATCAGTCTTAACTACAAGCTGCTGTTTCTGCCTAGACCGCTGGTTCATTACGTGCTGGTTCACGAGCTGTGCCATACCGTGCATATGAACCATTCCAAAAAGTTTTGGGCGCTTGTGGCTAAAAAGCAGCCCGACTACGAGCAGTGGCGCGCTCAGCTAAAACAGGGCTGGTGCTATGTTCCTCGTTGGGTGGAAAACTGACCTTATGACTAATCAACCATCCCAGGCGCTGAGCAGACTGGAAGTGCCTCACAGCGGCTATCACTGGCGTGGCGCTTCGTGGTTCTCTGCGCGCCGATTCTTTGAGGGCTGGTACTTTCGCCTTACCCTGCCCGAGTCGGGACAAACCTTTGCTTTTATGTACTCAATCGATGACCCGGCGGGCGGCACGGCTCATCACGGCGGCGCAGCGCAGATCTTGGGGCCAAACGAAACCTATTACTGTCGCACCTTTCCTGATGTAACTCAGTTCTGGGCCTGGCCTCATCGATTGGGCCTTGGTCACTGGCGCACCTCTCAGGTGGGCCGCGCTCGCTACCTTTCGCCAGCAGCCTTTGCCCGCAAAGCTTTTGATGATGAAACCCTAGAAGGCTATCAGCTTACCAGTGAGCATCATCAAGGCCGATTGCTCAATCCTGCTGGCCAATCGTCCAATGTGGAAGCGCAGTGGCAGTATACGGTTCAGCCGATTTCGGGCTGGGGGCCTGCGGGCGTGCGATCGCGTGCAACGGCAGGCTGGCTATCCTATTTGCCTGTGTTTGACCCTGGGTGGCAGGTGCTGATGGCGCATGGATTGGCCTCGGGTTGGATGGAGTGGCAGGGCGATCGCACCCATTTCCAAAACGCCCCCGTTTACGCCGAAAAAAACTGGGGCACGGCCTTCCCAGCTAAATGGTTTTGGCTTCAGTGCAATGCCTTCACCGGCGAACCGGATCTGAGCATTACCGCAGCGGGCGGCGTCCGGGACGTGCTCACCCGCTCAGAGAATGTGGGCCTAATTGGCATTCACTACCGGGGCCAGTTTTACGAATTTTCATCCAGGGAAACGGCTTTTACCTGGCAAGTCGATCCATGGGGCTATTGGCAAATGACGGCGGGGTGCGATCGCTACCATGTAGAACTGACTGGCATCGCCCATGACGAAGGAGCCCAGGTACGAGTGCCGACGCAATCGGGCTTACAGTTTTTGTGCCGAGACACCACAAAGGGAGAGCTGAGGGTGCAGCTATGGGAGGGCGATCGCGTCATCTTAGACACCACTAGTCAGCTTGCAGGTTTAGAAATTGGCGGTAGCCCCTGGGAAGCGCGCTGGGTGAGTAGCTAAATAAAGTTTGCAGATATACCCTGATAGTCCAAATTATTGAGACAGCTTGCTATATTATTTTGTGTAATTAGTTGTGAGCAGTTAATTGCTTGGGGCTGTGGCTCAGATGGATAGAGCAAGCGCCTCCTAAGCGCTAGGTCGCGCGTTCGAATCGCGCCAGTCCCGTCCGAAACTTTTTTGATTTAGCCCGCAAGATATAGATATTGGTATCAAGCATGTACTTCAAAGCACTTCTCGCCCCTGACTGCCTTGCTCTGGGCGGCCCTCTGTCATAAAGTCATCCGAGAAAGCTGCAAATATCTCTAAGGCATCAGTGAGATAGGGGCCTACGGGGCGAATGATTAGGCGATCGCCCTCGCGCTCAATTTCGTACTCAATGTCTAACTGCTCGAACTGTAGCTCCTTAGGGATGCGAACTGCCTGCGAATTACCACTTTGAAAGACACGAGTGCGCATAGCCAAACCCCTTCATTTTTGTATACACGCTTGAAGACTTGCGGTGCTGATGGCAAAGCCTAGCGCGTATAGCGCAAGATGGGCCACCAGGGACGTTTGTTTAGGGCATGAAGGTAAAGCTCATTGATGACGAGAGGAATTACGAATTTTCTCTTCTAGGCTGTTCAGTTTGTTGTTGGCAAAGGTGCGAATGGTTTGTAATAAGTACAGATCTTCGTAGCCAAGCCGGGCTAGTGCTTTCGCTACATAGGCTTGATTGCGCCGATCTAGACCAATCCTTGCTATCAGCTCACGCACAGAGTCTTTTAGCCGGGCATATTGTTCTATCGGCATCTGCTCGCTGTTCAACCGCTGGTCTTTGATTTGTACACAAGTTTGTTGCTCTGCAAGTACAAAGCTATAGATCATTACCGCCTGAGAGAGATTGAGTGAGGGCTGAAGGCTCACCTGCGGAACATTAGTCACGATGTCGCACAGGTCGATATCTGCATTGCTAAGGCCAGAACGCTCACTGCCGAAGACGATGGCAACACGCTGTAAGCTTGAGCCTTTGTCTTGTAACGCCATTGGCAAATCACGCACGGGCACATAATGTTGTTTCTGCAAACGATGGCGAGCGGTGGTTGCACAGGCCAAGTCAATATCTTCTAGCGCATCGGCAAGCTGTTGGTAAATCGGAGCGGATTCTAGAATATGTTCGGAACCATGGGCAAAAGCCTTGGCAAGGCCGCTGAGCGGATCAGCTTGGGGGCGCACTAGCCGCAGATCTCCAAAGCCCATTGTGTTCATAGCGCGAGCTGCCGCGCCAATATTTCCCGCCTCGCCAGGCTCTACTAAAATGAATGAAAGTTTAACTTTAGTCATCTACGTGAGCTATAAAGCGTTCTCTTCTTCTATTCTACGCTCCTCTTCTAGTTCTTCAGCCCATGAGCCATCGTCTAGGCTCTCCTGCAAATCGTCAGCAAACTGCCTCATCACCGCCGCTTTTTCTAGATCATTTCGAGCTTCAAAAATAGCTTCTCCCTCTCTTATCTCTGTGATCGCAGCTTCTATATCATTCATTGCTACATGAAGTGATCCTCTATATACATAGACCTCTGCATGATCTGGCTTGATCTTCAACACCTGATCCGTTAGCTGCAAAGATTCACGATACTTTCCTTGAACCGCTAGGATTCTAGCTTCTTCGGTAAGTGCTTCTGCCTGTGCAGCTATATCAAAAACGTATACTTCTGCAAGATCCGGCTTCACAGATAAAACCTGATCAGTCAGCTTTAAGGCTTCGCTATACTTTCCTTGTGCAGCTAATTTCTGAGCCTCTTTAAGCAGTATTCTTGCCTCTTCGGTTCGGTCGGCCATAGGAAAACTCTCTTCCGAATTGCATAATTCACTCAAGTTTAGAGTATCTTCTTTATTCGTTTCAAATGTTCCAATACCATAGCTAAGCTCATAGAATTAGTATTAAGAGCAACAATGACGCTGCTGATTGCTGAATACCTAGGAGTTACTCTATGTCCAAACTGCTTTCTGCGCAAACCTGCATCCCCTGCTCGGGTTCGATGCCGCCCGCCACGCCAGAAGAAATTGCGCAGCTTCATGCTCAGGTGCCTGAATGGTCGCTGATTCGAGTGGAGGATGTGCCGCAGCTACAAAGGCAGTATCGGTTCAAAAACTTTCAACGCGCGCTGGATTTTACGAATGCGGTGGGCGCGATCGCACAAACCGCAAATCATCACCCCACCCTGCTAACAGAATGGGGCAAAGTTACGGTCACCTGGTGGACTCACGCCATTAACGGACTTCACCAGAACGATTTTGTGATGGCTGCGAAAACGGACGAAATTGCAGCAAACAACTAGCCGGATTAGAGCTTGCCTTTGCTCTTTTGCACATGCTCCATCATTTTCATCTTTTTGGCTTCGTCGCCTTTGGTGGGCTTGGAGATGCTGTCTAGTTTGATGGTGGCGCTTTGGGCGAGGTGCTGTCTGATTTGTTCTTTGCTGGCCATAGGGAAGGGGTAATGGGGAAAAGGGTAATGGGGAAAGGGAACGGCAACTGTGCTGAAAGTTGCGCTGTTAACTTACCTATATGAAAAGTATAGAGGAAGTTAACTCGCTTCAACGGCTGAGGGAATGAATCTGCTTGGTAAGATGGGCGCTGGTGTAGTAGGTGGTTGGATGGGGACTCAGGATTTACGGGTAGCGGTGGTGGGCGGTGGGGCGGCGGGCTTTTTTGGCGCGATCGCCGCCGCCGCCGCAAACCCTCACAGCCAGGTCACCCTGTACGAAGCAGGCCCTCAGCCCCTCGCTAAAGTCCGAATCTCTGGAGGGGGCCGCTGCAACGTGACTCATCACTGCTTTGACCCGGCTCAGCTCGTGCAAAATTATCCCCGTGGTGGCAAAGCGCTGCGCGGTGCCTTCAGCCGATTTCAGCCCAAAGATACGGTGGACTGGTTTGCGCAGCGTGGGGTGGTGCTGAAAACGGAGGCCGATGGTCGGATGTTTCCGGTGACGGATGATTCGGCGACGGTGGTTGACTGCCTGATGGGGGCGGCCAGGCAGACGGGGGTGCAGGTGAAAACGCGATCGCCGATTGTCAGCGCCGAACGATTGGCGGATGGCTTTGAGCTGCAACTGAAGGGGCAATCGGGGTATGTGAGGTGCGATCGCCTCTTGCTTGCCACGGGCAGCAGCCCCGCTGGTCACCGCATCGCCCAATCTTTGGGTCACCATATCGAGCCCTCGGTGCCGTCTTTGTTTACCTTTAATGTGCCAGACAAGCGTCTACATCAGCTCAGCGGCGTTGCAGTAGATCCGGTTCACTTGCGGCTAAAAGTAGACTCGCTCAAAAAACCTCTAGAACAAACCGGGCCATTGCTGATTACTCACTGGGGCCTGAGCGGGCCAGCCGTGCTAAAGCTATCAGCCTGGGGCGCTAGGCTGTTGCACACCCAGCGCTATCAGGGCCAGGTGATTGTCAACTGGTTGCCTGCGCTGAGTCAAGAACAAGTGCGCGCTCAGTTACAGCAAGCCAAAAGCGCGACGCCTAAAAAGGCGATTTCTACTTACAGCCCATATCCGGCTATCTCCAAACGGCTTTGGCAGTATTTACTCGCTCGCCTCGATCTTGATCTGGTGACGACTTGGGCAAACCTGTCTAAAAAGCAAATGAACAAACTGATAGGAGAGATTAGCCAGGGCTGCTATGGCGTTACGGGTAAAGGCATCTTTAAAGATGAGTTTGTCACCTGTGGGGGCGTGCGGCTAAAGGAGGTCAATTTTAAGACCATGGAAAGCCGTAAATGCGCAGGTTTATACTTGGCAGGAGAAGTGTTGGATATTGACGGAATTACGGGTGGGTTTAATTTTCAAAGCGCTTGGACAACTGGCTGGCTGGCGGGTCAAGCATTAGCAAACTAAGGATATCAGTTATTTTTTAGTTCTTATGAAACAACTTGTTTTAGTGGCCTGTCATGTTGTCTTAGCAAGCCCAATTGCGCTGGGCCTGGGGAGTGGAACTATGCAGCGGGCGATCGCCCAAACACCTCCCAACACATCTTCCAAAGCGCCCTTTAAAGTCGGCACCAGCGAGATTGAACCCTTCGTTTCTTTAGAAGACGAAACGCCCTATGGCTATGACATAGAGCTGTGGACAAAGATCGCAGACGATTTGGATATTCAAACCCAGTGGGTGCCTTACGGGTCTTTTGCTGAAATGATGGATGATTTGGCTGAAGGTGAGCTAGATGCGGCGGTGGCGGGCATTTCTATTACTGCCGAGCGGGAGGCCGGGGACTTTGATTTTTCGTATCCGACTTATCGCTCGGGCCTGCAATTGATGATGCGATCGCCCAACAACACCCTTTGGGGCACAATCACCCACAGCGTTTTTAGCTGGAACGTTTGGCGACCTTTACTGTTGGTGATGGCCACTAGCGCTGGGGTAGGCGCGCTGATTTGGCTATTCGAGCACAAGCACAACGATCACTTTTCTCAAAATCCGATCAACGGCATTGGCCAGGGCATCTGGTTCTCGATTGTGACGTTGGGCACCTTTGGCTACGGCGACGTCACGCCCTCGCGACTGCCGGGCCGCATTGTCGCCTGCCTGTGGATGGGAGCCAGCTTTTTCATTGTCGCCGATTTTATTGCTTCGCTCACGGTAGGGCAGCTATCCGAAAGCAGTCTGACCTTTGACGATATCAGAGGTGAAAAGGTGGGCGTGATCGATAGCACCACTGCCGAAGCCTACGCTCGCGCTCAGCCAGTGCAGGTTGCTGAGTTTGGTGATTTTGAGGAGATGATAGCGGCGTTAGAAGCTGAAGACGTGAAAGCTGTTGTTTATGACTATCCGACGCTCAAATATATGGTGAATCGCAATCCTAACCAGTTTAAGCTAGTGGGCGAACCGCTGACGCAAGAAGACTATGGGATTGCTTTTCAAGCAGGCAGCAATACCCTCGTAAAGGAGGTCAGTCAAGAAATTTTGACGCTACAAGAGCAAGGCTATATGAAAGCCTTACGAGAGAAATGGTTTGGAGAAAACGAAGATTGATAATCCGCTCACAGGCTCTGTGAGTTCAGCTATGAATGTTTGTTTCGCTATCGTAGAAGCCATACAGTTAAAGGCACAATTTTTCAATTAGGAGATCGCCATGAAGGCAATGATAATTAGAGAATTTGGCGAGAGTTCCGTCTTTACGCAGGTGGAGATTCCTCAGCCAGAGGTCAAAAAAGGCTATGTGCTGATTCGAGTAGAAGCGTCAAGTGTTAATCCGGTGGATTATAAGATAAGACGCTATGGGCCAGCGATTTCTCCTGAGCTTCCTGCTGTTTTGCATGGGGATGTTGCGGGCGTTGTAGAAGCCGTCGGTGAAGGGGTCAGTGAGTTTAAAGTGGGCGATCAGATCTATGGTTGTGCGGGCGGGGTTAAGGGGCATGGAGGGGCGATCGCGGACTATATGCTGGCCGATGCTCGCCTGATTGCCAAAAAGCCTAACAGCTTAGACTTTGCCTCGGCGGCGGCGCTGCCGCTGGTGACGATTACGGCCTGGGAAGGGCTGATTGATAAAGCCAACATACAGCCAGGGCAAACGGTGCTGGTTCACGGCGGTACTGGCGGTGTGGGTCATATCGCGGTTCAGCTTGCGAAGTGGCGGGGGGCGCAGGTGACGGCGACCGCTTCCACACCCGAGAAGCTACAGATTGCCAAAGAGCTAGGCGCAGATGAAGGTGTGAATTATCGAGATGAGGCGGTTTCTGCCTACGTCAATAGGTTGACCCATGGCGAGGGCTTTGACCTGGTGTTTGACAGTACGGGCGGCGATAACTTGCCCCACTCGTTTGAGGCCGCCAAGCTGAATGGCACCGTGGTGACGCCGTCTTCTCGTCAGGCTTATGATTTGTCGATTATGCATGCAAAAGGGCTGTCGCTCCATGTGGTGTTTATGCTGTTGCCGATGCTGAAGGATTTAGCGCGATCGCGGCATGGCAAAATTTTGAAAGCAGCGGCTGAGCTTGTAGACCAAGGTCTTCTTAAGCCTTTAATAGATACTGAGCGGTTTAGCTTTGCCCAAATAGGCGCAGCTCACGACCGTTTAGAAGAGAATAAAGCGATCGGCAAGATTGTTCTAACGCATGGGTTCTAATGCATGGGTATACAATAAAGCCACCGCCTGATTACGTTTACGCCCGTAGACCTATGACCTCACTTCAAGCCGATAAGTCAGCCGCCTCATCCGTCATTGTTTTAAACGATTGGACGCCGATGGACTGGGACTCATTCATAGAAATCATAGAACGGCACGAGTATCAGGAACACAAGGCTTATTATCACAATGGCCAGACAAAGCAACCGGTCGTAAGCTGGAATCGCTGGGATATAGTAGAGCGCAAGCCTACCAGTACGTTTGTGACTTACCGCAGATCTGGTACAGTGCGCTCCCAACATGGAGCGTTATTGATCGAGCAGAGAACCTGATGAACCGCTCCGCTCGAAGCGGACTGATTCTGAGATTTTGGTTTGGATGCAAAGGTTATCATCAGCCGGTTACCCGGAACGTTGTGCAGCTTGGAGTAGCCAATGTCAGTAGATATTCACTTTCTCACCTCGAATGACGTCCCGCTGATGGCAGCGCTGCTGACGACCTTTGGCGAGGCATTCGATGACGTAGATACTTACAGCGCAAAACGTCCGAGGGAGGATTATTTGCGGCGGTTGCTTGGCGGCGATACGTTTATTGCGCTAGCTGCTGTGAAGCGCGGCGAAGTGGTTGGCGGTATCGCGGCCTACGAGCTTAAGAAGTTTGAGCAGGCGCGTAGCGAGATTTATATCTATGATCTTGCGGTGGCATTGGGGCATCGGCGCGAAGGCATTGCAACGGCCTTAATTGAAAAGCTGAAAGAAATTGCGGCTGAGCGGGGTGCTTATGTGATATTCGTGCAGGCCGATACCAGCATTGAAGACGAACCTGCGATCGCCCTATACACCAAATTAGGAAAGCGTGAGGATGTCTTGCACTTTGACATTGCCGTCAATGCTGGCAGCTTAGGCTAACTGTGCGTTGGCTATCTTGTCCAAATGTCGTATAGCGCGATCGCAATCTCTATCACAATCAGGATAGTAATATACCACTCCACCCGATGACTGCTGTCACGCTGCAAAATGTTCAAAGAAGTTTCAACCGATGTAGAAACGAGCGTGAGCTTGCGCTCTAGCGAAATCAGCCGTTCTCTAAGTTCATATTCGTCTTCTAGACGCAGATACAGTCGATCTAGTGCGGGATAATCCCAAATCGGATCTGGCTTTTCACCGACTTCAACAATGCCCACCATTTTCTGTTGAATCAACAGGGTGCCGCCAATGAGTTCTAAAAGTTCTTCTTCTTTAGGCGGTTTGCGCGTTTTGCCCTGGATGGCGGTGGCAAAAGGTTTTATGCGCGTAAACAGGCTGGAAACTTCTGTTTCGTAGTAGTCGAGTACAACACTTTTACCCAGTGCCTCGGCGACAATTTGCAGCCGTTCGGCACTGCAAGCTTGTAAATATAACGTTCCGTTCTCCAGGCGCTCTTTGGCGTTTGGCCGAAAGGTTAGCGGTAAGGTTTCTGAAATATCTTGGGAAATAGGCTCGCGGATGTGGGGTTGCAGGGTTTTCAGCAGCGCTGCTTCTTCTTCCAGGCTCAGATCGAAGGTGACGATGACGCCATAGCGCAGAATCACCGCGCAGCCGGTAGCGCCTGCTTTGATAATGAGAGGGTTGGTTGCGATCGCACCAGTCTGCTCTATACCGGATGCTTTAGTCCGTTCTATTTCTTTGGTGCCAATGCGCTCGCCAACAATCCGGGCATGGACTGCGATCGCCTCCTTATGAGACCAGTCTAAGCCAACGGGCGCAATCGACGTTTGAATATCTGCGCTTTGAACCTCTGGGCCTTCATTTGAGCCGTCAACCTTTGAACCTAAAGCATCAATACTAGCGGGAGAAACCATGGAAAAGAGGAAGATAAAGAATGAGAATTTCCGCTTTTTAGTATGACAGTTTTACTAGGCAATCGTCCGCGATATCAGTTCGCCGTCAGCTCTATCTTTGCCGCCTGTAAGCGCTGCGACATTCGCAACTGCTCGTATAGCGGTCGCCAGTTCCAAAGCGCATTCGCCAACGCTTCCCAGCAGGTCAGCCAGCCAAAAATCGTCACCCCCTGATTTAACAGCGGCAAACCGATGCCTTCGCCCGGCATCACTGCCCGCCCATCCAGCAGCACCGACAGCCCCAATGCCCCCGTACCCAGCACACCCAGCAACAGCGCATCGCGAGCAAGCTGGGTCAAATTTTGCCGCCGAGTACTCTCCAAATAGGCAAAATATCGCTGAATCGCAGTTTCTAAACGATAAAGCGCATCATCAGGCCCCTCAGTATGTGCGGCTATAGCGCCAGCCGACAGCGAAACTCGCAGCAGCAGCTCTTCATCGCCCAATTCGCCGAGCCGCGCAAACAAATAGTCAACCAAATCTTTATTTAAGTTGACGACCGGCGGATTGTCTTCATCTTTAACCGTCTTGCCAAAGCGAGCAGGAAAGCTCTCAAAAGGCATCAGCAACGCCTCGGGCGAAGTCAAAGTTAGCCGAATAATGGCACGACCTTCAGGCGATTTGGCATAGCGTTTAGGCAACTGTTCGCCTGACACCGGCTGGCGACGCCAGGGGAACAGCCGAATCGCGCGTTTCAATGGCATAGGGCTCAATCACATGCGAAGCTAGGATGCCATCATATAGCAACTGAATGACTTCAGCCTTTTCAGATACGCTTGAGGTCGAAAGCCAAGATTCAATATGACCAAAAACCATGAGATACTGCCGTGGAGGTTGCCATTGATCATCCCGTTTCTGAGCCTCTCATCACAGCAACCAAAGGATTTATTGACGCATAGAAGCGCTACAAAGCGTCTACCCTAATCACCTAATCACCATCACGTCATAGTTTTCAAAAACACCATCAGCGCTGACCAAAACCATCTCTTCAGCTCTAGCTTGGGCAATCAACATCCGATCAAACGGGTCGCGATGATGCGATCCAAGCAGATCAAGCTGTTCAATATGAGCTTGGCTCAGTGATAGAATTTGCAGTCCGTTTTCTTCACTCTGCGTTTGTACCATCGTCTGCCAGGACGCACTGATAGTCAGCTTACCAAGCTGACTTTTAATCTGGATTTCCCATAGCGAAATGAGACTCAGATAAATTGAGTTTGTCGGATCAGCGCAGCTTTTCAAAGCCTGGTTACTAAGCTTCTCTGGGCGGTCGTTTAACCAAAGAAAAATATGCGTATCGAGCAGTAGGTTCAACTCTCTCCTAGCCAAAACTCATCTGGCAGCGGCTCATTAAAGTCATCGCCGATCTGGATTTGTCCTCGAAACTGACCGAACTTTCGTAAGGGCTGCGCGACTCTCTCGCCCGCTGGCTGACGTTGCAAATCTTCACTATCTTCAAACATGATGATAACCTCAGCCCGTCCAACCTTCGCATCTTCAGGTAATTTAAGATGAAGCTCATGACGCTCGTCGATCATAGCTTCAAGTTTTATAGCTTTCATAGACTGTTCGGAGATGATATCTTCATATCGCTTTAGGAAGCCTAGAGAAAAACGATGAATGACTGGAATACCACTGAGGTCTGGGAACTTCAATGATGGCGCAGGCTTTCGCTAGATGCCTTCTATTATGACCTATGAGTAGCGGCATGTTGAGATCAATACTTCTAGCCCCCGATTAAACGGCAGGTCATAGCCATTCTTCTTAGCCTGCGCTTACGAATCCATGCTTCCATGAGCAAATTACAAGCTCCGCCGCAACAAGCTCATCGCCTCTCCTTGCGCCGCCGTAATCGTCAAGCTATCCCTCACAGCCGTAACTGGGCTCCACAGCACAGGCTCTGCGTAGCGTAAAGAATGCAGCAAATGAATCGTCTGCCGAATTGCGCCGGGGCTCCCTAGCAAAATATGTCGCAGTTCTTTGTCGTCCGCTCGCCTGAAATCTGTTGGCCCCGCGTCATATATACCAAATGTCTGAGCGCTAGACTCTCGAAGGCCGAACGAAGTCATAGGCTCGCCCGTAGATAACATCGTCTCTATGTCAATCATGCGCAGTCCAGCGGGCAACTTGCCCGCCACATAAATCGCCGTTTTCATGGTTTTTTGCCTTGTATCGTTTGCAAGAAACCGAAAACTTAGCCACCCCAACTTGCTAATAGTCAGGGTGGCTATGGCATCATGCACATAACCGCCTTGCTGGCTGTTTCAGCGAGGGGGCGAGCGGGCGGTGATTGAGTCCAAGCAATCATCGTCTGCGTCTGCTAAATTTTCGGGGTTTAGGCTATTGCCGCTGCGAGTGAATCGCGGTTGTGTCAGCAACAGCTATGTAATTTAGCGTACCAGTATTTTTTGCGGTGTCAACTACCCATCAATCAGATTTTGTGATGCTCTCCTAAAAATCGTTCGTACCCCTGCCTAAACTTCTCTTTTCCACCTTGCTCAATAATACTGCCATGAGCCATGACGACTCTCTCAAAGTCCCATTTGAGAACCCGCTCTACCGAGCTTCTTACTTTCTCTTTATCAGTTGTTGCAATTTTCTCTAACAACGACGGGCTCAATCGTTTGTATCCTCCCGTTATCCTCGTCGCAAACTGCGTAAGCGGTGGAAAGCTCTCGTCAAAGTGAAAGGCAATATCTGTTAAAATTAGCGTACGGCTGGGCAGATGAAAGAAAACGCATTCATTGAGCGATTCAAAACCTGCTGAGCCTAACGTTCTAAACCCTTCAAAAAATACGAACGCTAGTCCGTCCCACAATTGATTTGAAGCGCGATCAATTGTTCGATCTATCGGTAGCTCTGGCTGTTTAACCTCTAAGCCGGGTGCGGCCCAAAGCGTTGCCTGGGGGTAACGTGTTTTGAAGCCAGCGACAAAGAAATAGTGATAGAGGTTGGGGGCGATAATGTGTTTGACGGTGCCGATTTTGTTGAGTTGGCTAGCAAGGCTCTCATTCACCTGAATCGGAGAAATGACGACCAACTCTCCATTTGCCAACCGCACAACAGTCATCCTAGTGCCAACACTCAGCCCAAAATATCTGAGTGGCTGTTCAGTCACCCAAAGATCTCGATCAATTTCTCTCAGCACTGCATTGCCTCAAATATTTGCATCGTTAGCATCGAGCAATTCGATAGGCTAGGTCAAGCAACAGTGCTAAGCTCAAACTTCTTCTTGAGCGCCAGGCCATGTCATCTGCTCCATCCCACACAAAAGCACAGGTAACGCTTTTAGCACTTTGTCAGGCTTTGGCGATGACTACTAATACTGTTCTTATCACCACCGCCGCTCTCGTCGGCTACGCGCTAGCGACAGATAAAGCGTTGGCCACCGCACCACTCGCTCTGCGGCAAGTTGCCACCATGTCTGCAACTATTCCTGCCTCTATGTTGATGGAAAGAGTTGGGCGACGTAGCGGTTTTTTACTAGGCGCTGTTATCGGCATCCTGGGTGCGGGTCTAAGTATCTACAGCCTTGTCATTGAGCACTTTTGGCTGTTTGCGATCGCCATGGCGCTGCTTGGGCTCGCCAATAGCTTTGTTGGCTACTACCGCTTTGCCGCCGCTGATGTTGCTGACGCCGCTTTCCGTTCTCAGGCCATTTCAGGGGTGATTGCAGGCGGTATTGTTGCCGCTATTTTAGGCCCCTGGCTCGCGACCGGCTCTAAAGCCTGGTTCAACAGCGAACTCTATATTGGCGCGTTCGTCGCCGTCTTAGCACTACAAATTCTCTCTATGATTCTCTTGCTCTTTCTGCATATTCCGCCCGCAGTAAAAGAAAGCATTCAGGCAACCCTGCGCCCCCTTATCACCATTGTTCGCCAGCCCAAGTTCTTAGTCGCCACGCTCGGCAGCACTGTTAGCTACAGCGTCATGGCTTTTGTCATGACCGCAACGCCGCTCGCGATGGAAGCTAAAAATCATAGCTTTCCGCAGTCAGCCGCTGTCATTCAATGGCATGTTTTTGGCATGTTTGGCCCGGCGCTTTTCACAGGTTTGCTAATCAAACGCTTTGGCGTTATTAACATCATCACCGCCGGGGCAGTCCTGATTTTGAGCTGTATGGGGCTGAATTTACTAGGCACAAGCTTTTGGCACTTCGCAATCGCCCTACTGCTTCTCGGTCTTGGCTGGAACTTCATGTACGTTGGCTCTACCGCCCTCCTCACCGAAACCTACACTCCACCCGAAAAAGCCACAGTTCAAGCCGCTCACGACTTTACCGTATTTGGCTTTGTGGCGATCGCAACCTTTCTCTCAGGCCGAATTTTCTACCGGTTTAATTGGGAAGTTCTCAACTGGGCAAGCTGGCCGTTGGTGCTGCTTACCCTGGTTGTGGTGCTGTGGCTGCGCTACAACCAGCCCCAAAACACAGAGCTGATCTAAAAAGTCCTCTATGCTTGAACTATTTACTGAAAAGCATCGGTTTCCATCATGATGAACATTCGATCCGAAGGTATAGCCTCGCGGGCTACTAATTTTCAGAAAAGGCTTGAATTTCAGCATATAGACTATCGACGGTTTCGTTTGCAAAAAGCTGATCCTTAGCTTTTAGGTAGTCGCCTTCTCCTAGCTTGCAGGCTGTGATAAAGCGGGCTACTTTTACTGGTTCCATGTGGGCCATCAATACATGCAGGGCTTCCTGAATAACGGCTTGTTCAGCGGGAATATCAATCTGCATCGTCTATCTCCAAAATAAAACTAGATGGATTCATCACGCGCAAGCTCAAGTCTTTGCAGCGGTTGATGAGCCGCTTATCGCAAGTTAATAGGTAGTCACTACCGGAAGCTTCCGCACAGGCAACATGTAAGGCATCAATCGGTTTGACTCCATTGTTCTCTAATTCTAAGCCTCTTTGCCGGATAGCTTCGTCGGCAAGTTGTACAAAGGCCGCAAGACTGAGATAAAGCGCAACGGCCTTGGCTCTGTCTGGGTTCGAGTTACGGCTGTTTTCATATTCTAAAACGTTTGAACTCACTAGCTCAGCCCTCTCGTCTGCAATCATTTGCAGAACAAGTAGCATCGCCTGAGTTTCTAGAAAGATTTTGACCTGCGATTGATTATCGAATGGGCGGTTGAGGACGCTAGTGTCGAGGTAGAGACCAGATTGGTCTCTAGGGGTTGCCCATCTTGAGCATAAACATCGTAGCGAGCGACGCCGTTTTCGCCCGATGAAATGGTCACCTGATAGTCGCGCAGAACCAACCGCGTGATAGTTGCCTGCTGTGGTGAATTACTATCAGGAGCAGGTGTAGTAGCTAGTAGTAAGCCAGCGAATGGCGCTAAAAGTAGCGCTGAGTAAATAGAGCGCATCAGATGTCTCCTCTAACGATAGTTTTGAAATTGTAACGCCATCGGCCAATCTTCGGCCTTGATCAGCGCGATCGCCTCCTGCAAACTATCCTTATCTTTGGCCGACACCCGCACCGAATCGCCCTGAATCGACGCCTGCACTTTTTTTAGATTGTCTTTAATCAGCTTAGAGATTTTCTTGGCATCTTCTTTTTCGATACCCTTTTTTAGCTTAATTTCCTGACGCACCCGACTCCCGCTTGCCGTGTCAATGTCGCCGAACTCAAAAATCTTCATCGACAAGTTACGCTTAGCTGCTTTGGTTTGCAGCACCACATGCAGCGCTCTCAGCGTCATGTCGTTGTCGGTTTCAATCTCAATAGCCTCTTCCTTCAGATCCATTTCTGTTTTGGTGTCTTTCAGGTCATAGCGACTTTTGACCTCGCGGCGAGTTTGGTCAAGGGCATTGACCAGTTCCTGGCGATCGAAGTCGCTGACAACATCAAAGGAGTAAGTAGAAGCCATAAGGGACGTAACAAACGGTTCGGTAGGTATGTGATCAATAGTAGTGGATTCTACGGATCTGTTCTATTAGCTGATCTTAAGCCTGCTACCCAAAAGCGACTTGAACGCTATTGAGATACAGCGAGAAAATGCTGCCCATGCTAATCGCCCAAGAAAGCGATCGCAATATCGGCACGTTCAAAATATAAAATGTCGAATAGGTCACCCGGCTCACCAAATAAATCACTGCGGTAGAGAGCACCTGCTCGGGCGGCAACCCGACCACAAACCCCATTAAAGCGGCTGGCGCATACAGCGAAAATGATTCAAACGAATTTTGATGTGCCCAGGTCGCCCTTTGCGCGTAGTCGGGCAGTTTGTCAAAGAGCGATCGCGGTGCGCCCATGTCGTAGCCTACTTGAAACCGGCCAAAGCCGACTGCTAGGTAGGGTAAGTAGATCAGAAGGGCCGCGATCGCAATACTCGCCAGCAGCATATTCGCAGGTGAAACAAACGGCAAAGAATAGAAAATTTCCAATGGTCAGGTAAACCCGTTTAAAAACTAATCGAACTAATCGAAATAAAACAGCGTCACGATTTTGCGCTGGTCTTCCGCATCCTGACAGGTTTGCAACAGCGTTTTGCTGTCATGAAAAGCAAAGCAAATCAACTGCTGACAGCGAGAAATAATCTCCGCATTGCACATTGCACTCGCATCCGCCAGCGGCATCATGTCATTTGCCGAGCTTTCTACCAGGTTCGTCACCACCTCTAGCTGCTCGCGCGACTCACGCGGTTGCTTCTTCAGACTTTGAGGCAAAATTACCGTGAGCAAATTTGGATCGGCCCGCATCGCCCCGCGAATCGCCGCAGAGTTAGTTCCGGTTGCCCCTGAGGTGATCAGTCGATTACCCGACAACACCAGGGCATAGCTCATTAGCTCAATCAGGTTTTGATGCGTAATCGGAACATGGCGCGATCCCAAAATAGCGATCCGCTTCGAGCCAGACTGCTGAATAGTCGCTAGCTCTTGCAAAAAGTCGTCTACCTTAACAGAATCAAGTGGATTTTCGACTGACTGACTCAATGGCTATCTTGGGGCTAAAGAATATAAAAAAAGCTGCGTAGATTCTACCAAACCATCGGAAACTATCGGTAATCTATAGTATCTTAACGATTTTATTCCTGCCGGGAACTTACGCTAACGCCCGGCCCGTAAAGCTTAAGCCGGAATTGCCGGACTGAGTCCTAGCGCATTCATCATCCGCTTGGTGTCAAAATGTTGCGCCATCAGGTGGCCAATGCACTCTACCTTGATAGGTTCATGCAGCCGCACTTGGGCAAACGCCTGCTCAATAAATTCGACCGTCGTCAGCGTATCCAAATCCACCGACAAAATCGGCACTTCCAGATCATGAGCGCGATCTAAAATGTCTTTGCGCGGGGCCAGGCGACCGGTCAGGACAAGGCACTGAGTCGAGCTTTCGAGCGCGGCCATTTGAATGTCGAAGCGATCGCCGCCAGTGACCACCACCATATTATGGGCCTGGTTAAAGTAACGCAGCGCCGAATTCGCATTCATCGCCCCAATCGAAATTTCTTCCACCATAATTTGGTCAATCCGCCCAGGCTTATTCAGCATTTCGGCATCCAAGTGATGCATTAGCGCCTCTACACTGACGCTGCGCATAATCGCCGTGCGAGGCAAAATACCGAGCACCGGAATGTTATGGCGCTCCAAACAAGCCTTCACCGCCTCTAGCCTGTCGCCTGCTAGCTTGGCCGGAACGTCATTAATCACGACGCCCAGAAGCTGATCGCCTAGCTTTTGCTTGGCCGCTAGCAGCTTATCGACCACTAGCGCCGACTGGTACCGGGTGACTAAAATCACACTGGCCGAACTCATCTGCGCCATCTCTGGCAGCGACAGCCCAAACAGCAGACCCTCTTCCAAATTGCCCGGCCCTTCAATGAGCAGAATGTCCTCGCCCTGACTCTCCAGCAATTTTTCGATGTCTTGCTGCTGGATGGGCTGCTCTTGCGAAAGCTGCTGAGCAATGGTGGCTTCGTCTAGTGAAAATAGCGTAGGGCGCACCCGATCGGCGCTCAGGTTTAGCGTTTTGCTAATAAAGCGGACGTCTTCGTCAATGTCGTCGCCAACTTCGCTAGGGCAGGTGCCGATCGGCTTAGCGTAGGCGATGTCTAAGCCTTGCGATCGCATCTGCAACGCCAACCCCAATACCGTAGCCGACTTTCCGCTATAGGATTCTATCGAGCCGATGAGCAAATGCTTAGATGAGCGAGTAGATATCTGATTTGCTGATTGGGACACGCCCTAACTCCTTTCAATGACAGCGCTAGCCGTATCCCAAAATTTGAGACTTGAACCACTCAGTACATTCTGCCACGTCCACTTACAGGCGCGTCAGAAAATTTAATTGAAAGCGCCCGCAAAGCAAATGTATTGCGCCAGTTAATCGTCAATCCGCAATAGCTTCCGGTAAAAGCTTTGGTCAAAGTCAGGTTCTTTATCTTGGTTCATCATCACCACGATGCTGATCAAAAAATCTACAAACTCGAAAGTCGCCATGGTAATTTCATACGTCAGCTCGGCGTCCCCATCAAACTGCATCCGGCAGCGCGTCAGGTCAGCCGGTAGCATGGAAATGTTCCAGGTGGCCAAGAAAGGAATGCTGCCCGTACCCTCAATTTTTCGTTCGCCTTCGACGTTGCCTTGTTTATATAGCCCAATCGCGTAGGGCAAGGCATTGCGTTTTTTGCCCTGGTAATAAGGCAAATAAACGCTGGCTTCTGGTTTGGTGGCAGGCTGGATAGATTGGAGAGACATAGCGGCTGCGGAATGATGAATGCGGCACGGCTCAGCGATCGACACTGGGCTATTGCCGGATGATGCTTAGCTCAGAATTCCCGCTCGCCAGGCAGGGCAACCATGGCCAGCAGCGATGGCCTACCGCATCGTTATCCTTAAGTCAGTATGGTTAAATTAAGAAATATTTATTAAGGGATCTCAATAAAACGACGCATGTCAGATTTTGCCGAAACTGTCTCCTCTGAGCTAGATACCGATCTGGTTTTCGATCCGGAGTTTTTCAGAGGTTACGACGGACGACGGTTAAAAGCAGCGATCGCACTGGCAATACTCTGGCTGCTGACTGCCTTACTGCACAACATCGCTTGGGGGCGTGGGCTAGTCGCGATCGTCACCGCCCTCATGAGCGTCCATGCCTTAAGAGTGATGCTGGCCAAGCCGCTGACCCCGCCAACGCCTTTACCCTCCCAAAGCGATCGCCCTCAAGACACTGCGAGCTGGCCCTACGTTTCACTGTTAGTGGCAGCCAAAAATGAAGCGCAGGTAATTGGCGAGTTGGTCGAATCGCTGCTGCACATCGACTACCCCAGCCACCGCTGCGACCTGTGGATTATCGATGACTACAGCACCGATCAAACGCCGCAGATATTAGACCGTCTGGCCCAGCGCTACCCCCGGCTAAACGTGATTCATCGAGAAGCCGACGCAACAGGCGGTAAGTCGGGCGCGCTCAATTTAGTTTGGCCGCAAACCAAAGGCGACATTTTGGCTGTATTCGACGCCGATGCCCATGTCCCCGACGATTTGCTGCGCCATGTGGTGCCGATGTTCGAGAATGCTTTGGGCCATGCTAAAACTGGCGCTGTGCAGGTGCGTAAGGCGATCGCGAACGCCAGCACTAACTTTTGGACAAGGGGGCAAAAGGCTGAAATGGCCCTGGATAGCTACATGCAAGAGCGGCGGATTGCAGTGGGCGGCATTGGTGAGCTGCGCGGCAACGGTCAGTTTGTACGGCGCAGTGCGATCGCCCAGTGCGGCGGCTGGAACGAGAAAACCATCACTGACGATCTGGACTTAACCATTCAGTTGCATCTGCTCCAGTGGAACATTGGCTTGCTATTTACCCCCGCCGTCGAAGAAGAAGGCGTCACCAGCGCCCTGGCCCTGTGGCACCAGCGCAACCGCTGGGCAGAAGGCGGCTTTCAAAGATACCTCGACTACTGGCGTCAACTGGTTAAAAATCGCATGGGCTGGAAAAAATCCATCGATATGGCGGGCTTTTGGATTATTCAGTACATGATGCCTGCGGTTGTGCTGCCTGATTTTGCGATCGCCCTCATCCGCCATCGGCTTCCTATCTTTGGCCCAATTACCGTTTTGGGCATTGTGCTTTCTCTGTGGGGAATGTTTATGACGCTTCGCCGGGCAGAACCGACCTCCCTTTGGAGTGCGGCTATTCAAACGTTTCGAGGTACGGTTTACATGCTGCACTGGGTTGTCGTCATTGCCACAATGGCCATGCGCATTTCGGTGCGTCAAAAGCGCTTGAAATGGGTGAAAACGGTTCACGGCTCAGCTTAGGCTCCTGCGCCCTCGCCTGCTCGCGACAATGCGCACAATCAGTACGCTCAGTGCCACGGCTAAAACAATGCCTACAATGGCGAGCGGCATGATGGCACCTGCATGGCGAATCGCGATCGCGCTCAACGCCCAAACCACTACCGCCGGATAAGCCGCATCGTCGTAGCGCCAAGCGACCATCGCCGCTAGCCCAGCGCTAACGCACATCATCACCACCGTAGCGATTAAGCCGCCGGTAGAAGCATTGACGATGCCCGCAAAATCTTCTATGGGTGAAACTGGAATTGCCAGCGTATAGAGCGCCCCGGCCACATTCACTACGGCTGCCACCGTAATCCAACCAAAGTAAATGCTAATCGGAGCCTGTAGCAGCCAGCGTACTTTCCAGGTGGCTCGCAGCGATCGCGCCGCTACATAGGCAACCGCCAAACACACCACAATGCCCGCCATCGCCACCACAGATCCCCAAAAGCGGTAGGTCAAAAAGACATATAGCCAAATTATTTGCAGCAGGCAAGCGCCGGTAATGCCCCAGGAAACCTGCCTTAATGCGCGATTGTGTCGCTGCGCGGGCAGCACTTGATAAATGCTGTAGGCAATCAGCCCAATGTAAATTAATCCCCAAATGGCAAAGGCATAGCCCGCTGGTGTAATCAGCACCCCGCCCAAGATGGTGTTGGAAACTTCCCCCGTATTTTTGCCAGCGGGCGGATAAGCGTTTGAAAAGCCGTTGATGGCGATCGCCACCACCACCGCTGCCACCGTCAGCCATCGTTGCCCCGCTGAGGCTATCATTTTTTGCATGTCCATTGCTCACTCGAAGTTCCTTAGCCCAGCAGGCAAGCAAACCCTTTACAACTCATCAGTTATCTTTCTTAGGCGATTTTTCTCAGCTCGAGCACCTTTAATTAAATCATTCCAATTATCAGGCGGGTGACCTTCTTCGAGCATCTTCCGAAACACCCGATAAGCATCCGTTTTACTATCGTAGGCTCGTTTGGTGTCAGGATCATTCACCCACCCAAAGACAATTACCTTCTGCTCCAAGCTGTAGCGAAAGAATAATCGGTACTGTTGATAAAATTTTGCCCTGAACCAGTGTTTATGAGTAGGCCCTAACGTGTTGCCCTGCCGATAGATCTCGCGGGTTGGATCTTGAGGAATATCGGTTAAAAACAATTTGGTAAGCGCAGCCAATCGCTTAGCAGAATCCTTTTTGACCCACAGTTCGGGATACTTTTGCTGCAGGCCCTGAACCTTAGCTCGCAATTTTTCGACCTGATCGATGAAACAAGGGTCGGCAATAAGTGTCCAGCCGTTAACGATGATAGATGGCTCATCCATATCCATTAACCCATTGCTTCGCTAATCATCGTCTCCTGAAAGGGGCTGGTCGATATCGCCTATATCGACGCCAGCGACTAGCGACTTTAACTCGTTCACCCATTTCGCAGTTATGGGCTTCAGACGTTGAGGGTTTTCTTCTATGTCTTTGGCTAAGAGTTCTAAAAACTTTTCTTCAATGGGGTCGTACTCGTCGTCCACTCGCAGAAGTCGAACCGTTCCATCCGAATAGAGGTGAAATGCAATTTTATCCTGCTTTTCTAGCCCAAGTGCTAGGCGAATGGGGTCAGGCACTGTGGTTTGGTATTGATCAGTGAGTACTGATTGGATGACCACAGGTGAATCTAAAGCGCCTTCTGGAGGAGTTGTTTTTGGATTGAGAGAAAGCGTCTCAGACATAGTGCTTACCGTTACGAAAATTGGCTTCACTGACTTAACTAATAACTAAATATTAGTGCAAATAGATGAACGCTTGCATGTGAGCCGGTAACGCGACGTCTGTTGTCAAACAGCCTCAATATGAAGCAATGCCAACTTTGTTTCTAGGTCGTTAGCATTTTGAAAAGAATATTCATAGGCGAAGGAGTTTTCCTTGGCTAAGGTAAAAGCATCCTTCCAGTAGTCAGCCCGGCTCAGCTCTCCGGCTCAACTCTAAATCATGAATACGTCTTCTCCTAAGTTTTCTCAACCGCTTTCCCTCAAACAGTTTAACTGGGACGCTTTGGTGCTAGCGATTGTGGCCTTCTGGCTCAGCAGCAGCGTTCTGCTCGACTTTTTGCTGATGCCGATGATGTACGAGTCTGGCATGATGGCCGAGCCTAATTTCGCCACGGCTGGATATAGCCTGTTCTGGCTGTTTAATCGGGTAGAGCTGCTGTGTGCGGGGGCTATTTTGACTGGGTTGCTGGTGGTACGTCAGCAGCGACGCAATCAGTTTGAGGTGATTGTCAGCGGGGCTCGCAGCCGGTGGGCGCTGGCGATAGGTGCTGTGCTGATGGCGATCGCACTCACTTACACTTACATTCTCACCCCTCAAATGAGCGCCCTCGGCATTCACCTCAGCGGCGACTTTTCTGAGAGCGCTCCTCTGGCTATGAACTATATGCACGCGCTTTACTGGGGATTGGAAGTTGTTAAGCTAGTCGCCGCTGCCTGGCTCGTGAAGCTTTGCTACCGCGATATTTCGGCGTCATTTGAGTAAGTTCCGACAGACTAAAGGCGAAGCTTTTAACCCCTGAGGCGATCAATCGGCCTCGGGGGTTTCGCTATCGGGCCATAGCAAACGCACAGCCAGCAGACCAAAGCCAATCGCCGCAATGCCTTTGACTACTTTCTCGGGTAGTAAAACCGCCGTGCTTTCGCCGAGTAAGACGCTAATGAGGGAAGCGAGGAGAAGGGCGCTGGCTGAGCCGAGAAAGACGGCCTTGGGAGAGGGCGAGGAGCCGCCGAGGGCGATCGCAGCCAACTGACTCTTGTCTCCCAACTCAGACACAAATACAGTCACAAAACTGACGATCACAAGCTGAAAATCCATATCAGTGCCCCACAATATCGCCCACCAGGCCGATAGCAATCACTAGCAGCAAAATTCCAGCACAGGTATCTAGCGTCTCTGCTGAAATCCGCTTAGAAATCCAGCGACCCAGCAATACGCCAATCAAACTAGTCGCGATCAGCGCTATACCCGCCCCCAAAAAAACAGCCAGCGGCGACTGAGACTGAGCGCTCAGCAGCAGGGTAGCCATTTGAGTTTTATCGCCTAGCTCCGCCAAAAAAATAGTAATAAACGTAGAGAGAAACACGCCCCAAAAGGCATTGGGCTGCTCGACAGGATTATCTTCTTTAGAACTCTCGATAGCCTGTTTACTGGCGGAGTTAGGCAGAATCACAATAGAAACGATTTCATAATTTTTTCATTATCTGGCATAGTCGCACGCCAGTGCAATACGCTGACGTTCGATTTTTAGCCAGACCTTGGCCTAGATCAAGCGGGGCGATCGCCTAATCCTCAGCCGTCAGTTCTATCACCTCGCTTTCTATGCCCACGGCTTCATAAAACCGGCTCATTTCCTCACTGCGATTGCCATAGACGCCCGTAATCTGCTGCTCGCAGCATTCAATCGCAAACTCGTTGAGATCGGCGGGCGCAATGTCGTATAGCTGAGCAAAGGTATCGGGCTGAACGCGGCAAAAGTTGGGCCGCTCGTCATAAATGCGGCAGTTGCGCTGAGCCTTGTCATAGTGGATGCACCAGCCATCGTCACCCACCATGCTCATATATAGCGATAGCTCGGCAGGTGAAAGATAGTCAGCCAGGTCGGGGCGGTCTGCTGGGTCAAGCTGGCAGCAGGCACCGCAGTTTTTTACGCACTGCCAGGTAGCCATAATTTAGCCCTAATTTAGATAGAGTGTGATGTGTTTGTGTAGAGGGAATGCCGACGTTTGATGCCGGAAACTAGAGGCTACTGCAACCTTAGAATTTTGTAAACAAAGTTTAATGCTCGCTGCATCCAACAGGTACAATGCTTGCAGTAAAAACGTCTTAATTTGGTTCGCTTAGAACTGTTCGGAGGATAAATGGCTCTTTTAGCTTTGAGTTTGGGTAACCCCTTTTCTTTTCTAGGTGGAATTGATTTTGTTTTGATTGGCCAGCTAACGATGTTGGCGCTGGTGGTCATTGCTGGCCCTGCGGTTGTCTTTTTGCTAGCCCTTCGAGGCGGCGACCTGTAAGGTTCGTTTTTACAGGTTCGTTTTCAATTTAGCCACACACTCCAGATTCACTGCGCTGCTGAAGAATAAACTGAGCGATCGCCAAATCTACTGGCGTCGTTACTTTCAAATTTGTCTCTTCGCCTTCCACAATGCTGACGGGGATGCCGCACCTTTCTAACAGCGCGGCATCGTCCGTCACCTGCCAGCTTTGCTGCTGCCCCTGGTGATGGCACTGCTTTAGCAACGCCACCTCAAACCCTTGAGGCGTTTGTGCCGCCCATAAATAATCACGCGCTGGCGTATTCACAATCACGCGCTGCTCGTTCACTTCCTTGATGGTGTCTGTGACAGGGACGGCGGCAATAAAGCCTTTTGTACACAGCACCGATTCGGCGCAGCGGTCGAAGAGGGCTGGCGTGGCCAAGCACCGTGCCCCGTCGTGAATTAGCACGTGGCTGGCCGCTGCGGGTAATGCCTGCAACCCGTTATAAACCGATTCTTGTCGGGTATCGCCGCCTTGAATAAAGGCCACTGGCTTTTGTAGACCTTCCTTTAGTTGTGATGCGATCGCCTCAAAGTCGGGCAGATCTATCGGCTGAGCAATAATGCCAATCCACTGAATGCGCTTAGCCTTCATAGCAGCTTCTAGCGTCCAGGCAAGAATAGGACGGTTACATAAGGGCATGAGCAGCTTGTTGCGAGGGCCGCCCATACGGCGACCGACACCCGCAGCCGGAAGGAGAAGATGCATATTTAGCCTTTTGGTGATGGCGTTAGATAACGCTTACGCTACCCTGCCAGCTTACGTATAATCAACATTTTGTAGTTTAGACCACCGTTATTGAAGCAATTTCGGTTTTATTTCTATTGACAATCGCGATTCGCCCCGGCGTCCCTTAAAATGATGAGCGGATAAAACCATAGAACGTTAACCCGCATGCGCATATTGGCCTTAGTCCCCGGTGGCATCAGCGACCAGCTGCTGTTTTTTCCGACCTTAGAAGATATCAAGCAGGCTTACCCCAAAGCTGAAATGGGTGTCGTTGTTGAGCCCAAGGCTGCTGCCGCCTATCGCGTCTCGAAGATTGTCGATAGCGTTTTTGCATTCCCCTTTTCACAGGCAAAAAGTCCCTCTGATTGGGCCAATCTGCTGGGGATCATTCGCGATCGCGAGTACGAAGTGGCCCTCACCACCGATACCAAGTGGGACACGGGCCTGCTGCTATGGCTGAGCGGGGTACCCACGCGCATCACCTACGACACAACGGGTACGCCCTGGCTTTATACGGCCACCGTGCCCGACAAGGCCCAATCCGCCAGCCAGTACCAGGCCGAGCGCTATCACGACCTCCTCAGCGCGATCAATTTAACCGGGGAAACGCCGAGCCCGGCGATCAACGTGCCAGAGGGTGATATTGCCTGGGCGAATGCCTTGCGCGATCGCCTCAACCTAAAAGATGGCTATGTGCTGATGTACCCCGGCCCAGCGACCGGCAAAGGTGACGAGCAAGCGAGCTACCCCACCAAGAGCTGGCTTGCTTTGATTGCAGACTTTCGTGAAAAACAGCCTGGAATGCCGATTGTGCTGCTACAAACCGATGACAGCGCCGCCCAGGTAAACGCTCTCAAAAGTGCGGCTAGTGAGTTAATCGTCGTGACCGCTGGCAATTTGGGCCAGGTTGCCGCCATTGTTGCTGGAGGCGATCTGGTACTTACCCCAGACAGCCACATCATGCAAATTTCGGTGGCGCTCAAGGTGTTTACCCTGGCGCTTTTTGGCGAAAATACACCCGAGGAAATGCTGCCGCCAGTAACCGGGGAAGAAACCCGATTTTTAGGCGTGACCTCGGATACTCACAAAATTGCAGATATTCAGCCAGAAACTGTCTTGCAAAAGGTTTGGGGTGGTTGATTGCCATCAGATATCTAATCAGATATCTAAAAAGTATCCGCCGCTGCGAATATCTCTCATCTATTGAACCTATATCGCTGTTAAAACTATGGATCGTATTCAAACGCAAGCTTCCGAGCTTTGGGATCTTTTGTTCTCAAAGGAAACGGCTGCGACTTACCAAAAGGCTTTTGACCTGACAGGAACCCTACTCAAGGAAACGGCTCAGTTGCTTTGGCTGATCGTTTGCTCCTTCTTTGTGTTTGGGGCTTGGGTCGCTGACACCTCTGTGAAAACGGGTAAAAGCGTCCGCGATTGGATTGATAATAAAGGCGTTGAACCGACCGTTCCCGGTGATAAAAAGGCGATCGCCGATACCGGCAAAAGTCTGCTAGATAAAGGGCGCGTCAGCCTTGCAAATTTGCTGAATCAGGCCCGCGAGCAGCTAGGGCTAGAGACGGTAGAGATATCTGCCCTTACGCCTGCTAAGTCAGCGCCCGCCAGCCCGCCCGCTAAAAGCGTCTCGGACAGTGCTCCCGTCAGCACCTCTGCGCCCAGTGCTGCTAATCCTGCTACAGAGGTGCCTACAGCTACGACAGAGGTGCCTACAGCTACGGAGGTCTCTACAGAGATACCCTCGACGTCTTCCTCCTCGACGTCTTCCTCCTCGACGTCTTCCTCCTCGGCAGCTACCGAACGCCCCGCCACCTCCGCTGGTCAAGAAATTGGCTCTAGCTATGCAGCCAGCCGGGGCTCGGGCTCTATTTCGGGCTCTATGCAATCATCCAGCCCTCAGGCGACTAGATATACCAAAGATGAAAAGGCCCTGGAAGAGGAAGAGAGCGATGGTTTGTCTACGGATGGAGAAGACGAATAGCGCCTGTTCTAGGGTTTTTCTGAGATTTTTCTGAGCCTGTTTGGAGAATGGCTAACCACCACTGCCGAGTAGAAACAGCCCGATCATGGTGACGCTGTTCCAGGTGCTGTGCAGCAAGATAGAGGACATCAGGTTGCGCGATCGCACATACGCAAATCCCAAAATCGCCCCTAGCACCGTCAACGGCAGCACTTCAGAAAAGCTCAGATGCGCGGCTGAAAAGATTAAGCTACTCAGGCCAATCGCCCCCCAGGTGGGCAAGTAGCGAGTAAGCGAGGGCAGCAAGAAGCCTCGAAACAGGATTTCTTCAAAGACGGGGGCGGCGATCGCCGCTGTAAAGAAAAACATTCCTAACGCCACCGGATCCCGCTCTTCTAGCACAATCTGCAAAATCGGATTATTGCCACCCTGCCCCTGCCAGATTTGCTGGTTGAGCAAAGAAACCGCCAGCATCAGCGGCAGCGCCACCAGGTAGCTACCCAACCCCCACAGCGGCCACCTGCCCGATAGCCTGGCGCTAAACCACTCCTTCGACAGCGGCAAATACGCCTTGATAGACACATATAAAACGCCCAAGGTGCTCGCCGCCATCAGTAGATAAAACACCAGCGAGTACAGCGCCTTGCCCCGGCTGGTAAGGGCTAAAACCCACCCAGCGCCAATCCAGCCAGAACCACCTATCCAACCAGCATTCACAGTCGCCAAATCGGGCGTCAGCGGCATAATCCGACCTGCTGCCAGGCCTAACTGCAACACCAACGGCAGCACAATTTGACCGACAAACAAAAAGCCGCCAACAATTACCTGCCAAACCACTTCCCAATCCCAGGGCACTTCCCATTGCCCTTCAGACACCGTCAAAATTGACGCTTTCTCTTTGCCCCTCAGCACTCGCTGAGCCACCAACGCAATCAGCAGCGCCGTTCCTAGCAGTCCACCAAAGGAAGGCAGCAGACCGACAATACTCAACTGAATCAGCGTTTTCTCAGCCAAACTCGTCTCAGCCACTTGCAAGTCGTTTAGCAGTTCGTCATTGCCTTCGACGGTATAAAGGCGCTCTAGGGCGTGATAGCGATACCAGCCGCGCAGCTTGTCGTTAAGGATGATGGCAGCTCGCGATCGCACCACTGGCGGCGTTTGCCACAAGTCGGCCAGCACCTCCGCGACCACCGCGCTATCACCCGTTCGCGTAGCCACCCGCTGCCAGGTCTCAATTGCTTTAGGCACCTCGCCCTGTTGAGCTTGCACCATGCCTAACCGCAAGTCGATTTGATCAATAAGCTGCTGCTGCGTGCGAGCTGTCGCTGCCCGCTGCTGGTTTTCACTACTGGTCTCAGGCGACGCTTTTTGCTGGCGTTGCAGCTTCATTAGCCCCGTTGCAGAATCTTTGCGCACTTCCTGATACTGCTCGGTAGCAGATTCCAGCGCGTCTTTGCCAAACACCGCGTTGCGAAACTGCTGTACCTCATTGTCGGGTAGACCGCTGCCGTCCCATTCACTGGCCTGCACCAGCAAGTCGGTTTGGTACATTTGAAGCTGGTTGCCTACCTGCGGTTCGCCCAAGCTGCTAATGAGCGATGCGCCCATCTCCAGCGCCACGATAAACGTCAAAATAGAGAGGATAATGCGCTTGAGAGTCATACTAAATAGAACACTTCATTGGAGTAAAAACGGTTTGGATCGGCGATCGCACGCACCGTATTATCGCACTTCAACTCAAAATACCAACGCCCCTATGACTAGCCCTAACACCGCCAACGATCAAATCGCCCTGGATCAAGCCGCCACCCAGCTTGATGAAGAAGCCACTCAAAAAGGGCTGAGCGAAGCGCAGTACAAGCGCAAAATGGAGCGCCGCAAGGAAGTTCAAGACCAGCGCCTGGCCGAACGTAAGGTGGAAAAAGGTCTAATTATTATCAATACGGGTAATGGCAAAGGAAAGACGACTGCGGCCTTGGGGATTGTGCTGCGATCGCTCGGTCACGGCTTCAAAGTTGCTATCGTGCAATTTATCAAAGGCGGCTGGGAGCCTGCCGAAAAAGCCGCGCTCAGCCACTGGCCCGACCAGTTACAGTTTCATGCCATGGGCGAAGGCTTCACCTGGGAAACGCAGGATAGAGACAGAGACATTAAAACCGCCCAAGCCGCTTGGGAAAAAGCGCTCACCTACATTCGCGATGCCGACTACCGCACCGTGCTGTTAGATGAAGTCAACATTGCGCTGAAGCTAGGCTATCTATCCGTCGAGCAAGTCCTGGCAGGTTTAGCCGAAAAACCCGCAATGAGCCACGTCATTTTGACCGGACGCGGCGCACCGCCTGAGCTAATAGAACGTGCCGATCTGGTGACTGAGATGACGCTAGTGAAGCATCCTTTTAAAACGCAAGGCATCAAAGCCCAAGCTGGCGTTGAGTTTTAGGCAGGGTGAACAAGCTTAGCTCTTTAAACTGGTCTAGCCATTACTTTCTTAGCAATTGATATACGGCATGATACTGGCGGCAGTTCTCTTGATACCCCGGTCGGCTGTTTTAGCGAGCCGTCGCATCCTTCATGCTAAAAATTTCTCGCCTTTCCAAACGATTTGGCCAGCGTCAGGCACTTAACGAGCTGTCGCTCAGCCTACCCCCCGGTGAAGTGTATGGTTTGCTAGGGCCAAACGGCGCGGGGAAGACCACCGCACTGAACCTGCTGTGCGGTTTATTGAAGCCAGACAGCGGCGAAATTTTGCTGCAAGGTCAGCCCATCTCAACGGCGACTAAGCGGCTAGTAGGTGTGATGCCTCAGCAAAATTTGCTGTACCAGAGTTTGACTTGTAAAGAGACCTTGTTCTTTTTGGCTCGCATTTATGGACTGAGTAAAAAAGAGATGCCGCAGCGGGTTGATGACTGTCTAGCGGCGGTCAATTTGGCAGATCGCGCCAATAGTGTTGTCGGCGATTTGAGCGGTGGTATGCAAAGGCGGCTCAGTTTGGCGGCGGCGATTATTCATCAGCCCAAACTGGTTGTCCTCGATGAGCCTTCGACCGGGTTAGATATTGAGGCCCGCTATGAGGTGTGGGAGCTGATTCGCAAGCTGAAGCAGCAGGGGGTGACGGTGCTGCTGACGACGCACTTGTTGGATGAGGTGGAGCGGTTGTGCGATCGCATTGGCATTATCAAACAGGGCAAACTCCTCACCGAAGGCACAATAGAAACCTTGCGAAAGCTGATTCCAGCCGAGGAAGTCGTGGTGATAGAAACTGAAGATGAAGCGGGGGCGCTCGCGATCGCCCAATCCCACGGCTTTACCCCGCGCCGCTATGGCAACGACCTGGCTTTTTGGGTGCCCGAACTATTGGAACTGCCCGAACTCCTCAGCCGGTTTTCGGGCGTGACGGTAGAGTCCATTTCTCGCCACCGGATTGGCCTGGAACATATCTATTTAGAAGTCACTCAAGATCGCGCCAGTTCGCAACCCCTTGAACGTGGCTGATATGATGGGTGTTAACTATCCAAACTGACTATCCTCTGAGCTTGTGGGGCTCTTTGACTATGGTGAAGCTTCTAGTGGCGATTATTCCAGCGGTGTTGGCGATCGCGATCGCCATCCTTTCAGTCCAAAACGCCACCCTGGTTCCCCTCACCATTCTCAACACCACCACCATCGCCCTCCCCGTCGGCATCTGGCTCACCTTCGCCCTTGCCGCCGGGATGATCGTAACTGCCCTACTCCTCAGCCTATTCGGCGGCAGAAAAGCCAAGCGCCTTTGAACATGCTGACCAAATGAAGATCGAAAATATGCCTATGCCGGTCGAGACAGATTGCGGCCAGGCGGCGCATGACGCCGTGAACTAGCGTTATTCTAGAAATCAACTTTGGTATGTTCAGCGCGGTTTTTTCATGTCTCAATCCATCTGCATTCTTGGCGGCGGCTTCGGCGGCTTATACACAGCGCTAGCCCTTAGTAAGCTTGATTGGGAGGATCAGCAACCCGATATTGTGCTGGTCGATCAGCGCGATCGCTTCATTTTTGCCCCCCTTCTCTACGAGCTAGTCACCGAAGAGTTGCAAACTTGGGAAATTGCCCCCCCTTACGAAGAACTGCTCGCTAACACAGGCGTACGCTTTCATCAAAGCGGCGTAGAACAGATTGATCTAGGTGAACAAACAGTAGCGCTCACGGATGGCGAACAGATCGCCTACGACCGGCTTGTGCTGGCGCTTGGCGGCGAAACGCCGATGGACATGGCTCCTGGTGTCGCCGAGCACGCGATTCCCTTTCGTTCGCTAGAAGATGCTTACCGGCTCAAGGAAAAGCTGCGACAGCTAGAGGCCAGCGACGCTGACAAGATTCGAGTGGCTATCGTGGGCGGCGGCTACAGTGGCGTGGAAATTGCCTGTAAGGTCGCAGAAAGGTTAGGTGATCGCGGTAGAATCCGCATTGTCGAACGCGCCGACAAAATCCTGCAAACCTCCCCCGAATTTAATCAAAAAGCCGCTCAAGCAGCCCTGCGCGAAAAGGATGTGTGGGTCGATTATGAAACTACCGTCACCGAAGTCACCGCCGACAGCATTTCCCTTGAATATAAGGACAAAGTGGATGTCATTCCGGTCGATATTGTCATGTGGACAGTGGGCAGCAAAGTCAGCCCGGCCCTCGACGCGCTAGATCTGCCGCGAAACCAGCGCCGCCAGTTCACGATCGATGCGACCCTCAATGTCACGGGTCATCCCACCATTTTTGCCCTGGGTGACCTGGCCGACGGTAAAGACGCCGCTGGCAAAACAGTGCCCACCACAGCCCAATCCGCCCTTCAGCAGGCTGACTATGCCGCCTGGAATATCTGGGCTGGCCTGACCGGTAGACCGCTGTTGCCTTTCCGCTATCAGCACTTAGGTGAAATGATGACCCTGGGCAGCGATAATGCCACCCTTTCCGGCCTTGGCCTCAAGCTAGATGGCAGCCTGGCCTACCTAGTTCGCAGGCTTACCTACCTTTACCGCATGCCAACGCTAAATCATCAGATCCGCGTTGGTCTAAACTGGATTACCCAGCCGATTCAGGATTTACTGGTAGGGTCGCAGAAAGGATGAGAGATGAAGGATGAAGGATGAGTGAGAACCCGTCTGGCGCACTGCCTAAAGTGATCTACCTGGATGCCTTTGGGACGATGTTTGGGGTTAAAGGTAGCGTAGGCGAGCTTTATAGCAATTTGGCGCGGACTGCCCAGGTCAAAACCGATCCTCATGCGGTTAATCGGGCTTTTTATCAAACTTTTGCTGCTGCCGAACGGCTGGCTTTTCCAGACGCTACCCCGGCGGCCATTCCGGCGCTGGAATTTCGCTGGTGGAAAGCCGTTGTTTCTGAGACCTTTACGCGAGTGGGAGCGCTAGATAAGTTTGACGACTTTGATACTTTTTATGCAGGGCTGTATGGCTATTTTGAAACCGCTGCGCCCTGGCAGGTTTACCCGGATACGGTGGCTGCTCTGGCGCGATGGCGATCGCATGGCATTGAGCTAGGCGTTATCTCCAACTTCGACTCACGGCTATACCGGGTATTAAGCGTACTGGGGCTGCTGCCATACTTTCAATCAATCACCATTTCTTCTGAAGTGGGCGCGGCCAAACCTGCTGCTAAGATCTTTCAAGTTGCATTGGCAAAGCATGGCTGCATAGCCCGTCAGGCGTGGCATATAGGCGATAGCAAATCAGAGGATTATGCAGGAGCGAAGGCCGCTGGTTTGCGGGCCATTTTGCTAGATCGTTAGGAAAGGGTATGCTCCGACATACAATCGTTCAGTCGGTTTTTGATGCCACCTACGACTTGTAAACGAAAGTTGATGAGACGGGAACGTTACAGGGCAAAGCACTTTTGCGTAGCCGCTGCCATGTTTCCCCACTGTCCTTCACTGGTTCTACTAAGCTTCTGCGCCGCTGCTTGGGCTACATCCATTAGCGCTAATGAGCCAGTAAACGCGCTACCCACAACGGCTTCGACCACGCCTAAAGCACAGCCGTTGTCTCAAAAGATTGCTCAGGTTAATTTACCGCCTGCTATTCCGACCGACCGCCTGCCGGTGGAGTCGCTCCCGCCCGCCGACATTGCGCCCCCGCGCCCAGAGATGCCGCTGCCTGAAGCTCCGCTACCCCAGCTCCCCCCGGTTGATGAGCTATTGGGTGAGCCAGCGGGCGAAAACACGCCTGACGGGGTGACCGCTGGTAGTGAGGATGCCTTTTTAGTCAACGGCATCCAGCTCGCAGGCAGCACAGTTTTTACAGCAGAAGACTTTGCTGATTTGTTTGCTCAGTACGCTGGCAGGCTAGTGACATTTGACGAGCTATTACAACTGCGCTCAGCCGTGACGCAGCGCTATGTCGATGCAGGGTTCTTGACTTCTGGGGCGTTTATTCCGCCCCAAACGCTAGAGAACGGTTTGGTGACGGTGCAGGTGATTGAAGGTGAGATTGAGAAGATTGAGATTGTCGGGACGAACCGGCTGAATCCTCGCTACATCCGCAGTCGTTTGGGGCTAGTTTCCCAGCCGCCGATCAATGCCGAAAAGCTGTTAGAAGGGCTTCAGCGCTTGCAGATTGACCCGCTCATTGAGACGGTTTCGGCTGATTTGCAGGCGGGCGTGCGGCCAGGAACGAGCATTTTGCGCGTAGAAGTGACGGAGGCGGATTCGTTTGATTTGACGGTAGGGCTAGATAATGGGCGATCGCCTAACATTGGCAGCGTTCGTCGGCGCATTGACCTGAATGAAGGGAATGTGTTTGGCATAGGCGATCGCGCCAATCTCAGCTATGCCAACACCGACGGCAGCAACAGCTTTGATCTCAGCTACGCCATCCCCGTCAGCCCCTACAACACCCGCGTCAACATCGACGCTGGCATCTCCGAGAGCCGCGTTATTGACGACACCTTTGACGTGCTCGATATCAGCTCCGATGCCTTTTACTACGAAGTCGGCGTCACTCATCCGCTAATCGAAACCCCGACTCAAGAAGTGTTCTTGGGTCTGGCCCTGGCTCACAAAGAAAACCAAACCAGTCTAGGTATCGACAATATTGGCCCCTTTCCCCTTTCGCCCGGAGCCGACGATAACGGCGAAACTCGCGTCACCGCCCTGCAATTTTCTCAGGGCTGGACGCAGCGCAGTCAGCGACAGGTATTGGCGGCCAGGTCGCAATTCAACATTGGCCTGGATATTCTCAATGCCATCAATAACGAAGGCGACGTGCCCGACAGTCAGTTCTTTGCTTGGCGGGGGCAGGGCCAATGGGTACGACTGCTTGGCAAAGACACTCTCTTCTTCCTTCGCGGGGATGCGCAGCTCGCTACCGACAGCTTGCTCTCTTCCGAGCAGTTTGGTATAGGCGGTCAGCAGAGCGTTCGCGGCTACCGTCAAGACGCCCTGTTGCGTGACAATGGCGCACTTCTTTCTGCCGAAGCTCGCTTCCCAATTGTTCGTTTTGGTGAAGACAGCCTTGTGCAAATTACGCCATTTTTAGACACGGGCGTCGCTTGGAACAACCGTAATAGTATCGAAGGCAACAACGTCCTCGTGGGCACTGGCATTGGCCTGCTTTGGCAGCAAGGCGACAATCTGACTGCCCGACTCGACTACGGCATTCCCCTAATTGACATAGATAGTACAAGTAACAGCCTGCAAGACGATGGCATTTACTTTTCTATCCAATACAACTTTCTGTAGACCCTGCCCTGTAGACCCTGCCCTGTAGACCCTGCCCTGTATACCTTGCCTGCTTAACGCCAGTAGCGTCGCCCTTTTGTAAAAGCGCCTACCACAATCGTCATCACCGTAATATAGTCGAGCCCCGATAAAAACAGAGCGGGTATGGCGCTAATCAAGGACTTGATAAACAACAACAACAACAAACAGCCCAGCAGCGCCCAAATGCTTTCTGCCCTGAGATAGACCTGACGAAAGAACTGAGCGGTGACCACAATGGCCAATGCCCCGACCCCAAAGGCAGCCGCCACGACTAGAACAAACTGAAGCAGTGGCGAGCTGAGCAGCCTATTGCCGATGCCAGGGGCAGCCATAATACCAAATATTAGCAGCATATCAATCGCCGTCGCGATCAGCACCGTCAGCCCAGCGCTGAGCAGCAAGTCTCTCCAGGGCAGGTACTGAAACGAGCGAAATGGATTGGCCATGGTAAGCGGGGCAAGGGTAGAGGAAATAGGTCGCTTAGAGGGTGAATTTTAGAGCTTGGCCACGAACGCGGGTGTCGATTTCGCCGTGATCGTACACGATTTGGCCGCCGACAATCGTCACGACGGGCCAGCCAGTGAGCGTCCAACCTTCAAACGGGCTCCAGCCGCATTTTGTTTTCAGCTCTTCGCGCAAAACGGGGCGATAGGTGGATAGATCGACTAGCACAATGTCAGCGTCGTAACCTGGCTCTATTGAGCCTTTATTCGGAATGTTGTAGGCTTTGGCGACAGCGGTAGACATCCAGTTAGAAACTTGAGCAACGGTGCAGCGATTTTCTTTGGCCTGGGTGAGCATTAGCGGCAGCGAAGTTTCTACGCCGGGCATTCCCGAGGGGCTGTTGGGGTAGCCTTTGGCTTTTTCTTCGAGGGTGTGCGGGGCGTGGTCGGTGGCGATGAAGTCGATGACGCCGTCTAGCAGGGCCTGCCAGAGGAGTTCGCGATCGCGCGGATACTTCAGCGGTGGATTCATCTGCGCCAGCGTGCCTATCTTGTCATAAGCACTCACGTCCAGCAGTAAATGTTGGGGCGTCACCTCGACCGTGACCCAGCTTGGCTTATCGCGGCGCAGCAGCTCGGCTTCTTCCCCAGTAGACAGATGCAATATGTGCAAACGCCTTTGATACTTCTTCGACAGGCTGAGGGCGAGCTGAGTCGCCAGCAGGGCGGTTTCATTATCTTGAACTTTTGTATGGGTGGCCGGGTCGGTTTCGCCTGCAAACAGCTCGCGGCGGGCTTTAATTCGCGCCTGATCTTCGGCATGGACGGCAATCAGGCGATCGCCCACTGCAAAAATCGGTTCAATTGTCTCAGCCGTATCGACCGACAGCGGGCCATGGGCTGAACCCATAAATATTTTGATGCCGCAGGTGGGATTGGCCTCGCGCAGATCCGGTAAGTTTTCTTTGGTTGCGCCAATAAAAAAGCCATAGTTCACCAGGCTTTTAGACGCTGCGATCGCCAGCTTGTCAGTCAAAATAGCTTGAGTTGTTGTAAGCGGCAGCGTATTGGGCATTTCTAAAAAAGAAGTCACCCCGCCTTTAGCACAGGCGCAGCTTGCCGTAAACAGGTCTTCCTTGTGCTCTAGCCCCGGATCGCGAAAGTGAACCTGCGGGTCAATCACGCCTGGCAGCAGGGTGAGCCCTTCGCCGTTCAGCGTCTGGGTATTGCCAGAGACTTCTAAATTGGTGCCGACGGCGGTGATCTTTCCCGCTGCGATCGCCACTTCCCTGGGCTCTATTTCCCCAGAGGGCAATAGCACTTGAGCATTCTGAATAATCAACGGAGCATGCGTCATGGTTTGCAAAAGATATTGTCTGGATGTTGTCTGGATATTGTCTGGGCGCTTTGGGGATGGGTGATTGTCATCAAGGCTTAAACTTATTATGATTGATGCCGCTAGCCATGACGCCTTTAAAGCTTACTCACCTACCCCAAAATCGAAAAGAACCGTGTCTGAAAACCAACAAAATCCGTGGATTGAAGGGCTACAAACCATTGGGCTAAGTATTGTCCTGGCCTTGGGTATCCGTCAGTTCGTTGCAGAAGCGCGGTTCATTCCTTCTGAGTCGATGGTGCCAACGCTACAAATTGACGATCGCCTCGTCATCGAAAAAATTAGCTATCGCTTCAATCCGCCCAAGCGCGGCGATATTATCGTTTTTCAAGCGCCTGCTAAAGCGCTTGCTGCGGTAGACAAGCCCAACAGTCATGATGCTTACATCAAGCGGGTGATCGGCCTGCCGGGTGATACGGTAGAAGTTAAGGATAATAAAGTTTTTATTGATGGCACAGCCTTAGAAGAGAACTACATCCAAGCACCGCCCACCTACACCTGGGGGCCTGACACCGTGCCTGAAGGTCAGTATCTGGTACTAGGTGACAATCGCAACAGCAGCTCCGACGGCCATATCTGGGGCTTTTTACCCCAAGAAACTATTATTGGCCGCGCCGTCGTGCGCTTTTGGCCCCCTAGCCGCATTGGTGGGCTCGATTAGCGCTAAAAATAGCCGGGCCACCCCATCAATTGGCCTATGCAGTCGGCGATCGCTCGCTCGTGAGCGGTAGGTTTGAGGCGTGGCGTTTACCTTCTAAATAACCATTACGGTCATGGTTCAAAAACAGCAAAATTTATGGATTGAGGCCCTGCAAACGGTTGGACTGAGCGTTGTGCTGGCCTTGGGCATTCGCCAATTTGTGGCAGAGGCAAGGGTGGTTCCTACAGGCTCGATGGAACCCACGGTACAAGTGAATGACCGCCTCTTTATTGAAAAAGTTAGCTATCTGTTTAAGCCACCCGAGCGGGGTGATGTGATTGTGTTTCAAGCGCCTGAAAAGGCGCTGATAATATCGGGGTCTGATGCGACCAGCGAAGCCTACTTGAAGCGGGTGATTGGCCTGCCCGGAGAAACCGTTGAGGTTCGAGAAGGCAAGGTCTTTATCGATGGCGAAGCGATTCGAGAGAACTATATAAAAGCGCCGCCGAGCTATACCTGGGGGCCGAACGTCGTCCCCGAAAAGCAGTATTTGGTGCTGGGTGACAATCGCAATGGCAGCTTGGACGGTCATGTCTGGGGCTTTTTGCCGGAAGATACCATTATTGGCAAAGCGGCAGTCCGGTTTTGGCCTCCCAATCGAATTGGGGGATTAGAGTAGTTTGTTTTTATGTGTTTTTATGCCAAATCTGGGTGACTTTTCCCTGAAGCGATTGGTGCAGCCAGGGCGTGTTGCTGGCCAACGATCGCAACTCATCTACCCTCACTTGCCAGCTTATTCGCGGATCAAACAGCGTCAGTTCAGCAGCATTACCCACCTTTAATTCATTTAGAGTCAGGCCCAAACATTGCGCTGGGCCTTCGCTGAGGCATTGCCAGAGCTGAGCCGGGCTCCACTGACCGCTGGCGACAAAAGTTTGCCACAGGACTGGTAGAGCTAGCTCTAGGCCAATAGCACCAGGGGGCGCAGCGTCGAAAGCGACGGTTTTTTCTTCGTAGGTGTAGGGGCTGTGGTCAATGGCGATCGCATCAATCACCCCCTCAGCCACCCCTGCTATCAGCGCCTGGCGATCGGCGGGCCGACCCAACGGCGGATCGTGTCGCAGATTGGGGTCGTAGCTTTTAAGATCTTGCGTATCAAAAATGAGATGGTGCCACGGCACACTGGCGCTGATGGGTAAGCCGTCTGCTTTTGCACGGCGGATAAGATCCACGCTGCGAGCGGTAGACAGGCGCATAATGTGAACCAGCGCTGGGATTTCGGCAACGCATTCTAGCAGGGTGGCAAGGGCGGTGGTTTCGGCGATCGCGCTCACGCCTTTCAGCCCTAACCGTAAGGAATCTACCCCTTCGCGTACGACGCCCTTAGCTGCCAGCTTGCGATCGCAGGGCCACAGCGCAATTGGCTTCTGCAAGGGCTGTGCATATTCCAATAGCCGTCGTAATAAAGCTGGATTCGTAATCGGTAATCCATCTGTAAAGCCCAGTGCGCCTGCCTGAGCCAACTCAGCCAGTTCGTTTAGTTGAGCGCCTTCAGCGCCTAGCGTGATTGCCGCCCAGGGCATTAGCTTTGCACTATTTTCAGCTTGCCTGATTTGATGGACAGCCGCTAGGGCGCTGACGGTGTCTACGGCTGGCTGAGTATTGGGCAGCAGCCCTACCCGAGTAAAGCCGCCTGCCGCTGCTGCCCGCGCCAGTGAATCGTAGGTTTCACGAGGTTCGTTGCCGGGTTCACCGCTTTGGCTGTACAGGTCAATTAGTCCTGGCCCCAGGAACTGGCCGCGTCCGTCGATGATAGTGACATCGTTAGGATGATCGCTGATGAAAGGTGCGATCGCCTCAAGTCGCCCCTCTACAATCAGTACATCTCCCGTCCCATCCGCAGCCAAATTCACAGCGCCGTTTGATCCAGCGCCTAATCCAGCACCCGGTTCAGCGCCTAGTCCAGCGCCTAGAATATAAGCCTGTTTTATAAGTATGGCCATACCGCCTTTCCTACAGGGCTCCAGCCGCCGTTTTATCAAAAATGCTGCCCGACAGATGCGTGGTAATATTCGCTGCCGTCAGCACCGGCAAACTCTCTGGCCCACCCATATAGTCAATCACGCTGACCGCACCATTGCCCTGCTTAAACTGCCAAAAGCTCTCTGGCCCCAAGCCCAACACCTGACACAAAATCGCTTTATTAATGGCATCGTGAGCCACTACCATCACCGTTGGCGCGGCCTCCGCATCCGGCCCGATCTCGCTAAAGGCCGCCACAATCCTACCCCACCCTTTTTGCGCCCGCCGCCACACATCGGTAAGATTCTCACCCCCCGGCATCTGCACACCTTCCGGCTGACTTTGCCACTTGCCCAGCAGCCCCGGATAGCCCGCTTCAATTTCGGACTCTAGCTTGCCTTCCCACTCACCGTGACTAATCTCCCACAGGTCTTCAGTCGTCTCTAGCGTCACATTTGGATGATATTTCAAAATACCTTCCGCCGTCTCCTTGGGTCGCAGCATCGAAGAGGTGACCGCCGCATCAATAGAGACATCTTTCAAAAACTCAGCCGCCTGCGCCGCCTGCTGGTGTCCATTCTCATTCAGCGGAATGTCAATTTGCCCCTGAAAGCGCCCGTCCCGGTTCCAGTCGGTTTCGCCATGCCGCACCAGCAGCAAACGCGGGCCTTTGAATCGAGTACGACGCTTCGGCAACGGAGCCCCTAAGTGACTCGTCAAATTCAAAGACTCTAACTGCGCACCATTTTCCCAACTGCCCAAAAAATTCAGCACATTGATAGCGCAGTTGCTTTGGCCCATGCTATTGAGGCTCTCGGGGCCAACGCCAATGGATGCGCCAATCAGGGCGCGGTTAATTGCGCTGTGACCAACTAGGAGCACGGTTTGACCAGCGTGGTCTTGTAGTACGGTTTGTAAAAACTGCGTCGCGCGCTGCCAAATATCATGCACCGGATAAAAGTCTGTTGTGACGCCATCAGGGCCGGGTACGGCCATTTTGAACGCTTTGGGATCTTGCCGCCAGGCTTTGTATTCCGCCGGATACTGAGCTTCGGCATCGTCAAAGGATTTGGATTCCCACAGCGGCAGGTTAATCTCTTTGATCCAGTCAGTGGTTTGAATCGGTGGCAGAGTAGCGCCCGTAGCGCCCATCGTCTCGACAATTAGCTCGCAGGTTTTAGCGGCTCGCTTTAACGGGCTAGCGTACACCGCATCTAGCTTTAAACCCTGTAGGGTTGCGCCGACTTTACGGGCCTGTTGTTCGCCCAGTTCGGTCAGTACGGCGGTGTCGTGATGGCCTTGAATAATGCGCTGTGCGTTGGAGGTGCTTTCACCATGACGAACAATAATAACTGTGGTTTTCAACGGATCTAACCTCGCCAATGGATACGCCAGAGCCATCTTACAACAATGGATATGGGTCTTCGAGGTGACTTGCTGCATTGAGACTTGAACCACGCAATTGCACAGCGACCAAGATTCACACAGAGCAGAATGGTAGCAGGTACTGATTCGGATTGCTGATAATGCAGGCGAAATGCCGGAGGCGGTGCGATCGCAAATCTTCAATCATGCCCATATCACCAAAGCCATCGGCAGAGGCACTACCTTTGAAATTCTGCTACCGATCGGCATAATTGATCTACCGTAGGTATTCTTAAACACCCGCCGATAGCCTGATGTGGTCGGCTCCAATCACAGTGTTGCGCCACAGTTACTAATAACACGCTGCTAACAAAACCTCTTCGACAGGTTTTGGCACTTCAATCGGGCAAAATCTGCCATTCTCGCTAGTTGCTTTCGTTTATCTGCGTTTGAATTGTTAGAGCACGCTTCGCTGACAAGTTAACAACTTCTTTTCCGCTTTCGGCTTGCTTCTTTTGCCAGTCTGCAAACATCGCGTCTAAGTCATAGTTAAAGGATTCAGCGTGTTCTTCACGAATTTTATGAATTTCATCTAGAATTTCATTCTGAAACATGGATCAATCTCCTAGAAGTTCGTAAGGAGTGCAAATTACGGGTAACGGGTATCCAAAATCGAGGCTGATCTCTTCAAGTTTCTTTTGAATTTGTGCGTTTGCAATATGCTTACAGTTCCAAGTTAACAGGTAATCCAAACCGTGGACGGTAGCGGCTGCAATATGAACCGCGTCGTCAGAAGCCTTAGGAGGAAGATTGCTGCGCGAAAGAAACCGGGCTGCCAAACTCCTTACGGTCTGATTGAGTTCAACCAAGGGAACTCTGTTGAGGATTTTTAGACGATTAGCCGCAATCTCAGGATCTCCTCGCGAGACCTCATCTAAGACAACTTGTGAAATGTAGAGTACGAATGCACTCCGGCGAGATTCCCACCACTCTTTTGTAACCTCTATATTTGCTGCCAAGATCAAGTTTTTGGTTGATCGAGCAGTGAGATAGCCCAGAATACTGGTTTCGACGTATACAGTTTCGCTCATAGAAAGTACAATAGTACTATATTAACGATGTGGCAGCTATGTCAACGCAGAACTCAGAAGGTGATCAGGAAATCGTGATAGTCGAACTCAAACAAATTTGGGGCGCGGTTGAAAAGGAGAAAAATTTTATGCAGCGAGAAGATTAGCACTCAGTCAAGATAACGCGCCTTAGTTGATGCTATGCGGCTAGCAACACTACAATCGGCGATATGAATCGCACCGTTACCTATAGTCCGGCCTACACCCTGGTGCCGACCTACGAATGCTTCAACCGCTGCACCTACTGCAACTTTCGCCGCGATCCGGGTGCAGATGAGTGGATGAGCCTGGCCGCTGCCAGCAAGATTTTAGACGGTCTGTTGCCTGATGAAGTCATTGAAATTTTGATCCTTAGCGGTGAAGTGCATCCGCAGAGTGCGCGGCGCTTGGAGTGGTTTCAGCGGATCTATCAGCTCTGTGAGCTGGCGCTAAAAAAGGGATTTTTGCCGCATACGAATGTGGGGCCGCTGAGCTACGAAGAAATGGCTCAGCTCAAGCATGTGAATGTCTCGATGGGTCTGATGGTCGAGCAGATGACGCCTAGTTTGTTGAAGACGGTTCATGCCCATGCGCCAAGTAAGCTGCCTGAGGTGCGATCGCAGCAGTTGGACTTTGCAGGCAGGCTGAAGATTCCGTTTACGACCGGTCTGCTATTAGGGTTGGGTGAAACGGTTGATGATTGGGCCGATAGTTTGGGTGCGATCGCCCAGTCCCATCACCGTCACCACCACATCCAAGAAGTCATCTTGCAACCGCATCAGCCCGGCACGACGCAGGCAGAACAACGCCCCCCTTGCCATGGCGAGACCCTATTAAAAGCCGTCAAAATCGCCCGCGAAATTCTACCCACCGACATCACTATCCAAATTCCACCCAACCTCATCAGCTCCGACGACGCCTTACTAAACTGCATTAAATCCGGTGCCCGCGACCTCGGCGGTATCGGCCCGATTGACGAAGTCAACCCTAGTTATGACCATCGCCGCCGCGAGTCCATGAGTGAGCTTTTGAGGGCACAGGGTTGGACATTGCGACAGCGATTGCCAGTCTATAAAAAATATGATGCGTGGTTACCCGCCCCTTTACGAACGGCAGTACACAAACATCGTCAATTACACCCGACCCCTTAGCATTTGGGCAATTTCGTTTTGCTTGGGCGACTGCTCTAATGCGGTTTCCTCGGTAATGCGGCCTGCTTCGTACAGCGCATACAATGACTGGTTCATCGTACACATGCCGTCAAAGGTGCAGTTCGGTAAAATCGCTTCGACTTCATCGAGCTGACCGCGCAAAATGTAGTCCTTAATCGCGTCTGTGTTAATCAGGATTTCGTGGAAGGCGGCGCGTTTGCCATCGGTGGTTCGGCATAGCCCTTGGGCGACGACGCCGATTAGAGATTCTGCGATCGCCACTCGCACCGGAGCCTGCTGCTCGGGCTCATACATCCCCAAAATCCGCTCAACCGTTTTTACAGCGCTGTTGGTGTGCAAGGTGCCAAATACCAGGTGACCCGTTTGGGCAGCTTTGAGGGCCGTTTCGATGGTTTCCTTATCGCGCATCTCCCCCACCAAAATAATATCTGGGTCTTCGCGCAAAGAAGCCTTCAGCGCATTGCTAAACTTCCGGGTATGCACGCCTACCTCTCGCTGCTTAATCAGCGACTTGCGGCTCTGATGCACAAACTCCACCGGATCTTCAATCGTGATGATGTGCTTCGGCATCTCCTTATTAATGTAGTCAATCATCGCCGCCATCGTCGTTGACTTACCCGAACCGGTCGGCCCTGTCACCAAAATCAAGCCCTTGTGATAGTGGCACATGTCCTTAATCACCCCAGGCAGATTGAGCTGCTGCATAGTCAAAATCTCCACCGGAATCAATCGCATGACAATTGCCGGGCCGTTAAGGCTATCGAAAATATTGATTCGCACTCGGGAGAAATCGTATTGAGCCGCCCCGTCAAAGTCCAACGTCTCCTTAAACTCTAGAACCTGCTCGGGCGTTAAAATTTCGGTTAGCCAGCTATCAAACATCTCAGGCGTGGTTCGCGGAAACTCTGTCGTCGTAATTTCGCCTCGGTTGCGGTAACGCGGAATCTCACCCACACCCACGTGAATATCGGAATATCCCTTATCAAAGGCTTGGCGAATAATTTTTTCCAACGTGGGGCCACCAGTAGCTACACCTGTCGGCATTGGTGGGGGCATAGCAGCCCGATGACCCGCAGCGCGAGCTGGCGGTTTCTGAGTCATTTCCGTTTGCGGCGAGGCAGCAACTTCAGCCGCAGGTGGGGGCGGGGCAGCAGGCGCGCTAGTAGCCCGTGGCGGCGGTGGGGGCGGGGCAGCAGGTCTAGGTGGCATAGGTGGTGGCGATTGCAGATTGCTCATGGGAAGCCCCTTATGAGATGGGTGAAACAGGTCTGTGAGTAGTTCACAGTGCTCTTATAAAGCGTAAAGAGCGTGCTATTAAAGCGTATGAAGTCAGTAAAGTTTTCCCAGGGATCGCCTGAAAGTGTGATGTGCCACGATCTCAAAACTACGTAAAAAGCACGGTTAACCCTACAATTCAACTATTCGCTTCGCGTGTTACCTTAGTAAAGTTCTATAAATATCGCACATCTGGATTTTCGGGTGTCTGGCAAGTATTAATACCTGCTTTAGATGCAACCAGATGGAGGCTTAACCCGGAAGGAGAAAATACATAATGCCAGTCGTAACCCTGTCTGACCTGTTAGAGTCAGGCGTGCATTTTGGTCACCAAACCCGACGTTGGAACCCGAAGATGGATGAATACATCTTCACGTCCCGCAACGGCGTTCATATTATTGACCTTGTTCAAACCGCTACCCTGCTAGAAGACGCTTACAGATACGTCCGTAAGTCAGCAGAAGGTGGTAAAAGCTTTTTATTCGTAGGCACCAAGCGCCAGGCTGCGGGTATCGTCGCCGAAGAAGCCACTCGCTGTGGTTCTTACTACGTCAACCAGCGCTGGCTGGGCGGTATGCTCACCAACTGGACGACCATCAAAACCCGCGTAGAGCGTCTTAAAGACCTGGAGCGGATGGAGTCGTCGGGGGCACTTGCCATGCGTCCTAAAAAAGAAGGCGCGATGCTACGCCGCGAGCTAGACAAGCTCCAGAAGTATCTAGGCGGGATTAAAACCATGCGTCGTATTCCTGACGCGGTCATCATCGTCGATGTTCGCCGCGAATACAACGCCGTGCAAGAGTGCCAAAAGCTAGGCTTACCGATCATTTCTTTGCTAGATACGAACTGCGATCCGGACGTTGTTGATGTGCCTATTCCGGCCAATGATGACGCTATTCGCGCGATTAAGCTAGTGGTAGGTCGCCTGGCTGATGCCATTTACGAAGGCTCACGAGGGGGCGGTACCGACAGTGGTAGCGGCGCGAATGCAGCTCACGCGACAGATATTTACGATGGCTACGATGGCGCAGACTACGATGATGACGGTGCGGAAGTGGGTACGTCTGCCGACACCGCTGCTGCTGCCACGACAGAAGCAGTAGCGACCTCTGCTACAGACAGCTAACTACAGACAGCTAACTACAGACAGCGAAATAGCTTAGATAGACAAATAGCTGATTGGTGAGTCCGCAGCAAGCTATCATCGCCTTAGCAAGTGCCGTTTGCCGAGGCGATGAACGGGCTGCGCATGACATAACCCCAATTGAACGACAACTAAACCACGATAGGACTGAGGCACAATGGCGGATATTTCTGCAAAGCAGGTGAAGGAACTGCGCGACAAAACCGGCGCAGGCATGATGGATTGTAAGAAGGCGCTGAAGGAAAATAATGGCGATATGGAGAAGTCTAGTGAATGGCTTCGCCAGAAGGGCATTACCTCGGCGGCTAAAAAAGAGAGCCGAGTTGCTTCAGAAGGCTTGGTGCATAGCTATATTCACACGGGGGGCCGCGTGGGTGTGCTGGTCGAAATTAACTGTGAAACTGATTTTGTAGCCCGCCGCGAAGAGTTTAAGGCGCTGGCGCAAGATGTGGCGATGCAGATTGCGGCTTCTCCCAATGTGGAGTATGTCAGAGTAGGTGATATCCCTGCGGATATGGTAGAGCGTGAAAAGTCTATTGAAATGGGCCGTGACGACCTGGGTAAAAAGCCTGAGAACATCAAAGAAAAGATCGTTCAGGGTCGAATTGACAAGCGTTTGAAAGAGCTGTCTTTGGTAGATCAGCCGTTTATTAAAGATCAGAACATTACGGTCGAAGAGCTGGTGAAGCAGGTGATCGCGAAGCTGGGTGAGAACATTCAGATCCGCCGGTTTTCGCGCTTCATCTTGGGTGAAGGCATTGAGAAGGAAGAAGTTAGCTTTGCTGATGAAGTTGCCGCTCAGACAGGCCAGAAGAAGTAGGTTCTAGGACTATAGACCAGACGACTGTTTGAGGGATGATTTGAGAGTCGGGCTCTTCTTTGCTGTGAGGAGCCCGGCTTTTTGAATAAGTGGCTGTTGAGGGCTATTGGATGGGGCGATCGCAGTCTTGTCGCAAAATCGCTATCGTGTAGAGAATATGGTTAAAGCAAGCGATCAAATTGAACAGGAGCTAGCGTCGCTCCAGCAGAAGACAGAAACCATGGCGGATGCCTTGGAGCCTCTGTACGATGCCTACATTAAGGCGCTGAGTAAAGCGGGCGAGCGACAGTTGATGCTGGCGGTTTATCACCTGTGTACGCAGGTCTACCCCGATAAGTTTTTGGCGCTCTCTTGGGATCAGCGAAATCGTTTGCAACAGGCGTTGCAGGCCCTGTCGGCGCAGATTTATGAGCAGTTGATGGTGCAGCGCGATCGCGCTAAAAAAGCCAGCCGTCAGCCCCAGCAGCATAACGGCCTGGCCTTTTTGCAGCGGCTCCTAGAATCGAGAGCGACCGGGGCGACGGTCATTAGTCAGCCCGATGAGGGTGACATTGCCGAGGCCCTATCGGCACTGGCCCGCTCACGCTCAGACCAAAGACCACAGGAACCGTTGGATCGCCTTGAATCGCCGCCGTCTGAGTCAGCGCCGCAGGAGGCCGATGACTTTGAAGACTGGGAGGATGGGATCGATAGTTTCGCAGACGATAGCTTTACAGACAATAGTTTTACAGATGATTCTCCGCAGGCGGATATTCGTCAGCGCTTTGACGATGAAGACTTGAACGCAATGGCTACAGAAGCGGATGAACCAGCGGATGGCGCTTCGGAGGGCGGGTCTCGCCAAAGCTCAGAGGATGACAGTTTAGAAGATGACCGTTCAAAGGATGACGAGCTTGACTATGAAATGGAAGTACCGCCAGCCGATCAGCGACTGACTCTATCTGACGAAGAGGATTTGCTCGCTGCGATTGAAGGCTTGGCCAGGCGTTCGGTGCAGGATCACGCCGCTACAGATGAAGCCGAGAAGCCGCTGGCACCGATTCACCTAGTCAAGCAGCAAGTGCTGCTAGAAAAAGCGGTTAGAGATGTGTTTGCAATGGTTTCCGAAGGAGCCAATGAGCTGTTGCAAAAAGCAGATGTGATGCCTAACTTTCCGAAGGCGCTGATGGCAGCGGCTACCGATTCGCAAGGGATGGGCGAACCGCTCAACTCGGTGCCGAACGTGGTGAAGGTTTCTGTGCGGGTGATGCATGGTGAAGCCATGATGGAACCTGATGAAGAGGAAGACTCGGAAGATGAGCGGCCAGAAGGCCGGACAGAGGGCGATCGCAACGCCAGGCGACGTAGCCGACGTTTTCGCAGAGAGTCTGCGGCGGCTCGCAGGCCGTCGAGAAGAGAGATATCTCGACGAATGATGAACAGAGAGTTTATGGAAATAGAGGCTTTGCCCGAGCTAGCTGCGATTAGCTTGCGGCTGAGTGAAGTAGAGTTTACTGACCCAACTGTATCGGCCTGGCGATCGCGCCTGCGACAAAAGCTAAATGAGCTAAAGAAGCTAGGCACGCGCTATAAAAAGACGCAGCGAGCCCTGGAAACAGCTAGAGCAGAAGATGCCTGGCGATCGAGCTGGACGGTGCGGCAACCCGATGATCCCTAGAGCCTGACCTGACCCTGCACATAAAAAGAGCGGTCTTGTGCTGCGAAAAGGAAGCTAAAGCGCTAGGGTAGTAGGTGGTGAAATGCGGTTCAATCAATCTGTGGATACCTCTGCTCAGCCTACGGATACCGCCTCTGAAGACGGCTCGAAGAACGTCCTGCCAGACTGGGTACGGCTGCAAAAGGCGCTGAGCGTCGAGTCTGAGCGGGGGTTTAACAATATTGAAGGCCATCAGCAGCTATTCAGTGAGTTTGTTTCTAGCAGCCTGGTGAGTGGGCTAAAGGCGTTTTCGGACACCTTTGCGGGGAAAATGCGCGATCGCCACAAATGGCAAGCCCTCGCCGAACGTTTCGACCAGTACAGCGACCTTTCTTTTTCTCAAAGGCAGCATTTAGTCGCCGACACCCGCCGCTTTTTACATCAAGCCAGGCAATCAGCCGAGGCGCTCCCTTTGCTAGCAGAAAGTGGTGCTGACTATGATGCTGACCATAACGATGCATCCTCAGCGGCTGCTAAATCGCCCAAAGCCACCAATGGCAAACGTAAATCTAAATCCCGTCAGGCAAAGTCTCCTAAAACCACTGACGTCACCGGCTTAGTCGATCGCCCCAGTTCTAGCCACCTATTAGACAAACCGCTCACTTACCTCAAAGGCATTGGATCCTATAAGGCGGAAAAACTTGCCAAGCTAGGACTGCTGAGCCTAAGAGATGCGTTGTTTTACTATCCACGCGACTATATTGACTATGCCCGGCAAGTCAAGATTAAGGATTTGGTGCCGGGTGAAACAGTCACGCTGGTTGCCACCGTCAAGCGCTGTAATTGCTTTAACAGTCCGCGTAATGCCAAGCTGACAATTTTTGAAATGACGGTGTATGACAGCACTTCTCGTTTAAAAATTAGCCGGTTCCTCGCAGGCACGCACTTTCGCTCACGCGGCTGGCAAGAGCGGCAAAAACGACTGTATCCGCCTGGTTCTATTGTGGCGATTTCGGGGCTGGTAAAGCAGACGAAGTATGGTTTGAACATTGATACGCCTGAAATTGAAGTATTGGGAAGTGAGGGCGATTCGATTGAGTCGCTGAAAGTAGGGCGGGTGGTACCGGTGTATCCGCTGACGGAAGGCGTGGGAGCCGATCTGGTGCGGAAGGCGGTGGTGGCCGCGTTGCCGTCGGTAGTGTCGTTGAAAGATCCGCTGCCAAGAGGGTTAAAGGAGAAGTATGAGCTAGTTGATTTGGCAGTGGCGATCGCCCATATCCACTTTCCACCCAGTACAGAAGAACTCGCGATCGCCCGCCGCCGCCTCGTCTTTGATGAATTCTTTTATCTGCAACTTGGCTTACTCCGCCGCCGCAAAGAACAACAGAAACAGCAAACCACCGTCCAAATGGCTCCGACTGGCGAGCTGATCGAATCCTTCTATAAAGTCCTTCCCTTCAAGTTCACAAACGCCCAGCAGCGAGTCGCTCAAGAGATTCTCAACGATCTGCAATCAACCGCACCGATGAATCGCCTAGTGCAAGGCGACGTCGGTTCGGGTAAAACAGTCGTCGCCGTCGTCGGCATTCTCGCTGCCATTCAAGCAGGCTATCAGGCTGCCCTGATGGCCCCCACCGAAGTCCTGGCCGAACAGCATTACCGCAAGTTAGTGGAATGGTTTAATCTGTTACATTTGCCGGTAGAGCTATTAACAGGTTCAACTAAAACCGCCAAACGCAAGCAAATTCACAAAGAACTGATGACTGGCGAGCTGCCTGTACTGGTGGGCACCCACGCCCTGATTGAAGAGCCGGTAAAATTTACAAACCTGGGCCTGGTCGCGATTGACGAGCAGCATCGCTTTGGCGTGGCGCAAAGAGCTAAGCTTCAGCAAAAAGGAGACAATCCTCACGTTTTAACTTTGACCGCAACCCCTATTCCCCGCACGCTAGCGTTGACTATTCACGGAGATTTAGACGTCAGCCAAATCGACGAACTTCCCCCCGGCAGAAAAGCGATTAAAACCACCGTTTTAGGCGGCAAAGAGCGCAAGGATGCTTATGACCTGATTCGCCGTGAGATTGCTCAAGGCCGACAGGTTTATATTGTGCTGCCGCTGGTAGAAGAGTCCGAAAAGCTAGACTTGCGCTCGGCAATAGAAGAACACGCGCGCCTACAAGAGACTATTTTTCCGGAGTTCAGCGTCGGTTTGCTGCATGGTCGCATGAGTTCTGCCGACAAAGATGCGGCGATCACCGCCTTTCGCAATCAAACAACCCAAATTCTCGTTTCTACCACTGTCGTCGAAGTCGGCGTAGACGTACCGAACGCCACGGTTATGCTGATAGAACATGCTGAACGCTTTGGTCTATCGCAGTTACACCAGTTGCGCGGGCGCGTAGGCCGAGGGGGCGACCAGTCCTTTTGCTTGCTGATGAGCAACAGCAAAAGCGATGTGGCGATGCAGCGCCTCAGGGTGATGGAACAATCGCAAGACGGCTTTTTTATTGCTGAAATGGACATGCGCTTTCGCGGGCCAGGTCAAGTACTGGGCACCCGCCAGTCGGGCCTGCCAGACTTTGCTTTGGCCAGCCTGGTAGAAGATCAGGAAGTATTAGAACTGGCGCGAACCGCTGCGACCAATGTGATAGAAGCTAAAAGTGAATCAGGCGAAGACGGCTTGACCCGTTGGCCACTGATGGAGAAAGCGCTAGAAAGGCGCTATCAAAAGTTGATGGGCGGTGCGATTTTGACATAGTAAATTGTCTTGTATAGAAGAGATTACTCCCAGTCATTGAAATCTTGAGAGTATGGATTTTCCACAAAATCGTTTTGGTAGGGATCGTTTTGGTAGGGTTGCTCGCGATAAACCGTTTTTGAGCGCTCCTTTTTGCTCTCTTGGCGAATGTTGCCGACCCCTTTGAGGACGCCGCGACCGACCAGACCAATGCCACGACCGAGGACTTCGGTAAGCACGTAGACGACGGTGCTGCCGACGAGAGAAATAGCGGTACGGAGGCGAGGCGCGATCGCATCTCTGGTTTCCATCGCCAAAGTCACCATCAACGGAATCCCGCCCAACCTGTCTAGCTCTGCCCGGCGCGGCGCATAAATAGAGGTTCGAGCAATTCCCGCAGGCGTTAGCGCGTAAAGGTAATAGCGACTTTCAAAAATAGCCTTGGGTTCATCCACCAGCCGATCCCAACGGTAGCGCCAGGAAAGATCATTACGAAAACGCTCAATTTCCCTAGAAGACATCAGCCTGCCGGTATACAAACTTTTTTTGATAGGCTCGGCGTCGGCCAGGCGGTTTAACAAAGGTTGCACAATGGCGTTAGCGACCTGAATCATCAGGTTTTCTAACAGGCGTTCACTGAGGGCGATCGCCTGTGGTGTGGTAGCCCCGTAAGCCGATCCTTCTATCATCATGGCCTCTTGAAACAGCCACTGCCCAAACAGGGCGTTGACCATGGGAATGCGGTCTAATATTTGCACTTGCACAAAGGGTTTTTCTTGTTTTAAGAGGGTCACCACTTCTTCTTCTACATTGCCTTCGGCCTTTTGGATTTGCACGGTGTAGTATTTGCCAAAAAACTCGGTGTTCACAACGTCCCATAAGTCATCAAGAACTTGAGCAGAACGCATAGAAAGCTGACCTGGCTTCACCTCAGAAGCGCGTAAATCTGCAAGCAAATCTTCTAACTGACGAAGGACTAAGTACAACAGCTCTAGTTTTTTATCGGGCCGCAAGATGTCGATTTCTAGCGGCTGTTGACTGATATTTTTTAAAGGGCGCTGAAGCTTGGCAAAAACACCTTCAAATACAACACTTTGCACATCACTGGGTCTAGCTTGTAACCTTGCAGCGGTTGCCGCCAAGGCTGCTTCGGCATTGGGCACTAATGCTTCTTGGTCTAAATAGCGGGCGGCTGTTCTATCGGCGTTGCTGCGGCCATAGCCACCTTGCTGGGCAATGCGGATCCAGTCTGAGCTGTTGGAACTAGGGGACGCGCTGCGGTTGTTTCGGTCTGAAGGGCTGTTGTTAGGACGGGCATTTTGGCGATCGCGATCGCTAAACCTGGGCGTGCGCCAAATGGCATCGACCAGCCAGCGAGCAGCAGTGAGTTCGCGCTTTTGGCCGTCTAAAATGGCCTGGGTGAGCCAGGATTGGGTGCGATCGCGCGCCAGCTCAACCGCTTCAATCCTTCGATCAATCTGTTGCTGCCCCGACAGGCGCATACTAATTCGCATTGCCGTCAGCGGCCCCGGAATGTCATCTAGGCGGCTAAGGGCGTTTTGATTTTGTGGCGCGAGCGGTTCGGGTGGCGGCGCTTTGGTAGCGGCATCGGGAGGTTGAGGCCGTATCGACTCGGCTGGCCGTTCATTACTTTGCGCTTCGGGCACAGATTGGCGAATGAGCTGCGCCAGCCGCCGAACAGACATGCTGCGCGTGCCGTAGCCATCCGCCCCGATCCGCTCGGCAGTGGCTTGAAGAACGGGTTCAGCCTGGGCGCTAAGAACCAGGATAGGGAGATTTGGAAAGTCGGTTTTGAGCTGCTGGAAAACTTGGGCTCCCGGCTGAGTGTTCGAGTTTCTATCACCCAAATCAAGGTCTAAAATGACCAGATCAATCGGTGCAGGTGTGGCTTCTGTTTGGCGGCGATCGCTGTCCGCTAAAGCCTGTTGATGGGTTTGAAAACGCGATCGCACGCCCTCAATCGCTTCTGTCGCCGTCCCAGCTTCAGCCACCACTGCAAACCCCTGTTGTTCTAGCCATACCTTTAGGCCCAAGCGGAAGGCCGGATCTTCATCGACCAGCATGAGTTGGATAGGGCGCTTGGGCATGTCTAACCAGTGGGTATTCGCCACTCACTATAGCTATTGTTCGTCGCTGTCGGCGTAGCTATCACTATAGTCCTCGGTGTAGCCGTTGCTATAGTCATCTGCGTAGGTGTCGGCGGCAGGGGCTTGCAATGACCAAATATAAGCTCGCTCCTTGGCCCAAATCGCAATACTGGTTCTGGCTTCTCCATACAGGGCGCGGCCCGGCGCAATTTGAGCGGCGACGTCAATGGCGGCGCTCAAGCTCCCTCTAGCCGCTAGATTTTCGGCGCGAACAAGAATGGGCCGATCTTCAATGATTTGAATTTCGGTGACCCATGCCTTCACCGCAGCTTGTGCCTCTTCGTATAGGGCGCGGCCTTTTTTAACTTTGGTGGCTTCTACGATTGCCGCTGCCAGGTCTCCGGTTTCGGCGAGCTGCTTCGCCTTGTTCATCATCGGCTGATCTTCAATAATCTCGATGCGATCGGCCCATTCGGCAATGTAGGTTTGCCCTTCTATGCGCAGAGCGCGGCCCTGTTCTACCTTTTGGGCCGTGGCGATCGCCTGCTGCAAGTTAGCTTTGCCGCCCGCACTTGCCAGCCGCACCGCCTGATTCAAAATGGGCCGATCTTCAATCCGCTGAATCTCTTTTTCCCAATGAGAAACCAGGGTTTGAGCTTGTACTCTTTGGGGGCGCTCTTGAGTGATTTGCTCGGCTTGGGCGATCGCCCACCGATACGTCACCTGCTGACCCACCTGCGCTAAAGTGCTGGCATATTGAAGCTGCACCATGTCGTCTAACTTTTGCTGCCACCGATCGAGGCTATCTTGAGCCTCTAGATAAAAGGGGCTGCTCGGCGAAATCCGCTGTAGTGCCTGAATCGCCTCTAGCAGGTTGTATACCTGACCGTACGAAGGCGTCCACTGGTCACCGCTTTCTGCCAGACGCTGGGCATGGCCAAAGCTAAGTAAGTCTTGCGCTTCGGACGTTAGCGCCAGGTTGGGCGGCACCAACTGCACAATCTTTAGCGCGGCATCGATGTCTTCTGCTTCCCACTTTTGAAAGCTGTACTGCATAACGCGCTCGGCCCATTTATCGAGGTCGGGCTTGGCTTCTTTCCAGGCGGTGGTTTCTAGATTGATTTCGCGGGCGATCGCAAACGCTTCACCCAGCTTTTCCAAATTATCCGTTTCGGTGCCTATTTTCGCCAATGCCCTGGCCTTGTCGAGCTGACGTCGGGCGGTTTGCTCGCGATCAATCTTCTCTTTAAGCTGATCGTGCCGGGTGCGCACCCAGTAGTTCGCATTCAAAATCTTTAGCCTTTGCAAGTTGCGACGCGCTGCTACCCAATCTCTGGCCGCGATCGCCTCAAGGATTTTGGCCTCAAATTCTTTGCCCGTACTCCATTCTTTATCCCAGGTGGCCAAAGCGCTTTTCACCTCCGGATAAACCTCCACCCGCGTCGGAATTCGCTCAGCCAAAGCCCGTGCCTGCCGCACATTGCCCTGCTGCACCATCTTGTCTAGCTCCTCTAACAGCGCCTTCGACCAGCGGTTCATGAGCTGGTTAGCCTCCTCATATAAAGGATTGCTCGGCGTCCAGGGCTCTACCAGCTCAATCGCCTCTATCAGCGCCTGAGCCGATCCCGACTGGACGCTGGCCTGGGCGCACAGCAATTTTTCGCTATCGCTACTGAGCCCGCTGACCTTTGTGCAGTCAGGCAAAGGTGGATTTTGGGTCATCACCGACACGGCCCGAAAGCTGACGCCACCGGCTGTGACTAAAATGGCTATCCAAACACAGGGCCAAAGCAAGTCGGTAAGCTTGCCTCGTACACGCGATCGCAGAGATGGCTTGGTCGTAGAGCGAGAAGAGGTCATGGAAAGCAAGCCCAGCGGCGAAGAAGGAACTGAAGGATCGCATCGCTAAAAATGCAGTGGTCGGGCAGCCGTCAGGCAATGCTGAAGCTATCCTCAATGAAACAAAATTATTTGATGCGTGCAAGCCCCCATACAGTTCCCAAAGCAACCCTCAAGCAGATAGCCTTGGCGCAAACATTTTTTAAGATATTTGAGTAAATCATCAAATAACTTTGATAAAAATTTTGCTGATATTGTAGAGGTAATTGACCCAATTGATGGCGATCCCGCTAGATTTATTTCAAATTTGTTTCTCGCTATTGAGGTATCCACTTTAAGCAAAAAATTCCTGCTCAGTCAGGAGGCAGAAATCAGGAGGCAGAAATCAGCCGATAACCACCATTGCTAACTGGCAAAGCGAGATTGGAGCATTGCAAAGAGCGATCGCATTCCCATCGCATCTCCCCCTTCAGGCCGTCCCGGACGAGGGCGCGTGTTGTAAGCCATAAAGTCAATGTGAATCCAGGGCGTTTGGTTACCGACAAACGCCTGTAAAAAGAGCGCCGCCGTAATCGCTCCACCATAAGCAGTATTTGAAATATTGTTGAGATCAGCCACCTTGCTCTCTAGCATAGAACGATAGGGTTCGTGCAAAGGCAGTTGCCACAGCGGGTCGTCTTGCTGTATACCCGCTGCTATCAGGGCCTGAGCAGTCTCTTCGTCATTACAGAACAAAGCCGCAATTTCGGCCCCGACAGCGACTCTAGCCGCGCCCGTCAGGGTGGCACAGTCAATCAAAATATCAGGTGATTCACGGCTGGCCTCACTCAGCGCATCGGCCAGCACCAAACGGCCTTCGGCATCGGTATTGCCAATTTCAACGGTCGTTCCCTGGCGCGAGGTCAGCACATCTGACGGACGAGTAGAATTGCCCGCAATGCTATTTTCGACGGCGGGAACCAGCACTCGCAGCCGCACCGGTAGGTGCAGTTGCATAATCATTTTGGCCAAGCCCAGTACCTGCGCTGCGCCGCCCATGTCCTTTTTCATCAGCTTCATACCCGCTGCCGACTTCATATTGAGTCCGCCCGTGTCAAAGCAAACGCCTTTGCCGACCAGTGTCACCTTAGGCGCATCGCTATCACCCCAGTGGATATCGACCAGCCGAGGCGCTTGAGTTGGTGAGTGGCTGTTAGCCTGCCCCACGGCATACACCATGGGATAGTTCGCTTCTATTAGATCTTCGCCAACCGTCGAGCTGTAATCCGCGTCAAATTGTTCGGCGAGTTTTTGGGCAGCTTCGGCCAATGCTTGAGGCCCCATGTCTAAAGCGGGCGTATTAATCAAATCGCGCACCAGATAGGTCGCTTCGGCAGCAGCGGTTACATAATGCTGGTCGGCGCTGTCTGGAAAGGCCAGCTCAGGAAGGGCATCGGCATCGGTGCGTTTGTAGCGGGTAAAGCGATATTGCCCTAGCGTCCAGCCCAGGCAAAGTTGGGTTGCCATCTCAGCAGAAAAGTTGTCGGCGAGTTGGTATTTTTGGGCAGGCAGGATGGTGGCTAAAGTGCCCAGCGTCCAAGTGTCGAAGGTTTCTGGTTTGCCGACCAGCACATAGTCGAGTTCGCCATCGGCAGAAGGTACTAGGCAATAGCTACCGGGCTGCGCCGTAAAGCCAGACATCTCTAGCCAAACAGCGTGACTGGCGTAGTCGCGTTTGATTTGGGCATCGTCAACAAAATAGAGGGGAATAGGGGATGGCAAGGGACTGACTCCGAGGGCTTTGGCTACGCTCGACTCGCGAGGAAGCAAGCCAGGCGATGAGCAAATTGGAATATTCTAAACACTACCATCAGGTGATGATGTAGTGGCCTCTAAAAAGCCCTGGCGTTGTGATAGGCGTTTTAGAGGCGAGCTAGTTGGTTTGGGTATTCTTCTGTGTAAATGAGTGGGATTTCTTTAGCTTTTGGGATTGAAGCCTAGTCAATCTCACCGATGTCGCTACAGCAAGCCGCAGACTCCTATGAGAAAGTATTTAGCGCGATCGCAGCACCTTTCCACCAAAGTACTGAGCACCGTCAGCGCTGTTTTCTGCATCCTGTTTGTGGGTCAGTACAGTTTGGCGCGTTACATCATCATCCGCAGCTACGCCGAGCTAGAGCATAAGCAAGTCCTCACGAATGCCGAAAGGCTTCAGCAAATTACGCGGCAAGAAATTGATGACCTGGCAGGCAGTACCCAGGACTGGGCCTGGTGGACAGAGACCTACGAATATGCACAGGGTAGCAACGCCGACTACAAAGAAGAAAACTTAGTAAACGCCAACACCTATGACAGTCTAGCGCTCGACTTTTTAGTGGTTTTCGATACCCGAAACCGGCCTGTTTTCGCCGGAACTGTTGATTCTCAAAGTCGTCAGGTCGTCGATCTGGCCCCCGATTTTACTGACAAACTAGCACGCTGCGCTGATCGAATAGACTCCGGTGCTTTGACCAGCGACTTGTCAGGGCTGATTATCCATGGGCAACAGCCCGCTCTCCTGTCGATTAGACATATCCTAAAGAACAACAAGACTGGCCCTGCTCAAGGCACCCTGGTGATGGGCCGCTTTATCGATCAGAGCAAGCTAGCCGATTTTTCTGAAACAACGCGCCTGCCGGTCGAAGCTTTTTTGTACAGTGCCAAAAACTTATCCGCCGATACACAGATTGCAAAAACGCGGCTCATGCAATCTGGCGAAACGGTGATTACTCGGGTTCTTAGCGAGGAGAAAGTTGCAGGCTATAGTCTGGTTTTTGATCTTGAGGGGCGGCCAGGGCTGCTGCTAAAGGCCAGTATGGAAAGAGATGTTTATGCCGAAGGCCAGACCAGTCTCAAGTACTATCTTTGGTCAACCGGATTTATGGGGTTAACCGTCTGTGGGTTAACGCTGCTATTGCTGCGCAGGCTGGTTCTTTCTCGGCTCGAAAGCTTGAATACTCAAGTGGGTGAGATTGGGTCTTTGACTCAGGGCGATCGCCAAATTGAGCTGCCCGGCAAAGACGAGCTTTCTAGCCTGGCTGAAACCATTAACCAAACGATAGAACAGCTTAAGCAGCGTACTGATGAACTGGCGATCGCCAAGCAAGTCGCAGACGAAGCCAGAGAAATCGCCGATCGAGCCAACCATGCTAAAAGCTCATTTTTAGCCAGCATGAGCCACGAGCTAAGAACACCGCTCAACGCCATTCTAGGCTTTGCCCAGGTGCTCGGCAGAGAAAGCGGTCTGACAAATTATCAGTACGAAAAGCTCAATATTATCAACCGCAGTGGAGAACATCTTCTCAGCCTGATTAACGATGTGTTGGATATGTCTAAGATTGAATCTGGGCGAATCGAGCTAACGCCCAACAGCTTTGATCTTTACCATTTGTTAGAGATGCTAGCCGATATGCTACAGCTCAAGGCCCAGGCCAAGGGTATTTCACTCGTTGTCAAGCGAGAAAAGAACTTACCTCGCTATATCTATTCAGATGAAAGAAAGCTGCGGCAAGTGCTGCTTAATCTATTAAGCAACGCGGTCAAATTTACCGAAGTAGGGTCTGTTACCCTTGCGGCTGGCCCTGCTACAGATAGTTCATTGGCTGCCAGTTTATCAGCCACAAAAAGGCAGCGACTAGCGTTTTCTGTGACCGATACGGGTACAGGAATTGCCTCCGAAGAAATTGATCCGATATTTCAACCTTTTGTCCAAACCGAAGCGGGCCGTCAGGCGCAAGAGGGAACCGGACTGGGATTATCGATCAGTCGCAAGTTTGTTGAACTTATGGGCGGGAAGCTATCGGCAACCAGTGAAGTGGGCAAAGGCTCTACGTTCTCCTTTGATATTACGGTTGAGCTAGCGAGTGCCACCGATTCCAGGCTATCGGCGTTATCCCCTCAGGTGATTGGACTAGAACCCGGCCAGCCAGCTTATCGCATTCTCGTGGTTGATGACCGTGAGCTTAACCGTCAGCTTGTTCGCGAACTGTTAGTTCCTGTTGGATTTGAGGTGCAAGAGGCTGAAGACGGACAGCAGGCTATCGAGACCTGGGAAATCTGGGAACCGCACCTGATTTGGATGGATATGCAAATGCCTGTGCTCAATGGGTATGAAGCGACTCGACAAATCAAAGCTTCGGTGAGGGGGCAGGCAACTGTGGTGATTGCACTCACTGCTAGCACTCAAGAAGAAGAACGGGCGATTGTGCTAGCAGCGGGTTGCAATGATTTTATGCGCAAGCCTTTTCGGCAAGAGAAGCTATTCGCCAAGATGGCAGAGCATTTAGGCGTGCGCTATGTATATGCAGAAGCTGTCTTGGATAAAGAGCCCCTACCGGCTGCTGGATCAGTTGATTTGGCGGCTATCAACACAGCGATGCTGGCCATGCCAATTGCCTGGAATCAGCAACTCCAGCAGGCCGCAGCTCAGCTCAAAGACAAAGAGATTTTCGCCCTACTCACCAAAGTTCCTGAGGAATATGGTTATTTGCAGCAGGCGATCGCAGCAAAGGTAAACAACTTTGACTTTGACCAAATTGAAGAACTTGCTGGGCGGGTATCACGGCAAACGACTGCGGTGTGACCAGGCAAACGACAACTATTTATACCAAGGCTGATCATGACATCTCCGACCATTCATCACTCTCAAACAACGGATCTTAGAGAAACTCTCAAAGAACAGCCGCTAAACATAGATGCTTTTGACGACTGCGTCACAGTCTTGATTGTGGATGACTCACCCGATAATTTGCGGGTACTGTCGGCGACCTTAGCGGCGTCAAACTATGATATTCGCTGTGCTAAGAATGGCACGATGGCCCTGAAGGCGATCGCCGCCGCCGAGCTACCTGACTTGATATTGCTAGACATTCAAATGCCCGATATCAACGGCTATGAGGTTTGCCAACAGCTTAAGGCAGATGTGCGCACACAGCATATCCCAATCATTTTTATCAGCGCACTCGATGAAGCCATAGATAAGGTCAAAGCTTTTTCTATGGGAGGCGTAGACTATATCACTAAACCTTTTCAGGTAGAAGAAGTGCTAGCGAGAGTGCGTAACCAGCTCAGGCTTCAGTCTGCTAAAGTGCAGCTTGCCCAGTCTGAAAAAATGGCCAGCTTGGGCCAGCTTGTGGCAGGCATTGCCCACGAAATCAACAATCCGGTCGGCTTTGTGCAGGGCAATATAGAGTATCTAAACGACTATGTAGAAGATTTGCTGAGGTTGCTGACGACCTATCAGCAGCAGTACCCCAATCCGCCTGCGATAGTGAGTGCGATCGCTAACGAAATAGATCTAGACAACCTCCAGACCGATCTGCCCAAAGTGATGCAATCGATGACTTTAGGGACTGAACGCATTGCTAAAATTGTCAGCTTGCTGCGCAACTTCTCTCGTTTAGATGAATCTGATTACAAACCCGCTGACATTCATGAAGGGTTAAACGGAACGCTGCTGATACTAAAAAGCCGATTGCGTTCAATCGGCGAGCTGCCAAAGATTGAGCTAGTCCAAAGCTACAGTAAGCTGCCGCCAATTCTCTGCTACCCAGGCGCACTCAATCAAGTATTTATGAACCTGATTGCCAATGCTATTGATGCTGTCGATGAAAGACGGCGAACTGTGGTGGCCAAAAAAATGACCTCCTATCAACCTCAAATCGAAATCAGTACCCAACAAACTGAACAGGCCGTTGTCATTCGCATTCGAGACAACGGCCTGGGAATGAGCGATGCAGTCAAGGCTCGGTTGTTTCATCCTTTTTTTACGACTAAACCTGTTGGTAAAGGAACCGGTTTAGGATTAGCCATCAGCTATCAAATAGACTTTATCGGGAATTAACGCGGTAAAATAAAAATTGGCCAGGGAAATCGGAGCAGTGTGATGAGAATAACCTACGCAGAGCTGAAGGGAAAACCTCGCATATTGAAGAGCTTGACGGGACTG
>JBAQZP010000040.1:0-60508 GCA_049791095.1 Phormidesmis sp.
TCGAATGATATCAGTAGGTTAAGGAGCACGGAGGACTTCTAAAACGTATGGCAACTAAATTCCCAAAATTTAGCCAAAGTCTGGCGCAAGATCCAACGACTCGTCGGATCTGGTACGGGATTGCCACGGCTCACGATTTTGAAACCCATGACGGGATGACAGAAGAGAATCTTTATCAAAAGATTTTTGCTTCTCACTTCGGTCACCTGGCGATCATTTTCCTGTGGACCTCAGGCAACCTGTTCCACGTCGCTTGGCAAGGCAACTTTCCACAGTGGACGCAAGATCCACTCAATGTGAAACCCATCGCTCACGCGATCTGGGATCCTCACTTTGGTCAGCCTGCGGTGGATGCTTTCACCCAAGCTGGCGCTAGCAGCCCAGTTAACATTGCTTACTCGGGTGTCTATCACTGGTGGTACACCATTGGTATGCGCACCAACGGCGATCTGTACGCTGGCGCGGTTGGCCTTCTAGCTTTTGCAGCAGTCATGCTGTTTGCAGGCTGGTTGCACCTTCAGCCCAAGTTCCGTCCTAGCTTGTCCTGGTTCAAGAACGCTGAATCTCGCCTCAACCACCACCTGGCTGGTCTGTTTGGCGTCAGCTCTCTGGCTTGGACTGGTCACCTTGTTCACGTAGCGATTCCTGAGTCTCGCGGTCAGCATGTGGGTTGGGGCAATTTGCTCTCGACGCCACCGCACCCCGCTGGTCTCAAGCCGTTCTTTACTGGCAATTGGGGCGTTTACGCTCAAAACCCGGATACGGCTGGCCATATCTTTGGTACATCTACGGGTTCGGGCTCGGCAATCTTGACCTTTTTGGGTGGCTTCCATCCGCAGACAGAGTCTCTCTGGCTGACGGATATGGCTCACCACCATCTGGCGATCGCAGTCATCTTCATCATTGCTGGCCACATGTACCGGACTAACTTCGGTATCGGTCACAGCATCAAGGAGATTCTGGCTACTCACCGTCCCCCCGAGGGCACGCCTTTGGGTGGTGCGTTGGGCGCTGGTCACAAAGGTCTGTACGACACGCTAAACAATTCGCTGCACTTCCAGCTCGCGTTGGCGCTGGCTTCTTTAGGGGTGATTACTTCCCTGGTGGCTCAGCACATGTATGCGCTGCCACCCTATGCGTTTATCGCTAAGGACTTCACCACTACGGCGGCGCTGTATACCCACCACCAGTACATTGCTGGATTCATTATGGTGGGAGCGTTTGCTCACGGTGCGATCTTCTTGATTCGGGATTATGATCCTGCGGCGAACGAGAACAACGTGCTCGCACGGGTGCTCGACCACAAAGAAGCGATTATTTCTCACCTGAGCTGGGTTTCTTTGTTCCTTGGTTTCCATACCTTGGGTCTGTACGTTCACAACGATGTGGTCGTCGCCTTTGGTACTCCCGAGAAGCAAATCCTGGTTGAACCTGTGTTCGCGCAGTGGGTGCAGGCCGCTTCTGGTAAAGCGCTTTACGGCTTTGATACGCTGCTTTCTAACCCGGACAGTATTGCGACTACGGCATGGCCTAACCATGGCGCGGTCTGGCTACCGGGTTGGTTTGACGCCATTAACAGCGGTACTAATTCATTGTTCTTGGCAATCGGCCCTGGTGACTTCTTGGTTCACCATGCGATCGCACTCGGCCTTCACACCACCACTTTGATCTTGGTCAAAGGTGCGTTGGACGGTCGCGGTTCTAAGCTGATGCCAGACAAGAAGGACTTTGGCTTTAGCTTCCCTTGCGATGGCCCTGGTCGTGGCGGTACTTGCGACATCTCAGCGTGGGATTCGTTCTACCTGGCGATGTTCTGGATGCTGAATACCATTGGTTGGGTGACCTTCTACTGGCATTGGAAACACCTGTCCATCTGGAGCGGTAACGTTGCTCAGTTCAATGAGAATTCAAACTATCTCATGGGCTGGCTGCGAGACTATCTCTGGTTGAACTCTTCTCAGCTGATCAATGGCTACAACCCCTATGGGATGAATAATCTGGCAGTTTGGGCTTGGATGTTCTTGTTTGGACACCTGGTTTGGGCGACTGGATTTATGTTCCTCATCTCCTGGCGTGGTTATTGGCAAGAGCTGATTGAGACCATTGTTTGGGCTCATGAGCGGACGCCTTTGGCTAACCTGGTTCGCTGGAAGGATAAGCCGGTGGCAATGTCGATTGTTCAAGGTCGTTTGATTGGTCTAGCTCACTTTACGGTGGGGTATGTACTGACTTACGCAGCCTTCCTGATTGCTTCAACCTCTAGTCGATTCGGTTAGCCGAGCCATTAGACGAGTGATTAGGTAAATGAATAAAGCCTCTCAGCACTGCTGGGGGGCTTTGTTTTAGCTTTCGTGGCAGAATATAGGGACTATGAACGCAGAAGGAACATGGCGTATGAGTTATGAAGTGTGCTGCGGGCTATTGAGATGAATTATCTATTGCGAATTGATGAGCATTGAACTGTTAATAGCATTGATAGGTTTAGCGACAGCTACCATTGGTTTGCTGGCTGCCTTGACGCCTTATCTAGGCGGTCTATCTACGGTCGTACAGGGGATAATCAAGAGGATTTTTGGTTCTGGTAATGGCCTATCAGAATCAAAAACAAAACCACTGCCACAAAACTGGTTCGTCAACGTAGGTGAACATAGAGGACACCTAAGATGGGAGGACTGCGTACGCTATGGTTGCATCAGTGTGGGAGGTGGCCTTCGGTTTGCAGAAGCCTTGCAGAGACTCAGTCCAGGCGATAGGGTCTATGCGTACATAACTGGTTATGGTTATGTAGGTGCTGGTAAAGTGTCAAAGGCAGCCGTTCCTATCGACAGGTTTACTACGGAACCGAACGGCATACCGCTTTTAAAGAGAGACTTAGTTACGAGAGAAATTAATAGCCAGTTGGACAACCTAAAGCTGACTGATTGGGTTGCCGGTGTGGAATGGTTCAAAACTTTTGAAAGAGAGCAGGCGAACAAAGAGACTAATCATTATAGGCCGACGGTCTGTAGGATTAGGGGCTTAGGTAGATTAGCTTCTCTACGTAAGGCGTTTGGTGGATGAAGAAGCTTACTAAAGTAATAAAAGCAAAATGAAGTCACTCTGCACATATAGTCAAACATCATTCATTGGATTTAGCTCGTGGTTGTCTCTTCTTCACAGCGAATTTTGACGGATACCTGGGTGAAGGCAACCTGGGATGAGTTTGTAACTGCTGCCTATGAGCCGGCTTACGTAAACTGCAAAGCTTACTTTGACTCAGGTTCTATGAGGATTGAGATGCCATCACTCGGTGTAGGGCACGCCCGGCAGAATGGCGTTATTTGGAATGTAATCACTTTCTTTGTGGCAGCTAAAGGTATAGACATTACTAGCTATATCAATGCAAGTTTTCAGAAAACAGGTCTTAAAGAGTTTCAGCCTGATGCCGCTTTCTATGTCGGTGCGGGGGCAAAGTATTTGCCGCCTCAGAACAACTCACCTGTAATCATAGATTTGTGTGGGTCGCCGAGCCTAGTCGTTGAAGTTGGAGCATCCTCACTCAGTGATGACTTAGGCATTAAACGAATACTGTACGAGCGTGCTGGCATCAGTGAGTATTGGGTCGTCGATGTGGAGGGAAAGAAAGTGGTTGCTTTTGATATAGAGGATGAGCGCAGTGGTCAGATTCGGACTTCTGGGGTGCTGCCGGGATTGGAGATGGATTTGGTTGAGGAGGCTTTGCGGCGATCGCAAAGCGAAAATGATGGGGCGATCGCACAGTGGCTAGTAAAAACTTTTGAAAAGGTTTGAACCTATGATTGCTAGTAAAAGCCAAGGCCCATACTTTACGCCGGAAGAATATTTGCAGTTTGAGCGTAGGAGTCCGACTGTGAAGCATGAGTACCGGCAAGGGCTGGTAATTGCTATGGCAGGGGCGAAAAAGCCCCATGTGACGATCATGAAGAATTTATCTGGACTGTTGTTTAACCACTTTGGCAGCAGCGATAGTGGCTGCGAGTTTTATGTCGCAGATATGAAAGTGAAAGTGCTGGAGGGAGAAGACTACTACTATCCTGATCTGGTTGTGACTTGCGATAAAAGCGATCAGTTTGTTGATAATGACTTTATTGAACATCCTAAATTGATCATCGAGATCCTTTCAGATTCGACTGAAGCTTTTGATCGCGGTGATAAGTTTGCCGATTACAAGACCATTCCAGAGCTAGAAGAGTATGTGCTAGTGCATCAAAGGCAGATGTTAGTGGAGCGATACTTGAGGAAGGGCGAGTTGTGGGTGACTCAAACGTACAAAACTAATGACTTTATTGAACTTATGAGTATTGAGTTTGGTTGCCCAATCGCGTTTTTGTATCGAGGCGCTGAGCAGTTTTTGGAATCGAAAACCTAGAATCCCTTGCTTAAAGTTTTAATACCCACTGACGAAATAGAGGGACAATAATTGTCCACTTATCGTCATCCTTTTTCACAACGTCATGGCGTCGCAGCGTTTTAAGGGCCTGCTCAATTTCCCTTGAAGAAAGATTGCTCTTGCGACGAATGTCTGACGGGCTTTGTCCTTCATCTTTTTTAGCCAAAATTTTCAGAATCGCCTGCTGACCGGTGGCATCTTGGGCGGCTTGGTTCCAGACGCCGGTGAAGTAGTAGCGGCCTTTGGCGAAGAAGTCGCTTTGATGAATGACGGCTGTGAGGTCGTCGGGGGTGAAGATGGGTTTTCGGTCTTGGCCTTGGTCAAAGACTTGATGGTTGTAGTGGCGCACGAGCTGAAAGCCAACGAGCTGGATGAGGTAGGGCTGTCCAGCGGTGAGGCGATAGATTTCGTTGAGGGTTTTGGGGGTGTAGTCGAGGGTGAAGTCTTCGGCGGGGTTGGCGAGGAGCTGGCGGGTTTCGCCGATGGAGAAGAAGCCGATGCGGATGGGAAGAATACTGGCGAAAAAGGGATTGAAGAAGTCTTCGGTCATTTCTTCGAGAGTGTGGAGACCAGCGAAGGCGAAGGCGATTTTGGGGTGCTGTTGTAGCAGGCCGCGCAGGTAACCAAGAAAGTCGGGGCTGAGCTTTTTGGCGAGGATGAGTTCTTCAATTTTTTCAAACTCGTCTAGGGCGATAATTATTCCTTGATTGTCTTTTAGTTTTTGGTTGATGGTTTGAACGAATCGTCTAAAGGTGATTTCTGGCAGTCGCAGTAAGGTTTCGTCATCGGGTGGTGAAATTGAGAGCTTTTGACCGATTGCATCGCTTAGGGCGATCAAAACTTCGCCCGTGCCTTCTGAGACTTCGCCCAGGTTTTGCAAGTTGACATAGACAACTTTGATATTGTTGCCTAGATAGTGAGAGAGATTTTTGAGGATGGAGGTTTTGCCCATGCGGCGATGGCCGTAGAGCACAACAGACTGAAGCTGATTGCTCATGAGCCAAAGTTCTTCGAGCTGCTTGATAATTTCTGCGCGACCAACAAACAGATCTCCTTCAACGGGATCGCCCGCTACGTATGGGTTATGGACAGGCTGCGTGTGGGGAATCTCTCCGACATCTGTGGCGATCGCCAGTAACTTCGCTTGCCAAGATTCCGTAATCGTAACGATCAAATTTCTTTCGGCTTGAGGAATAAGGTGTGATTTATGCTGAATTTCTGTGAGCTTGCCTAATGCTCTATTTAAGGCGAGAGAGCGAGCAGGGCGCGAATAACTTTGATTGATAATTTGGGCGTCGTCTACGACACTGCGAAGGCGAGAAACTGCTGGCCAAGTATCAGCACGGAGTAAGGGAGAGGTTGGAAGACTAAGCCCAGATACCAGGGCGCTATCGCTCGGGTTCTCGGCGATGAGTGCTAGGTCTAGACACGCTGCAAGCTGCTCCATTTCTTTACCATGAGGTAAGTGCCGCAAACGAGAAAATGCTTCAGCGGCCTTATTCGGTTGGCTGCGATACAAATACCAAAATCCTGCTGCTGCCGCTCGGGTGGAAGTATCAAGCCGCATACCCGTATCAGATTGTACTTGGAATCGGCGCTTTAGGAAGTATGACAACAGGGATTTTACATCTGTTATCTGGCTTTCAAAACTATTCGGCAATGACGCGGATAGATATCGAACAAAATTCCAATCAAATGGGTTTTCAGCTAGCTGGGATACTCTCAACAAAAGCACATCATCTGGTAACGCCGCAAGTTCTCTTCTAACTGTTTTACTGATAACAGTAAATTGCTGCGTATAGGCTAGCAACTCATTGATATTACTAACTGTCGCCTTCCAATCGTAGCGTAGCCAACAAGATATTTGTTGAGATAGTCGGAAGAGTGGAATAGTTGATACGTGAGCAAATGCATTTTTTGAGTGTTGACGAGAAAAAAAGCGCATTGTAGAGGAAGTGAGCCATATCTCCGGTCTTAGTCCTCCAACAACTGACGTGAAGCTTATTCCAACAACCATTCCAATAACTGTTCCAATAATTATTCTAATGTTTGATATAAGGTTGTCAGACGCAGTATAGATGCTCGTCGAAATATCAGGGATAAGTATAACGAAGGTAAAAACACCATACAGAATGCTCATAGCAAAAGCGAACCACAAACTTAGTCTGATGAGCCTGTAACCGGTTCTCGAAAAGCTATCCTCGAAGAAATTCATTGCGAGGCCAAATGCCAAACCTATACCTATGCCCCATACCCCCCCGGATTCTACAGATGCTGCACTATAGTCAATACTAAGTTTGAAAGCAACGCCATCTGTGAATAGAAAAGCAAGACCTGCGATGTTGATCCCTGCACAAATTGCAATTCCAGATCCAACTCCTTGGGCAACACCTCCAATAGAAGCTAGAACAATACCAATGGCAATGCTAGATAGCACACTCATCAGAATCCCAACTACATTTTTAGATATATTGAGGTAGTTAAGAGCAAGACCTATTGAGAGACAGACTAATGCTATTGTTAATAGTCCTTGTAACAAGAACTTTCGCTGTCTAGGAGAGTCCTTCCACCATTGCCTACGTTCTGACCAAGTTCTACAGCCACTCAGTTCTTGTTCTTCTCCGAAGGTTTTTACATACCACTTTAATGCCTGTGGAAAAAAGAATACCCAGTATAAGAGTTGTAGATAATCTAATGGGTTCCAGAGGGAGAGTGGCTTGCGGCGTTTGGGTGCTAGGTTTAGCTGTGGAACTTCATGGGTTGTCATTGCTTTAGTCCTTGGTAAAGCCCGTAGTACCGGTAAGCAAGTTTGACGATTTCTCTGGGTTGCCCTTGGCTTTTTTGAATAATTTCTTGGATGTCTGCTTCGGAGAATTTTATGGGGGTTTGGGATAGGCGATCGCAAACAAACTCACGCACCACCTCATCACGCCAAAGGCCCACCCTTTCTTCTATACAAATGCCCGAAAAAGGAGAGACCATATTACCCTCTACGCTATCTGGAAACAGTTGGTCTAACGATTTGGTTGCCGCCATCACCAGCCGCAGCGGAGCATCTCTGCCTTCTGCCAAGCCGCGCAACTGTCCGCGCACCTGACTGGTAAAGCCATCCCAGGTCATTTTCTCCAATTCATCTATCAGCAGCAAAAGCCGCTTTGGCCGCAATGCCCTTGCCAACCGCGCCCCCCTGGCTTCTTCGATACCGATTTCATCACACAGCAAAAAGTAAAAGTCGGCTTCGTTTTCTACCTGCTTTAAGTCTATATATATCGGCTGGCGATTATCTTGCAGCATATCTTTTGCCCGATACTGCACCGCCTTTAGCAAAGACGATTTGCCCATCTCGCGCCCGCCAATCAAAGCCACACTACTGCCGCTATTGAGCCTTTCAAAAATGCTCTTCAGCAGCGGCTCTTGTCCAAAAAACTTCTCTGGCGAATCAATCCGCCCCCCTAAAGGGCCAAACGGATTAGGCACAATCGGCTCGCCCTCGGCAACGCTAGCGGCGATCGCACCCTCTCCCCCCTGCCCTCGTCCCCCTTGCCCCAACAAACCCTCGCCACCAGGCACCACAATCAGGTTTCTAATCTCCTGACTTAGTTCCAAAATACTGTCCGTACGTTCGGCAATAGTCGCCTGCCCCACCTCAATCGATTCCAGCTTCGACAGCGCCTCATTCATCTGCTGCGGCACAATCTGTGAGAGATCGTCCAGCGTTTGCTGCATACTCTCTAGCGTAATTTTTTGGTCACTCAGGCCGCTGTTGATTTGAATTAAAAGCTGCGTTTCAAAAAATGCCTGAAGCGCTGAATCTTTTGCTAGCTGCTGGGCAAAAAAGCCACAGATCCGCTGAAAGAGCCCGGTTTCTGTCTGATGCAGCTTTTGGCTATAGAGGGCGATCGCATCCGGTTTGGCCGCCGATTCAATCAGCGATCGCGCCGCCCGCTTCCGGGCACTTTGATCCTTATCTGCCGGTTTTTGGGTGGCCTGCGCTTCTAGGGATGCGATCGCCTGCAAAGAAATGTCGGGCACAGTCGCCAAATCGCCCTTTTCAATCGCTCGAATCTCTGCCGCAATCTTCTTTAGCTGGTTCTCTAACCAACGAATATCCTTTTTAATCTCAGGCGGATAGGTTGGGAGCAAACGATACTTGGTGCCAAACTCACCCACCAAATCGGCCTTACACTCCGAGCAAACACTCCTTAAAGCCTGCAAATAAGATAAATGCAGCGCTTTTCTGAGCACCTCATGCATCGGCACATTGGTTGGCTGGCCCAGCACTGCTAGCAAAGACTGGCAGCCCCACAAAAAAGCAGCATCTGCCCGATTAGACAAAATGCCACCGCCAACGGTGGTGATGCTAGCCGCCACCAGACTCGACGAGGGCACCGACTGAACCGATGCTCCGACAATCAGCGCTAGCAAAATCTCTAAAGCCAAGCTTTTAGTACCAGAAACAAAAAATACTTGATTTAACGATAACTCACTCTATGCAGCGTTGAGAGCGCTATTAACAAAGGATTAGAAGTAGCAATTAACACCTGGCCGTCAAAATACTGGCGATTTCCACGTGAATTTGGGCGATCGCACCCAAAGCCAAACGCTCCCCTCAGCGACCACCCTGCAACCTTTCAAAACTTCTATTACCCTATAGACAAGTCCCATATCGCCAGATTTGCCTGTGTCAATACCTTCAGTGCAGTACACCGCCCGTTGGATGAGCCGTCTTGCAGATATTCCTGCCGCCCAGTGGGACGCAATGGCGATGCCGCTGCCGACGCCCGCCTTTGAATGGGCCTGGCTAAACAATATGGAGACCTCTGGCAGCACCGGGCCAAAGACAGGTTGGCTGCCGAATCATTTGACCCTGTGGCGAGAGGATGTGTTGGTCGCCGCTGCGCCGCTGTACTTGAAGGGGCATAGCTACGGTGAGTTTGTGTTTGACCATCAGTGGGCGGAGCTGTCCGAACGCCTGGGCGTCAGCTATTACCCAAAGCTATTGGGCATGTCGCCCTTTACGCCCGCAGAAGGCTATCGCTTTTTGATTGCGCCGACCGAAGATGAAACCGAAGTCACGAAGATGATGGTGGCGGTGATTGATGACTTTTGCGTAAAAAATCAGATTTCGGGCTGCAATTTTCTCTATGTCGATCCGCAGTGGCGATCGCGCATGGAATCATTCGGTTTTCACAAGTGGCTACACCACAGCTACGTCTGGCAAAACCGAGATTTTCAGACCTTTGACGACTATCTGGCGCAGTTTAACGCCAACCAGCGGCGCAATATCAAGCGCGAACGCAAGTCAGTCGCCAAGGCAGGCATTCACTTTAAAGTACATACGGGCCGGAGCCTGACGCCTGAAATGTGCCTGAAAGTGTATGACTTTTATAGCGATACCTGCGACAAGTTTGGCTGGTGGGGCAGTAAGTACCTGAAGCAGAAGTTCTTTAAGCAACTGCATGAGGTGTGGCGCGACGATCGCGTCGTTGTTTTTGCCGCCTACACCGCAGACAGCCCCGATCCGGTTGGCATGTCCTTTTGCCTGACCAAAGGCGATCGCCTCTATGGTCGCTACTGGGGCTCGTTTGAGGAATACAACAACCTGCACTTTAGCGCCTGCTATTACGAACCGATTGAATGGGCGATCGCCCACGGCATCAAAACCTTTGACCCCGGCGCAGGCGGACGGCACAAAAAGCGACGCGGCTTCCCGGCGACGCCAAACTATAGCCTGCATAAATTCTATTCGCCTGAGCTGGGTCAAATTTTAGGTAACTACATTGGCCGCATCAACGAAGCCGAAGCGTTTCAAATCGAAGAGATCAACAATGATTTACCGATCAAGGATCTTTCGGAGATTCCTTTGGTCGAGCAGTAGAACATCAAGGCTCAGGAACGCATCAGTATCTTCAATAGCCTGCTATAGCTTTGGCCACTTAGCTTACTACATTAGTAATCGCTAAAATCATTACACACTGCGGGCTAAGTGGCGCGCGAGCGTACGAATGCATCCGTACGCTCGCTATATCTATAAGGTTTAACAAAAGCAGCCGTTTGCCCCGCCACCCCGCGATAGAATAGTGAACCGCAGCATTAACGGTTCATGGGTATGACGACAGCGACCCCTATTAGCGCAAAGGCCACTGCGCAAGCATTAGCCGCCCTAGATGACAAACTCTCGAAGCGATACATCGAGCTAGATCCAAACGGCTACTTTTTGATTTATGTCGATCGCGATGCCGCCCTGATATGTGCCAAGCACTTCACTAACACCATCAACGACAAAGGACTGGCCTGCGATCCTGAAACCGGCAAACCTTTGCCCGTACGCGGCAAAAACGTCAGGCAGGAGACAACCGTTTATACCGCCCGCACAGCCAAAGAACTGTGCATGAAAATATTTGAAGACAAAGAGAACCCCTGCCCAATCAGCTATTTAGATCATGCGGCTTACCTGGGCCGCGAGTTTGTTCGAGCAGAGATTGCTTTAATTGAAGGAACGGAATACGTCCAAGACTAGGCAAGAGTCATTAAAAAAGCCCGTGGTCAGTCTCGATTAATCAAGAGCATCCACGGGCTTTTAATATTGTTAAACTCACATAAACTATGCGGTTGCGAGCGCAGGCGCTGCAACGTTAGAGAGAATGCCTTCGGCCTGGGCCATGTACAGCATCAAATCCATTACCCGGTTGGAATAGCCCCACTCATTGTCGTACCAGGCCAGCACTTTGAAGAAGCGATCGTTTAGCGCCATTCCGGCTTTGGCATCGAAGACGCTAGAGCGAGGATCGCCGGTGAAGTCGGAGGAGACCAGGGGCTGGTCGGTGTAGCCCAGCACACCACGCAGGCTGTTTTGCGAAGCTGCCAACATTACAGCGCAGATTTCGTCGTAGCTAGTGGCTTTTTCGGTGCGAAAGGTGAGATCTACTAAAGAAACGTCAGGTGTCGGCACTCGTACGGCCATGCCGGTGAGCTTGCCCGCAAGTTCTGGCAGTACCAGGGTGACGGCTTTGGCTGCGCCGGTGGAGGCTGGAATCAGGTTTTGACCCGCGCCGCGACCGCTGCGCAAGTCCTTGTTGCAGGGGCTATCGACGGTGGGCTGGGTGGCGGTGGCTGCGTGGATAGTGGTCATTAAGCCTTCGGCAAGGCCAAAGTTATCGTTGATGACTTTGGCGATGGGGGCGAGACAGTTGGTGGTGCAGCTTGCGTTGGAGACGATGCGATCGCTCGCCGGATCAAACGTCTCGTGATTGACCCCAACTAAGAACGTCCGAATTTCATCCGGGCTTTTGGTCGGCGCAGAGAGCACCACCCGCTTGGCTCCGGCGTCTAAATGGAACTTTGCCGCATCGTGAGTCAGAAAGCGACCCGTGGCCTCAATGACATAGTCAGCTCCTAAATCGCCCCAGGGCAATTCAGCGGGGTTGCGAATAGCGGTGCAGGGAATGAATTTGCCATTCACAACAATGCCATTGTCACGAGCTTCTACGCTGCCAGAGAAGGTGCCATGGGTAGAGTCGTATTTGAGCAGGTAGGCCAGCGTTTCGGGCGTAACGAGGTCGTTGATGCCGACAAATTCAATATTGCTGTTGTTAATTGCCGCGCGAAAGACCAGCCGACCAATACGGCCAAATCCATTGATACCAACTTTTAAAGCAGCCATAAGCAATTATTTAGTAATGTGTGGGGTTTGCAAAATAAGGCAAATAGGTTTGCCTTTACTTCTCATTATTTATAGGGATAAAAATAGAAAATGCAAGTATTTACACTTTTCCTTCAGAGTTGCCGGACAAACGGCTTAAGGGATGTTGCTAAATATGTCGGAATGTGGCGGCAAGTTATTGAGTCTGTACATTTATGGCGCTGAATTTATGGCGCTAATGAAGGCGATACTGCGCTGCCAGGTGACGGTTTGGTTTTTGAGCTGCTGGGTGAAGTGCGATCGCAAACTATCCCTATCCGCCTCGCAAATGCCCTGAGCTTTGAGGCGATCGCCATACTTCCCGCCCGCCCCTAGCCACCTGTTTAACTGCGTCTCACTTATCGTTACCTGAGTGTGAAACCGCTCAACCTCAATTTCGCACCTCAGCCCTACCGTCTCAAAATTACGCTGCAAATCAGCCACATCCCAATTGACCATCGTGTCTTCGGGGTTGTTGAACAAATGCGCTTCGGCCTCGCAAAGCTGTTCAAATAAACCCGGTGAAATTCGCGTTGAGTCCAACAACTGCGACAGCCGCTGAGCGCGAGCCGGTACAGATTCTGCCAGGGCGATCGCGCCATTAGCACTCAGTAATTGATGTAGCTGTTTAATCGCGGCTAACTTGTCATCAACTGCCATCAAAGCGTTTCGGCCCACAATACTATCGAAGACAAGAGGCGTTAAAGAATCTCTCTCACCTTTTTTCAATGCCGCTATCCAGTTTGAAGATTTGACCTTTACAACAACCGGTCGGCTCAATTCGCTGAGCATCGCTGATTGTTCTACCAGAGCGGCGTAGTCTTTTTGCTTATGCACGCAGCTATAAACGCCACCTTCTGGCACGCGGCGGATGGCTTCCCAGGTGAGCAGGCCCGTGCTGGCATTGAGATCAAAGAGGGTGTGATGGCGTTGGGGATTGAGGGTTTGAAAGAGGCGATCGCGCACCTCGCCAAGCTGCTCTCCCAAAACGCCCGTCGCCCGCTGCAACCAACGATCCTGCTGTTGGTCAACCGGGCCAGCCGTCAGCGCTTCAGGAAGGGAGCGCTCGGCATTACTCTCAACCAGTGCCGCTAGCTGCGCTTCTCGGCGGCGGGCCACCTGCACCTGAATTTCCCCCTCATAGCCCTGATTTGAAGGTTGATAAAACACTTGCCCCTGCAAACTGCCGGGCAGATACTGCTGCGCCACCCAGTGATCGCGGTATGCATGAGGGTATAAATATCCCGCCCCGTGGCCAAACCCTTCTTTATCTCGGGTGGCATCCCGCATGGCATTGGGTACATCGTCTTCGCGCTCTTGTTTCACCGCTGCTAGCGCATCAAAAAAAGCCATGACGCTATTGCTTTTGGGAGCGGTCGCCAAATATAGCGTGGCCTGGGCGAGCGGATAGCGCCCTTCTGGCATCCCCACACGATCAAAAGCGGCAGCGCAGCCAGTGACGACCACGACCGCATTCGGATCGGCCATCCCCACATCTTCACCTGCCAGAATCACCAGCCGTCGAAAAATGTAGCGCGGATCTTCTCCGGCATACACCATTCGCGCTAGCCAATACAGCGCCGCATCCGGATCGGAGCCGCGCACGCTTTTGATGAAGGCGCTGATGATGTCGAAGTGAGCGTCGCCTTCCTTGTCGTACAGAACGGCTCGCTGCTGGATGGAATCTTCCGCTATCGGCAAGGTAACGTGAATCGTGCCTTCGCTATCGGCAGGCGTGGTTTCTACGGCAAGCTCCAGCGCGTTTAGCACCGTGCGCGCGTCGCCATTGGCTACATTCACCAAATGTTCGCGGGCGTCACCATCTATCACGATTGAGCGCTGACCATAGCCCCGCGTTGAATCATCGATGGCCTGCTGAAGAATGGCGGCTAGATCGTTGGATTCAAGAGATTTGAGCTGAAAAATGCGAGAGCGGCTGACCAGCGCTTTGTTGACTTCAAAGTAAGGATTTTCGGTGGTTGCGCCAATTAAAATTACCGTGCCGTTTTCGACCCAGGGCAGTAGGGCATCTTGCTGAGCTTTGTTGAATCGGTGGACTTCATCGACAAATAAAATAGTGCGCTGGCCAGATTGCCCCCGGTGGGTTTGAGCCAGTTCGATGGCATTGCGAATATCTTTGACGCCGCCAAGTACCGCATTGATGGCGACAAATTGCGCTTGCGTAGTGTTTGCAATCACCCGCGCGAGTGTGGTTTTGCCGGTGCCGGGCGGGCCGTAAAAAATTAGGGAAGAGAGCTGGTCGGCTTGAATGGCACGGCGCAGCAGGCGACCAGGGCCGATAATGGCCTCTTGACCGATAAATTCGTCTAGCGATCGCGGCCTCATCCTGGCTGCCAGAGGCGCTTCCGATTCAGTCAAGGCTTGCTGGCGCTGCTCAAAAAGATCCATATCACCGACCTCGTATTGATAGATCGCATCCTCTCAATAACAAAATATCCAGAAGTGCCTTTGGCGATCGCACTTCTGGATACTTGCAGTTGAAACAGACGCTAGAGACTACCGTTTAGCGAGCTTTTTTTTACTCACCTTCCGCAGCCGGATTGACTCGGGCGTCACCTCTACCATCTCATCGGGGCCGATATATTCTAGCGCTCGCTCCAGGCCCATTTCCATGGGAGATTGCAATTGTACAAGCTCATCGCCAGAAGCCGCCCGGTGGTTGGTAAGCTGCTTGGCCTTGCAAATATTCAGCTCCAAATCCTGCGGACGATTGTTTTCACCCACTACCATGCCCTTGTACACCTTCGTACCCGGCTCAATAAAGAACGTACCGCGATCTTCAGCGTTCTTCAGCGCATAGAAGGTCGCTGTGCCTTCTTCAAAGGAAATCAGCACACCGTTACGGCGCGTGTCAATCTCGCCAGACATAGGGCGATATTCTAAAAAGCTGTGGTTCATGATGCCAGCCCCGCGAGTGGCTCGCATAAACTCACCTCGGAAGCCAATCAGGCCACGGGCGGGCACGACAAATTCAAGCTGAGCGCGGCCATCGCCAGAGACCATCATGTCTTGCATCTCGCCTTTACGAGTGCCCAAGCGTTCCATACAGCCACCAACAGCATCTTCGGGCACATCTAGCACCAACTGCTCAAAAGGTTCGCAGGGCGTACCGTTGACTTCGCGGTAAATTACCTGTGGCTGAGAAACCTGAAACTCGTAGCCTTCACGGCGCATGGTCTCGATCAAAATGCCTAGGTGCAGTTCACCCCGGCCAGAGACAGCAAAGCGATCGGGTGAGTCGGTTTCTTCAACCCGCAGAGCAACGTTAGTTTCGAGTTCGCGCATGAGGCGATCGCGCAACTGCCGAGAGGTCACAAAATCACCCTCTTGCCCCGCAAACGGCGAATCATTCACCGCAAACGTCATTTGCAACGTTGGCTCATCCACCTTAATCAGCGGCAGTGCCTGAGGGTCAGTCGCACTGGTGATAGTCTCACCGATGTTCGCATCGGCAAAGCCCGCCACAGCGACTAGATTACCAGCAGTCGCTTCTTTGATATCGATGCGTGAGAGCCCTTCAAAGCCCATTAGCTTCGTGATTTTGCCTTTTACGATAGAACCGTCTTCCTTCACCAGCGCCGTCTGCTCGCCCTGGCGAATCGTACCGTTATGCACCTTGCCGATGACAATTCGGCCTAAATAATCGGAGTAGTCAAGCGTGGTTACCTGAAGCTGCAAAGGCTTATCAGGATCGCCAATCGGCGGCGAGACATGATGCAAAACGGCCTCAAACAAAGGCTTCATGTCTTTGTCTTCATCTTCCATTTTCTCTTTGGCAAAGCCCGCTAGGCCCGACGCAAACAGGTAAGGAAAGTCACACTGATCGTCATCTGCGCCCAGCTCAAGAAACAAATCTAGAACCTTGTCCACCGCAGTGTGGGGGTCGGCCCGAGGCCGGTCGATTTTGTTGACCACAACAATCGGACGCAACCCTTTTTCTAGGGCTTTTTTCAGCACAAAACGAGTCTGTGGCATTGGCCCTTCGTTGGCATCGACAATCAGCAAGCAGCCGTCTACCATGCCCAGCACGCGCTCGACTTCGCCACCGAAGTCCGCGTGACCCGGCGTATCGACAATATTCACCAGCGTATCTTTGTAGTGAACCGCCGTATTTTTAGAGAGGATGGTGATCCCTCGCTCCCGTTCCAGGTCGTTTGAGTCGAGCACACAAGTAGGGACGGCTTCGTTGTCACGGAAAATCCCGGACTGCTCTAGCAGGGAGTCTACGAGGGTGGTTTTGCCGTGGTCTACGTGGGCAATGATAGCGACGTTGCGAATAGGAAGGCTCATGAGGATCGGGTGAAGAAAGAAAGGACGAGTTTACGCCACTGAAATAAAGCTTAATCAATTGTAACTTATGGAACAGCGACCATGGGGGCCAAACGCTTTTATTTTGAGTATCTGTACGGATTGCCGAAACTAAATCTCTGCTTGTAAAGGAAGAAATCCTTGCAGGCTGGGTGATGGCATCAAAGGCCGTGGGATCTCTGATAAAAAGCGGTCAAGAAATAATAGTTAGATATCTAGCCGATGCTTGAGCAACTCGTAAAACGCTCTGGACAGCTCACGGCGAGCGAGCGGGGTTTTGTCTTGCGGCAGATTGGCAAACGCTTTGCCATGCGCTGCGGGGACAGATGCCTTGATTAAAAAGGAAAGCTGCTGCCGCGTAATCATTGTGTCTGGCGAAAATCGACCGCTGCCAACGCCAGCGATCATCCCTTGTGCGTGGAGGGTCTCGATATTGCTGTAGGCCCAATGTTCACCGGGCAATACATCGCGAAACGTGGGCCGCGTAGGAGTAATTTTTTCTAGCTCTAGTAAGCTGACAAGCGCAGTGGCGACGACGGCTCTAGAAACATTGGCGTAAGGGCGAAAATGCAGATTGTTGTCATTTTCACTGCGAATGATGCCAGAAGCGGCCATCACTTGAATGGGCTCGAAGTCAAGATCGTCGTGGGGCACATCGTCAAACCAAAAAATGGGGATGCCGTTGCGGGTGACGAATCCCTGAAGCTTTCGCAGCAGGGGCAATGATTCAACGATGCGGCGAGGGCTTTCGCCTGTCCAGGCAGCGAATACGGCGAGAAAACTGCTAGCTTCGCCGATGGCCCATTCCATTGGGTGCATTCGGTAGGCGGCGTTGGTGATGTGGGTGGTACCAATGCTTTTGGCAGAAAGCACTAGGCCGTCGGCGGTCATGGGGATGAGCGATCGCGCGGGCAACGAAAACGGCAACGCCATCACGTCTTTACCCTTTGGCGTAATGTGACCTTCGACTAAATTGCCGTGCAAATCTAGATAGTGATATTGGCCAATACCCAGGCTGTCATTAAAGCAGCGGGCGCGGGCCTGATTGGGGAAAAAGCTTTCGGCGACGTCCTCATGGCGGATGGTGGTGACGGCAATGCCCCGGCGGGCTTCGCGGATGTAGGGCTCTAGGCCAATGCCATCGGCGCTCCAGGTGAGATCGGGCCGGGGCTTGAGGTCGGCGACGCCGTGGGTTTGCAGGTAATAGAGGTAGGCTTTGGCGCGATCGCGTGCCCGTTGAATCAACACCTGCCGCTCCTGTCGGCTGACGCCAATGACATAGCCCCGGCGAAAATCATTGCCGCAGCATTCGACCTTTTCGGGGTGCGGCGAGGTGCCCCAGTTAATCGCGGTGACATCGCCAATGCTCACGACCTTTTCGTTGATGGCCTGCCGAAACAACCGGCGATAGCGAAAAATGCCGAAGGGCTCAAAAAAATGTCGGCGCTGCCAGCCGCTGCTCTGCTTTAGCCAGTAGTCACCGGTAAACTCGTAGGCATTCAGCCAGGGCTGCTTGTCATAGCCATTAGGCGGGGCGATCGCTTTGCCGCTGCCGGGTGCGACTCTTTCTACAATCACGTTGAAGGTAAATGACTGTTGACAGGCCGGAATCGCATAGTCGCGGAGAATCGCTTCGCCCGTGTCATTGCGCGACTCTTGCCCAATCCGTGACGGTAAATTGGCCAGCTCTAGCAAATCGCCAAAGTCTGTGGCTTCTAGGGTGACCGGGGCAGTCACTCGGAAGCGATGGCCAGTGGTTCGATCGACAAAAGCCACACCCGTTACCACTGGCCTTTCATCCTCGCGCTGGCTCATCAGCACCTCAATCGGGTCGCTATCAGGAATCAGCCTTAGCTTGCCGTTTTGCAGATAGGGAATCAGGGGCTCGTTGAGGGCGATCGCGCTAACTACAGGCGTCGTCGTCATTTCACAAACCCAGGCCCCACCGGGGTTTTGCCGAGCCAGGCCCCCCACCGGCTGCAACTGCCGCTGCCGCACGCGAAACGCCCGCTGACTTTTAGAAATGGCAAATTCTTCGCCATCTACCGTGCTGAAGCTTGCTCTTTGCCTCAGCAAATCCCCATCATCTGAAGCAGGCAACGCCTGAGCCGTGAACTGTCCGCCCACGACCTTTTGCGGCTGTACCAGACACACATCCAAATTCATTCTCAGGGCAGCCAGCGTTGCCGAGTAGGCGGCGGTAGAGCCCCCTGCCACCAAAATCGAACAGCTTAGCGTGCTGCCATCTGCTGGCCTGGTAAACACATCGTCGGCAAAAAGGCCATTAGTCTGCCTGATAGTCTGGCGAACGTTCCCCACAGTAGTCACCTTCAAAAAATCTTTGTCTATAAATATCCTCTCACTCTGAGCCTGAATGCATCGCTGTCATTATTTTTCATATACCACGCAAAACTTAGCTCCAAAACATAGAAATACGGTTGAGGTCGCCAGGATCTTCCCGTAAGGTAATGCCATCTACCCCTGTCAGTTTCAAATCAGTTTCAACCGTTAACAGTTTAGAGACCCATTCATGACGGCTGACTTTACAGCAGATCCGTTGAGCCATCCGTCTGCTCAGTTTGTATCTGAGGCCCAAGGATTTTTGCGAAAAGGGATCAAGCTTGCCCGTATTCAGGAGTTCGAGCGGGCGATCGCGCTGTTTACCCAGGCCATTCAGCAAGCGGTTCAAGACCGCACCGATCAGGTCATGGTGATTGCCAAAAGTCACTATCACCGAGGTTGCGCCTTGTGCAGCGTCAAGCGCTATGGCCTGGCGGTAGCCGACTTTACGCAAGTGATCCAAATGGCGGCTACCTCGCCTCATGTGCCTGCTAGACTCACGCAAACCTATATTCACCGGGGCAACGCCCATCGTCACTTGGGCAATTATCCGCTGGCTTTAGCCGATCTCGATTGCGGCGTAGAGCGCTCGGGTGGCTCGGCTCAAAGCTATGCCTGTCGCGGCCTTGTGCGGTTGGATATGGATGATTTTACGGGTGCGATCGCCGACTTCACTCAAGCACTAGCGCTTCATCCGACCTTTGCCCAAGCCTACCTGTGGCGCGGGTTTGCCTGGCTGCGAAATAACGATGCAGAGGCCGCAGCAGCCGATCTTACCCGCGCGATTGAGGCTATTCCCACCTGCGCAGAAGCCTACAATCACCGAGGCGTAGCTTACTTTCAGCTCCATTGCTTCGATGCCGCGCGCGCTGATTTTGACCAGGCAATTCGGTTAAACCTTCAGTTTGCCGAAGCCTATAACAATCGGGGCAATCTACAGCACTTGCTAGGCGAGACGGCAAGTGCGCAGGTAGATTTTGACCGGGCGGTTGCTCTGAGTCCAGATTCACCAGAAATACAGGCCAATCGCACCATTGTGATATTCGATAGTGAGGTTGCAGCGGCGGCGGTTGACTACGATAAAACGTCGGGTTTGTTGTTTAGCGATGCGGCTTGCTATCGGCATCGGGCTCAAGTGCGTCTACAGGCGGGGCAGTGGTTGGCGGCGATCGCAGATTATACGAGTGCGATCGCACTCACCCCTAGTGCTCACGCCTATCATCAACGTGGTCTAGCTCACTTGGCTTTGGATAATACCGAGCAGGCGCTGAGTGATTTTGATCGGGCGATCGCGCTTTCACCAGACTATAGAGTGGCTTATGGCGATCGCGCTTTTCTACACTTCAAATCGAACCGCTTAGACCAGGCAATTCAAGACATCGACATAGCCATCTGCTCAGAAACCTTTCAGCTAGAACCTTCCCAGCTCAAAGAACTCTACACAACCCGCTGCCTAGCTCACTTTTGCTTGGGCAACTCGACTGAAGCCGTCAAAGACTTCGAGCAGATTGTGGCGCTGACTATGTAGTCCAGATTCTGACAGGCTAGTTTTGCGTCAAGCCTATTCTAAGGGACGCTTTCAATCATCATCTTCCCAAACTTCAAACGCTTCTACATCAATAGAATCAGGCTTGTCCGTATCCTGGGGTCGCTTAAATCTATTCAAAGACTTGCCTAAGGATTTACCCAGCGGCGTATGGCCCAATCGGTCTTCAATTCCTTGGTCGAGCTGGTCTTTCGCCTGATAGAACCGCTGCTGCATCTGTTGTTTAGCCTTGTCAGCCTTGGCCTGAAGCTGCTCTGTAATATCTGGCAGCGGTTCCGGTTCTCCAAGGTCTTGATTCGCCAACCGCTCATCAGTAAACTGCCTGGCCCTTTGCCTGACTCGCTCGGTCATTTTTCCAGCAAACGACTGTCCCTTCTGCAACAGCTCACCAAAATCCGCAGGCACTTCTGGCAACTGCTCTGGTATCCAATCATTTCGCCTGCTCTCTATCAGTTGCGCCTCGTTTAAGCTGAGCGGCTGGTCATAAGGGCGGGCTCTTTGGGCGTCTTCTTCAGCAATCATCATGCGCTTACGTCCGGCGCTGATAATAGAGTCAGGAGAAATTTTGTAGGCAGTGACCGTTTTTATTTCGGCTCTACTGTCTGCAAATTCTGGCTCAGTTTCAGGCTCGATCTCTGGCTCAGTTTCAGGCTCAATTTCATGACGATGTAGCGCAAACAGGTATGTCTGCACCTGGCCCGTTTCACTATCAAAGCAAACGTCAATCAGTTGGCCAATATGGTCACCGCCATCTGTCCACACTTCCAGCCCGGTCACTGCTTGTGCCGACGCCATTTGTGATTCTGCCGCAGCAGATACTTCAGAAAGCACTACCAGGCGAGTTTCTGACGTTAAGCCTGCGGCTATGCGACCAGCATTCACGAGCTGATCCCAGCTTAAATTTTGCCGACGCGCTATTAGTCCAGGCACTTTGCAGGCTAGGCCCACTACCTGCGATCGCTTCACATCTACCAACAGATGCTCTACCGTGCCCACTTCCTCCGTGGTCTCGTAAGCCATCACCTGGCGACCGACCAGCTCACCTTGTCGAATGCTCAACTGCGCCACCTCTCTTCAATCTCAAATATCGCTATCTCTGTTTTACTTGATCTAGCGCCACCTGTGGTCTTGAAACGACGCCTCCAGCAACATGTTCCCAAACTTCACCCCTCAAAAAATTCAGCTAGCCGACGTCACCCTTCACCTGCGCATCGGCGGCAGCGGCCCCCCCTTACTGTTACTACACGGCTATCCACAAACTCACGTCATGTGGCACAAGGTCGCTCCTGCCTTGGCCCAGCATTTCACCGTCATTTGCCCAGACATGCGCGGCTATGGCGATAGCGATGCCCCACCATCAGACCCACAGCACCTCACCTATGCCAAACGAACCGTCGCTCAAGAGTTGGTGTCATTAATGGCTACCCTTGGCTTCAACACTTTTTTAGCCGCTGGTCACGACCGGGGCGGACGAGTTTTGCACCGCCTTTTGCTCGACCATCCGCGCCAGGTCAGCCGCGCCGCCGTCCTGGATATCGTCCCCACGCGCCACATCTTTCAAACTATCAATCAGCAAATGGCCACTGTTTACGAGCACTGGTTTTTCTTGATTCAGCCCGATGGCTTTCCCGAGCGATTAATCGGCCAAGACCCTGACTATTATCTGAGGGCGAAGCTCAATCGGTGGAGCGCAAATCCTCAGGCTTTTACGGCTGAAGCTCTGGCCCAATACAGCCGCTGCTTTCGCCGCCCCGAAATTATCCATGCCACTTGCGAAGATTACCGCGCCGCTGCCAGCATTGATTTAGCACATGATGACGCTGACCTGGCACAGAAGATTGAATGCCCGCTGCTGGTGCTGTGGGGCGCAAAAGGTGCGATGGAGAAAAATTACGATGTTCTCAACGTTTGGCGTGGCTATGCGGCTCAAGTTTACGGCCAGGCTTTGCCCTGTGGGCATTTTGTGCCAGAAGAAGCGCCAGCAGAAGTGGTGCGATCACTCACCCATTTCTTTGTTGAATCATGAGTCATCTCGCTCAGTGACGACGGTAGCGGTTCTGCATTCAAAGCACTGAAAAGGTCTTTGATTTGTTTGTTGCGTTGCAAGCCACGATGCAGGCCATCCATAATGAAGCGTGGTCGAAAACCTCGACGCAGTCGATCACATTCGGCGGGTAGGCATTCCCTTTTACGAGCAGAAGCCAAACTTATCGGCAAAAGCTTCTTAAAGCTTTGTCAAACCCCTTGCTAAAGCTCTACTTCGCGTCCGTTATATAAATTCATTGAGCGTTCAACGCCTTTTCGCAAGCTCAGGTCAATGGCATCGACAGCCATTGGAATGACGGCATCGACAATTTTTCTATCTTCTGGAGCGAATCGGCCTAACACATGGGAAACCACGGCCTGATCTCGCTGCTCACCTTTATCAGTGCTGCCAATGCCCAGCCGCAGACGGGGGAATTCTTGGGTGCCTAAGTGAGAAATAATCGACTTCATGCCGTTATGGCCACCGGCTCCGCCCGATAGACGCAGTCGTAATTTGCCAGTGGGCAAGTCCATATCGTCATAGATAACCAGTACGGCAGTAGGCGCTAGCTTGTACCAGTCCAAAACGGCGCGGACGGATTGGCCAGATTTGTTCATATAGGTGGTGGGCTTGAGCAAGAGGGTGCGATCGCCCTCACTGCGAAACTCACCCGCAATACCCTGAAAGCGCTTGTTCTCTGATAGCGACAGTCCCGGATAGCTATTCGCTAAGGCGTCAATCACTTCAAAGCCAATGTTATGGCGAGTGCGCTCGTACTTAGCGCCTGGATTTCCCAGCCCTACGATCAATCGCGGCAGCACTATTTCATCCGCAGACGTCGTCCCTACCATTCTCTTCTCAAGTCTAAAATTTAAGATCTGCTCAGCCTAAGCGGCTGCCGTTTCGCTATCTTCTTCAGTCATATCTTTAGCAGCTTCTTCGGGCCCAGCCTCTGGACTAGAAGCTTCAGACTCAGGCGTCTCTGCAACCATCGCTTCGGTAGGGGCCTCGGCAGTTGCTTCGGTAGCTGCTTTGTCAGTTTCTGGAGCCAATGCCTTTGGCTTTTCGAGGGTAGCCTTCATCGGTTCGGCTACTGACTTTTCCAGGCGGTCGGCTTCTTTTTTAAACTCAGTTTCAAATTCCTTGGAGGCATCTTGAAAGCCTTTCAGCGCTTTGCCCATACTGCGACCAATTTCGGGCAGCTTTTTCGGCCCAAACACCAGCAAAGCCACAATCATGATCAGGCCCATCTCGGGCAGGCCAATTCCAAAGATGTTCATTTTTACCTGGCAATGCTGCTGAGAAAGTGTTCCTTGAAAATTATAAAGGGTAGGCGCAACCCGCACCTACCCTTTATGTCTAAATCTATGATGGCGTCGCTTTAGAAAACGTCAAAGGTGCTAGCCGCCGAGACTTCTCCAATCGACATCAACGTTATTAATAATGAGGGAGGAGTTGTAAAGCTGAAGAATAATCAGCAGGAATACGAAGAAAAGAACCATGAATACACCCATTACTGGGGTTGTGCCCCAACCAGGTGTGACTTTTCCGTACTCAGAATTCAAGGGCCGTAGGAGGTTACCCAACTTCGTGCGCTGTGCCATGTGGGAGATAGGGGACTAAAGTTACTTTATATTCTGTAATATCATAAAGGAAATCACGATAAAAACCCTATGGAAAATCTAGATTCTGCAACAGTTCTTATTGTTTCAGTCGCTGCCATTGTCGGCGCATTTACCCTGTATGCGGTCTATACAGCGTTTGGGCCACCGTCCAAACAGCTCGGCGACCCCTTTGAAGATCACGAAGATTAAGCACCACTCTCATTTTTCATTGCTCTCATTTTTGGAGATTTTTACTCTCTTTAAAACTGATAAATCTGCGGCTTAGCGCCTGGATGCCAAGATGCTTTGCCCCAGATTCTCAGTGAGTGCTAAGATTAAACGCTCGTCTAAAACTATTTTGCTCGGCTCAGCCGTGACTGAACTGCCCAATGATCAAGATTCGACTCAAGCGCTTCGGCAAAAAGCGCGAAGTTAGCTACCGTATTGTCGCCATGCGCGCGCAAGATCGCCGCGATGGACGTCCGCTAGAAGAAGTAGGCTTTTATAACCCCAGAACGGATGAAACTCGTCTGGATGTGCCAGCTATTGTGAAATGGTTGAAAGAAGGGGCTCAGCCAACTAAAACCGTTGAGCATATTCTGAAGAAAGCGAATGTGTACGAGCAGCTAAGCGGCTAAAGCGCAGATGCCGAAAGTAGCTGTAGCGCTGCTTTCCGGTCGCTGCTTAAAGATAGCTGCTTAAAGATATCCAAGAGGTGGACACCTGTGAGCACTCCCGATCGATCCGCAACTCCTCAGACAAATTTTGAAGCGTTAGCTCGTTTCTTAATGAGCCCATTTTTAGATAAGCCGGAGTCTCTCAAGTTCCATATTGAGAACTTAGCGGGCGGAAAGAAAATGTGGCTCAGAGCTGCGTTTGATGAGGATGAGGATAAAGGTCGCGTGTTTGGTCGAGGCGGTCGCAACATTAAGGCGATGCGGGCGGTGCTGGCGGCGGCGGCAAAGCATTCGGATATGACGGTGAATCTGAGCGTGTTTGGCGAGCCACAGCTAGAGCGTTCGGAGCATTCGGAGAGAGGGGGCGATCGCACTCACAGCCGAGGTCGGACTGGCGGCGGTGGCCGAGGTCGCAGAGAGGCGAGTGGTGATCGCAGCAGACCGCAAAGAGCAAGCACCAACCCCGCCCCGCCCAAAAAGAAACCAAAGCCAGAATAAACGCTACGGCCAGGCAAACTTAACAACTGCATGGGAAATCACTATAAATTTGGCCTAATGAGTGCGGAGAATGCGATCGCGCTCGCTGGCCCACATGAAGAAAATATCAAGCGCATCGCCCAACAGACGGGGGCTACTGTTGTACTGCGAGGCAGTGAACTCAACATTGGGGGCAGCGAAAATCAGGTTGCGCGGACTCGCCAAATTGTAGAAACGCTAGAGCCCACTTGGAGTCAGGGGCAGGCGATTGCCATTACCGATGTGATGACGGCCATTCATGCCCTTGATACTCACCGCGAAGACGAGCTGAAATCTATTCAAAAAGATGTCGTCGCTCGCACCCGTCGCGGTCAGATTATTCGCGCCAAAACCTTTCGTCAGCAGCAGTACATAGACGCTCTACGCAAAAGTGATTTAACCTTTTGCACGGGGCCAGCCGGAACCGGCAAAACCTTTTTAGCTGCTATGGTCGCCGTCAAGGCGCTGATGAACGAAGAATACGAGCGGCTGATTTTGACGCGCCCAGCGGTAGAAGCGGGTGAACATCTGGGCTTTTTGCCCGGTGACTTGCAGCAAAAGGTCAATCCTTACCTGCGTCCTTTATACGACGCACTGCACGAGCTGCTAGATCCAGAGCGAATTCCTCATCTAATGGAGCGCGGCGTAATTGAGGTGGCTCCCTTGGCCTACATGCGAGGGCGCACGCTCAGCAACGCCTATGTGATTCTAGACGAGGCCCAAAACACAACGCCAGCGCAGATGAAAATGGTCTTGACCCGGCTAGGCTTTGGCTCGCGGATGGTGGTGACGGGTGACGTTACTCAAACCGATTTGCCCCGATATCAAGATTCGGGTTTGGCGATGGCGACTAAAATTTTGGCAAAGGTTGAAGGTATTGCATTCTGCGAGCTGACCAAGGCTGATGTGGTGCGACATTCTTTAGTACAGCGAATTGTCGCCGCCTACGAAAAGTTTGAGTCCGTATAGAGCAGGGTCGCAAAAGATCCTGTAAGCGTGACGTTCAAAGTCATCTCTACCGATATATTGTTCTAAGATCTAGCTGTTCGTACGAGCGTTTTGCCCCATGGCGACTTTACACGGAAACTGGCTGCCTGACCTTCAGCGTTTTTTTTTGTGGGGTGAAACCTGGCGAAAAGTAGAGGCTGTAGCACTATCTGATTTGACGTTGGATCCAGCAGATGCAAAAGCAGGTGGGCAATTGGACATTGCCAAGCATCCTTACCAACTCGATTCAAAAGGACTTAGTGAAGTTTTCAGCCCGCCAGCACAGCAGGACGCAGAGTTCGATTTGGCCTGGATGCAAAAGCAGCTAGCGAGCGCTGGTAAAACCAAAGCAGCCGCTAAAGCTAACGGCAAAGCAGCCACGAAAACGACTAGCCAAGGATCTGCAAAGAAAGCGAAAAAATCAGACTACTGGCGCTCTAGAATCGTCATATTACCCACCCAGTTTGATGAGGACGGTTTGCTGCCTGGCCTATCGGCAAACATATTGGCAGAGGCAGAGGCACCCTCGGCAGAAATGCTGCATCCCTGGCAGGTGTCGGGAGGTTTATTAGAGGCCGATACCACCGTTAAGTTTTTGACAGATTTGCCTTTGGGGCGATCGCACTCAAGTGATTTCGTCGGGGCAGATCTGCGCTATTGGTCGCACCTGACCCGCTGGTGTTTGGATTTATTAGCACGTGGTAAGTTCTTGCCAGTCGTCAGCGCCGATCGCAAAGGGACGATCGCGTCTTGGCAGCTTTTGTTAGACAGTGCGGTGGATCAGGGGCGGCTAAAGGAATTTTGCGATCGCATCCCCCCCATTTGCCGCAGCTACGCAGAGCCTCTCCCCAAAAAAGCGTCTGCCCTCCGCATCGATCTGCCCTCCGCCGCCGAGCCTCTAGTCCGCAGTTTTCTATCCACCCTCGTCGATGCGCAAGTCCGCAGCGTCGCCGCCAGCAACGTCCTACCGCCTAGCACCCCGCTTAGCAAAGATCTGCCTCTGCGCGAATGGCTAGACTCGCTTGGCCACCTCGATCCTCACTTTGAGTCCACCCCTGCTGGCGTGGTTCGGCTCAACGATGCGATCAACACCTGGACAGCTCCGCTTCAGAACCTGGCTGACACCGGGCAGGAATTCCGCACCTGTTTTTCACTGACCCCACCCGCTTCAGGTGACCTCAACTGGACATTGCGCTATGGCTTGCAAGCGACCGATGACAGCGCCTACAAAGTAGATGCCGAAACCATTTGGCAGAATCCTACCGACGAACTCATTCACCAGGGCAGAGCAGTAGAAGCCCCTCAAGAGACCTTATTAGCCGGATTGGGCAGAGCGACCCGGCTTTACGAACCGATTAAGGAAACGCTCACCGAAAAAAGTCCGACCCATCTTGTTTTAGACCCCATTGAAGCCTATCAGTTTATTAAAGCAGCGGCTTGGCGGCTAGAAGACAGCGGCTTTGGCGTGATTATGCCCGACAACCTGGTTGACCCAAGCAAAGGCGCAAGCCGCTTAGGATTACAAATTAGTGCAACGGCTCCGCCAAAGCAGCAGCGATTGGGTTTGCAGAGCCTGCTGAACTTTAAGTGGGATTTGTCCGTAGGCGGCGTGGTGCTGAGCAAAGCAGAGTTTGACGAGTTGATTACGCAGGGAACGCCGTTAGTCGAAATTAACGGGCAGTGGATAGAGTTACGTCCGCAGGATGTGCGAGCAGCGAAAGAGTTTTTTGACAAGCGTAAGGGGCAAACAAAGCTCTCTGTCGAGGAAGCGCTGCGCATTAGCACAGGCGACAATCAGCTAATCGATAAGCTGCCCGTGGTGAAATTCGATGCTTCTGGCAAGCTCGATGAGCTGATTACCACGATGACCACAGGCAACCAGAGCCTGACGCCGATGGCAGAGCCAGACGGCTTTGAAGGGCAATTGCGCCCTTACCAGGCCAAGGGCGTTTCCTGGCTGTCTTTTTTAGAGCAGTGGGGGCTAGGGGCTTGCCTTGCGGACGATATGGGTTTGGGTAAAACCATTCAACTGATTGCCTTTTTGCTGTATCTGAAACAAGAGAAATCGTTAGGCGAGCCGGTTTTATTGGTGTGCCCGACGTCTGTGCTCAGCAACTGGCAGCGAGAGGTGAAAAAGTTTGGCCCCGAGCTAAAGACTTTGATTTATCACGGCGACAAGCGGCCTAAAGGAACGGCGCTGGTGAAGGCGAGTGAAAAGCTAGATTTGGTGATTACGAGCTATACGCTGGTGCAAAGAGATCTCAAAGATCTCAAAAAAGTTGAATGGCGCGGCATGGTGCTTGACGAGGCCCAGAATATTAAGAACCCTGCGGCGAAGCAGTCGGTGGCGGTGCGCGATATTGAAAGTGAGTTTCGGATTGCGCTGACGGGTACGCCTGTCGAGAACCGGCTTTCTGAGCTGTGGGCAATTATGGATTTCTTGAATCCGGGATACTTGGGGCCGTTGAACTTCTTTAAGCGGCGGTTTGCGACCCCGATCGAAAAGTATGGCGATACGGATTCGCTAAAGACCTTGCGATCGCTCGTACAGCCCTTCATTCTCCGCCGCCTCAAGACCGATCGCACCATCATTCAAGATTTGCCCGACAAGCAGGAAATGACCGTTTACTGTGGGCTCACTGCCGAGCAGGCTCGCCTGTATCAAAAGCTGGTGGATGAAACCTTAGGAGAGATTGACGCAGCTACAGGCGTTCAACGACGCGGCATGATTTTAGGTCTGTTGGTGAAATTAAAACAGATTTGCAATCATCCGGCTCAGTTTCTTAAGCAAGATAGCTTGGGTAAGTATCGACGTTCGGGCAAGTTGCAGCGGTTGGATGAGATGTTAGAGGAGGTTGTGGCAGAAGGCGATCGCGCCCTCATCTTCACCCAATTTGCCGAATGGGGTAAGCTCCTCAGCAGCCATTTAGAACACCGACTAGGCACACAAACCCAATTCTTATACGGCAGTACTTCCCAAACCAAAAGAGAGGAAATGGTAGACCGCTTCCAACTCGATCCCAACGGCCCCAAAGTCTTCATTCTCTCGCTCAAAGCAGGCGGCGTCGGCCTCAACCTCACCCGCGCCAACCACGTCTTTCACTTTGATCGTTGGTGGAACCCCGCCGTCGAAAATCAGGCCACCGACCGCGCCTTCCGCATCGGCCAAACCAAAAACGTGCAGGTACACAAATTCGTCACCACCGGCACGCTAGAAGAACGCATCAACGACATGATCAACAGTAAAAAAGCTCTGGCCGAGCAGGTTGTCGGCGCAGGCGAACAGTGGCTCACAGAGCTGGATACTGACCAGCTCCGCAATCTACTCCTTTTAGACCGTGATGCCGTGATTGACGAGAGCTAGCAATGTCACTGGCTTTCGTCCGGATATAGTCGCGATACCATTGGTGAATAACATAGCGAAACTCCCGAACGGCAGTCGCGCTGTCATTTCAATAGAAAAGCTGTTGGGTTACTGCTTAAATCCCGAGCATCCTTCCGGAAAGCATAAAGCGAAGGTGTTTGCTTCTGCGCTAGGGATCACCTCTAAGAATGTGGAGGACTTACGGGAATTAATTGTGAGAGCAGCCATTGAAGGAGAAGTGGCCCAGCAAACCAGTACACAATTTGGCCAGCTATGGAAGGTTGACTGGGCAGTTCCTAGCTACGATCAAATTATTCTTCGTACACTATGGGAAACGACCTCTGCTTCCCCTTTACCTCGATTGATTTCTGCGTTTATCAAATAGGAAATATGACAGCACTACAATCCCTAGATACAGTTGCCACTATCAATTCAATTACTGCGGATCGGTTGACCCTCGTCGAGCCTGATTACCGGTCTATTCAGTATCTGCCAATTGGGCAGGTTGGTACCGTTGTGGAGATCTATGGGGGCGACACTCCTCATTACTTAGTCGAGTTTGCAGACTTGCAGGGGCGTGAGTACGCGATGGCCGTGCTACAGGCAGATGAAATTTGTCCTTACATTATGAGTTAAGTGCGGTTAGCCAAACTTGATACCGATTCTTGCATAATTCGCGAATGCAGCTATATGTCCTTAATCAGGAGGTTCTCATGAGTATAAGTCTTTCTACCGATCAAGAACGCTTTATTCAAACTAAATTGCAGGCCGGTAAGTACCGTTCTGCTGAAGAGATCATAGAAATCGCACTGAAACTGCTAGATGACTACGGCTAAAGGCCGAGAGTTAGCGAGAGAGCTAGGAATCAATTGTAAGCAAGCGCTATACAGTGAGCGGGGTAATTTTTACGCTCCTATCAATGGCTATCCATGTGCCCTTTTTGATAAGAAAGGGTTCATTGTTATTAATTCACCAGATGAGCTGAGTAACTTTGGAATTAAGCTTGGGAAGCGCACCAACGTTCATAAGCTTATATCATCGGCTTCTGCATATCAATTGACTTCAGCTTGGCGTAATCAGCTAGCTGAAGAAGTCCCAGTGGAGAATGAACATGAGCACTTTGAAGGCGCAGTAACAACTGTTAGTATTAATCGGTACGAACGAGATCGAAAGGCTCGAAGCGAGTGTATTAAGCATTACGGATGTGCGTGCCAAGCCTGTGGTGTCAAGCTGTCTGATATCTATGGCCCTGCTGTTGAAAGTTTTATCCATGTCCACCACACAACCAAAATCTCATCTGTTGGCAAAGAATACCAGGTAGACCCAATCCGGGATCTGGTGCCCCTCTGTCCAAATTGCCATGCCGTGGCGCACCTTCGACAAGATCCTTACAGCATTGATGAGCTTCAAGATATGATCGCAAGCTATCGAGATACTGACCAAATATTAAAGGGACAAAAGAACGATTAGTCTTTTGGGCAACCCTGATTCGGCTCTATCTAAACACCCGGCTGAAGTTTCTCGTAAAGTGCCCGTCTTGACCGTTCCAAATCCGTCTAGCTCATCGCGCTCTTACCCTTCAAACAAAACAGAGTTCAAGCCCTGATTGTATTCTGAACTACGCAAGCCAATTTTATCGTGCGTTTGGTCGAAAATGCAGGCAGTCTATTGCTTCTCCCACTAGGAAAAAGCCCGCTGAGCCTGTCTTTTAGCCATTCACGATTTCGTAGTCTTCACATGCGGCTTTCACACCTGCTTCTACCATCAAGCTCAAATCGCAGCCGTACTCTCCGGCACAGCTAAAGGAGCCCAGCTCTAGAATATGGAGTTCTCCTTGCGACTCACAGATATCTATTGAGTACAGCAGTTCGGGATACCAGCGAACCTGCTTGAGTACTTCTGCAAGATAGGTCTCTAAATATCCACCTTTGATGGTCTCATCAACCCTTTCTTCTCCGATAAGGTAGAGTGAGCCGGTAATAATCTCATCTTTGTAAGCAAAAAATCGCCATTCTCTGGTAATGGGCTGCTTTTTGCTCACCAGCACTAAAGTTGTTTTATCTCTCCTCAGTTCGCTTCCCAAAGCCTGCATAGTATTAAGGGTTTTCAGGTCAAAGACGCCAGCGCGGAATAGCTTCATATTGCTATCGGGTTTGATGAAAAGCTCACCGCTAGATTGGAAGTACTCAAGAATTTCTTCCTTTCGCCTCACCAGCTCTCCTAATGGCAGGATGAAGTACCTGTCATTGAGCAAATATTTACCAAAATGAGCATAGTAGATAGAACAGCGAAGATTCTTCTCATCCATGTAAGCTCCAGGAATCCACGAAGTTCTTAAAACATCTTGACCTAAGCCTAAAGTCCCTCTAAACAGCACGCATTCATGATCAGGAAAATACTTGCTTGCATCTCTAGGCCGAAAATCAAGATACTTTACCTCTCTGTAAGGACAGGCATGTTTTTTCAACGCTTCCAAAAACTGATCGTCGGCATCAAAGATATGTCTTTCAACCAGCCAGTTGACTTTTTTCATGGCGTTTACTCTTTTCATGGCATAGCTAATAGCATCATATACAGGAAAAAAGGCCGCAGTAGAAGTAACGAAGATGGGCAATGAATATGAAGCAATGGAGTAAACGGGCGTAAAATAAGCCTGCTTTGATCAAAGCAGGCTAAAAAAACATTACTTTTAGCAGATTCTTTAAAGTTTTCAATTTGTCACAATTAGGTGTGGAGGCCACTATGTCAAAGTTCAGTCACGGCAATTAGACTGTCTTGCTTCCACAGCTTTCAGGAAATTATCGACCTGATAGTTTGCTCACCCGTCTTGAGATTTTCATGAAAAACACTTCCCAACCCTCCAACTTAGTCAGGAGCTATCTAAAAAATATTGGCCGCATTCCGTTACTCACCCACGAGCAAGAAATTACACTGGGCAAAACAGTTCAGCGGTACGTAAAGCTTGAGGAAATCAGATCAGGCTTGGCCGAGTCAACCGGAGATTCGCCAGATCTTATAGAATGGGCGGAAGCTACGGATCTTTCTACAAATGAGCTGAAGCAGGCTGTAGAGTCGGGAAAGCAAGCCAGAGCAAAGATGGTGCAGTCTAATTTGCGCTTGGTGGTATCGATCGCTAAAAAGTACACTGGACATAGTCTAGAGATGATGGACTTAATTCAGGAAGGTACAATTGGATTACATCGGGGCGTAGAGAAGTTTCAGCCTAGCAAGGGGTATCGGTTTTCGACCTACGCTTACTGGTGGATCCGCCAAGCAATTACCCGTTCAATTAGCAACAATAGCCGCGTCATTCGCCTACCCATCCACATTGGCGACAAACTGAGAAAAATTAGAAAGACTCAGCGCAAACTATCTCAGGCTTTGGGACGTCCTGCAAAGGTTTCGGAGGTGGCAAACGAAATGTCTTTATCAGTTGAGAAGCTCAGAGAGCTTCAGGAGCAGGGCAGGCGACCGCTTTCATTAGACATGAAGATCGGCAGCGAACAAAATACCGAATTGGGTGATTTGCTGGAAGATGAAGGTGTTTTGCCAGAAGAGTATGCCACCCAAAATCTGTTGAAAAGCGACATCAGAAAAGTTTTGTCCAGTCTTTCAGAGCAGCAAAGAGACGTCATCAGGATGCGTTTTGGGCTTGACACTGGCAGTAAGATGACCCTCAATCAAGTCGGCAACTGCATGGAAATTAGCCGAGAGCGGGTTCGTCAAGTTGAGCGCTCTGCCCTCAGAAAGTTGCGGCAGCGAGGTGCTGCGTTAAAGGAATATGCCACGGCAGGCTAAACGCCGTCGATACCGCATACTGACGAAACTTCAAAGTCGTAAGGGTGCTTCGGTACGCTTGCGGCTTTTTTGTGGTGTTTTTTGTAAAGGCCATCGGCACCAGCCAAAAGGAATCCAAACATCTTGTGGTACGGGCGTCTCATCCGTCAGTACTTGAGTAAAAATACCGTCTTGACAGAGTCAGCCGCTCGGGAATCATAGGCCAAAGTAGCTTCTATTCCTTAGATGACTCGATGATATCTCCCTTCCCATCCGACCCGCTGCCGAATGAGACTTCGCTTCATCCTAATGTGTTTCTAAGCTGGGCAGATAGCGTTCCGGGTGCGATTTCTCAGATAATTACAAACGATCAAGGGCTCGCTATTGCCTATCCTTACATTAGCCCAGGCTGCTACAAATTGCTTGAAGTTCCGGTCTTGAAGTCAGACTTTCCAGGTGCTACCGAGTCGGCAAGTCGATCTCACTGCCTGTTCGACGCGATTCATCCAGACGATCAGGGATGCTTTGAGCTAGCAATGACGCGAGCGGCCCAGTTGCCCCGCCTGTGGGAGTGGGAAGGTCGCATTGTGCTGACCAATGGTAAAACTAAGTGGATTGCCCTGACAGTGAAGCCGATGACCGCTCGGCCAACGCCTCATCTAGACGCTCAGGCTCAGCCACCGACGGTTTTGTGGAACGCGCTAGCTCAAGACATTACCGCCTATAAAAAAACAGAGATTGAAACAAAACAGCTCAATCAACTCCTTGCTAGTCGGTTAGAGGCCCGGACGGCTGAACTAGCTATTAGTCAAAACCGGCTGCAGAAGCTGGCAGACAATGTGCCTGATTTGCTGTACGAGATGCGTTTGGATGGGAAGTCGCAGGTTTCTTTTCCCTATGTGTCTTCTGATAGCTATCGCCTGCTGAGCATGTCGCCCGACCAGTTTCGGCAGAAAGGGGCTGACATCATCTCGCTGGTGCATCCCGATGAGCAGCAGGGCTTTAAAGAGGCCATTAGAGAATCGGCATTAACGATGAATGTGTACCAGTATGAGTGCCGCGTTAAGCTGCCTTCTGGAAGATTGCGGTGGGTGCGTACCCTGGCTAAGCCGCAGCCGCAGTCCGATGGCTCGATTGTTTGGTACGGCTGCTTGAGTGATATTAGCGATCGCAAGCAAATCGAAGTCCAGCTCAACCGCTCGCTCAAAGAACTTGCCGACGTCAAATTTGCGCTCGACTGTTCTTCCATCGTAGCCATTACCGACCACACCGGACAAATTACTTACGTCAATGACAAGTTTTGCGAAATTTCTAAATACAGCCGCGCCGAACTCATTGGCCAAACCCACCGGCTGATTAACTCTCACTACCATCCCAAAGAGTTTTTTGAGGAAATGTGGGACACCATTAGTCGGGGTCAAGCTTGGCTAGGCGAAATTCGCAACCGTGACAAACAAGGAAACGACTACTGGGTAGATACAACCATTGTGCCCTTTTTAGACGAGGCCGGATGTCCCTATCAGTACGTTGCTATTCGCAACGACATTACCGAACGCAAACGCGCCGAACTCTGCCTTATGCAGCAGGCCCACGATCTAGAACAGGCATTTTGCGAGCTTCAGCAAGCCCAAAGTAGACTCATCCAAACCGAAAAAATGTCTAGTTTGGGCCAATTGGTTGCAGGTGTCGCCCACGAAATCAACAATCCTGTGAGCTTCATTTATGGCAACATCAATCCGGCTCATCGATACGCCCAAAGCTTGATAGCGCTGTTGCACTTATACCAGACCCATTATCCAGAGCCGCCCGAGGAAGTTTCAGAAACATTAGAAGACCTCGATTTCGACTTCATTACAGAAGATTTGATCAAACTGATAGATTCAATGAGGGTAGGCGCAGAGCGCATCCGGCAAATTGTAGCCTCGCTACGGATGTTTTCGCGCAAAGACGAGGCTGAGAAAAAATCAGTAGACATCCACCAGGGGCTTGAGAGTACGCTGATGATTTTGGCCCACCGGCTTAAAGCACAGCCGCAGCGTTCGGCTATTGGGGTGGTTAAGCGCTATGGTGACCTGCCCAAAATTAGCTGCTATGCCGGGCAGCTCAATCAGGTCTTTATGAATATTTTAAGTAATGCCATCGATGCGGTAGAAACGGTAGAGAAACCGCAGCTAGTGATTACAACTCGCATAGTCGCGGGCCAGGTAGAAATTACGCTGCGTGATAATGGCTCGGGTATGCCAGAAGATGTACTATTGCAAATTTTTAACCCGTTTTTTACCACTAAGCCAATCGGGCAGGGCACTGGCATGGGCCTTTCTATCAGCTACCAGATTGTGACAGAGTGCCATGGTGGTCATTTAACCTGCCAGTCTACCGCCACCGAGGGAACGACATTTACTATCCAAATTCCGCAGCAGCAGTCCGCGTAAATTCAGTCTTCGGTAGTTTTGTGGCGACCCAGGCGATCGCTCAAATCCTCTATTAGCAAGTATTCCTGCAACGCTATCAGAGACAGATGCCAGCCCATAGCGAAGCCAGCACTTGACAGCAGCCTCAGCAAAATCGTCACAGAGGCATCTGTGACAATGAGAAACCTGGAATATTTGATAAAAAAGAACACCGGGTTACAGAGATGATTTGTGGTGTAAGCAGTCAGGAATATACACAGGCAAGTGTGAATTTTATTCCATCCCTGGTTTTTCTCGATTGTCGATAACTATCTGTATGTGATGCCTACATCTGATAGTTATCGTTCGCAGAAAATTTGTTCACTGGCCTGATAGCTCTATGACGGAGCATCGCTCTGGTAAACACTTCTGCTCATGGCCCCCATCGGCTGGGAATACTATTCACCAAAGGGGTGAGCCAAGCCGATTTCTCAACTCTGTACCCGCTACTTTGCACCATCATGAAAGCTACGCCCAACTACGTCGAACAACGAAACGCTAGCGATTTGCTAGATAGCGACAAGGATGATCTCCGTGAGCCGTCTGAGTTCGATCTAACGCTAGCTGGCGTGGATTCTAGTTTAGATGTGCATGTTGAGGGGTTAGATTCGGAAACCCATACCAAACCCCGAGCAAAACGCTCTACCGACCTGGTGCGGCTGTATTTACAGGAAATTGGCCGGGTCAGCCTACTAGAGCGAGACGAGGAAGTCGCCGAAGCGCAGCGAGTACAGCAGCATATGGAGCTATTAAGCCTGCGCAATAAAGCGGCAGAAGCAGCGGAAGGCACCTTAGCAACCTATGTCAAACTGCTGAATACTCGCGATCAGCTCACGGCGCAGTTGGGCCATCGTCCTTCTTTGGAGAAGTGGGCAAAAGCAGCGGGCGTTTCGGTTGGCAACCTGAAGCCGACATTGATAGAGGGCAAGCGCCTGTGGGCAGAACTCGCCGACCTCAGCGTCACTGAGCTGGTAGAACAGCAGGCGGAAGGGGTGCGAGCCAAAGAACATATGATTAAGGCCAATTTGCGCCTGGTGGTATCGGTCGCCAAAAAGTATCAGAACCGGGGACTGGAGCTGCTGGACTTAATTCAAGAAGGAACGTTAGGACTAGAGCGAGCGGTTGAAAAGTTTGACCCAACCAAGGGCTATCGCTTTAGCACCTATGCTTACTGGTGGATTCGGCAGGGGATTACGCGGGCGATCGCAACCCAAAGCCGCACCATTCGACTACCGGTGCATATTACTGAAAAGCTCAACAAAATCAAAAAAGCCCAGCGCAAAATCTCACAAAGCCAAGGCCGTACCGCCAAAATTGAGGACATCGCGCAGGAACTGGAGATGACTCCAGAACAAGTTCGCGAAGTGTTGCAAAAAGTGCCTCGTTCGGTTTCTTTGGATACCAAGGTCGGTAAAGACCGTGACACCGAGCTGGGTGATTTGCTAGAAGCCGAAGACATTTCGCCAGAAGATCGCCTTATGCGCGAGTCGCTAAAGCGTGACTTGGAGCAGCTACTCTCTGACCTGACTACCCGCGAGCAAGAAGTGATTAGCTTGCGCTTTGGCCTTGGCGATGGCGTGCCTTACTCACTCGCAGAAATTGGCCGAACGCTAGAGCTATCTCGCGAGCGCGTCCGACAAATTGAATCGAAAGCGCTGCAAAAGCTCCGTCAGCCCAAGCGCCGTAATCGCGTCCGCGACTACCTGGAGTCGCTCGGCTAAAACATCCTTTTTCTCAAGTAGAGCCAAACTAGATATCCTCCATTCCCCGAAGGCAGCGTTCAAGCTATCTTCGGGATTCTTTTAGGTTCATTTTGCTCAGCTTTGAAATGTTCTAGATTTGGCGAGAGACCCTCATACCACAAGCGGCTGAACACTCTCAGAAAAAGTTGTTTTAATCGCATCCCTTTCATAGACTTTGGGCTGATGCTTCAGGTCTAGTGACGGATGATGACTTTAACAAAAGACTTTTCGCTGTCGGCGGTGATTGCAGGCTTTGTGACCGTATTGGTGGGATTTACCAGCGCTGGTGTGATCGTTTTCCAAGCCGCGCAGGCACTTGGGGCGACTTCTGCCGAGATTGCGTCCTGGATGCTGGCGCTTGGACTCGGGATGGGTTTGAGCGGGATCGCGCTGTCCTGGCACTACAAAGTGCCTGTAATTACGGCCTGGTCTACGCCGGGCGCAGCGATGCTGATTACCTCGGCAGCAGGGGTTTCTATGCCAGAAGCGGTGGGGGCTTTTATGGTGTCGGCGGCGTTAATTGTGCTGTGCGGGTTTACCGGCTGGTTCGAGCGGATGATGAACCTGATTCCGCTATCTTTGGCTTCTGGGATGCTGGCAGGCGTACTCTTGCAGTTTGGGTTGAATGTATTTGTGGCGATGCAAACTGAATTTTCGATCGCCTTTGCAATGTTCTGTAGCTATTTAATCGTTCGTCAGGCAATGCCCCGTTACGCAGTGCTATCGGCTTTACTGCTGGGCATTTTAATTGCTGGCGTTCAGGGCTCGCTTCAGTTCAACACAGTCCGTTTGCAGCTAGCGCAGCCTGTCTTTACCGCGCCGCAGTTTTCACTGAGCAGTATTATCGGCGTCGCGCTGCCTTTATTTATTGTCACGATGGCTTCTCAGAATGTGCCGGGCGTTGCGACCATTCGAGCGTTTGGCTATCGCTTGCTGCCGATTTCGCCCTTAATTGGTTGGACAGGAACGGCCACATTTTTGCTTGCGCCGTTTGGGGCGTTTGCGATCAATTTAGCGGCGATTACAGCGGCAATTTCGATGGGCCGCGAGGCGCATGAAGATCCGAGCAAACGCTACGTGGCAGGAATTGCGGTAGGCGTTTTTTATATCGTGATAGGTTTGTTTGGGGCGACGGTAGAGGCGGTGTTTGCAGCGCTGCCTCAAGAGCTGGTGATGGCGATCGCAGGCTTGGCCCTACTCGGCACCATTGGTCAGGGCTTAGCGACTGCGCTATCGTCAGAAACCGATCGAGAAGCAGCGTTAATTACATTCTTAGTCACGGCTTCGGGCGTCACCCTACTGGGCATTGGGTCAGCTTTTTGGGGGCTTTTGGCGGGGGCACTGGCGACTGGATTGCCGCTGGTTGCCAGGCGTAGAGGCGGGTTGTAAGTCTCGCCTCTATAAATCTCGTCTCCGTCACTCGTCTTTGAGAGTAGGCCCCGCAACAGGTCTAGTCGCAGGGGGTGGGGCGGTAGGCGTAGTGCGATCGCGAATCGACTTCGTTGACGACAGTCAGGCTGTACATGCCCTTGCCACCGGAGCTGTAGCTATCGGCAACAACGTCATAGAAGCCGCTGTATGGCAAAGCGACATACAGCGATGAGCTGTTTTCGCCGAGCAGGTTGCCTTCGTCATCAAGCAACTGAATATAGGGGTCAAACTCACTGCTGGTCATGGTAATAGCAACGTAGTCACCAGCAGCCCCATCGAATGAGAAGACTTCGTAGCCGCTACCCGTATCTAAATAACAAGTGGCATTAATTAGAGTTTCGGCAGAAGTCGAGAATGGGGTGAGGGCGATCGCGCCAATGGAAAGGCCCAAACTAGCTAAAATTTCTTTTCTCGTGATCATTTGGATACGTTCCTATGCCTAATAGATGCTGTCTGTACTGATAGTTGGCCGAATAGCAAGCCGATCTGTCATAGATGGACGAGCTTATCCGCCATTGAGAGCGCTGTGATCAAGATCACAAACACCTACGTAATTATACTTATGGCGCAAAAAAAGACAACAAAAAACACCCCTTAGTTAAAGGCGTGCCTTACAGCAGGCTAAAATAAGCTCGTGGCAATACTTACAGCGAATATCGATCGCAACCGCATTAGTAACGTTTAATGAAATCGAGATAGTTATAGGCTACGCTACACTGAATTCCATACCAGACAGGCTGTTGCTAGTTTGAATGATCCGCTCTAGCCTAAAGCCACTGTTTTCAAATAGCGTTTGAAACTGCTTTTTAGTCCGCCAGCCGCCGCCGGGGGTCGCTACATTAATCTGCACTGCAAAGATACCAGGCATAATGCCATCTGCTTCAGTTTTTGGCTCATCAATGTCAGGCACAAACGACTGTAATAAAACTAACTTGCCGCTACTAGGCAAAGCCTGCTTACAATTAGCTAGTATTTTCATCGCATCCTCGTCATTCCAAGCCGAGATAAAATGCTTCATGACAATCGCATCTGCCCCCCGGGGAATCGCCTCAAACACATCTCCTGTTTTGATCTCAACCGCATCTGGCTCAATCCCTTGAGCGTTCATGTAGTCTCTGGCAGTCTCGGTCACATCGGCTAAATCAAACAAGATTCCTTTACAGCCATAGCGCTTGACAATGCTAGAGATCAGGCCACCCTGCCCGCCCCCTACGTCCATCACCTTTGCATACTGACCAAAGTCATAGGCATCCAACAGGCCATCTACCTGAGAGCCTGTCAAAAAGCTCATCGCTTTAATAAAAGTATCCTTACTCCACGCATTGTCATAACAGTATTGATAGACGCCTTTGCCATTAGCAAGTTCAAAGGGGACAACGCCTTGGGCCAAACTTTCGGGTAGCACTTTCCAAGCGTCCCACTGGGCAGGCTCAATTAAGTGCATGGCCAGATGTCCGGCTGAGGGAGCCTTGTTTGTGACCAACAATTCGGAGGCTGATGTGGGCGCGAATACTCTGCCCGGTTTCTCTGCTAGGACATCAACGTGAGCTAGGGCGCGAAGAATGAAGTAGAGCCGTTCGGTATCGGTGCTGGTCTGCTGTGCTAGGTTTTCAACAGTTTGTTCGCCTTGATCGTCGAGCAGGTTGAAGATGCCAAGGCGAGTAGCGACGTAAAGGCACTGGCTTTTGACAAAGGCCAGCATTAGGTCGAAGACTTTTTGCTTAGCTTCGGAGTTGGGGTTTTCTTGCGTGGGTGGCATGGATTTACTTTTAAAGGAGCATTGTGGATTTTTGGATAAGTTAATCGCTCGTTAAATACTGTGCGTTGCGACTTAATCCCCTCCTAGTTCGACAAGTTTGCCGATATTGAAGTCAATTTTGACCCAGCCTTTTAGACGGCGAAGGTTGTCGAGCAGTAGCAAGGGAATTTGCCAGTTGTGCAGCATCAAAAAAGGTAAAGGATCGTTGGCAGCCAGGACAGCATCGGTGCCCTGGCTGACCTTTTGCCACCAGGCCCGTAGCTCGGCTAAAGAGCGAATACCTAGCAGCCGCCACAGCTCGTGGTAAGTCCAGTAGGTGGGCCGACTATTGGGCAAAGGGGTAATCGGCGCTTCGTCCGGCTCGCCATCGGATAGATAGGCATTGGCTACGCCAGGATGGTCGTGAAACATAGTAATTGCGGAGTGCAGGCGAGGATTGCACTCAATGGGATAGACTGCGCCCGATTCGGTTTGAATCATGTCAAAGCACACCTGGCCGGTCAGGTTCATTGTTTGGACAAACGTATCTACCCACTCGTAAATGGCGGGGTTGTTCACCTGCTGGTAATTAATTTGGAAAGGAGAAGATTCAGAACAGCAGTGCAGTCTAATTTTGCCTTTGCGGGCGGTGGCATGAAAGCAGTATTCTTGACCTTTGATAAATTCCTGCATAACCCAGGGTTTCGATTCGCTAATCGGTAAAGCCAGCACGTATTCTGCCATGCCAGAGCAGGGTAAGCGGGTTAAGTCTAGACGTAAAACAGAGTCGTAAGGCAGGCTTTTGACAATGTACTGACTGCCGTCGTTTTCAAAGTCAAAGTCTAATATTTGCTGCGGATGGGTAATGCGAAAGACTTTGGGCGCTGATAGGCCAAGCGCTGCGGCCTGACGGCAGAATGCATATTTATCGTCTAAAATTTCGGTTTCCGCAGGCTCTAAGTGAATAGACTCGCAGTAAGGCTCTAATACTTTTTTGGCAAGAGAGTCGTAATAGCTTGCAACTGGACTAGAGACTGGAATAAACAGGTCGATATTGTTGCTTTTAACGATTTCTAGCAGGGCTTGGCAGTAACCATCACTGTCTTGTTCTGGGGCGGGCACGGTAAAAAAGTTTGTGACTGCCCGCGAGAAGCGATGGCCTGACAGCCAATATTTGTGGGTCTCGACTAAATAAACCTGATGGCCATCTTGGGCAAAAGAGCGGGCTAGCTGAAGCGCTTTGGTCATTTTTGCCCCAGTGATGAGCACTCTTTTTTTGCGGATACTTTGCGCAGAAGCGGACGGTTGGCACTTGGGTGAAGGGTGACGAAATGGTTGGCCAAATAGGGAGGTTGACAGGGATATCAAAATGGCCCCTATGTTGAAAGGCAGCAGCAGCAATAGCAAAAGTAGCGTGCTGATATTTTTAAGCAGCGCCGAACCGCGCTTTGATACGAACGAAGCCTCTGTCATGTCGATATTTTCTTCGGTAGTTTTTTGGATGTTTTCTATGGGCGTTTATGGCTGCGTTTAATGATTGTGAAACCGTCTCGGATGGGTAGCATGACCTGCTCGACGCGAGGATCTGTGGCAACAAAGTGGTTAAAGCGGGCGATCGCATCCCCATTCACACTGCGATCGCCTTCGTTCAAATAAGGCTGACCCTGCATTAGCGTGTTATCTACACAAATAAAGCCATCGGGCGCGAGCAGCGGCGTCTCTAGCAATAGATTGACGTAGTTAATGTAGTTACCCTTATCGGCATCAATGAACGCTAAATCGAAAGATTCTTGATCATCAATCAGATCGCGAAGTGTTTCAATTGCGGGCGCAACTTTAATTTGGATTTTCTCTCCATGGGGAGAGGCCGCAAAGCAACGACGGGCAAACTGCGCAGCGTAATCATCTACTTCGCAGGCGACGAGGACGCCATTTGAGGGTAGGGCTTCTGCGATCGCCAATGCAGAATACCCAGTAAACATACCAATTTCTAATACCCGCTGGCTGCGACTAATAGACACCAGCATTTTCAGCAGTTGGCCCTCAACATGGCCCGACAGCATCTCTTGCTCTAGGGCGCGAACCGTGGCACCATCGTCAAAATGTTGACTCCAGTCCTCTGCCTGCGTCTGCCTTGCCAAACAAGCTAGTGCCGCCGACTCATTTGTCGTACAGGCTTCTAAATAAGGGTCGAGCCCTGCGGCCAAACAATGAGCCTGCCCTATGGCTGCTTTGAGCTGCGCTGAAACCGATTCATCCTCAGCAGCGCGTTTAATCTGCGCTAGCTGTTGAACCAGAATCCCCAAAGGCGTGACTGGTCTAGCCGTTTTTGGCTTTGTCTTGCTTGAAATCTCTGCGATTCCCACCATGTCTAAAGCTTTCCTGATAATTGTTCTTTAAAGATTGTTCTCGCTAAGGTGCTAGGCGAACGATAGCGCCTCTACTGGTTCTTCTAAAGGAGAAGTGAATACTGGCGCGGATGAAGGCTGCCCTACCGTGGCAGGATCTTCTAGTCCGACGTCGCGGCAGTGCGGTTCAATGCCCAACCCCCCTCTGGGATAATCGGCGCAGATAGCAGCATATTCATCAACAGCTTGAAATAGCGCTTCGCGGCTCAGTGTATTCAGATAGCCGCATTGGCCAATGTCACCTTTAGGCAAGGGCGCTACCAGGTTCTGACCCCGCTTTTGAAAGATCTTTTGCTGAGAGGCCCAAAGCGTCTCTTTGTTTTCTAATACTTCGTGCCACAAGCTCAGCCCAAAGGCACTGATTAAACGCAAAATTCTATGCAAGGTTTCTTCGCTAATCCAGTTCATCCGGCAGCTCAGGTAAGCTCCAAATCCCATACCAATGGCAACTGCATGGCCGTGCAAAAGCCCAGCTTCGATTTCAAAGCCCGGAGACCAGGTGTGGCCATACGCATGGGGACGGCATTGGTGAGTCTCGTACAGATTGTTGTATTCGGCGGCGACATAGCTGCGAATAGCGCCACCCAAAATCTTTTGAGACAGAGGGCTGATGACATCATCGCCTTCAGTGTGAGTTGTGCCAAAGCGTGTAGAGATCAGTCTTGGCCCAGCCGTTTCTAGGTTGCGAAACAGCTCGGCATCTTTGACAACGGCCATTTTGATAATTTCGACGATGCCGTGGCGAAGCCAGCCCTCACGCAGCGTTCTAAAAAAGAAGCGATCGGTAATAGAGAGAATTGGCGGATGATAAGCTCCAAAGAGATTTTTATAGCCAAAGCCATCGCAGCAGGTGCGAGGAGATGGCCCTGCATCTACGCCTGCCACAATAGAGGTAGAGAGCATGATGTAGGGCGTATTGCGATGGTACAGGGCGCAGGCTAGGCCGCCCGTATCGGCCAATACGCCGCCGCCCATCAGCAGGACGGGTTCATTGCGAGAAACGCCTAGCTGCTTAAAATCGCCGAGCATTTTCTCAACGGTATAAATACCTTTATCGACCTCCATGGCTCGGTACACTCGCTTTTCTAGCGGAATGTTGTGGTAGTCGAAGTAATGCTCAAGCTGTTCTCCATAAAACCGTTCTACGTTTTCGTCTATCAGGCAGACGCAGCGACCGTGAGAGAGGTAGGTATCTCTCAAGAGGGTTTGGGTAGGCGCTAAGGTGTTGTCAATGATTCTGATAGAGGTAAAGGTGCTCGCGCTGACCACCGCTTCGATTGTCTGATCGTCGGCACTGCTTTCAACAAAGCCCGCGCTCTCTCTGTAGCACGAAGTCGGATAGATGGCGTGCGGATTGGTCTCAACCAGGCGTTGCGCTAATGCTAGATAAGAGCGGTTTCGATCGGATTGGTCGGTGGTGGCGCGATCGCCCCCGCCCGTCAACCCACCCGTCAAATAGCCCAACAGTTTTTGTTTGCCTAGCGCAGATTGATGTACCCGGTTTGCAAAGGCGTACCACTGAGCACCAATAGCTGGGTCAAAAGCAGAAACTAGCTCGGCCAACGAACTGAAGAACCGACTCAGTGAAAAGTTCAAACAGCTTCTAAGGCTGCGACAGACCGAAATTCCTTGAACCGCGCCAGCGGCGGCAAAGTCTTGCCCTAACGCCTGAGAAAAAGCCGGAGCGTTTATGAATGCCAGCAGTAAATCGTCAAACTTTTCGTTCAATAAAGCAGCTTCGATACCTTTTTCTGTCTCCAAATGAGCTAGAAGATTGGCGTCTTGTTGTGAAATGAAGGACTTGATTGCAGAAGTTGTGGAGGTTGAAGTCATCTTTGAGATAAATTGCCAAAAAGCCGTGTAGAAAAATAGCCGTGTAAAAAAATAGAAAGTTTTACTGATATTTCTTCTTTTATTTTCTTTAATGGAATCTCTTTTTTTTACCCTAACACAGGTATCAGCGAAGTATGATTTGTCTTCGGTAGTATTTTTAACCGCCGAAAGCCTGCTTCTGCAAAAGCCATAGCGCTGTCTTCAAGTCAATACGTCCTTCGGAATATTCGCAAAAGCAATGTGCTTTTAGCGACAATGTGCTCTTGGCGACATTTAACCATAACTAACTGTAGTGTGGCCTTCAAAGAATTTTTCTTACGCAGGACAGCTAGATGGTGACAGGAGAATCGACGTAAATAGTGGGGTCTTCGATTGAAAATTGGATATCGTATTCCAGCAGCTCTTTAGAGACTTTGTCGTTGGCTAACTCTAGCAGTCGCTTGCGAAGCTGAATAGAATTTTCACTCGACCCTAAGATAAAGAACGTCACGCGAGCACGTGAGCCAGGGCGGTTATCTAATTCAAAGATGCTGATTTTAGTGCTGCCCGGATCGATCCCAAATAGCGAATTTGTGCTGGCTTTGACGACCTGCTCTACCAGTGCCTGTTCTCGCTCTGCCAAAACTCTAACAAAGTCAAGATATAGCAGCACCATAACCTTTTTACCCCGAGTAATGTTTTCAATATCGAGGTTAGCCATAGTGGAATTAGGGATAATCACCAGCGTGCTTTTTGCCGCCGTGCGGAGCTTGGTCGAGCGCAGGCCAATCGATTCGATGCGACCATACACATCTTTTGCATGAGGATTGAGGCTAACGCGAATATGGTCGCCTGGGACGAAGGGGCGGTCGAGATACAGCACCACGGTACCTAAAAGTTGTTCTAATGTTTTTTGGGCAGCGAAGGCAATCGCAGCGCCCCCAATGCCAAAGCCAGCAATCAATCCGACCAGGCTAACGCCCTGATTTTGAGCAAAGGCTACCACCGCCACAATGCCGATTGCGACATTCATCAGCGTTTCTACCACCAGCAGCATTTCATCAACTTCCAAATTGAGCTGGCGCACCATCGCAATGCCATAAATACGCACAAACTGGCGGAACAAGCGCGATACTAACCAGGCAATACTGATAATGGTTGCTAACGTTGCAAAAAATCCAAGAAATTCGTAAATGCCTTCGTATTCTTGCAGCAGGCTAAGGCTGAAAGAAATGAGAATCAGCGTACCCGCAGCGCGAAAGGCGGGCTCGATGGGTTTAACAAAGTCGTTATAGATAATAGAGACTCTATCGGACGCGACCCTTTGGATGACGAAGCGAACTAGGGCAGGTGTATAGCGACCGATGAGAGTTGAGAGCAGCACGAAGATGAGGAAAAGCCCGAGCTGAAGGCCCAGCCGGGTTAAGAACAGTTGTGCCTCACGGTCAAACTGAAAAACCTCTTTGAAGCTAGAGATTAAGGTATCCATAAAATAGTATTAAATGAGAAATTCATAAATAGGAAAGCCGTAAGCGAGCAGGCTAAATCGTAATCGGAGAATCGACATTAATGCGTTGTTCTTCAATATCGAAGGCGATGCCAAACTCTTTGAGTTTTTGGGCAACGCTACGGCTAGCAATATCCAGCAGTTGGCCCCGAAGTTCCATCGAAACCTCACCAGATCCCAGAATAAAGAATGTGACCTGTGCTCGCGTTTCAGTCGTGTTATCTGACTCGATGAAGGTGATGTCGGTACTGCGAGAATCTATGCCAAAAATGCCTTGAGTGCTCTGCAAAATAACCTGACGGATCAGGGCTCTTTCATCGCTGGCGATCGCCCGATAAAACCTTAGCCCCACAATCGACATCACCTTTTTGGCCCCTGTGAAGTTCTCAATGCTGATTTGGGTGAGCATATTGTTAGGCACTACCACCAGGGTTCCTTTGCCAGAAGTGCGAATTTTGGTCGAGCGCAGGCCAATCGACTCCACCTGACCAAAGGTGCCATCTGGCAGGCCGATATAGTCATCAATCACGAATGGGCGATCAATGTAAAGGATAATACTGCTGATAATTTGCTCAAGCGTTTTTTGGGCGGCAAAGGCAACGGCTAGCCCACCAACGCCCAGGCTAGCCACCAGACCCACTACGTTAATTTGGTGGGTTTGGCCAAAAATAATCGCGACGATGACCACACCGCCCATGATAGTGGACACCTTGCCCAGGATCAGAACCTCGCTGTTGATTTTACGGCCCTCGCGAACCGCCGCGTTGAGCAGGTATACGTCAAAAAAGAGCTTGGACAGGCGTAGAATAAGCAAAATTGTCAGTCCGCCTGCGCCAATACTCAACGGATATTCTACAAAAGAGTAGAATTTTGACTGGGGGATGAAATAGCTGACGAGCAGATCAATGGTGATAAAGCTAAGGGCGATCGCCAGCAAGGTTTGATTGGGTTCAATCGCATCTGCGTAAATCGTTTGTGACCATTTCAAGCGGTCAAATACATAGCTAAAGATGGCCGGAGCCAGGGTGAACGCGATCGCCGTCACCCCAATCGTCAATGCCACGACCACACCGAGCTGCAATTCCGCCTCACCCAAACCGCCTAAACCCGTATCGAACATAACCTTCCTTCCTGCACTGGCATAGTTTCTAGCACAAGCCTTCACTATACTCAAATCATGATCAGTCGCAGAAATTAAACGCAGTGACTTAATCTGTATCGCCTAGCTGCAATGCGTAAAGCTTGGCATATACGCCGCCTTCATCAATGAGCTGCTGATGGGTGCCGCGCTCGACGATGTTGCCTTGCTGAATCACCAGAACCTGGTCAGCCTGGGTGACGGTGCTGAGGCGGTGGGCAATCACGAAGCTGGTGCGATTTTTCAGAAGGTTGGCGATCGCCCGCTGCACCAAGCCCTCCGTTTGCGTATCAATACTGCTGGTCGCCTCATCCAAAATCAAAATACGCGGATCGATCAACACCGCCCGCGCAATGCTAATCAACTGCCGCTGCCCCTGACTCAACGAAGCCCCTCGCTCACCCAATACCGTGGCATAGCCCTGGGGCAGCGTGGTCACAAACTTATGCACATTCGCCACCTGCGCTGCCGATTCAATTTCTGCCTGGCTCGCATTCGGGCGACCAAAGGCAATATTTTCGGCAACCGTGCCGCTAAACAAAACATTGTCTTGCAGCACAAAGCCAATCTGACGGCGCAGGCTGGCCTGAGTGACCTCGCGAACATCGGTGTCGTCTATTTTGACCGCGCCACCTGTGACATCATAAAAGCGGAGGATGAGGTTGATAATGGTGCTTTTACCCGCGCCCGTCGGCCCGACCAGTGCAATCATTTGGCCCGGCTGAGCGCAGAGAGTTATCCCATCGAGAATGGTTTGCCCCGGTTCGTAGCCAAAGGTCACCTGCTCGAAGGCGACTTTACCTCTAATCGGTGGCAGCACGGTGGCGTCGGGTGCATCTTGCAACAGTTCGGGTTCGTCAAGCAAAGAAAAAATGCGTTCGAGTCCGGCGATCGCACTCTGCGCCTGCGTATAAAACTGACTAAGAATTTGAATAGGTCTAAAAAACTGCTGTACATACAGCAAAAACGCCGTTACCGTGCCCACTGTCGCCCCGCCACTGACTGCCAGATAGCCACCGTAGGCTAGCACCCCTGCGGTTGCCAAGGTGTTTAGAAAGTCAATAGAAGGTAAAAAAGCCGAGGTTACGGCAACCGCCTGCACGTTAGCATCGCGGTTCGCTGCGTTGAGTGTTTCAAAGCTGTTGATGTTGTATTCTACGCGATTAAAGGCTTGCGCTTCTTTGACACTGCTCACATCTTCTTCTATCCGAGCAGACAAATCACCAATTGTCTCACGAGTGACTCTAAACCTGGCTCTGGCCCAGCGAGAGAAGAAGCTCGTCGTCAAGATCATTACAGGCACGACCAAGTTACTCAACAGCCCTAGCTGAAGGTTGATCAGCAGCATGGCAATAATGATGCCAAGGAGACTAAAAGTATTGCCTAAAATTTGAGGAATGCTTTGGCCAAATGCCTGGTTAATGACGCTGACATCGTTAAGCAATCGGCTCATCAAGTCGCCCGCTTCGCTTTTGTCAAAGTAGCCAATGGAGAGACTTTGAATTTTAATAAAAATGTCTTGTCGAAGCTGGGCTAGCACCTTTTGAACGATGGCTCCAACCCGGAAGATTTGGGCTCGAATAGCAACCGTACCCGCTAAATAAATGCAGCCCAGCCCTACAATCATCCACATGAGACCCGGCAGATTGCCAGGACGAATAAGATTATCAATCGACCAGCCAATTAGAAAGGGGCCGATGGCCTGTGTGAATGCGCCAATGATCACTGCGCCTAGCGCGAGCGGAATTTCCTGGCGGTAGGGCTGAAGATAACCGAGGAACCGGCGAAAAGTAGAAAGTTGTTTTTGAGCTGTTTTTTCGGGCGCAACAGGGGCGGGGGGCATAAGGAGTTAGGGGCGAATAGAAGAAACGTAGGTCAAACAGAAATAGCTGCAACTGGCTGTTGTAGTTGAGATTCTAGAATAGCCCCATACAGCGAGCTAGCGCGCATTAGTTGTTCGTGAGTGCCCTGGGCAACCAGCTTACCTTCGTCTATCAGCAAGATGCGATCGGCGCTTTGTATCGTACTAATCCGCTGCGCAATTACAAAAGCGTTGCAGGTTCGTCTGCGCATAATCTCATCCAAATTGGCTTGAATGCGGGCAGCGGTTTCAGCATCTACCGCAGAAGTACTGTCGTCGAGAATCAGAATTTGATAGTTGGTGAGTAAAGTGCGGGCGATCGCAATCCGCTGCTTCTGTCCACCCGATAGCCCTACCCCTCTTTCGCCGACCACCGTATCGTAACCCTGGGGCAAGCCTTCAATAAACTCGTGAATATGGGCGGCTTTGGCCACTTTTATAACCTCTTCCAAGGTAGCGTTGGGCTTAGCATAGGCAATATTTTCACGCAGCGTGCCTGAAAATAAGGTGGTTTCTTGAAAGACGATGCCGATGTGCGATCGCAAACTCTCCAATTCAAAATCTCGCACATCTCGCCCATCAATCCGCACAGCCCCCTGCGTCACGTCATAAAAGCGCTGCAACAGATTGACCACCGTACTTTTGCCCGACCCCGTGCTGCCCAAAATCGCGATCAGCTCCTTAGGCCGCGTTTCAAACGAAACCCCTTTTAGCGCAGGGGTAGTGGCCCCCGGATAGCGAAACCAGACATCTTCAAACGTGATGCGTCCACCACAGCTTTCAAACGGAACTGCCTGAGGTCGATTGGTAATGTCAACTGGCGCATCGATAATTTCATAGACTCGCTCAGCAGAAGCTGCCGCTTGGGCAATCACCGGCGCTGCAAAGCCAATTAACAACACTGGCTGCAAAATAAATAGCAGATAAGCATTGAAGGCGACTAACTCACCCAGAGAAAGCGTTCCATTAATCACCTGAGCACCGCCGTAACCAATCACTGATAGCGTAATCAGATTGCTCAGCAAAAAGACAAAAGGAAACGTGTTGCGAATCGCGTCAAGCGTTTTGAGATAAACGGCCACCAGGTTGTTGTTTAGCTGTGTGTAGCGCGTCATTTCTACCGGCTCGCGGGTAAATGCCTTAACCACGCGCACGCCTAATAAGTTCTCACGCAGAACTTCGTTCAGATCACCAAGACGCTCTTGCACCTGAGAGAACAGCGGTTGATTTTGACCAAAGAATCGGAACAGCAGCAGGCCCGCTAGCGGCACAGCGGCTAGGGCGATCAGTGCCAACTGCCAATCCATAATCAACAAAATAGTTGCAATCGTTACCAGGGTGACGATACCGCTGACGACCTGAATCAAGCTAGTCCCGACAAAAGTGCGAATCTGTTCTATATCACTGGTGATGCGGGTAAGGAGCTGAGACGTTTGGGCCTGATCGTGATAGCTAAAGCTGAGGGTTTCTATTTTTTGGAAGACTTGACCGCGCAGCCGGTAGGCAACGCCCTGACTGACGGCTTCGGCCCAGTAGCTTTGGCCAAAGTTGAAAAGGCCACGTGCGATCGCCACCCCTACCATCATTGCCCCAGTTGTCAGTACCACTGACAAATTCTGCGGTGCGATCCCCTGATCGATCCCTCGCCGAAAAAGCTGGGGCGTTACTGCGTTAGCCGCCGTCAACAGCAGCAGGCTGAGCGTCGCACCTGCCGCCAGCCAAAAATAAGATCGCAAGATCGCAAGAACGCGCTTGAGAGGTTCCATAAATGAGGTGCTGCTTTATCGGATGCTGAACAGTTTAATCCAAGCAGAATCCGGTCAAAAGAGTCGCAAGTAAGACATCATTGATATCGCTCACTTGTACAGCCAATCCATTATCTCTTTGACCGTCAAGCTAAAGCCTTCGGCAAAGTCAGGAACGGGTAACTGCATGTCGGGATCTTCGTAAATCACGATTCGCCAGTCAGGCGTATAGCCAAAAATACATTTTTCATACGGATCAATGAGCCAGCCAAGCTGAGTTCCATGATCAATAGCATGCAGAATCTTTTTGACAAGCTTTGTTTGGCTCTGATTGGGCGATAAAACTTCTACTAGCCAATTCGGCGCTGCGAAAAGCTCTCCATCGATCATGCCACCGTCTCCTCTGGGAATGTCTGCCCAGGGCAAAATAGTCACATCAGGAATAATTGAGCGTCCGTCAAATGTACAGCGCAACTCTGGAAATGCAATAGCTTTGCGATCGCCCTCCAATACCGAATTGACAGCCGTTGTCAAATGGCCCTGAATCAAGCTATGCGCTGCTTTGGGCATTGGCTTTTGAATCATTTGACCGTCGATGTACTCGCTCGCAGGCTTAGTGTCCGGCTGTTGTAAAAATTCTTCTAACGTAGCGGTTTTGAGGGCAGCTTGTACCATAAGAGATAGCACTACTTGTGACTCGGTGACTTGTCTCAATCCTATCGTACAACTCTATCGCTAGCACAACAAAGGCATAGCACAACAAAGGGAACCCCAAAAAAACATTGAGGCTCCCCTTATCGGTTAACGTAAGCTGCTAATGCAAACCAATCCTAGCGAATGCAACCTGTCCTATCGAGATCCGGCCATTGCCGGTACCTTGGTGCTGGTCTGCTGCATCTCTGCCAAAATCGCCGACACATTTGCTTTGGCGTCGCCAAATAGCATTTGAGTATTGTCTTTGTAGAACAATGGATTGTCTACCCCGGCGTAGCCAACCGATAGACTGCGCTTCATGACGACGACGTTGGCCGCGTTCCACACTTCTAGCACGGGCATTCCGGCAATCGGACTTGTGGGATCATCTAAGGCACTGGGGTTCACCGTGTCGTTAGCGCCAATCACGAGTACCACGTCGGTATCAGCAAAGTCCTCATTGATTTCGTCCATTTCGAGCACAACATCATAAGGGACGTTGGCTTCGGCGAGTAGAACGTTCATGTGTCCGGGCAGACGACCCGCGACTGGATGAATGCCAAAGCGGACGGTGGTGCCGCGATCGCGCAAAATTTTCGTAATATCCGCCACCGCATGTTGCGCCTGAGCCACCGCCATCCCATAACCCGGCGTAATAATCACACTGCTGGCTTCATTCAACAGCTCAACCGTCTCTTCTACCGTCGTAGCGGTCGCCGTACCGCCTGGCGCGCCGCTACCAGAAGACTGTTGCGCCCCCTGACCAAAGCCGCCAAGAATCACGCTGATAAAAGAGCGGTTCATCGCCTGACACATAACGATGCTAAGAATTGCGCCACTGCTGCCGACCAACGCCCCGGTCACAATCAACAAATCATTCGAGAGCATAAAGCCTGCCGCTGCTGCCGCCCAGCCAGAATAGCTGTTGAGCATAGAGATCACCACCGGCATATCTGCGCCGCCAATTGCTGCGACCAAATGCATCCCCAGCGCTCCGGCCAAGCCGCACATTCCTAGCAGGGCCGGTAAACCAGCCGTACCTTCTGCATTCATAAACACAAAGCCCAAGGCCACGGTGCCGACCAGCAAGCCAATATTTAACAGATGCCGGGCCGGTAACATCAGCGGTTTGCTGCTAATGATCGCCTTGAGTTTGCCAAAGGCGATGACTGAGCCGGTGAAGGTGACCGCGCCGATGAACACGCCCACATAGATCTCAATCATGTGAATGGTTTCTTCTGCGCCAACCAAACCAGACTCGGGTTGCAGATAGTTGCCGATGCCAACGAGTACAGCAGCGAGGCCGACAAAGCTGTGCAGGACAGCGACTAGCTCAGGCATTTCGGTCATTTCTACCCGTGAGGCCAAGAACGCGCCAATCACGACGCCGGGCACAATCACTGCAATCAAGGCCGTATAGTTCGAGATGTTGGCACCAAAGGCGGTCGCGCCGATAGCCAGGGCCATGCCGATAATGCCGTAGAGGTTGCCGCGCTTGGCAGTTTCCTGATTGGAAAGTCCGCCCAGGCTCAAAATGAACAAAACGATCGCCGCTATATAAGCAACCGTAACGAGATTGTTGGACATAAAGCTGTTCCTTTTTTAGTTATTCCTTTTTGAAAAGATGTCAGATGCAAAGGTTACCTTCGGAACATCTTCAACATTCGCTGAGTGACCAAAAAGCCGCCCGAGATATTGATGGTGCCAACCAGGATTGCGATCGCACCCAACAGCGTCGTCGTCGTCCAATCGCCACTCAACTGCAACAGCCCACCAATAATGATAATTCCACTAATCGCATTGGTCACACTCATCAGCGGCGTATGCAGCGAAGGGCTCACATTCCAAATCACCTGCCAACCGACAAAGCAAGCCAAAATAAACACCGTAAAGTGCGAGAGAAAAGAAGGCGGAGCCGTCAGGCCCACGGCAATGACACCGCTAGCTAGCGCAATCAATCCCAGCACATTCACAATAGGAGACTTCTCTTTAACCGGTTCAGCCACCGCTTGCTGAACGACCGGCTGAGCGGGAGCGGGCGGCTTCTCTAGCTTGGGCGCAGGCCAGGTCACTTCACCCTCATAGGTAATCAGCGCCCCGCGCACGGCTTCATCTTCAAAATCAACCTTGTAATCATCCGAGCCCCCCATGTCACTGAGCAAATGACAGAGGTTATTGCCATATAGCTGACTCGACTGACTCGCCATCCGGCTTGGAAAGTCAGTAATGCCGACAATCGTGACGTCTTTGTAGCTATATATTTCACCTGGCTTGGTAACCGCGCAATTGCCCCCTTGCTCTGCTGCCATATCAACGACAACAGAACCAGGCTTCATGCTGTCTACCATTGCCTGCGTAATCAGCAGCGGCGCACGCTTACCCGGAATCAGCGCGGTTGTAATAATAATATCGACTTCCTTTGCCTGCTCTGCAAACAGCGCCATCTCCGCTGCAATAAATTCAGGACTCATCGTTTTAGCATAGCCGCCTTCCCCGGTTCCATCTTCTTCAAACACCAGCTCCAGGAATTCTGCGCCCATACTCTCGACCTGCTCTTTGACCACAGGCCGTGTATCGAACGCTCTGACAATCGCGCCCAGGCTCTTCGCTGCGCCAATTGCTGCTAGCCCGGCAACGCCCGCGCCAATCACCATCACCTTACAAGGGGGGACTTTACCGGCTGCTGTGATTTGCCCGGTAAAAAAGCGCCCAAACTGATTCGCGGCCTCAACCACTGCCCGATAGCCCGCAATATTAGCCATAGAGCTAAGCGCATCCATCTTTTGCGCCCGGCTAATCCGAGGAATCGCATCCATTGCCAGTACAGTCGCTCGCTGGTTAGACAAGCGTTCTACGAGCGGCTGGTTTTGCGCAGGCCAAATGAAGCTAATCAATGTCTGGTTGGCGCTCAGCATGTCAGCCTCATGCTGGCCGTTGGGGTGAGCCTGCGGCGGTTGAACCTTGAGAATAATGTCCGCTTGCTGCCACAGTTCTGCTGCGGTGCTGGCAATTTTGCAGCCTGCTGCCTGGTAAGCCTCATCGCTAAACTTGGCGGCTGCGCCAGCGTCATGTTCTACCCAAACTTCAAACCCCAGCTTTTGCAGCTTTTTCACGGTATCAGGCGTAGCAGCTACGCGGCATTCGCCGTCGCCAATTTCTTGAGGAATGCCAATTTTTTTAGGCGCGGTTTTAGCAGCCTCGCTATCAGCGCTCTGCGGTTCTGATTGTGATTTTGAGCCAGACGCTAGCTGACGATCGAGCACCGCCGCTTTTTGAGAAAGATCTGTTTGCGAGGTGCCCTCTTGGGTTGAGAAGGTCATGGCATCTCCTTAAATGTATAAAGGTGAACAGTTGACTGCGTTTAAGCAGTGTGGATTTAGCAGAAAGCCTGCTTGGACTCTATTAAACGCAGCGGGTGGCGTGGCGGATAACAGATCTTAAGCAGGCGCTAGTTCGTATAGCTATTCAGGTAATTGATCGGGTAATTGAGGCACAACGTTGAAAGGGGCCATTAAATATTGGCAGAATAGAAATAAGCTGCGAAGGGGTACTTACAAAGATTGACGTCTGTTTGCAAAAGTTTTTGAAGGAAAGTACCGCCTACTTTGCTAGCTCACCAGACGTTTGGCAGATATCGCTACCAGGATTGCGATGATTTCTGATGGCTTTGACAACTAGGGGGAACCGTTTGAGTGAGAGGCATTCGAGCCAGGGACATCCATTCACTTCAGAAACCGTCCACCTAAAAACACCTGAGCTTAGCGGACAATGTTAGACGTAATATAAGTAAAGCGTTTGCAATACAATTTGTACTGTCCATTGGGTTTGCCGCGTTTTGCTTTATCTGGTTTCTGTGGTTTGGCCCTGGCAAATTGCCTGGCTTTTCCATTTTCTAGCCTTTTAAAAATTACCTGTTTTGAGGAGTTGTCGCGAATGTCTGCTAAGCGTTCTATGTATCGGTTGCTGTCGGGGGTAGCCTTGTCTGGCGTTGCCTTTGCCACGACCCTAACGGCCCTGCCGGTTCAGCCCGGTATCGCCCAAACCAACCAGGGCATCACCTTGTTTGGCGGCGTAGATTCTGAGTATCGCCTGCCGTACACCCTCCGCAATAACCAGCCCCGCAGCACGAATGCGGCCTATTACCTGCGGGTGCCGGGCAGCCGCATGGCCAGGGCGGCTTCTAGCCTACGCATCACCTACCCAGAAGCCTTTACCGATCGCAGTGGCTCTTTTGATACCGATCAAATTCAGGTGAGCCGTGGCCGGGGATCGGGTGGCCGTGAGATTCCGGTCGAAGAAGTGGTTTGGTCGCCAGAATCTGGCCAAATTGACATTTACTTGGGTGAAGATATTCCAGCGGAAACTAGCTTTGTCGTTACCATGACGGGCATTCGCAACCCCAATCGCTTTGGGATGCATCGCTTTAACTTACAGGCTGAGTCTCGCGGCGACGTATTGCCTCGCTATTTGGGCACTTGGGAATTGCTAGTTGCGGAAGATATGGGTAACCGCTAAAATGCTTGATCTGTGCTTGTCTGGCCTTTGGTCATGAGCCTTACTGTTATTGGTAAGCGCCATCGGCTAAAAGCAGACGAGCACCAGCTCCTAGAAAAGCAGATCGAACAGCGGATCGAAGAGCAGATCACCCCCAGCAGGCGCTACCTAGCACCTAGAACCTAGCACCCAGAGAGAATTGAATTATGACGAAGCGTACCCTCGGCGGCACTTCCCGCAAGCGTAAAAGAGTTTCGGGCTTTCGGGCCAGAATGCGAACTAAAAATGGCCGTAATGTGATTAAAGCGCGTCGGAGCAAAGGCCGGGCTCGCCTGTCAGTCAGCGGCTAGTGGCGCTGCCCAAAGCAAACCGGCTAGGTTCATCTAGTGATTTTGGGAAGGTTCATCGCCGGGGGAAACGCGAGGCTACGGAGCATTTGGCGGTTAGAGCTTTGAAGGTGCGATCGCTAAAGCCAGCTACTAAAGAGCCAGCTACTAAAGAGCCAGCCGCTAAAGAGCCAGCCGTTCACAAGCCAGCTATTCATAAAATTGAAAGCGCAGGGGGCCAGTTAGAGGTTAAGCCGTCTGCGCTTTCACCGTCTGTACTTTCATCCTGCTTATGTCCATCTTCCTTTGGAATTTCTATTAGCCGCAAGGTGAGCAAGCGAGCGGTAATGCGCAACCGGATTAAGCGGCAGCTAAAGGCGATTATCCGCCGCCATTTGCCCGAGATTGAGCCAGGTTGGCAGGTGGTAATTATCGTTCGTCCGGCGGCAGTGGAGTGCGAATTTGACGATTTTTTGCGAGAATTAGAATACTTACTCAGAAAGTTAAAAATTCTTAACTAAGCTGTCTAAATTTAGATTGAAGAGGTACGGCATGGCGATTAAAGAAGATGTGTACTACGAGGGCGGCCCGCACATTGGCGAACTGCTTTTTAATATTGCGCTGGGCTTCACGATTATCTGCATTCCGCTAACAGTGGGGGCAATTGTCAGGGCGCTGTGGCTGCGCTACCGAATTACGAGTCGGCGGATTTCGATTACGGGTGGCTGGCGGGGGCGCGATCGCACCGACATCATCTATTCAGAGATCGCCAAAATAGTCACCGTCCCCCGAGGCTTGGGCGCATGGGGCGACATGGTGGTCACGCTCAAAGACGGTAGCCGCATAGAAATGCGGGCAGTGCCTAATTTCAGAGAGGTATTTGACTACATCACCGATAAAGTTTCACCCCAGGCAAAAGTCGCCAGTGGCGCAATCGGCGTGTCATAAGCACAGTCAAGTTCAGGCGTAAGTTCGGTTAACCGAAGAAAGCATCTGAGATTGCCTCCGAGTCGTTGGCTTGGGGGCAGTTTTTACCAGATAAATCGCCAAAGCGATCGCCAACCTTCCCGATATTCGGATAAATTAAGAGTAACTGTCTTTAAGCTAGCTACTTAATTAACAGCCTTCAATATACATAGAGCGCGCGCATGGACTTCGGAATCGGCTTCCTTTCAAACAATGTAATGCTGCCAATCCTAGATTTTTTCTACGGGATTGTGCCAAGCTACGGGCTAGCGATTGTTGCCCTCACCTTAGTGATTCGCTTTGCGCTCTATCCGCTAAACGCGGGTTCTATTCGTAATATGCGCAAGATGAAGGTGGCTAACCCGCTGATGCAAAAGCGGATGGCAGAAGTCAAAGAGCGCTACAAAGACGACCCGGTTAAGCAGCAAGAAGAGATTAAAGGCATTTACTCAGAATTTGGCAATCCGCTTGCGGGCTGCTTTCCAGTAGTGCTGCAAATGCCCATTCTATTTGCCCTATTTGCCACGCTCAGAGGGTCGCCGTTTGCAGATACTAGCTTGCCAGTCAATATCAAGATTGTGCCGCAAGCAGCCATCGAGCAGGTCGAGCAAGCGCCCTTGGTTAGCAAGCCCACCAACATTTTTGTGGCTGATGGCGAGCACTTCAAGATCAGCCCGGTGGTGCCAACAGGGAGCATGGTAGGCGTGGGCGATACGGCCAAAATTGAGCTGCGCTCTGTCGATGACAAGTCTTTAGATGACTTGAGGGTGGAATACAGAGAAGAGGGCGTAGACATCACCCCCACCTGGGAAATTACCAAGGGTGATGATATTGCGACCATCCAGCCGGATGGCACGCTAACGGCGATCGCACCTGGCGATGTGACGGTTCAAGCCAAAGTGCCTGGCCTGGCGGCTGATAAAGGCTTTTTGTTTATTGAAAAGCTGGGCCAGATCGGGGTAACGGGCGAAAACGGAGAAATCCATTGGGATATTCTCGGCATGATTATTTTCTTTGGCATTAGCCTGTACGTCAGTCAGCAGATTACCCAAGGCGGCAGTCCGGCAGGTGGTGACCAGAACGATCAGCAGCAGGCGATCGCAAAGTTCACCCCGATTATTTTCTCCGGCATGTTCCTCTTTTTCCCCTTGCCAGCGGGGGTGCTGATGTACATGGTGATTGCCAACATGTTCCAAACGGCGCAGTCGTTCATTCTTTCAAGAGAGCCGCTGCCCGAAAATATTCAAAAGCTGGTAGATGCGCAGGAAGCGCAGCAAAAGAAAACAGACGCTGTTGACCGCAGTAAGCTAGCGTTCGAGCCGGGTTCGCGAAAATCTAAAGCCAGTCCTGATAAGTCTGGTTCTAAAAAGAAAGTTTCCAAAAAGAAATCTTAAAAGGAACTTTAGAACTGCGAATAGCGCCAGATCTGATAGAGGCTTAGCATGATGCTGAGCCTCTACTGTTAGACTCTACTTTTTTAGAGGCCGGGCCGGTAAGATGTACCGCGATGACCAATAAAACCTGATGTAATGTAATGAAACGGCAGTCGGATTGATAGGATAGGTTGGGCGCAAGGTGTTGGCGTTGCGGCGTTGGCGTTGGAATTAGACGGATTGAACCGATGGAACAGAGCATTAGCTGGCTAAAGGAATTGTTAACGCTTCAGGGTTTGAACGCCAGCGTGAGTGGCGACCAAATGACAGGCGAGCTAGGGGACGATAGCTACTGGCTAACCATTGATACTGCGACGCTTTCGGCAGCGGAAGTTGAGGGGTTGGTGGGCGATCGCGGCCAGGTACTCGATTCTATGCAATACCTGGCCAACACCATTTTGAATATGGGCAAAGATGAATCACAGCAGCAGTCTTATACGATTGAGATTGATGGCTACCGGCAGCGGCGACAGGCAGAACTGAAGGCACTGGCCGACGAAGCTGCCGAAAAGGTGATCGGCAGCGGCCAAGAATTTGCCATCAAAGGACTGTCTTCGGCTGAGCGCCGCCAGGTACATGGGTTACTCGGTGAACATGGGCAGCTAGAAACCTTCAGCCGTGGCCGCGAGCCAGAGCGTCACCTGGTGGTGAAACTGGCTGGTACTGAAGAAGCCGCCGCACAGACCGATACCGAGATGCCTGGCGCTGCGTCGGACGATGACGAATAAATCCGCCGCCATGTACTGATTTGACCTGCTAACGTTTACCCGAACAGACCCTCGCTAAACGATGAGAGCTATTCACATTCCGCAGATTCTGAATGCGCCCAATAAGACGATCGCGCTAGACGTCGATACGCATTTGCCCCATTTAGCCACGCTGACACCCGTAAAAGGGGAAATCAGCATTGCTCACCAAGGTACGTACCTGGAGGTAAAAGGGAAAGCTCATGCAATTATGACTTTGGAGTGCGATCGCTGCCTGCAAAGCTACAACACCCGCATTCAAGTAGATACTACCGAGCTGGTATGGCTAGAGGACAAAACGCCTGAAGCTGCCCTCGAAAAGGAAGTTGACTTAGAAGATTTAGTCGAGTCGCTCTCGCCGCAGGGAAACTTTGATCCCAATGAATGGCTATATGAGCAAATGTGCCTTGCCATTCCTCAAAAACAAATTTGTAGACCCGACTGCAAAGGCATCGAAATTACCAGCAATCCGCCCGCCGCCGCAGATATTGACCACCGCTGGGCTGCGCTGTCGTCTTTGAAACAGCAGCTTTTAGAATAGACTATCAGGTAAACTGTGGAAAGAAAGCTTTGAGAAAATGTTTTATTAAAAACAGCTAGCGGCACCTGAACAGCATTTTGTGTGGGAAGTTAAAAATCTGGACAGTCCGAAGTTTCTGTTGAATAACTAGGTGGACAAAAGCGGTTGTTGCTGTGTTTCAGGCGGCTTTAATTTGACTGCGAGTAATTTAGCGAGAAGTAGAGTGGGCCTACGTTTGGCTAA
>JBAQZP010000041.1:0-32519 GCA_049791095.1 Phormidesmis sp.
ATGATTGAGTGCAAGGCACTCAACAAGATGACCAAGTTGGGAATGCCTGACAGCTACCCGGTTGAAGCTTAGAAAATGACTGCTACAGGGTAACCCTGTCTATTTCTCGATTCATGCAACAAAGCCAGTTGGATCTCTTATTAAATCCTTGATCCTCAGTCAGAAATTCAGGCATTAGAAACAGGCTGGTGATTTTATGAATAACGTACAGGTTATTGAAGAGCTATATCGGTCATTCCGCGAGAAGGACTATGCGGCTTTTATGCGCATCAGCAGAGAAGACCTAGAATGGAGCCAGAATGAAGGATTCCCTGGCGGTTCGGTTTGGAAAGGTGCATCTGAAGTTATCGAGCACGTTTTCAAGGCTAATGACAGTCGCTGGGAGGGCTTTACCTACCATACGGAGCAAATCCTTGATGCTGGTAGCTTAATAGTAGTGATTGGAACCTATAGCGGCCATCACCGCGATTCTGGCAAGTCAATGCGGGCGGCAGCAGCTCACGTTTATGACCTACAGGACGGTAAGGTTTCTCGTTTTCGGATGTTCGCTGATACAAAGACGATCTGGGATGCCATGCCGCAATCAGTAGTTTGAATTTTAACGGTAAGGCCAAATTGATGGAGAGATTGAGCGAAATGCGGAAATTCGAACTAGGTCATGAAGCCAATAATGGCGTTGGAAAAGGCTTCTGGCTGTTCATCTACGAGCCAGTGACCCGCATTTGGAACAACAACACTACCCACGTTATTAGCGAGTTCCTCTGCCAATTCAGCGCCATAGTCAGCGACAGCTCTTTCTCCGCCAATATGAACAATAGGCATAGTCGCGATCCACCATGTCCCTGCGCCGTTCAAAACCGCTACCCATACGATTGCCAGCTACATCCTCAAGACGCGGATGGACTCTTAGAACGTAGTTCTTCTCACGAGAGGTGTCAGCGATATCTACAGCGATAGCCTTGCCATCAGCGGTAACCCAAACCTGCGCGGGCACTCGGTTGCCAGCCTGATCTGTGACAGCTATATGCGCCTGGACTGAAAGAAAGTCAAGCGGTTGAGCGGTATTAATATGCACTGTTCTCCCTGCCACCTCCAATCGGTCTGCAATGGGTAGAAAGCTCTCCGTGATCGGGCTTACCGCTTGAAAGTGATGATAGTAGCTGCGTCCTAATGGCTGATCGTCAGCGCAGTGAATGTCTCCACTAATGACTAACCGATACGTACGGCCTACTGTAAAGATAGGCCCATAGCGATCGCCCGCCGCTAGCCCTGTTTTAACCCGCCCCGGATGAAATAGGACAGTCAGTATCCGTTGATCCGCTGTCCATAGACCATCAGTGAGATCGAGCAGCGCATCAGAGATGTCTTCTCCGTCCTCAGCTATCAGCTTAATATGACTGATGGCGTTGGCCATTTGCATCGGCCTATCAAAGACGACGTGGGCTCGTAGAATGTTGGCAGGCCAATCACGGATTGCAGGATGAACCGCTAGCACCTGCGGATTCGCTACACCTATTTCGGCGCTTTCAATCAGGCTTGCTCTCGCGGTCATTTGACTAGCTCCTGGTAGCCTTCGTCCGTCTTCATCATCTGATGAAACGGGCGGATGTAGTTCTGTTGGAATTCATCTTCTTCTGGATAGCTGTAGTTTGGAAAATCGTACTCATTCACGAAGTCTGAGAGCCTGAAGAATGCACCCTTACGAATAGAAACTAGCTGCAAGTCACCTTCCGTTGGATCTCGTCGCAACGAGAGTAAAAACTGCTCATCTTGGTCAACTAAGCAAACTGCGTTGGTAATAGGCGCTTGCATCGCAGGAACACCAGAGCGCGTCTCGAAAGGAGCCTGAACCGGCTGGCTAAGGCCCGCTTCATTATTTGCAGCAATAATAGCGTCGAAGGAGATGAGATCGGCAGCGCGGGAAGAATTGGCAATCATGACCCACTGTGAGGTTTCTCCTTGGTAGCTCACATCAAAAGGCACAACGTCTAGCGGCGTATTTCCATAACCTAGTTCTGCGATGGTCTTGCCTTGAATATGTGCGCCGTCCTTTAAATCAGCAATGGGAAGCGTCACTAACGGCGTACAGGTATAGGCGGCTAGAACGTGGGGTGCGCCAGCAATATCAACGATAGAGAACGCTCGAATCGGCGCACGGGTTTCGATTTGGTTGTGAACAGCGTGATAGATCTCAACCGGCGTGGTTGCTGTCGTGCCGTTAAAAGGATAAGCCACGCGCCGAAGCGTAGAAGAGAAATCGCTATTGGCTAGACCGGCAACGAAGATTTCACCGTCGTGGGCCTTCATAGCGGTCACTAAGAATGAACGAGCGGGCGTATGTTCCCATAGGCTGGCTTCTGGCGGCACGTCACCCAGACTAAGCGTTGCGGCGACTAATTCGTCAAGATTATGAAGCGTCCCTTCTCCATTGCTACCAAACACCGCGATGACGACAGGATCCTCTGGCTGTGCGCCGGTTTCGACCGCTAGGACAGCCTTGTTTGTAGTCGGCTCAAAAATAGATTTGGTCACTCGAATTTGCTGGCGGTCAGTGTCAAGCGCCTGGGCGATCGCACTATCAACACCGTACAGATTAAAAGAACCAGATTCTGTTGCGCTGGTTTCGGGAAGGGTGATCGCATGGAGCGCATTGTTCTTCCAATCCGCCACAATTAGCTTGCCGTCAGGTGCAAGCGTCATTGAGCTAACAGACTTTACCGTTTGACTGGGCTTAAGCGTAAAGCCGTTTGCGTTGACGATAGCAGGCTGGCTGACGGCAGCGGTTGCGCCTTGTATAGTACGATTACCTGACTTTGAACTGGTCATAAAAAAGTCCTCTAAGATTGAGTAGGTGTAAATTGGATGCGGGCGACGGCGAAGCCCTTCCAAAGGAAGATCGCACTAAGCTGCGATCGCTAACGCCCAGCCGACAAAGATTGTTGAGATTAGCGCAAGTCCGGTTCTAAACCAGTGCCAGTTTGACCAAACGGCTATTTTGCTAGAAACATCATCCAGTTCAACCGCTTTTGTTACAAACGCTTCGTTAGCTTTGACAAAGTAGATTGGGAAGGTAATGGAGCAGGCTAATAAGAAAAGTAGGCCCAAACCCAAGGGCAGACGGCTAGCAGGAGAAGGTTGCCAGGAGAGCGCTAAAGCGCTGATGATAGCCAGCAGCGATAGCACGTTCAGCGGCACCATGATAGTAGGAAACCGAAAAAAGTGTTCCGACATCCACTGCAAGAAATCGCTAGGCTTCGCAGCGCGCCAGAACTTGACAACCACAAAGGCAACAAACAACAGAGCGCCAACGAAAGCGCTCGAAGCGACTATCGCCAGTAGCTGAAACAAAATGAATAACGATGGCATGGGGTTTTTCCACAAGTTATGAATAGTTAATTTGGACACTGACAGTCTTCGTCAGTTATCTTTTGCTTTGTACAGCCACTTGGCTGTCAGCTTTGTGAGCTGTGGCATCACCGCATAGGTAATGAGCACGACCATAATCACCGATATGATTAGCGTTCTAACGAAAGCCGGTAGCGCTGATAGCAACGGCGCTAGCGTAAAGCCCAGCAGCATGAGTAAGCCGTAGACCGAAACCCAGGTAAGGATGGCTATCTTATATCGAGGTGGTGGCGGCTTCATCGGCTGACCCGGCAGCACAAACCAGGTTTCTAATCCCGTCAACATTTGCGTATGAGGCGTTGAGTGAGTGGTCAGGGTGCTCGCCTGCTCTAGCCACTGCTGCCGCACGTCAGAATTCATCCACGCTTCGAGATGGTCATAGTGATTAAACCGGAGAATAGAGACATGCTCTGCCCGTTCTTTAGGATTGGGCCTCAAAACGCTGATGCCTGCATAGCCCTCGAAGCCTGCTGCCGCCTTTGAGATACCCTTTGCCCACTGCTCGTAGTCCGCCTCACAACCTGGTTTAACCACATGCGTAAAAACGACCGTAACTGACTCGTCAGCCTGAACATTTTGCATTAATTCAACACTCCCATCTCACCGGCCAGATAGCTGGCTCGCACCTGTTGGATTTGGTCTGATGAATTCATCACAAAAGGCCCCTGACTGACAATCGGCTCTCCGATTGGACTGCCGGAGAACAACACGTAATGGAGACCTTGCGATCCGGCCTGCGCGACCGCAGCTCCTTCTGCTTGCTCAAACAATCCTGCTTCATTAGCACTCAACGCCTGACGATCTGAGCCAAACGTCCCCGCGCCATCAATGACCCAGACAAAAGCGCTATGTCCAAGGAGGAGCGTATGCTCGATTTGTTCGCCTGCCGGTAAAAAAGTGTCTAATACCGTCACTGGCTTTAGCGTTTTGAGCGGCGAAGAAAGGCCGAACGCTTCTCCAGCAACAACCCTAACCCGCTGACCTTTTAGACCTGTAAAAGTTGGAATATCTGCCGAGTCGAGGTGGAAAGCTTGTGGCTTAGAGAACTTGTCAGCAGCGGCAAGATTAACGAACATCTGAAGCCCGTGGCAGACTTTTCCAGGTTCAACAGGCGTTTCTTCATGAACCATGCCGCTACCGGCTTGAGTCCAGTGAAGATCGCCCGGTTGAATCAGCACAGCGTCTCCATCGGACATCGTGTCTCTGTTAGTAAATGCGCCTTCAGAGTCTTCAAACAGATACGTCACAGCAGAGAACCCAGCGTGGGGATGCGGTGGGAAGGTAGGCTCGCGCATAAAGAAGTGATCTATCTGTAAGAAGGGATCTATGCCATCGCCCAAGTTTCCTCTGCCGACGTGGGAAGCTTGAAACGCCTGACCGCGAGACATGGCTTGAGCGGCGATCGCTCGCATGAGCCTACGCCCAGATGCAGATCCTACAGGATTTGTTTCAGCTAGCTCAGAATTTCTGATTGTGCTTGTAGCGTTAGACAAGGTGATACCTCATAGGTAAGTTAAAAGTTTAAGAAATACTGGGAAGCACGTCTTGAAATAGAACAGATATGAGCTGCTCACCTTCTTGACTGCTCCAGTCTTGCGCTAGCTCTGCCATCATCGTATTGGTGGCTGTCAAAACCACGCCTGCTCGCTCCATGCGCCGCCTGGACATCTCTTCTGAAATCTCATAGGGAGAGCCGGAGGCATCCATTACAGCCTGAACTGTATAACCTTCTTCGACTGCACTAATAGAAGGAAAGACCAAGCAAACATCCGTGGTCACCCCAGCCATAATTAAGTTTCTGCGCCCGGTTGCTTCCACTGCGGCCTTAAAGCTTTGGTCTGACCAAGCGTTGACGATGCCAGCCCTTTGAACTCTGGTCTCATAAGCTTCTGGCAATAGTTCCGCTAGCTCAGCCATCAGCGGGCCTTGCATATTGTTTTCCTGGCTACTGGTTAAGACAGTGGGTAACCCGAGTATCTTGGCTGTTTTAGCGAGCGCAAGCGTGTTTCGCTTGACCGTTTCTACTGGAATATTTTGAATCAATTTCATCGTGCCGATCTGGTGATCGATCAGCAGTAGGGCGGAGTTTTCTGAAGTAAATAAGGTGCTTTTCATGAGCCTTCTATTATCAAGTCAATTTATGTCGGTGGCTTGCGCTATCTGTTCAATGCATTCATTATGAAATCTATGCGCTCAAACTAGCAAGTAGGCACTTTAGAGTGCTATACGCACAAAAATGTATGTATGAAACTCAAAAGATGAACGTTCTTGATTCTCAGCCCCATCTCCGTCAGGCGCTCGATCTCATTGCCGACAAATGGATTGTCGCGACGCTATATGTCTTATCGACTGGAACGATGCGCTATGGCGAACTGCAACGAGGGATCGGTGATATCTCTCAAAGGATGTTAACCAAGACATTGAGAGACTTAGAACGCAACGGGTTGGTAGCGCGTAAGGTTTATCCTATTGTGCCGCCCAAGGTTGAGTATTCCATTACACCCTTAGGCGAGACGCTCAATGAGGTTCTTCGCGCACTGTGTGACTGGTCTCGGGAGAACTTTGAACAAGTCGAGGCTCAGAGACAGTTGTATGACCAAGAAGTCTCATCAAATTGAGGTTACTTGTTGTTTACGTTCAAAAAGTTGTCATAATCGAAGTTATCAACCATACTCAGAAGCCTTTATGAATCTTTAACGTTTGACCGTTTGCGCCGCGCAGCAAATAGGCAATCCAATTTTATTTGGACGTGCTAACTCTCTGCTTAGCTGTAACGTCAGTGATTGCTTGGTAAAGGTTAGGAGGATGTTCAGCGAGCCGGTTACAGAGATATAGATGCCATTCCTTTCCGTAAGGTAGATAGATGCGAGTACGATAGCCCTGCTGCTGCATCTCTCCTAGTCTTTCTATCGTGACTCCTTTCAACATCTCGAATTCAACGTTATGAGTGGATAGCTGTTGCTCTCGAACGAGCTGATGAGCATAGTTCAGAATAGTAGCGTCGTGAGTCGAAATTGAGCAGGCATGACCGCTTTCTATCAGCGACTTCATCATCTGACGATAGGCGGTATCGAGTTCAGTCCCTCTGGAATAAGCGATGTCTGGAGATGTTTCGTAAGCACCTTTGACCAGACGAACCTTGCCCGGTCTCCTCAAGACTGTAGATAAATCCGCTGGTGTCCTATGTAGATAAGCCTGCAATGTGACACCGACGTTAGAAAACCGCTCACACAGTCTTTGATGCAGATCCAAAATCAGTGTGGTTCTGTCAGTCCCTTCCATGCTGATCATCATCTCCAAACTCGATTCTCCAGCACTCTGAGCTAGGAGAGAAGCATTCTGGAAGGCAATTTCTGGGTCAATCACCATGCCAATATGAGACAAGTCTAAAGACACAGATGCATCAACACCTTGCTGTGCGATCACACGAATAATGCGAAGAAACTCCTGAGTCGCCTGCTCTGCCATTGCTTCATCGCGAGTGCTTTCACCCATAAAGTCTATGGTGACAGCATGGCCCTGTTGATTGATGTCGGTAGCAACCTGTATGCACTCGCCTAACGTTTCACCCCCAATAAATCGCATCGCGGCTTGGAGTCCAGCTTGGTATAGCGGCGGGTGCTGAAGCACGTAGGCTTTAAGCGATTCATTAAGGGCCACAGAGCGCGGTGCTTCGGCTGCTTCAAGTTCAATGTTCATAAGGTTATCTATGGAGTTTATAGGTCTAAGTTTTGAGCCATTTAGAACAGTCGTTGAGTGATTGATTCATGGGGATAACAGTCTGAAGACAGCCGTTTCTGTTTGCTTCGAGATCGCATCTACATCCCAGTCCGCTTCAATCGCCAACCGCCCAATAAAGCCGTCTATCATGATCATCAAAAATTGCGCCGTTACTTCAGGCTTGAGTTCTTTATCTATTTGCCCTGCCGCTTGACCTTGCTGCACCGCTGTTATGAGTGCAGCAATCAGCTCGGCGTCGGTGCCTGCGTTTAGTTGCGCGATCGCCTCACTCCGCGCCGCCTCCGCTGAAATTTCTACCGCAAGCTGGCAGTAGCTACGATCTTTGGCGAGAAATAAAACGGCCTTTGCCATCAGCATTGCCAGTGCTGTTGTTTTATTTTCAGCCTGCATTAGCTCTGTTATAAACAAGGCTGCATCCGCCCTGTCCTTCTCTACAACGGCTTCGATCATTGATTCTTTAGAAGGAAAGTAGCGATACAGCGCCCCAGGACTCATCCCAGCCGCCTTGCAAATTTTGGCCATGCCAGTGCCATGAAATCCAGACTCAATGAAGCACCGAGAGGCGACCTCTAGAATTTCCTGACGTTTTTTCTGAAAGCTTTCTTCGTCTCTAGTTCTAGGCATTAAACATTTTGACAGGGAGTGGCTCTAACATAGCGCTTGACAATCCATTTCTATCTATTATTATGAGAATGAACGTTCGTTTTTTGTATATATGATCGTTAAAGTCTGGTCAAAGCCAGCCCAATGGCGGCTAATCGGGTTTGGATTGCTAGCCGCTGTCTTCGGTGGCTTGGCAGCGTACGCAGTTTTGCCGATGCTGAATGATTCTCCGGCGACGGAGTTGGCTGCTGTTCCAACATTGCCGCCTACGGCTTTGGCATTAGGTCGGCTAGAGCCTGCTTCGGCAGTGGTAAATCTGTCGTTGCCGCTGGCGCTGGAGGGCGATCGCATTGCCGAACTCTTAGTTGCAGAAGGAGAAACGGTTGAAGCTGGGCAAGTAGTCGCCATCATGGACTCTAGCGATCGCCTGCAACAGCTAGTCGCTCAAGCTGAAGCCCAAATGCGAGCAGCGCAACAGAAGCTGGCGCTGGTGCAAGCAGGCGAAAAGCAGGGAATTATCACTGCCCAGCAGGCCGATATCGCACGGCTAGAAGCTGATTTGTCTGGCACCGTTTCGGCCCAATCCGCTACGCTGACTCTACTTCGCGCCGAGTTGCAAAACGCTCAGGTAGAATTTGCCCGCTTTGAGCAGTTGTACAAGCAAGGCGCTGTTTCGGCCTCCGCTCGCGATGAGAAGCAAACGGCACTGGCCGCTGCGCAAGCTCAGGTTGGAGAAGCCACGGCTGAGTTGGGGCGATCGCAACAGACCCTTCAAGCGCAGATTACCTCTGCCCAAGCTAATTTAGAGCAGCTCAGAGAAGTTCGCCCTGAAGACATTGCCGTTGCCCAGGCAGAAGTTGACAGTGCCGCAGAGTCTTTAGCCGTTGCAAAAACTGAGTTATCAAAGTCTCAGGTTCGCGCTCCTATGGCTGGGCGGATACTCAAAATTCACAGCTACCCTGGCGAGGCCACAGACAGTCAAGGCCTTGCTGAACTGGGCCAAACACAGCGCATGGTCGTGGTTGCAGAAGTGGATGAATCGGATATTCAACAGGTACAGATAGGTCAAAGTGCTGTTGTTACCGGCGATGCCTTTACCAGCGAGCTGAGGGGCACAGTAGAACGGATTGGCCAGACGGTGAGCAAGCAGTCAGTGTTTAGCAATCAGCCGGGGAGCAACCTGGATAGCCGAGTAGTGGAAGTTCGGATTGCGCTGAATGCGGCAGATAGTCAAAAGGCGGCTGGCCTTACCAATCTTCAGGTTGAAACTGCTATTCAAGTTATTAAGGTGCCGTAATGCTTCCCATATTAAAGCGCTTTCGACGCAAAACGCCGCTGGCTTGGCACCAGATTATGAAGCAAAAGACGCGCTTAGCCGTGGCGCTAGCGGGCATTGCCTTCGCCGATATTTTAATGTTCATTCAAATGGGTATGCTCGAAGCCCTTTATGACAGTGCCACGCAGCCCCATCGTTTGCTTCAGGCCGATTTAGTGCTGCTAAATCCACAGGCAAAATCCATCCTGGGTATTCCCAGCTTTCCGCGTCAGCGACTCTATCAAGCCAGTGGGTACGAAGGGGTTGCGGCTGTCAGCGCATTGTATAGCGGGACAGGATCGTGGCGCAATCCAGAAACCCGACTGAACCGAGAACTTCAGATTTTTGGGGTCGATCCGACGCATCCACCCTTTACCTTTTTGCAGGACTCAGACCAGCTTAAGCAGCTAAAGCTTCTCAATCGAGGATTGTTCGACCAGCTATCGAATGAAAAATTTGGCCCGATCCCAAACCTGATTCAGCAGCGGGGAAAAGTTACTACAGAAGTGAATGGAAAACAGTTCCAGGCGGTTGGCGTGTTCTCTCTGGGCGCATCCTTCGGCGCGGAAGGAAACCTGATTACCGGCACTTCTAGCTTTCTGACTCTGTTTCCAGATCGTTCACCCGATCAAATAGATATCGGGATTGTTCAACTTCGCTCTGGTGCGGATGCTCGTAACGTTCAGTCCCAGCTTCAAGCGGGACTCCCCACAGATGTCAAAGTTCTGACCAAGGCCGAATTTATTCAGCTAGAGCGTCAGTATTGGGGGGAAGGTGGTACAGGGTTCATCTTTAATTTGGGGGCTGTGGTTGGCTTCATCGTCGGTACGGTGATTGTTTATCAAATCTTGTACACCGATGTTTCTGACCATCTGCCTGAGTATGCGACGCTCAAGGCGATGGTATATAGCGATCGCTACCTCACTGGCGTTCTGGCCCAAGAAATTCTCGTACTTGCAATATTAGGATTCATTCCAGGTTTTTTCCTCTCAATTGGGCTTTATCAAATCACCTATGCGGCTACCTTCCTGCCAGTTGTGATGAAAACTGGCAGAGCTGTATTTGTCTTTTTTCTGACGCTTGCTATGTGCAGCGGTTCCGGGCTAATTGCGCTGGGGAAACTGCGTTCGGCAGATCCTGCTGACATCTTTTAACTAACTGATCCAACCTACATCTCAGGTTGAATTTACTATGGACACGACTACGCTCACTCGCAAAAGTCCTCAATCACTCTCTCAGTCAGTCATCTCTATCGCGCAGCTCAACCACAGCTTTGGCAGCGGTGAACTTAAAAAACAAGTTCTGCACAATATTACGCTGACTATTGAGGCTGGAGAAATTGTGATTATGACTGGGCCTTCTGGCTCGGGTAAAACGACCTTACTGACTCTGATGGGAGGGCTACGTTCAGCGCAAGCAGGCAGTCTTAAAATTTTGGATAAAGAGATTCTAGGGGCAACGAAGCAGCAACTGACTGAACTACGTAAGCAAATTGGCTATATTTTTCAGGCGCATAACCTAATGAGTTTTCTGACGGCAAAGCAGAATGTACGAATGTCGTTAGAGCTACATGATGAGGTGCCTACAGAAGAGCTGGATGAGCGGGCGATCGCCATTCTCCATCAGGTTGGGCTGGGTGATCGCGTTGACTACTATCCTGAGAATCTTTCGGGTGGGCAAAAGCAGCGGGTGGCGATCGCCCGCGCCCTCGTCAGCAATCCTCGAATTCTCCTTGCCGACGAACCGACCGCTGCCCTCGATAAAAAATCAGGCCGCGACGTTGTAGAACTTATGCAAAAGCTTGCGAAAGAACAGCACTGCACCATCCTACTGGTGACTCACGACAATCGCATTCTCGACATCGCTGACCGCATTGTCTACATGGAAGACGGTTATCTTACCCAGCCAGCCGCTAAGGCAAAGTCTTCTCATGTCTAAATAGAACACTACCTTTCTTGCCATAAAACTCCATACAGCTCAGCAAAGGCCACATAGATAAAGCCTAGCAGTCCCGCGTCATAGATGAGACTGAGAGAAAGCAGCGACGTGAATGTACTAAGTGGGTTGTTTCTTAAATTCCAGTGCAGCCCTGCATGGATAAGCGTGAATGAAGCTATGACTGTTCTCGCCCATCTCTGCACAACTTTCGACGGATGTTGAGTCAGCCATAGCAAGATGGCTATAAGAGGAACATGAAGCAAAACAAACAGGTTGCGAGCCAGTAGATCAGGAAAGCGACGTAGAACAAACAGGAGTCTCCACTCTGATTGTGTCATTGCATCTAGCTCATGGGCCAGCAATGTAGAGAAGCACAATTGAAATAGCAAATTTTTCATATGCTATCGTTTTGGCTGTTTAGCCATTGCTCTCTTTGATAGAGGAACAAAGAGAGACTACCGCAGATACCTACGCAGCAAGTGACTAAGGCATAGAGCGCGAGTCGATTAGCAGGCATTCCTAGCCGCTTCAGTTCAATCCGTGCAAAGACTAAGAAAATCGCCGCTGTAATAATAATGTCGGTAGAAAGTAGGGTTGAAACAGATGTGCTGAAAGCTTGGCTGAAAAAACTGCTCATAGAAGCGTTACCTGAGAGCAGGAACTGCGAAAAGATACCCCACGAAATGATAACGCTGAGTACGCCGCAAATGCCGTAGAACCTGCTTTTATCCGAAGCCCTTTTGTCCGTCTGGTTGAAAACTGTCTGCATTTTAACTCTCCTTAGCTTTGTTGTTTTTGAGTGCATATTTGTATTGTGCGCTCAAAAGATAATCGTTTCAATTACTTGTGAGGTAATAGAATTAAGATGTTCGATACAAGTCGTTAGGCAGGTTTATCTAAATGGCAGCGGTTACAGACAATTCGTTCGGCCAATTACTGAAGCAGTGGCGATCGCAACGCAATTTCAGTCAGCTAGATCTCTCTATCACTAGCAACGTCTCTCAGCGACACATCAGCTTTCTTGAGTCAGGGCGCTCTAACCCTAGTCGTGACATGGTGCTGGCGCTCTCAGCCGTGCTAGATATTCCGTTACGCCAACAAAACAAGATGTTAACGGCTGCTGGCTTTGCTGCACTCTATTCAGAGTTTGACCTAAGCGATCCAGAAGTTGCGCCTATCCGCCGCGCCTTAGAATTTACATTACGACAGCAGGAACCTTACCCAGCCTTAGTGATGGATCGCTACTGGAACCAGGTCATGATGAATAAAGGAGCCGAGCGTCTTATCGGGTGGCTGACAAAAGAGAAAGAGCTGCCTGCTGAGATTGGCTCTAATCTGATTAAGCTAATGCTGCACCCGCAGGGTGTTAAAGAACACGTCGAGAACTGGGAGATAGTCGCCTCTCATCTTATCCATCGGGTTCATCGAGAGACCAGAACGGGCGAGCAGCAGTCGCAGTCATTGTTTGATAGCCTTCTGGCATATCCGGCGGTCGAAGACCTTTGGCGATCGCCTGTAAAAGAGAACTGGCAACTGCCCTTACTGAACACTATCTTTTTGAAGGCCCATCAACGGCTAAGTTTTTTCACGACCCTGACAACGCTAGGAACGCCTCAAGACATCACGCTTCAGGAACTGCGTTTGGAGTGTCTCTTTCCAGCAGATAGTGCAACAGAGGAAGTTTTCCGAACACTTTGCGAGTGCGGGTAGTTTAACCCATCGTCTTCAACAGACGTGGTTTTTGTTCGAGTACCCGTTTAACAGAATTAACGCTACCAGAAACGCTTTGACCTTCTTCTATGTGGCGATCTGGGGAGTTTGACAAGTGCGATCACGTTTGTTCAGATGTTCGGTGCTAACTACTATGAAAGCTAGAGCCGCGAGCTTTTACTTAGCTTTGAATTCTAGACGAGTTTCTTCGCGCTCAATAACCTACTTTCTAAGCTGAATCAGGACTATAGAAAGAATGGTCATTAACTGAGCGGTTTTTGCCGAGACCTTCACATCGGACAATACTACTGACTACATAAGGAAGATTCAAATAATCATGCCGCTGACGTATAATGTAAGTGCTTACGTAACTGCTTATTGTTTATGGACTTTTATGCAAAAATAGGAAAGGTCGCAGTCGGTAGTCGGCTGCGACGGTTGAGTGAAGCGTTGACTGAAGACGCTGTGGAAGTTTATAGGCTTTATGGTATTCCCGCAGACCCCAGATGGTTTCCCGTGCTGTATGTTCTTTCCCAGCAGGAAAGCGCCACTGTCACCGAAATTGCTCAGGCGATTGGCCACTCTCACCCTTCTGTAAGTCAGATAGTCAAAAAGATGAAAGCAAAAGGGCTAGTAGAGGTAAGGAAGCGCGATCAGGACGCCAGAGTTAGCGCGGTTAGTCTCTCTGATAGTGGAAAGCAAACTATTCCTAGTTTTGAGCAGCAGTGTGCTGACGTAGCTCAGGCGACTGAAACGCTTCTGTCTGAAGCTCAGAACGATCTCTGGGCAGCGATCCAGGAGATAGAATTTCTGCTAACCGATAAAAGCCTGCTTGAGCGCGTTCAGATAGTCCGTAAAGCTCGCGAGAGTCTGTCAGTAAGCATTGTGGATTATCGGCCAGCATTTCAAGCTGACTTTGCCCGTTTGAACTACGCATGGATAGAGCGGTATTTTGAGATAGAAGCCGCCGACCGCCAATCACTCGATAATCCAGAGCAAAAGATCCTCCAGCCCGGTGGGCACATCTTCATGGCGCAGATGGATAACCAGATAGTTGGAACCTGTGCGCTTGTTAAGGCAGGCGATGCCGTCTACGAGCTAGCTAAGATGGCTGTTGCAGAATCGGCTAGGGGGAAAGGAATTGGATGGCTATTGGGTAGAGCCGCTATAGATAAAGCCGAAGAGCTAGGCGCAAGGAGCATCTTTCTGGAGAGCAATACTATTTTAAAGCCCGCTATTCACCTCTATCAAAAGCTAGGGTTTAAGAAAGTCATTAGATCCCCCTCCCCTTACAACCGCTGCAACATTCAGATGGAGTTGAAGGTGTCTTGACGTATATGAGCTAGCGGCATCACATAGCATATGGAAGGAGGCGACCGCAGTTTTAGTCAATTGCATATGAATTCCGTTATCTGTAAGAGACGCTGCGGGGTCAAAGCCTAACTAATCGCAACTATTCAGAGTTTGAATCGCGTGATCGCGCACGAGCCAGCGCTGGTTTACATTATCTGCGATCACTCAAACACGAGAGCTATTTTGATAAGTCTCAAGTGAAGGTTGATTAGACTGCACGATGGCCACGTCCGACAGTTTGCAGTCTGGTAGCTCGTCTCTGTCACCCAACGCGGGCGATCACATTACAGTCATATACGCAGACCATGAATTTGAGGCTATTGTCATTGATCCGAACGGTTAGGCAAAGGCCAACATTACCTAGCCCAAGAACGAACGATGATAGGTTTGGCTTTGGCGCGGGCGTGGGGTCGCCCAGGTGTCAGGCCGAAGCAGTTGCATGAGTATTATCGGCAGGTTGCGCCACGGCTCAAGGAACTAGCCTAAACACAAATAGGTTTTGGTTTTATACCAGAACAGATGCGCAGTGGGTCGATAGAAAATCTAGAAAAGCCTGTACTCTAGGCGACAAGTTTCGCTGATGAGTAAACAGCGCTTGTACCGCTAATCCAGGCGATAACTGGCCTGGAAGTAGAATTTCTAGTTGTTGTTGCTTTACTTCTTCCTGTATCTGAAAGTTGAATAGCCGAGTGATTCCTAGTCCGGCGATCGCTGCTCCCTTTAGCGCACCGCCGTTGTCAGAATTGAAAGTACCGTTGACCTGGATGGGTTGCCAAGTCTGGCCAACGAAGAATTCCCAAGGCACCGGTCTTCCATTGAACAAGTAGCGTAGGCAGTTGTGCTGCGCCAGCGCTTCAGGTGTCGTCGGTCTACCATGCTTGTTGAGATAGGTGGGTGAGGCACAGAGCGCAAACCGCGCTTGTCCTAGATGCTGACGAACCAAGCTAGAGTCTTCGAGATCGCCAAGTCGAATCGCAACATCGACACCTTCAATCACAAGATCGACGAGGCGATCGCTCAGCCGTAGGTCAATCTCAATTTCAGGATATTGCCTTAAGAACGCTGGAATAGACTGAACTAGCAACCACTGTCCAAAATCGAGTGAGGTGCTGACGGTGAGCTTTCCCTTCGGTTTACCACCAGAGGTCATCGCATCATCGACTTCTTCGAGTTCTCGTAGCAGTTTAGCGACCCGCTCGTAGTAGACTGCACCTTCAGCAGTCAAACTCAGTGATCGCGTCGTTCGTTGCAGCAGGCGCACCCCCAGACGATTTTCTAGCTTAGCGACTCGTTTACTGACGGCAGAAGGCGTCGTTCCGAGTAGTCGCGCCGCCGAGCTAAAGCTGCCTCGCTCAATACTCTCAACAAAAGCAATCAGCTCAGGCATCTGGTTATAGACATTCAGCATTTGTTCTCAGTAGGCACAATCGTTTTGCTAGAAGGCAGTCTTCTCATCGCTATAGGCACAGGATAGATTAATTCTATCGTGATGAAATGAGGTGGGTCGATTGTGAAGAAGGTGGCGATTGTAACGGCTGCAAGCCGTGGTATTGGTGCAGGCTGTGCGCGTGAACTGGCTGCCCAAGGGTACAGCGTATCTCTACTGGCTAGAAGTGAGAGCGTTTTATCGCTAGCGCAGGAACTGGGCGGCATTGCGGTACAAGGCTCGATGACTGAGGAGAAAGACCTAGAGCGCCTCGTTCAGGCGACGTTAGATAAGTTTGGCCGGATTGATGCGGTCGTCAATAGTTTCGGCGATCCTCCACGCCTAGACCTGCTTGATATCTCAGTAGAGATGTGGCGAGAGAACTTTGAGATGCTCTTTCTGAGCGTGGTTCGCATGGCACAACTGATTACAGAACCGATGCGACAGCAGGGGGGCGGCGCGATCGTCAATATATCAGCCTGTGATTCTCAAGAACCTGAACTCGGTACGCCGTTTAGTGGAACGCTTCGAGCGGCTATGGAAGGCTTTACCAAGCTGTATGCCAAACGGTATCGCGCCGAGCGGATTCGGATGAACTCAGTGGCTCCTTTTTTCGTAGCAGACAGCATGGAAGAGCTTGAAGGTTGGGACGTGCCATCCGATCTGATGTGGGGGCGTCCTGCGACTCATTCGGAGCTGGCTAAGACCGTTGCGTTTCTCCTATCAGACGATGCCAGGTTCATTACAGGTACGACGCTGAAGGTAGATGAGGCCCGCTCAGCCACCGTCTGATGAAGGTCTCTCTTAAACTAGAACAACTACAATTTGTTATGACACGGCTTTCAGAACAGTTTAGCCGCGTTACCTTGACCTTACGGCCATTCGTGGCTGAGCTAAGGGCTTCTATTCGCCTAGCAGTCCCGCTAATAGGGAGTCAAGTGGCGCAATCGATCAACGGTTTTGTAGACACTGTGATGATGGGTCGGCTGAGTTCAGAAGCATTAGCCGCCGGTGGACTAGCCGCAACGACCTTTGCAACGTTGCTAGTGACGGCAAGCGGCGTACTCATGGCCGTCAGCCCGCTAGTTTCAGAAGCGCACGGTAAAGGCAATGTCACCGGCATTCGCCAAACTACGAGACAAGGACTCTGGCTATCGCTTTTACTGAGCATTCCTGTGATACTGCTTCTAGCCAATACAGAAGCCTTGATGACAACGCTGGGGCAGAACGCAACCACAGTTGCTCTATCCAAAAGCTACCTAGATGTTATGCGATGGGGAACGCTCCCCGCGCTACTACTAGCGAGGTTGAAAGGGGCTGTGTCGTCTGTTTCTCAGACTAGACCCATCTTGGCGATCGCAGCCGGAGGAGCTATATTCAACATCGTTGGCAACTATGCGCTAGGACTAGGCCACTTCGGATTTCCGGCAATGGGATTAGCCGGTGTCGCGCTGGTCAGCAATCTGTCTTATGGCGGAATGCTCGTATCTCTAGTGTTGTACACCTTCTATAGTGAGCAGCTCAGAACTTACAAACTACTCCACCGTTGGTACAAGTTTGAACTGAAGCCATTTGTCAGTCTGCTTTGGTTAGGCGTACCGATTGGGATGTCGGCTGCGCTGGAGATTGGCCTCTATGCGACGACTGCTTATCTGATGGGGACGCTTGGGACAGAAGCGCTAGCGGCCTACCAGATCGTTATCCAAACGATTGTGCTTCTCTTCATGGTGCCGATTGGCATTGGCCAAGCCGTGACTATCCGCGTCGGACGGTGGCATGGGCAACAGAATCTGGCAGGTATCAGACAAGCGGCGACGGTTGGAATATACATAGGTGCAGCGTTTATGGGTTTAACCGCATTGCTATTACTGTGCTTTCCAAAAGGCTTGATATCGCTGTATCTCGACGCTGACAGTCCGGCGAATGCGAGCGTTGTCTCTCTAGCAACGAAGATGCTGGCGATCTCTGCCTTTTCGCAGTTTTTTGATGGCGTGCAGACAACGGCAGCAGGCGCACTGCGTGGCCTGCAAGATACTTGTATTCCAATGCTGCTTATCTTTCTGTCCTTTTGGGCAATTGGCTTAACCACCGGCTGCGTATTAGGATTCTCTTTGGGATTTGGCAGTGCTGGACTATGGGTAGGACAGTCGATAGGCGTCTTTATCGCCGCGCTATCGTTTGTTTGGCGGTTACGCCGATTGATTTCTAACTCGCGTATTGACAATCAAACAGGTCTCAAAGGGCCGAAGACCTTATAAGAAAGCTATAACGAGACATAATTTGAGACACGCTCTCAGTAGAGTACAGAAACCTCTAAAACTTGAGACATTTTTCGGCTAAGAAAGGATTGGCACTAATTGGCCTATCTTTATGGATGTTGCCAATAGTATCCACAAAGGCTCAACGTCCTGAACTGAGCCTTGAGTTTCACCCGTCAAACCCGTCGAGCCATCCTAGATCGGGCGCATCAGCTATTTGCTAGCCAGGGCTATGCGGCCACCGGAACAGAGGAGATCATTCAAGATCTAGGGATTACCAGAAGGGCGCTGTATCACCAGTTTAAGGGAGGCAAGCAGGCTGTGTTTGAAGCGGTGGTAGAGGAAGCTTACGGCAAAATTGCCACCCACATTACCGCTCGGATTCATCCGCTAGAAGATGACTGGGAGCAGCTAGTTCAAGCTTCGTTGGCGTTTTTAGAAGTTGCACAACAGAGTGATCTGCGCCGGATTGTGTTTATCGAGGCTCCCTCTGTGCTGGCCGCAGAGACGTTAGTTCAGTTTGATCAATATGGGTTTGGGCTGCTTCAGGAGGGGGTTCAGCTAATGGTGAAGCGCGGGCAGCTCGATGTTGTCGATGCGGAGGGGTTCTCCCATATGCTCAATGGAGCCTTGAACGAACTAGCCGCTTGGGTGGCCCAGTCTCCCGATTCTACTCGGTTACAAACTGCCCAAGCTCTGGTCAAATCCCTACTGGAAAGACACCGACGCTAATGTTTTGAAGGTGTGATCGCGCAAGGATCTAATTCTTTTCCTTTGTTAGCTTGTAGCTCCGATGCTGAATCTAGGTGAGAATCAAGGGGATGGTAAGGCGTTTCTTGCAACAGATGACTAATGAGAAGTTTGAGAAAGAACACCGAGAGAAACCACTCTAAACCTACTGTAGGCACCGCAATGTAGCGGTCGCCGATGAGAGCCAAGCTATAAAGCCCAAGCGCTACCGGACGCTGAAGGTAGAGCGGTACGCTCACAATCATGCTTGCTGCTGTCATAAGATAGCCAGAAACAACACAAAAAAATAGCCAGTCACCGTTACGAAGAAACAAAGCAACTAGCCCAACATGGACAAGATGAGTTGCTACAAATGTTAGGTGCTGTTTCCAGCCTTGACCGGGCCGGTAGTACCAACGCTTTGCAGAGGACGTAGCGTTGGTTATCACACCGCCCGCTAAATCGAATCCTAAAAAGGCAATAAGCCCAAGCTGCCAGCCAGTCCACGCTGTCGGCAAACTAACCGCATAGGCCGTAGCCGCAATCGCTGCTGCGATCGCTGGTAACAGTTGTAGCCATACCTCAACAGGAGTAGCCCCTGGCCCAATCAGACGATCCAGCGCGCCTTTGAACCCAATACTAGGAGTAGAAGACCCTTGAACATTCATCGCTAACAAAATATTACAACTGTTATATTATTACAACTGTTATAATAATATGTCAATAGAGGCTACGGAATACATTGCGCAGCCTTTCACCTGATGAAGTGACATTCTGTGCTCAAGCGCTGAAGTAATATGGCCGTGCCGCACCAAGACCGACGTTTACAAGTTTCTGAGGCAGCGTGGCGCGTGATTGTGCGCGAGGGCTTAGACCGGACAAGTATGCGGGCGATCGCGCAGGAGATGGGCTGCACGACAGCCGGAATCACTCACTACTTTCGCGATAAGCAGGAACTGATTCTTTTCGCCCTCAATCAGGTGACTGAGCGATTGCAAACACTGATGCGATCAGCTTTAGCCAATGCGACAGGGACAGAGCGATTAGTAGCCATACTCTCTGCTTTTCTACCTTTGAATGAGCAGCGCGAGGACATCATCAGAGTTTGGGTGGCCTTTCTAGGCTATGCGGTAGGACGTGAATCGCTGATGGTTGAGCACCAGAGAAGCGCAGCACAGTTACGAGAGATAATTATTCAAGAGCTGGAAGAATTGCAGGCTGACGGATTAATTCGCGCTGATGTTGATCCAAAGATAGAAGCGAATGCCTTGCTAGCGTTGGGCAATGGCATGAGCCTCGATTTTCTCATTCAGTCAGATTCGCTGAGTCTAGAGCAACAACGGATGATTATCCAGCACTATGTCAATAGAATTTTATCAAGTAATGCTATCGGATGAGAACTTGTACTCAAATGCCTTAAGTATTTCGAGAAAGCTATTCTGAGACGTGTTTTCTACGTGGCTCAAAAGGTCTAAGTTCTAAAACATAGCCAAAATCTAGAGAATTGAAATGAGATCGTCCAACCAATTGAGCCACTTGGGCGAGGCAATGCGATCGCTTTTAGATTGACCTTAATAGGCTCATACGCCAATCACGATTCTCCATAAACCTGCTACGAGCATTGGTAGAGGTGTTTTATCTGTTTGAATGATCGCAAAACTAGGACGAGACTTAAGACGGTTGAAATAGACTTCGAGAGCGGGACGCATAGAATCTTTCCACAAATAATCGAAATGGAGTTGCTCCATCCGATGCAAAACCGCTGTCCATACGGTATCAGCTAGAGAGTAGTGAGATCCGCAGAGCCATTTGGCTTGAGTTAGGGCTACTTCCAACTCATCTAGTAAGGGCGCAATCTTCGCGTTGAGATTTTCAATTTCTACTCTGTTGTCGATAGCTTGCCGCCACCGCCTTACGTCGTTCAGCTTAGCGGTGTACTGTTCTATCAGCTCAGGGTTAGACTGCATTAACTGCGGCAGAAGCTTCTCTTTCAGTCTGACTGAACGGCGTAGCACAGCGCCTTCAATTCCTTTGGCGTTTCCATATATCATTTCTCTAGTCGGAAACTGATTTTGCAATGCAATCCAATTATTCATTTTCTCTTTTGAGCCTGGTTCAGCAGGCACCAAGCTTGGGTGTGGGAACTGCTCGTCTAGATAGCGAACAATTACAGCCGACTCGGTAATGACTCGGCCTTCGTGAATGAGCGTTGGCACAACACCTTTGGGGTTGAGGCGTATGTAGTTCGGTTGCAAATTATCAAAGGTCAGCAGGTTGAGCGAATGGCTCTTCCATACCAACTGCTTTTCAGCGAGAACCAGCTTTACTTTTTGAGAACACAGCGACTCTGGCGCACAAAATAGTTCTAGAGACATTACTAATTATTTCCTAAGAGCGGGTCATGATGGCAATGCCGACGGCGATTAAACCGGCAGCGATCGCATGACCAAATGTGAACTGTTCGCGAAAGAGGATAGTCGCAAACGCAGCAGTCGCGACTATTCGGATTCCTGAAACCACAGGAACTGCCAGCGATACCGGAAGACTCCGCAGCGCTAGCGTGAAAAGAATGAGATCGCAAATATAGAGGCCAATCGCGCCTGCAAACCAAGGGGAGGCTACTGTTGAAACTAAACGTTGGTTAGTTGTGAGCAAACTGGCCTGATTAAGAAGCAAGTTGGCAGCACAAGTTGCCAAAGCCGAAAGACCCAGCAATAACCATGCCGATAGAAAAGGCTTTTCCACACAGACCTCCACAAAATCATAACAGTTGTCATGCAATATATAACAACTGTTATGATAAGCTGTCAATAGCTTCATCCAACTTTTTCTCAGCCATCCATGAAATCAGCCAAGCAAATTGACCGCCGCCTGGAAGTGACTGAGGCCGCTTGGCGTGTGATTATTCGAGAGGGGTTGGATCGTGCGAGTATGCGGGCGATCGCGCAAGAACTCGGCTCCACCACAGGCGTAGTGACCCACTACTTTCGGGGCAAAGACGAGCTGATGCTGTTTGCCCTCGAACAGGTGTTTGAGAACTTGTTCGAGGATATGAGGGCTAGCACAGAAGAAAGGCAAGGACTTGAGCGATTAGCAGAAATGATTTACGCAACGCTACCCGCTTCACCGAGAGGGCTGAGGGGTTGGCAAGTTTGGGTGGCGTTCTTGGGTCATGCGGTTGGGCGCAAGCATCTGGTTGAGGAGCATCAAAAGCGCTACGACTCTCTTCGTCAGATGCTTTGTCAGGAGCTAGCTGCCTTGCAGTCAGTAAAACTCGTTCGCGCAGAGATCGACTTAGAACTAGAAGCGAATGCGCTGATTAGTCTTGTCGATGGCATAGGGACAAGCTGTGTCATTAACCCTGAACAATTTCAGCCGGAGCAGCAGCAATATCTCGTTCAACGGCATATTCGGATGTTTCTTTCAGATCATTCAAAATGATATCAGCGCTTACCTACAGCCCTAAAAATTGGACTGCGGCATCGTAGTTGACAAGCTGCCTACCTATAGGTAGGATGTGAACATGCCAACAGGAAACACCAAAACGCAAATTCTGGATGTCGCTCAAGATCTTATTCAGCGCCTCGGCGTCAATGGAATGAGCTACAAAGATATTGCCGAAGCCGTTGGTATCCGTAAGGCGAGTGTTCACACGCACTTTCCCAAAAAGGACGATCTATTAGCGGCTTTACTAGACCGCTACAACGAACGTATGTGCCGTGCAGTTCATAAAATTGTCACTTCAAATGAGAGGCCAGAAGTTAAGCTACGTCAATATTGCCAACTGTATGAAGCGACACTTAGCTGTGGAGAACAGGACAAAGTTTGTCTTTACGCTATGGTTGGAGCAGAGCTAGCAACGCTGAATCATCCCTTAGCAGCGCGTGTTCGCAGCTTCTACAGAGAAAACGAAACCCATCTTTCTACAATCTTAGAAGAAGGTCAGCAAAATGGAGACTTTCGCTTTTCTGGCAGCACAGACGATTTGGCTGAGCTTGTTTTCTCTCTGCTTGAAGGTGGCATGTTGATTGCTCGGGCGGACGGCGGCTCTGAAAAACTTCACCGTGTGGTAGAGCAGTTAATTACTCTAGTGAAGCGCTAACCATCTTTTTTTGGCCGTAAGACATCCTATTAGTAGGATGTAAACTTTGTTTTCAACGGATTGTTGTTCTTTATTTGAGGTAAAGCTGTGAAAGCTGCTGTTATTACGTCTTTTGGTGAGCCGAATGTTTTTGATTATACTGACGTTGATATGCCTGAACCCAGGGCAGGTGAAGTCAGAATCAAGATTCTCGCGGCTGGCATCAATCGCCTCGATCATTATTTGCGGTTAGGCGGCGTGAACCCAGAAATAAAATTCCCTCACGTTTTAGGCTCAGATGCAGTGGGTGTGATTGATGCTAACGGGCCACAGGCTAATCGTTTTCAGCCTGGAGAAAGGGTAATTGCGATGCCGGGATATCCGCTAGATTCTCAAGACGAGAACTTTAGCCCCATGAGCGCTGCACCTAGCTACCTTATTCGTGGGGTAGCGGAATGGGGGACTTATGCCGAGTTTATGATAGTGCCGGAGCGGTGGTTGGTCAGAGATGAAACGGGATTAGCCGATGAGCTAGTGGCAACACTGCCGATGCCGTTAGTCACCTGTGTGAGAGCGCTCAAAGAAGTGGGTGGGGTTGAGGCTGGGGATACTGTGGTTGTGCATGGTGCAGCTTCTGGGACAGGATCTATTAGTGTACAAGTTGCAAAGGCTTTGGGTGCTACTGTGATTGGCACTATTAGAACGGCTGAGAAGGAGGAGTTTGTGAAAAGCTTAGGCACAGATTTTGTCGTCAAAACTGAGTCGGAAGATTTTGTACAGAAGGTGAAAACTTGGACGAATGGTCAAGGTGCAGATGTGATATTAGATAACTTAGGTGGACGCTTTTTATCTGACTCACTCAAAGCACTCAAGCCTTTAGGCGTTTTGGTTTCGATGGGAATGGTGACGGGGATGGAAAGCACGCTTGAGATATTTCCTTTCTTTTTTGCGCAACAACAGATTAGAGGCACCGTAATGGGTGATATGGAAGATTTGCATTGGGGTTTAGAACAGGTCAAAGCCGGTAAAATCAAGCCTACTTTGGATCGCGTTTATGGTCTTCACGAAGCGTCTGCGGCTCATACTCGATTAGCCGCAGGCGATGCCTTAGGAACTATTGTGCTGAAGCCTCTAGGCTAGTAGGGGAGGACTCATAAAAATGTCTGCTGCTAGCGCTATCTCGCAACGGCTTTCAGAGTTGGGTCTGGTGCTTCCCGTGCCACCCCAGGCGGTAGGTCAGTACCGGCCTTGGATCGAAGCTGAAAATTTCATCTTCGTATCAGGCCAGTTTCCACTCAGCGAGGGTGTCCTTCAGTATCCAGGCAAGCTGGGAACAGATTTAAGTGATACAGAAGGGTACGAAGCGGCTCGACTAGCTGGACTCAATGTTCTCTCTCAGCTTAGTGCTGCTACCAAATGTTTTGAAAACTTGGCTTGCATTGTTCGGCTAGAGGGCCATATTCAATCTACGCCCGATTGGTATGCTCACGCCAAAGTTCTTGATGGTGCATCCGAACTGTTTTCAGCCATTTTAGGCGATCTCGCAGGTCACACTCGCACCGCATTTAGCCATAATGCTTTACCGCTCAATGCATCAGTCGAACTGGTAGTCACGGCATCTACGCATTCTGTGTGACCCCGTTCTGAGAATAGGATAACAAGTTAGCTAGGAGGGTTTCGCGGGTGGGCTTGCCCAGCTAACTCAATGGGCCTAGCTAGCTTTGCTCCTTGCTCTAAGACCCCATTAGAACCTTGGGTTCACCTGTGAACCAAGTGTTGTTGATGACTAGATTACTAATCAGCCAGCGATCGCCCTCTCGCACAAGATCTACCTCATAAGGGTTTTTCATCAAAAAGTGACGGCTGTGGTCTTGGGGTGGTAAATGCTGAGCCTCAACAATAGCGTAGAGTTTGGCCGTATCGCCTGAAATTTCGGTACGCGGATTAGTGACAACGTGAGTAGTATCTAACGCCCCAACAGAACAAATAAGGGTTTGCACGATGCTCTCTCGTCCTGTTAAGAGCGGAAACGCTAGCCCTGCTTTCTGTGCGGCTGGTCGAAAGTCCGCGACTGCCTCAGCAGTGAAAGCAGAAGCTAATAGCTCAGCTTGGCAGAAGTCGATTCCAGCCCCGAAGCGGTAGAGGGCATCGACGATTTCGAGGCGATCGCGGACATTGATTATTTGTTGTTCGATGTTCATATGGTTCTCTCTTGTATCCTTATGGATCTAAGTTTGGCTAAGTGAAAAGATCATTCAATTTGTAGTCTCTATCTGTCTAGCGAAGCGTATAACCGCCGTCAGGAAAGAGCGTACTGCCAGTCGTATAGCGATTGCTCATTAGGTACAAAATTGACTCAGCAATATCATCAGGCGTGCCGATACGCTGCGCCGGGAGCGATTTGATTTGTCCGTCATACAAAGCTTAGCGGTTAGCCTCATCCGGAAAAGCTTTGTGAATGATGGGTGTGTCAGTTAGTCCAGGACTGATGACATTGACTCGGATGGGAGATAGGTCGATGGCTAACCCTCGGGCAAGACCTTCAATGCCTGCTTGAACAGCGGCAAGTGATGTTGCCCCAGGCACCGGACGAGCGCTATAGGCTCCACTCATCAAAACAATGGAGCCGTCTTTAGCGATCGCCGGAGCGGCATATTTCACCGCCCGGTATTGACCCCAAAACTTGCCCTCAAATTCCTGTCGTACTTGAATAGTGTCCAACTCAAGGAAGTGTCCGAACTGCGGAGCTGGGCCAGTAATCACAAGATGGTCTAGCGCTCCCATCTTCTCGAACAGAGTTTTGGTTGATGCATCGTCAGTGATATCTACCCGATACGTCTCGGCTGACAAGCCTAGTCTATCGCCAACTGCCTGGAGCTTTGCTTCAGTCCTTCCAGCCACAACTACCTTTGCGCCTGCTGCAACAGCCTGTGTTGCTACCGCCAAGCCGATACCAGAACTACCGCCAATAATGACAATCCGTTTTTTATTCAGAGAGTGTGTCAACGTCATGGGTGTTTTCCTCAAATAGATAACTAATTTGTTTAGTCCGATGACTCTAAGTTAATTTGTGAATTTGGGTATGCCAACCCGTTGTAAGTCATAATACTTGTGAACGAAATTCATCAATCTACTTAGCGAGTGGTCATCCGATGAGGGATAAGCTCAGCACAATTGCTTTATTTGTAGAAGCGGCTAGATGGTCTAGCTTCTCGAAAGCAGCCAGACAGCAAGGCATGTCGCCATCGTCGGTGAGCAAATCTATTCAGCGGCTAGAGGCAGACTTAAACACTCGTCTGTTTGAACGTACTACACGTAAAATTCGGTTGACTCACGATGGGGCTATCTTCTTTGAGCGCTGCACTCAAATATTGGACGATCTAGAGCAGGCAGAGTTATCACTTTCTCAAGCGAGATCTCAGATGAAAGGGCTACTACGAATTGATCTAAATGTCTCTCTCGGACAACGTTATATCGTCCCTGCGCTGACCCCTTTTTTAAGCGATCACCCTGACATTCAGCTAAATGTCTCTCTTAGCAATCAGACTGTTGATTTGATTGAGAATGGTATTGACGCGGTAGTGAGAATTGGTGCTAGTAAAGATAGTCGGTCAATCATGCAGCCGCTGGCGACGACTCGGTTTGTGGTTTGTGCTGCTCCCAGCTATCTCGAACGCTACGGTACGCCGCAAACCCCAGAAGACTTACAGCAGCATAACTGCCTCAACTTCATCTATCCTCAGACTCGCAAAGTCTTTGAGTGGATCTTTCAGCACAAGGGCGAGGTCTACCGATTGCCCGTAAGTGGTAACTTTGCCATTGACCACCCAGATGCTCATCTGTCGGCTGCAATATCGGGGGCTGGTGTTGTCCAAGAGCTGAGTTTTATTGTAGGGCCAGCTATCTCCCAAGGTCAGCTAGTTCCACTACTGCAAGACTATGCAGCACCAGGGGAACTGATCTCGGCAATCTATCCTCAAAAGCAGTATCTAACTGCCAAATTACAAGCATTTTTGACGTTTATGAAAGACCTGATGAAAGACCTTAAACAAGCAGGTTTAGTCGAGTAAGGCAGTCATAGAAAGGGGAAAAGCACTGCGCTATTAGACTGCGCTATCGAATAGCTTAGGAGGTTAGTTTGGTTTCATAGGTGACCAAAAAGCCTAAACCTTTTGAGAACATCGTAGCGAGACGTTGATCGAGACATATCTTGCAGAGGGGCTAGGAAGGTCTAGATAATGAGACTACAATCCTGGCATTCTAGTTGCAATGAATACATGGCTTATATGAATGCCAAACTTCTCTACAGAGATTTCAATATTTTCCTATAGAAGCTTCTAATGCTCCAATACCAGCTTTCTATTCAAACCAGGTTGCTCATGCAGCTTATGAGCTTCCGCAGCTAAATGTAGCGGAAACGTACAGTCGATACGAGGAGAGATAACGCTAGCCGTTAGCCAACCGACCAACTTGACTAGATCGGCCTGGTTAGGGCTATTCTCCACAACAGTTGGCGTGATATTCCGAGACTTAGAATAGGGGCCTCCTGGCTTCCACCACTCTGGTAATACTGTTACATAGCTACCGCCGTCTCTGACTGCATTAAGCGTTTCATGAGCAATACTATCGCCGACTAAGTCAATTGCTCCATCTACACCTTCAGCCTTAATTGCACGAACTGACTTACTTAGATCTTGACCAGCGGATAGAAGCGTTTTAACGCCTTGGCTTTTGGCTTCTTCTGCTAGTGCAGAGGACGCAGGCGCAAGCACATGGATGCCTAGATGCTGCGCAATTTGACTAGCGAAACCGCCGACAGCCCCAAGCGGATTGTTAATCAGAAGGGTTTGTCCAGGTGATAGCGAGAGCGCTTCAACAGCCTGCAATGCAGTTATACCTGCTAAGGGTAATGCTGCTGCAACTACAAAGCTGAGGCTATCAGGAAGCTTCACTGCTTGTGTAGAAGGAACCGCAACCAACTCGGCATGGGTTCCTCTGCGTGTTGAAGGCTGTTTTGAGATGAGGACGACGCGATCGCCTTTGTTAAAACCTGTGACACTCTCCCCCATTCGCTCGACAATGCCAGCCGCATCCCATCCTAAGACCATCGGAAATTGACTAGGCTCATCGGGTAAAACACGTCCTTGCCGAATACCAAGATCAATCGGATTAATCCCAGAAGCACAGACTCGAACGAGTAGCTCATCAACACCTACTGCTGGGTCTGGTAAGTCAGCCAGATGGAGAACACTAGGGTCTCCATATTGCTCAAGGATAATAGCTTTCATTCTGTTTTTCCTCTCAGCGTGTTATTCTCCGAGTCCGTTCACTAGCGACTCCATACAAATCTGACACTTATGATTACGATTGAAAAGTAGGTACCTTTTTGTAACTACCCAGATGTAAGGAAGCGATGATAGAGAAAATGAACGCAAATAGCGCTTCAGCTAGTCACGAGATGCAGCTACCAAACCCAAAGATAGAGGCTACAGAAGAGCCTTTTGCCTGCTGGGGAGTCTATTCGCGCGAGTGTATTACTCGGCGGACGCTTGCTAGAGTGGCTGATAAGTGGACGATTTTGATAGTCGGGCGTTTGTCACAGAAACCCTATCGATTTGGCGAACTGCGACGTTCAATCGAAGGAATTTCCTCAAAAGTCTTGACGGAGCATCTAAGAGAGCTTGAGCGCGACGGACTGGTACTAAGAGTCGTGGAACCGACAAGACCGCCTAGTGTTACCTATTCGCTTACGCTGCTAGGAAACAGCTTAGTAGAGGTTGCCTTGGCGCTGAAGGAATGGGCAGAAACTCATGCCGAAGATATCGAAAAAGTGCATAGAACCAAGCCGTCATAGCCGTTCGGTCAGTCCGTTAGGTAGCGCAGGTGCTGTCAGTCCATAAGACATTGCTTAAACTGCACTGTTCTCAGCTAGTGATGCGGCGAGGACGATCTCAGGCACTGTCGTCGATAACGCGCTGGGCTACAACACCAGCTACACAGCATAAGAAAAAGTACAGTCAACCTGACCTAATCGTCTTTTATACAGAGACTTTCTGCCACTTTTTAGCCACTCTATCTATCAGCGATAGTACCTGCGCTAGATCCTGTCCTCGCGCCGCAAGTCCATAAGTGACCTCAGGCGGAATCGTCGGTTTGTAGTCTCGGTAGACAATATCTTCTGTTTCTAGCATTCGTAGTCTTTCAGTAAGAACTTTTGCCGAAATGCCGCTAGTTTTGCGCCTAAGTTCTCCGAAGCGCGTAGGACCATGATTGCTTAAAAGCCAAAGAATAGTTAGCGTCCAGGGGCCGGACAACAGTTTTAGAATCTGCTCGGATGGACAGTACGGATGCGCTTCGGATGACATATTTAGTTTCCAGGTTGTTCTCTAGTTACTCGAAAGTGCCTACTTACCCCTTTTAGGGTAGTCACTTATAGTAAGTGGTGCAAGCTTGCGAAACTACTACTTACTTAAGAGGATTCTTTCATGGCTGAGCCAACTCAGATTACGACGCTAGACAACGGCCCTTTCCTGGTTAAGGGCGAGGTCAATCTTACCGATGCACAAGGCAGCTCATTTCATACCGAGGGCGAAACGATTGCTCTGTGCCGCTGCGGGATTTCTACAACGAAGCCTTTTTGCAATGGTGCCCATGTGAAGATGGCGTTCGAGGCAGCGGAGCGGGCTACTTCACCGCAAAGCTGATGTTTGAGTGAAGCAAGCTAGTTGATCTGGCAAAGTAGATGGCAATTGAGGTTTTCCTGCGCTGTCTGCTTTGCTATTACCTACCGGGAGAAACGTTATGGCTTTGATTGAAGCAGAAAAGTTGACTAAAAAGCTCCGTAGCGTACAGCGCACTACCGCTCGCCACTGGGTTGGCGATGGCTTTCCAGTGCGATCGCTCTTTTCCTATCATAGAGAGGGAGCGGCTATTAGTCCGTTCTTGCTGCTGGACTATGCTGGGCCTGCGGTATTTCCGCCGACTCAGGCGCGTCGAGGTGTAGGCCAGCACCCGCATCGCGGCTTTGAAACGGTCACGATTGTGTACGACGGTGGGGTGGAGCATAGAGACTCAGCCGGTGGCGGCGGTACGATTGGCGCTGGTGACGTGCAGTGGATGACAGCGGCTTCGGGTTTGGTACACGAAGAGTTTCATGCGCCTAATTTTGCACAACGCGGGGGAAAGTTTGAGATGGTTCAGCTTTGGGTGAACTTACCCGCTAAGGACAAGATGGCCGCGCCGCGCTATCAAGGGATTACGAGCGATCTCATCCCGGTTGTAGATTTGCCGGGTGATAGCGGCAAGCTGCGCGTTATTGCAGGCGAGTTTTCTGGCATCAAGGGGCCAGCTAAAACCTTTACGCCTATTCAGATGTGGGATGTTCGCTTGACGAGTGATTCGTCTACGGAACTAGCGGTGAGCGAGGGCCACACAACAATGCTCGTCGTGCTCAAAGGAGCTGTTCGCGTGAATGGATCGCAAACAATCGGAGAAGCAGAGTTGGGACTCTTTGAGCAAACTGGACGTAGCTTTAGCATTGAGTGCGAACAAGCTTCGGTTGCTTTACTGCTAAGTGGCGAACCGATTGATGAACCGATTGTTGGACAAGGGCCGTTTGTGATGAACAGTCAGCAGGAGATTCGGCAGGCGATTTCAGACTACCAGAGCGGTAAGATGGGACACCTTTTGTAGGTGCTGATTGTTGTGTCAAAGTCTTATTGTTCCTAGATTCTGAGAAGGTTAGAAGTACCGTAATGTCCTATCTAGGACTCCAGAAATCTTCTGTTTGAGGCTGCTCGTCATATTGTTTAGCAGACTGATTAACTTCCTGTATGTGCTGGTAGGCCCATTCTCCCAGCATTGCCAACGGTTCAGCTAATGACTCTCCTAACGCTGTCAATGAATAGTCAACTCTAGGCGGAACTGAAGGAAAGACTTTTCTTTCGATTAGGCCGGAGCGCTCTAGATGTCGAAGATTCTGCACAAGCATCTTCGGTGATATGCCGACAATCTGCTGCTTGAGCGTGCTGTATCGCTTCTCGCCTTGAGTCAGGGCATAAACGATGAGGACAGTCCATTTGTTCGCAATCTTGCTGAGTAGCTGATGGCCTTCGCAATCCGTATCGAAAACGCCCATCTCAGCAATGCGGTCGAGCGCGGGCTGAGGCTTGTAGCTCAACTGAGTTTTTTGAGTATCTAGATTGAGAGCCATTGCGACTTACCAAAAGGTGATCTATACACTTTGCCGTAAATCCTTTCGGGGACTCAGCGCTCGGTGTTATTTAACTACCATAGCGTTTTGGTAATTCATCTATGAAAGCTTCCGTCATTAAGCGGTTTGGTCAACCCAATGTTTTTGAGACCGTCGAGCTACCTGTTCCTACAGTGCCCCCCAAACATATTTTGATTCGAGTGGCTGCAACGAGTGTCAACCCGGTTGATACCAAAGTCAGAGAAGGGGCAGTCGGTGACATCGCGCCCGATTTTCCAGCGGTGCTACACGGCGATGTCGCTGGGACGATTGCGGCTATTGGTGAGGGCGTTACCGAGTTCAACATCGATGATGAAGTTTACGGTTGTGCGGGGGGCGTCAAAGGAACGGGTGGTGCCTTAGCCGAGTACATGATTGCAGATGCTGCTCTGATCGCGCTCAAACCTCGTTCACTAACAATGATGCAAGCGGCGGCACTACCGCTAGTATCGATCACAGCATGGGAGGGTTTAATCGACCGCGCCCAAGTACAACCAGGGCAGAAAGTTTTAGTCTATGGTGGCACGGGCGGTGTCGGTCATATCGGCTTGCAGCTTGCTAAGTGGGCAGGGGCAACAGTCTACGCCACGGTCTCAAGCGAAGAGAAAGCAGCGATCGCTCGCGAGCTAGGTGCGGACGTGACTATTAACTATCATCAAACGCCCGTTGAAGAATTTGTAGTAGAACATACTGATGGTCAAGGGTTTGATGTGGTGTTCGATACAGTTGGTGATGACAACCTGCAAAATGCCTTTAGAGCTGCCAAACTCAATGGCACGGTTGTTTCGCTAGTCTCCCTGTCCCACCAGGATCTGACGCATCTTCATGTCAAAGGACTGACGTTGCATCTGGTGTTCATGCTGCTACCAATGCTGTCTGGTATTAACCGCGATCGCCATAGTAAGATCCTTAAGCAGGTTGCTCAGCTAGTGGATGAGAAGAAGTTACGACCGCTACTAGACGCCCACTCATTTCTATTTACTGATGCCGCCGCCGCTCATACACGTGCGGAGTCAGGCAAGGCTATTGGCAAAGTGGTTTTAGAGCAGTCTCTAGCAGCTATATGAAAAAGGAAAACCAGATGACTCAACTAACTGTCATTGTTAAAATCACAGCTAAGTCTGGCTCGGAGGAGCTTCTACACCAGTCTCTAATGAAGCTAGTCTCGCCGACGCTCAAAGAGGATGGATGCCTAAACTATGATCTACACCGTTCGATTGAGAGCGAGGCATTATTCTTGTTTTACGAGAACTGGGAGAACCGAGCTACGTGGGAGAAACACATGGTCTCTGAACACATTCAGGCGTTTCAAAAAGAGGCAGAAGATTTGCTTAGTGGATGGGATCTACTTCTAATGAAGCCTAACAAGCACATTGATTGAAGCCTTAGTAATTGAGATTATCAGAGCGTAGTTTTAGAAAAGCCTCTATAAGCTACAGGGAGGGGAGAAATAAAATGACTATTTATCCGCTATAAGCTTACGTATAGCAGCTACATTCACCCTTCTTTATTAGGAGGAATGTAGCCCCTTAACTACGCCTTCTTTTAAACGCTGCTATGGGTCTTGGTTGTAGTGTCATAAGATCAATGGCACTGACTTAAGAGGAGGCAAAAGGTAGAAAAAGGCTGCAAGGTCTGATAGATATACATCAGCGCCTTGCAAGCCACAAATAACACTTTCTACTATGTCTCAATCAGCCAAAATACTC
>JBAQZP010000042.1:0-69318 GCA_049791095.1 Phormidesmis sp.
GAGTATTTTGGCTGATTGAGACATAGTAGAAAGTGTTATTTGTGGCTTGCAAGGCGCTGATGTATATCTATCAGACCTTGCAGCCTTTTTCTACCTTTTGCCTCCTCTTAAGTCAGTGCCATTGAACTATAGTGATGGTTTTTATTAAGGTGCCTTATGGCAGGATGGACGGACAAGTTGCCTCGGTGGCTAATTTGGGAGCTGGTGATCCCGCTGACCCTCTTTAACTTCTGGCTGCTGTTGCAAGGCATTCGATATTTCCAAGGGCTGCTGAGCATTTTTGTGATTGCCACTCTGCTAGCCTTTTTGCTCGACTATTTGGTATGCCTGATGGAGAGTAAGGGCATCGCTCGGGGCTATAGCGTGCTGATTATTGTTTCGCTGGCGGTTGGATTGGGCGCTTTGGTGATTGGGGCGATCGCGCCCATCCTGCTCAACCAAATTACTGACCTCACCACTCAACTACCCGGCTGGGTCGCTTCCGGCACTCAACAGCTAGAAGTCCTCGATACCGAAATCGACAAGCTAGAGACCTCAGACAATATTGATGTCAGCGACCTTACCGCCCAGCTTGCCAACCTGCTACCCGTAGAGCTAAAAGTGCTGCCAGGCCAGCTATTAACTTTTTTTATGGGCTTTGCCGACAAGCTGTTTGATGTGGTGTTAACCGCCGTACTGACGCTGTATTTATTACTCTACGGAAAGTCTTTTTGGCAGGGTTTGTTCAAATGGCTGCCCAACGACTTGGGCCAGCAGGTGAGCGACGCATTGAGCTTACAGTTTAAAAATTACTTCTTTGGTCAGGCCGTAGTGGCAGCCATCATGGGTGGATCGCTAGCGCTGATCTTCTATATCCTCAAGGTTCCCTTTTGGTTGGTTTCTGGCCTGGGTATTGGCCTGTCTGTCCTGGTGCCGTTTGGTGATTGGCTAGGGATGGCGGTCGTTAGTTTGCTAGTCGGGCTCAGCAACCCGCTGTTAGGCGCAGAAGTACTGATAGCCTGCATCATCACTGACCAAATCGTCGATAATGTGTTTACGCCGCGCATTCTAGGCGATGCCGTCGGTCTCAACCCAGTTTGGGTTTTACTATCGCTGTTAATCGGCGCTCAAACTGGCGGATTGCTAGGGGCTGTAATTGCTGTTCCTTTAGCCGGTACATTCAAGCAAATCATAGACAGCTTTCAAATTAAGGACTTAGAAGTAGAAAGCTTAAAAGGTGTAGACTTGTCTGCTAAATGAAGGCAGTTTCCTCTTAACAGCCTTGCTGCCTGGGCATCCGGCTGAGGTAGTTTTCTCTTAATGTCTCAAATCACATGACTTAGATAAGTGCGTAGTTTTCAAGCATATTTCTTTTCTTCATGTAAACCTCTTCTAAAAACTCTTCTACTCTCTCATAAACTTCATTAAAGTTACGATGCTCCGATGTCTTGGAGCACGTTTCCTAGCGCCGCAAAACGACGCGGGGTCGCACCGCTAAGTAAATCTCTTCTTCTATAATCTTTCTCATAGACTTTGCCGACCCCAGCCATGCTGATGGCTATCTTATTAGCCTCCAACATTTGCACATAATCATTCGCCGCGTGTTGAACCTTTTATCGATGCAGGCTCAATGCACCCGATAGAACTTACTCTATCGCGGGCTGCTTAGCCGAGGTTTTTCAAAGGCGACTATCTAGACTAGAAAAATATCTGTACGAGGCCGCAGCCACTCAGCAGTAATATCGGCTCAGCAAGCTAACAGGGCTGATTGGCATGGGCAAAGTAAAGTACGCCTGCCAAACAGGGCCAAGAAGTTATCGTAACTTATAGGGTAACTACTACCTATTTGGGTTTAAACGCTCCCAATTGCTTCCCGGTCAATAGTGACGGCGGCGGTGGGCTTGTCGTCAGCAAAGAACCCAGCACTAGCACACGGATTGTCGGTGGTCTTCGCAATAGGCAAAAAGCTTATCAGCCTGCACTCCCGGCGAATATTATCACCAAGCAAACGGATCGTCAGTGGATGAGCGTCGATTCCATCGAACTCAGGTGATAAAGCTAAAGTTGATTGAGCTTCGGTTGCCGCTGGTAAAGGGCAGTCTGTTAATTTTGGGCTATGCAGCGGTGCGGATTAACGTTCCCTAGCTTAGGGCCGCAGCATCTTCGCCGCATTCATCCACGAGATAGCATAGGGCCTTGAACCGCAGCATGATTAGCGGCTCGTACAAAGGATTGATTTTGCACATCGGTGGAATATGAGCAATGGTGCGACCAAAGAGCTTAAGATCTCTTTCAAACGGGCAATCGGCAGGAATCAGTGAAACGATGCGGTGAGCCGTTGTTTCGTTTTCGACTGGGATTCCCTCAATTTTGCGTTTAATAGAGTTGAGGATGTTCAAACTCCTTCTTACTTTGGGCAACGTCAGTCTTGGCAGAGAATAATCCATAAAAAGAGAGCCTTTTTTGGGCTCAAAAACTTTGATGACAAAGAGAGCTGTGTTTGATAAACAACATACCCATAGCTTCTGCAAAAGTAGTCGGATATCTGTCATTTAAATCAAACTTTTAGCTCATTAGCAAGGTAGCTGAAGCCCTGATGAAGACGAGCCAGCAATAAAATGGCGGTCACTAGCGGGATTTCTATGAAAAGATGCTTTTACTAGCAGCTCTATATGTACGGTAGCCTGACCATTTCGCAACTGCGCGGTGGATGTGTCACGTTGTATAAGCGTCATAGTAAAGGCAGCATAAGAGAGCTGTGGAAAGAAACCAAAGCTATAAAACAGGGGTTTCTTCTTTCCCGCTGACTATACTAACGACTCAAATTCTATTTGCGGGTTCGTGAAAAACATTTCTGTCGGAATTATGCAAAGTTCACATGCTTTTCATGCATTCTTATAGGTTTGAATTAACTTCTCTATGCTGTTTCTACAAACCAAACAGTGAAGTCTATGCAAAAAATGCTCTCAAAGGAAAAGACCTATGAGAGCATTTTTGAAGTTGTTTATTGAAGGTGGGATCGCAGGGGATCAGCGCATTGTTACGAATTCTTCGGCAGAGCTGGGGTGAATACCGACGGTGGCATCGAAGTCAGCTTTGGTTGCGCCCATTTTGAGCGCGATCGCGACTCCCTGAATAATCTCTGCGGCAACATCGCCCACCATATGTGCGCCCAGAACTTTGTCACTTTCGGTATGCACAATCAGCTTCATCAAGGTTTTTTCGTCCTTGTTTGGCAAGGTGTAATACATCGAGCGAAAGCGCGAGCGGAAGACGTGAATATTATCTTCACCATACTGGTCTATGGCTTCTGCTTCGGTGAGTCCCACGCTGGCGGCTTCAGGCGTGGTAAAGACTGCCGACGGTACCGCTTCGTAGCTCATGACCCGTGGCTTACCGCCGTAGAGAGTATCTGCTAAGACGCGGCCCTCGTTAATGGCGACGGGCGTTAGGTTAATGCGGTCGGTGCAGTCGCCAATGGCGTAAATGCTGGGCTCTGCGGTTTGACTGTGTTTGTCGGCTGCGATCGCCCCCTTTGCAGACACCTCCACCGCCGTATTTTCCAACCCTAGGTTTTCTAGCTTAGGCTTACGCCCGGTCGCTGCCAGATTCACCGCATCAGCCACAATCACATGATCTTCCCCATCATTGATTTTGACATTCACACCAGAGTCAGTTTTCTCCACGCCCACGATCTTCGCATTGGTATAAATCTTAATCCCCTGCTTCACCATGGCCTCATGCAGCTCATTGCGCAAATCCTGGTCGAACCCACTCAAGATCTGCTCTTTACGAATCACCATCGTTACCTCAGTGCCGAGGCCATTCATCACACAGGCAAACTCGCAGCCAATGTAGCCGCCGCCCAATATCACCATCCGCTTGGGCTGCTCTTGTAGCTCGAACATGCCATCAGACGTAATCGCGTGCTCTAGTCCAGGGATGTCAGGCTTTACAGGCTTACCGCCCACGGCGATTAAAATGCGCTCAGCAGTAACTTTTTCATCTCCGACTTCAAGGGTATGGCCATCTAGCAGCTTGGCATGAACTGGAAAAATCTTGACTTCAGCGTTGTCTACCATGCGCTGATAGATCGCATTGAGCCGCTTCACCTCGTTGTTGACGTCAGTGATCATCTGATTCCAGCTAAAGCTTTTGGCTTCCATATCCCAGCCATAGCCTGCCGACTCTGCCATGTACTTTGGAAAGCGTGAGGCGTACACCATCAGCTTTTTGGGCACACAGCCCCGATTGACACAAGTGCCGCCCAGGCGATCGCTCTCAGCCACCGCAACTTTGGCCCCATAAGAAGCCGCCCGCCGGGCTGTCGCGATGCCACCCGAACCACCGCCAATTACAAAAAGATCAAAATCGTAAGCCATAAACTGCTTCCTCGTCCGCGAATAAAGTCCGTATTAGATAGGTAGAAAATATAAAAAGTATCAATATAGCGATCATAGAAGAATTTGCTAGACGACGCTTCTCAACTTGAACTAAATAAGTGAAGAAGCCCAGGTGACGGGGTGAGTCAGGCGACCAGAACCCACCCCGCAGAGGAGAGCCCTTAAGCCGCGTCTAATTTTTGAAAGTATGCTTCTAAATCATCAGAACCGCCAATCAGACGACCGTCAATGAAAACCTGAGGCGTCGTGCCTGCACCAGAAACCGCATAAAGCGCCTTGGTAGTAATACCATTGCCAGTTTCGACCTCTTCGTAGCCCATCCCATGTGCGTCCAGCAGATCTCTTGCCTTAGCGCAGTAAGGGCAACCCGGCTTGCTGAATAAAAATACGCGGTGAGGCTTGCCAGCCTGGTCGTTGATGTAGTTCAGCATGGTCTCAGCATCGGAGACTTCAAATGGGTCGCCAGGCACTTCGGGCTCAATAAACATTTTCTCGATGGTGCCATCTTTGACCAGCATAGAATAGCGCCAAGAGCGCTTGCCGAAGCCAAGATCTTCTTTATCGACCAACATGCCCATGCCTTCGGTAAACTCACCGTTTCCATCGGGAATCACGGTAACGTTCTCAGCTTCTTGGTTGACTGCCCATGCATTCATGACGAAGGTGTCATTTACAGACATGCAAACGACGTCGTCAACGCCATTTTTCTTGAGGAGTGCGGCGTACTCGTTATAACCGGGAAGGTGAGTAGAAGAACAGGTAGGGGTAAAAGCACCCGGCAAAGAAAAGACAACGACGGTTTTGCCGCTGAACAAGTCGGCGGTGGTGACATCTACCCACTCGTCGTTTTGGCGAGTGCGGAATGTAACGTCAGGGACTTTTTGACCTTCACGATTCTCTAATGTCATAAAACAGGTATCTCCTTACGATGTGTGATGTGTTGGGTGTGCAGCCGCACAACCCAATATTCATTTTGCTTACAAGTCAAATCATACTCATTATGAGTACGCTTTAGCAAGCCTCAAAGAAATATATTCCTTTGGGCATAGGCCAGGCGTATCTCCGCGAAAACTAGCCTAGCGTGACATCTAGAAACATCATCACGACGAATCCAATCATCAGGCCAAAGGTGCCGACCTGGCCGAGGTCTTTTTGATCGACTTCTGGAATAATTTCATCGACGATTACAAACAGCATGGCCCCAGCGGCGAAGGCCATGCCCCAGGGTAAAAGGGTTTCGGAAACGCTGACAACGCTGGCTCCAAGCAGGCCACCGACCGGCTCGATCAGGCCAGTAAGGGTCGAGATGCCAAGGGCGTAAAGCGGGGTATAGCCGAGGTTTCGTAGGGCGATCGCGACCACTAACCCTTCCGGAATATTCTGCAAGCCAATGCCTCCCGCTAAGGCTAACCCGCCTGCCGCACCAGAGCCCACGCTAACGCCAACGGTTAGCCCTTCTGGAAAGTTATGAAGGGCTATAGCCAGCACGAACAGCCAAATCTGCTCAAAGTTCTGAGCTTCTCGGCCTTCTTTTCCTTTGAAAAAGTGTTCATGAGGAAAAAATGCATGCGCCAGCCACAGCGCAATCCCACCTAGCAAAACGCCTGCAACCATCACCCCTGCTGCCATGGTTTGCGAATAGCCCAAATTCATCGCCGCTTCAGTCCCCGGAATCAGCAGTGAAAAGGAAGTTGCAGCCAACATAATGCCCCCACCCACGCCCAGCAAAATTCCTTGTGTCCTAGCTGACATATCAAACGGCAACATTACGGGCAGCGCCCCTACCCCAGTCGCCAATCCTGCGCCCAGGCTTGCCAAAAATCCAACTAAAACGCTATTCACTCAATCTCTCTCTGTAAGCTGCCAGAATTTATCTTTACACGGGCAGGTTTTTTATAGAGGTAGAAAGTCATCAGACCATAGCCCTTTGGATTCGAGCCATTCGCGGTTAAATATTTTGGACTGATAGCGAGAGCCGCCGTCGCACAAAATCGTGACTATTGTATGGCCTGGCCCCATTTCTTTGGCCAGCGCCACAGCGGCTCCCACATTAATCCCGACGGAGCCGCCCATAAACAGCCCCTCCTTATATAGAAGCTGATAAATTACCCGCAGCGCTTCGTGATCGTCTATTTGAATCGCGTCATCAATCGGAGCACCTGCCATATTGCCGGTAATGCGACTATTGCCAATGCCTTCGGTAATGGAATTGCCCTCAGGCTTAATTTCACCAGTTTTTACGTAGCTGTAAAGACCACTGCCCATCGGGTCTGCAACGACGCAGCGGGCAGTGGGATTTTTTTCTTTGAGGAACATGGCCACGCCTGCATAGGTGCCGCCTGTGCCAGTTGCCGCTGTCCAGCCATCAATTTTGCCATCGGTTTGCGTCCACATCTCCGGCCCAGTGGTTTCGTAGTGTGCCTGACGGTTTGCCAGGTTCTCGAACTGGTTGGCCCAGATGGCATTGTCTAGCTCATCAGCTAGGCGACCCGAGACTTTGACGTAATTATTCTCGTCTTTGTAGGGGACGGCAGGGATCGGCCTTACCTCTGCGCCCAGGGTACGCAGTAAATCCATTTTTTCTTGAGACTGCGTTTCTGGAATGATGATGACGCATTTGTAGCCTTTGGCATTGCAAATGTGGGCTAGCCCGATGCCTGTATTACCGGCGGTGCCTTCTACCACCGTCCCGCCGGGTTTCAGTCTGCCGTCTTTTTCGGCCTGCTCAATAATGTAAAGGGCGGCGCGATCTTTGACGGAACCGCCGGGGTTCAGAAATTCTGCTTTGCCTAAAATTTCGCAGCCAGTTTCTTTACTGAAGCTATTGAGCCGAATTAGGGGCGTATTGCCAACGGTACCTACAAATCCCGATTTAATGTCCATCACTTTCTATGCTTTTTCTGGGCATTTTGCCATTCAACCCTTTCATCGTAGTGGGGAACGGTAATAAGTTGTGTCTTACGCTGAACGTGAAGACCTTATTCAAATTATGAGTGCTCGGTTAGCCTCAGCAAAGGAAATGAGCGCTTAAATAGCTGCTGTTGACGAATATGTCTTAGCTTTGACTTTTATCTGAAGCGCTGCTTTATCTCTCTGTCGGATTGGACTTTTAATTCCCCAGTAATGAGCTGCTTCTGAGGTGATCAGGGTCAATAGGCGTTCGTTGCCTGTGGATAAAGTGCGGTTAGGAGGGGTGGGCTGATGGTTGAGGGCTTTGAGGAGTTGTGAGGCGATCGCACGTGCCAAAGGCGGCGGTACCGAATTACCTACTTGCCTGGCTCCATGCCATTTTGTTTTGTGCAGCCGAAACCAGTCAGGAAAGCCATGTAACCTTGCCATTTCCCTCACGGTAATACAGCGAGCATGGCGATAGTGAATCGGTCGGGGGCTAGTGAATGAGCCTCTAGCAGAGTCGGTGCCAGCTCGGAGGGTGGTGGAAATGCCGTCGGCAGACAGGCGAAAAAAATGAGAGATGGGTTCGCGGGTACCGGGTGGCGTGTTGGCAAAACGGGTACGTGACTTTTGCGAATGATTAGTACGAATGCTGTTGGTCAACAGCGTTGGGTTCCACTGCCTGCGGTAGCCATAATGCCAGCTTTGGTCAGTGCTACAGCGCATTAGAGCGGCATAGGGACTGATAGATGATTTGAGCGGTGGTGCAGGCACTTCGCCATCGACAATAAGGCTATAGAACAAGTCAGCGTCGGGCAAATCATCTAAGGCGTCTGCGCAGGTAGGAGAGTCTTCAACTGACGGCGGATAGCAGGGCGTGGGTAAGCCGTTCTTTGCGCCGATTAAGAACAATCGCTCTCGGCTTTGGGGAACGCCGTAGTCACGGGCGTTGAGGATCTTCCAGGGGGTGATGAGATGGTAGTTTATGGCGGCTACCTGAGAAAATATGGCGTCTAGAATAGGCTTATAGCGAGCAGTCGTTAGCCCTTTGACATTCTCGAACACAAAGTAGCTAGGCTGTAGTTCGTCAATTAACCGGACAAAGTCTTTGACCAGTGTATTACGCGGATCGCTGACGGCATGGCGGCCCATCGCCGAAAATCCTTGGCAAGGCGCGCCGCCAATGACGGCTGCAATAGGCTGTTGAGCTGAAATCTGAGCTGCTTGACGGATTTCTTTGCCAGTAATGCCAGTGACTGAGCAGGGCATTACTTTGCACCGAGGGAAGTTAAACTGATGAACAGCGGCATGTACAGGATCTATTTCTACAGCAACGGGGATATCAAACCCTGCTTGCTCAAAGCCTAAACTAAGCCCGCCAACTCCGGCAAATAGGTCAATCGCAATCGGTCTGTTGTTTCCAGCACTGTTCATGCGACCTACTGTACTGTAAAACCTTCATTTTAGCGATCGCATCAGCGTGCTGACCGCTCAGCAGTCATGCAAAATTAATTACACATTTTCTCCATAGCCCACCGACATATGTCGAAGATATGTCGGTGGGCTTGTCCAACTTTGGCATGTTTCGATCGATATCTATCCATTGGCTAGGCACTTTGCTCTCTAGGCACTTTGCTCTATCGTCAGAGATATGCGGATGGGCTTATTTGATCGCGATCGCCAAATCATAAGTCGCATTCCCTCTAGTGCCGCCCACAATAATTTTGTAATCACCCGTATGCGGTAAAAACACCGTTTCTTTGGTGAGTTCAGTGCCCAAAATCAGGCCGCTGGGATCGACAATATCAAACACAGCATTGTTTTCCAAAGCTGTAATGGCAAGATCCATTTGTTGGCCGCCTTGGGCTGTAAGGATATAGACATCGCGATCGCCCCTCACCACAGAATCGCTCACCGTCGTCCCGCTTTTGCCAGAACCAAAATAAACCTGCTCCGTCTTGACGCGATTGGCACTGCTTGTCAAATCTTTGGCTTCCAAACCATCCTCATTTTGAAACGCCTGATTCACCCCATCGCAGCTAGCCTTGGTCAGCCTGTCACGGTCGGTGCGCAACTCAGCCAGGCTTACCTGCCAAGTTTCCTGACGGTTTTGCTGGTCGTACTCAATCCAGGTCGCCACATCCAAATTCATATTGCTGCCATCAATCGTGCCATCCAAACGACTGCGATAGCTAGTGTAGTAGCCCTGAGCGTTGTCATGAATGACGCCCACTACATTCCCCACAACGCGATCCGCAGCATCTACCATCAAGCGAGCTTGAATATCCTTGATTTCGTCACTGAACTCGTAGCAATAAGTCCCTGGCTGAAGCGCAGACGCAATCGGTTCAGGTTGAGGCGTATTTTTGTCCGCACTACCAGAGTCTGGTTTTGCTATATCCACACTGTCTGTTGCCGCTGACTTTTCAGCACCGCCGTCGGTCTCAATGACTGTCTCGCTGGCGTCCACCGAAGCGTCAGCAATAGAGCTTTGGGGGGTTGGCTTGCAACTGACGAGTGCAACCAGCAAAAGTAAGGGTAGGTATCGCTTTTGATCTATAAGAAGCATAGATATTGCCTATTTTTTTAATAGCTAGCGCCGATCAAACATCAGCAACGGGCCAATGTATTACGCAAGTGAGCAATTCACAACGGTACTTATATCGAACGTACGGGTGTTAGATGTTAAACAGCCGAGACAAGCGAAGCAAACGCCACTGGGCGGGAAAACTATGTGCGGTGCTCTCCCCCTCGTCCAAAAACAGCAATCATGGCTCAGTCCACGAATAGCAGCGCATTTTTAGCATTTTCTCAACATGGCCAAGGCCGACTCAGCGCCAGGGTAGAAGATTTATCTATTCCAGATTTCATCAATTTTTTAGAGCGTACGACCTGCGAGTTCAAGCAATTTCTCAAGGTGATTGATTTAATCAACAATCAATCTCTTGAGCTGATGCTAGATGAATTATTAGAGACCTTCACACTCAAAATTGGTCAGATTTTGCAGGCAGAGCGCACAACTATTTTTGTGGTGGATGACGATCGCCGCGAGCTATGGTCAAAAGTTGCCCAAGGCAATGACCGCCAAGATGGGTCAGATAGCCTGGAAATTCGGTTGCCTATTGACCAGGGGATTGCAGGCTATGTCGCCACAACTGGCCAGCCACTTAATATTCCAGATGCCTATGCAGATACCAGATTTAGTGACGCGACCGATCGATTGACAGGCTACCGAACCCGAAACATTCTCTGTATGCCAGTGATGAGCAGTGATCACCGGGTGGTCGCGATCGCTCAACTCCTCAACAAAATTGGCACCCAACCCTTTTCAGCAGAAGACGAAGCCGGATTTGTCCGCTTTGCCCCCTCCATCGGTATTTTGCTAGAAACCTGTCAGTCTTTCTATCTGGCGGCGCGTAATCAAAAAGGGGTCGCCGCTTTGCTAAAAGCAATCTCTTCTATGGAGCAAAGCCTGAACTTAGAAATTACCTTACAGTCGGTGATGGCAGCGGCGCGTGAGCTAATGCAGGCCGACAGAAGCACACTTTGGCTGCTCAATGAAGCCAACAACGAGCTGTGGTCGCAGGTGCAAAGCGCCGATGGTTCATCGCTGATCGACTTACGCCTGCCCGCCGACAAAGGCATTGTTGGCCATGTGGCGGTAACTGGCGAAACATTGAACATCATGGATGCCTATCGCGATCCCCGCTTCGATGTATCGGCAGATAAAAAGACCGGTTACCGAACCCGCAATATTTTATGTATGCCCGTGTTTAACCCCAGTGGCCGGTTAATTGGCGTCAGTCAGCTCATCAATAAGCTGCAAGGGCAGTTTACCCCGCTCGACGAGTCCTTTATGCGGGCGTTCAATACCCAAGCGGGCATCGCCTTAGAGAATGCGCAGCTCTTTCAGCAGATTTCTCAAGAAAAGCAGTATCAAAAAGATATGCTCGAAAGCCTTTCGGATGCGGTAATTTCGACCGATATGATGGGGCGAGTTGTGACCATTAATGAGGCCGCGCTGAAGCTGTTGGGCGCGCCTGTGGGCAGCGCTGAAAGTTATGAAAAGGCCGGGTTAAATGAGAGCGCTCAGCGCGTTGATAGCAAAGTCGCTCAAACCTGGCAGGCCGCGCTGATGGGTCAATATCTGTGGGATGTGGTGCCGTTAGAAAAGTTGCGCGATCGCCTCAAAGACAGCCTCGAAACCGGCGCAAGACACTACGTACCCGAGCAGTCACTAGTTGTGTCTGTGACTACTTTACCAATAGACAACGCCTCTCCAGCGTCGCGCAGCGAGCGGCCAGAAAGCTGTGTGGTCGTTGGGCGCGATGGTGAGAACTACCGGCTGTGGGGTGCCAACTACCATCAATGCGTTCCGCCCGAACAGGTCATAGGCTGGAACCGCAGCATTAACCTCACCGTCAGCCCCTTGAGCGATCCTCAAGGGGGGGTACGCGGGGGCCTAGTTGTGCTGGAAGATATCAGCCAAGAAAAGCGGATGAAAACGACGCTATATCGTTACATGACCCCCAGCGTCGCCGACCGGGTGATGGCGCTGGGTGAAGATGTGCTAATGGTGGGCGAGCGCAAAGATGTGACCGTACTGTTTTCTGATATTCGGGGCTACACTACCCTCACCGAAAAGCTAGAGGCGGCAGAGGTGGTCTCGATGCTAAACGAGTACTTCGAGACCATGGTAGAAGCGGTGTTTCACTGCGAAGGCACATTAGACAAATTTATTGGCGATGCCCTAATGGCGGTATTTGGGGCACCGCTGCCGCTACCCAATCACGCCTGGTCAGCCGTAAAATCAGCGCTAGATATGCGCAGACGGCTCGTGATCTTCAATCAAGTTCGCCGGGCCCAAGGTCAGCCCGAACTGCGGATTGGCATCGGCCTGAGTTCAGGCGAAGTCGTCTCTGGCAATATTGGCTCTCAGCGCAAAATGGAATACACCGTGATTGGCGATGGCGTTAACCTGAGCGCCCGGCTAGAGAGCATTACCAAACAGTACGGCTGCGATATTGTGCTCAGCGAGCATACGTACGAGCGCTGTCGAGACAACGTTTGGGTGCGCGAGCTAGATTTAATTCGGGTAAAAGGCAAGCGAGAGCCAGTGAAAATTTATGAACTGGTAGGCGATCGCGCGCGCCCCTTACCCCCAGCCTCAAAGACCTTTCTCGACCTCTACGCTCAAGGCCGAGCCGCCTACAAAAGCAGATCGTTTCATCTGGCAATTTCACTGTTCGATCAGGCCGTAGAACTGCGCCCTCAAGACAAAGCTACGTTGATTCAGTTAGAGCGATCGCAAGCCTACATCCAGCACCCGCCCGCAGCGAATTGGGACGGCGTATACACCATGACGTCAAAGTAACCGCCCCACTCTCGCCATAAGCAATAATAATAGTCAAGTTGCTTTTATCTTCCAATAGCCCCCATGACTGAGCCAGCGCATTCTTCTAACCAAAAGCTCTATGAGGGCAAAGCCAAAATCATCTATGCCACTGATGATCCAGAAGTTTTGCTGACTTACTTTAAAGATGACGCGACCGCCTTTAACGCCCAAAAGAAAGGCCAGATTGCGAACAAGGGCGCGGTTAACTGCAAAGTCACCGCCCGTCTCTACAGATTGCTAGAAAAAGAAGGCATTGCGACTCATCTCATAGAAGCTATTAACGAGCGCGAAATGCGAGTAAAGCGCGTCGATATCGTGCCGCTAGAGGTCGTCGTGCGTAATCTTGCGGCTGGCAGCTTGTGTAAGCAAACCGGCATTCCCTTGGGGACAAAGCTAGAACCGTCCCTGGTTGAGTTCTATTACAAAAACGATGACTTAGGTGACCCGCTACTGACCCGCGATCGCATTGCCGCCATGGCCCTCGCCTCCAGCCAAACGCTCGATCAGCTCACCGCCAAAGCGCAGCGCGTTAACACCGTCCTCACCGAATTCTTCGCTACCTGCGGCATCACCCTTGTAGACTTCAAACTAGAATTTGGCACCGACCAAGATGGCACCCTACTCCTGGCCGACGAAATCAGTCCAGACACCTGCCGCCTGTGGGATACCACCGAACCTGACGAACGTAAGCGCGTCATGGACAAAGACCGCTTCCGCCAAGACCTCGGCAACGTCGCCGAAGGCTACCAATCGGTACTCAACCGAATCTTAAACCAGCTCGAAAGCCAATAACCGCCGCCTGCCATCTCATTCACCGTTTCGCCTTCATCGTTCATTCCCCCACCGTGCAGGCTGCACTTCTGGCACAGTAAATTTTCATTCCGGGTAAGCCGGTGCGGTAAGATCTGTCCGAATTGATTTGTTTCAGGCTGTCATCAGCCGGTTGGGCGTTTATCTAGAAGGCTGATATCAGTCTCTAGACTCGTTAATGAGTGCGAAATATCTCACGCTTGTCTGATTGATAAAAGATTAGACGAAAAAGGGAAAACCGCACTCAGTAATGGGCGCAGTGAGGAGTGAACTTATACAAAGGATCAAGTGGTTATGCGTGTTTCCCCGGCTCTTCTGGCCTGCTGTAGTTTGGTCGCGATCGCAGGGCTCCCCAGCCAAGCGGCTGAATCTTCTAAAGCGGCTGACGTCAATCAGCCCGCCAGCCAGCCGTCAGAACAGCGACTATTGCCTACTATCCAGCAGCGCTCAGAACCCAGTTCTTCTCTGTCTCAGCTACAAAGCGGCATCCTCAACGCCGCTGCCCCCAAACAGGCTGACATTCCGCTCGACGACCCCGGCAACCCAGTTCTCCCCACGCCGCCCGCCCAGCCAGAGCCCCAACCCGACATCGAAATTCCAATTGAGGACGACGGTTCATTAGGAGACATCATTGTCCCCGCCGAAACCCCCGCCGAAACCCCTACCGAAATCGAAGATACTGTTGTCCCTAGCGAGGCCGAAGCAGACCTCGAAAACCGCATAGAGCTGCCAACGCCTGCGGCTCCCACCAATACTGTTCCGGTACCTGCTGACACACCTGCCGATGAAATCGAACCCGATGAGGCAGCGCCTGTCGATGGAGAAGCTGAAGCTGAAGAGGAGCGGGTGCTAGTCGCAGAAGTAGACGTCGTTTCGACAAATGACAGCCGTCCCCTCACCCCCGAACTCATTGATGCCGTATACCGGGCCGTAGACACCATACCAGGGCGTACTACCACCCGCACTCAGCTCCAAGAAGATATCAACAGCGTTTTTAGCACTGGCTTTTTCTCCAACGTCCGGGCTAGCCCCGAAGACACGCCGCGCGGGGTGAAAGTCACCTTTTTTGTAGAGCCTAACCCAGTGCTTAGTCGGGTGGATGTTCGCAACCGGCAAGTTTTACCCGATGAAGTCGTCGATGAAATTTTTGGCGAGCAGTATGGGCAAATTTTGAACCTGCGCGATTTTCAGGCGAACGTGCTCGATTTAAACGACTGGTACCAGGAAAATGGCTATGTGCTAGCACAGGTTACCGCCGCCCCTCAAATTTCTGACGATGGTACCGTCACACTGATTGTGGCCGAAGGTGAAATTGAGTCGATTGAGGTACGCTTCATTAATGAAGACGGCGAAACCACTGATGAAGAGGGCAACCCCATTGGCGGTAAAACCCGTGACTTTATCGTGACTCGCGAATTTGAAACTGAGCCTGGCGATATCTTTCAAGAAAGTGCCATTCAGCAAGACATAGGCCGGGCCTTTGGCTTAGGCATCTTTGACGATATTCGCCTCTCGCTAGATCCAGGCGACGAAGACCCGCGTAAAGTTAAGATGATTGTCAACGTTGCCGAACGCGATACGGGCTCAATTGGCGCATCGCTAGGCTTTAACCTGCGCGGTGACCTGTTTGGTCAGCTCAGCTACAACGAAGACAACTTTGGCGGCAATAATCAAAAGCTGCGCACCGAAGGTCGAGTCACGACCCGTGGCGACTTCCTGTTCGACGTCAGCTTTACCGATCCTTGGATTGCAGGCGACCCTTACCGCACGTCTTACACCGCTAGCTTGTTCAACCGCCGGGCGACCTCGCTAATTTTCGACAATGGCCCGATTGACGTAGATTTGCCTAACGGCGATACGCCTCGTCTCAACCGACTAGGCACAGGCATCAGCTTCAGCCGCCCGCTAGACAATGGCCTATCTTTATCTTTAGGCGCAGAGTACGAGCGTGTTGCGCTGCTAGATGCAGATGGTAGCGTCACACCTCGCGATGAGCTAGGCAACCTGTTGACTGCCAGCAATTCAGGTCGAGACGATCTGCTCGCTGTACAGTTTGGCGCGGTGCTCGATCGTCGCAACAACCCGATAGAACCGACTAGCGGTAATCTCTTCCGTCTGGGCACCGAGCAAACTATCCCGGTGGGCAGCGGCAGCATATTCTTCAACAGGCTGCGCGGTAGCTACAGCCAATATGTGCCCGTCAACTTCTTCAATTCAGATCGCGGCGGCGAAACGATTGCCTTTAACCTGCAAGGCGGCACAATCCTCGGCGACTTGCCACCCTACGAGGCATTTCCCCTCGGTGGTGGTAACTCAGTTCGCGGTTACGAAGAAGGCGCGGTAGGCGCAGGTCGCTCATTCTTGCTCGGTACTGTAGAGTATCGATTCCCGCTGTTTAGTGAATTTCTCAGCGGCGCACTCTTTGCTGACTATGGCACTGATTTGGGCTCGGGTGATTCGGTACCAGGCAATCCAGGGGGCGTACGGGGTAAGCCTGGCAGTGGGTTTGGCTATGGGGCGGGTGTCCGAGTGCAAACGCCTTTGGGCGCACTCCGGCTAGACTATGGCCTGAGTGATGAGGGTAGCCGCTTCCACTTTGGCTTTGGAGAACGTTTCTAATGGCTGATCGAATGGCCCCTCAAAAGGATCGAATGAGGCAGCAGCGATCGCTAGCCACACCCGTTAGTGTCTGCGGCGTTGGGCTCCATTTAGGCCAGCAGACCACCGTCTGTCTGCTGCCTGCTGAGTCAGACGAAGGTCGTTACTTTGTTCGCACCGATCTTTCGGGCAATCGGCCTATACCTGCTGCTGTTAGCAGCGTTGTGCAAACTCAACTCTCGACAGAATTAGGGCTTAAGAAAGCCGCAGACGCTGATAGCCCATACACCGTAAGAACGGTAGAGCATTTGCTGGCAGCGTTAGCGGCTTTGGGTATAGATAATGTGCGCATCGAGATTGACGGGCCAGAGCTGCCGTTGTTAGATGGTTCAGCAAAGGAGTGGGTGGTGGCGTTGAAGGCCGCTGGCGCTTTAGCCCAATCTGGATCCCAACAGCGTCGCTTGCCCGTAGCGCAAACAGTCAGCGTCCAAGCCGAAGATGCCATCGTCACCGCATTCCCTAGTGGCGAACTACGCTTTAGCTACGGTATCGACTTTGAGCTAGCCGCCATTGGCAACCAGTGGCATAGCTGGTCACCCAGCAAAGGCGACTTCACCACCGAGGTTGCCCCCGCCCGAACCTTTGGCCTTGCCCATCAAATCGACTACCTGCGCGATCAGGGCCTGATCAAAGGCGGCAGCTTAGATAACGCCCTGGTATGTAGCGACGAAGGCTGGCTCAATCCGCCCTTGCGATTTGAAAACGAACCCGCCCGCCACAAGCTACTCGATCTTATTGGCGACTTAGCTCTGCTAGGCGACATTCCGGTAGCCCACTACATTGCTTACAAAGCCAGCCATGCCCTACATGTCGAGCTAGCCCAAAAGTTAGCTAGCCACTGTCCACTCTAAACCTTGTCATTAGCTTCTACTCGTTTTTACCAGGCTTTCAGGTGTCTTCATAGCGTCTGGCACCGTCTAATGGCAGAATCGTGTAGGGCTTGCTGCAAGCTTCACCGACTTTTATGACTCAGCTTATGTCCATGCCACCCAGTGCTCCCGCCTCCGCTAAGGCCACCCCGCTCACCCCGACTGATGATGCTTCTACCAGTACCGAAGCCTCGTCTGCCAATGGCGGTGAACCCAACGAAGCGGCCAAAACCACCTATAGCCTTGAAGAAATTCACCAGTTTTTGCCCCATCGTTATCCCTTTTCACTGGTAGATCGCATTATTGAATATGTACCCGGAGAAAAAGCGGTTGGGCTCAAAAACGTCACCTTTAATGAGCCACATTTTCAAGGGCATTTTCCGGGTCGGCCCCTGATGCCAGGCGTGCTGATTGTCGAGGCAATGGCTCAAGTCGGTGGGGTGGTGCTCAGCCAGGTGCCCGGTGTCGATGGCCGCCTGTGTGTATTTGCCGGAATTGATAAGGTGAAGTTTCGGCGGCCAGTTGTCCCTGGTGATCAATTGGTGATTACCACCGAGTTAATCACTATCAAGCGGGGGCGCTTTGGCAAAATGAAGTCACGCGCTGAGGTAGAGGGCCAGCTTGCTTGTGAAGGCAATTTAATGTTCTCTGTAGTTGACTAGCTGGAGACATGGTTTTGACTACCACCCTGATTCATCCCACTGCCGTCATCTACCCCGGCGCTCAAATTCACCCTACTGCCACCATTGGCCCCTATGCGGTAATCGGTGAAAAAGTCACGATTGGCGCACAAACCAGCGTCGGTGCTCATGCGGTGGTGGAGGGGCTGACTCATATTGGCGATCGCAACCGCATTTTTCCCCATGCTGCCATCGGTCTAGAGCCTCAAGATTTAAAGTATGACGGCTCCATGAGCCTGGTCGAAATTGGTGATGACAACGCTATCCGCGAATGCGTCACTATCAACCGCCCTACCCGCCTGGGTGAAGTCACCCGCTTAGGTAATCACAACCTGGTGATGGCTTACGCCCATGTGGCTCACAACTGCGCGATCGCCGACCGCGTCATCATTGCTAACTCCGTCGCCCTCGCTGGCCATGTCGAAATCGAGTCTCACGCCAGGCTCAGCGGCCTGGTCGGCGTGCATCAGTTTGTGCATATTGGCCGCTATGCCATGGTCGGCGGCATGAGCCGCATCGAGCGCGACGTGCCGCCCTATACCATGGTCGAAGGCAATCCCTCGCGGGTACGCGGGCTGAACCAGGTGCTGCTCAGTCGTTCTGGCATTGCCAAAGAAGCCGATGGCAAAGTCTATCAAGAACTCAAAGAAGCCTTTCGCATTCTTTACCGGTCGGGGCTGACTCTGCAAGAAGCCATTGAAAAGCTAGAAGCCATGACAGATAACGCTCATGTGCGGCACCTCTATGAGTTCTTGCGGGCGTCTTCGCAGGTAAAAGGGCGGCGCGGCCCGGTACCTGGGCGCAAGAAATAAACATTAGGGCGCATTATTGATGGGGCAGTCGATGCAAATATTTATCCATACCGGTGAAGTCTCTGGCGATTTGCAAGGGGGCTCGCTCGTGAGGGCGCTGTACAAGCAGGCATCAGCACGCGGCTTAGATATCGCAGTGACTGGCGTGGGTGGGCACCATATGGCAGAGGCCGGGGCGAAAATACTCGTTAATACCGTGAAGCTCAGCGCCATTGGTATTATTGAAGCCATCCCGTTTTATATGGAAGGGCGCGAGGCGCAAAAGCGGGTGAATCAGTATCTGCTGGATCATCCGCCAGATTTGATGGTGCTGTTGGACTACAAAGGCCCCAACCTGGCAGTCGGTAAGTTTATGCGCAAAAACCTGCCCAACGTGCCGATGGTCTATTACATTGCACCGCAAGAATGGGTGTTTTCGACGCCCAGTACCCCCACCATTGTGGATATTAGCGACAAGCTGCTGGCTATCTTTCCAGAAGAGGCCAATTATTATAAACAGGTAGGCGCTAACGTTCGCTGGGTGGGTCATCCACTGGTCGATAGATTGGCCGCGCCAATGACTAAGGCCGCCGCGCGCCGTGACTTAACCATTGCAGACGATGCGCAAGTGGTGACGCTGCTACCGGCCTCACGCCAGCAAGAGCTAAAGTACATCATGCCAGTGATGTTTGCCGCTGCTAAGCGAATTCAGGCGGCGCAGCCCAAGGTGAAGTTTTTAATTCCGGTATCGCTGCCCGACTTTGAAGGTGAGATTCGAGAAGCCGTGACAGAATATGAGCTAAATGCGCGGCTGGTCGATAAGGTGGACGGGCAGCGGGCGATCGCAGCCGCCGATGTCGTCATCAACAAGTCAGGTACCGTCAACCTTGAAGTCGCTTTGCTGAACGTGCCCCAGGTGGTCACTTACCGGCTCAGTCATTTCACGGCCTTTATTGCCAAATACATTGTGCGCTTCACCGGCAAGTACGTATCGCCGGTAAACCTGATGGAAAATAAGTCAATTGTGCCGGAGCTGTTGCAGTGGGATGCAACGCCACAGAAGATTAGCGCGGCTGCTTTGGCGCTGCTGACCGATGCGGCCAAGCGGCGCGAAATGCTGGCGGGCTATGCGCAAATGCGACAGGCGATGGGGGAAGTGGGGGTGTGCGATCGCGCCGCCAACGAAATTTTAGCGATGCTACCGACAGAATCCACCCTTGAATCTTTCTAAAAGCAGATTTTCTGCACGGAACTGCCCAATCAGCTTAGAAAGTGTATAAAAATTGCTAGGGGCAAACCCGCTATGCACTACACTAAGTCAGAAAATAATCCTGCTCTGTAGGTAACACTGACGAGTGACGAACCCTTGCTAAGAAATGGTCTTTATCGAACTGTATCGAACAGCAAACAGGGCGTATCAATAGTGTTCAGAGCAGTTTGGTGGTTAGGAGTCGGCCTGTGAATATATCGGAACTGTTTGCTCGGGGCGGCCCAGCCATGTGGCCGCTGCTGTTTTTATCCATTTTGGCGCTCGGCACCATTATGGAAAGAATCTGGTTTTGGTCTAGAGTGTTGACCCGCGAGCGAGAAGTCTCGGGGCGAGTGCTAGAATCTGCCCGCCGAGAATGGTCAGCAGCCAGCCAGATAGCCCAGCGGGCCAACAATTTACCGATGGGTCGCTTTCTATTTGGCGCACTCAAGCTGAAAGATCAAGATCCTGAAGTTTTTCGCCTAGCGCTAGAAACCTCGGCTAACGAAGAGCTTGCCTTAATGCGACGAGGCGAGAAAATACTGGAAGCTGTAATTGCAATTTCACCCCTGCTGGGCCTATTGGGAACGGTACTAGGTCTGATCACCGCCCTGGGAGATATCAATATTGGTGATATTGGCAGCGCGGACGATACGACTATTAGCACCTATACTGGCATTGGCTCGGCCCTGATTACGACTGCTTTTGGTCTAATCATCGCGATTGTGAGTCTGGCCTTTTATCGATTGTTTCAGGGCTTCGTGTTTGGCCAAGCCAAAATGTTTCAGCTATCTGGCAACGAGCTAGAGCTTTTGTACCGTCAGGCTTGGGCCTATACAGATGGCAAGCCCAGCTTATTAAGCGAAAATTTAGCCAATACACCCCCTTCGCCCACCGTAGATATTCCGCCGCCGCCAGAGCCCAAAGGTGTTAAACCGCCCTCTGCATTTTGAAGCTCGACTTTTAAAGTCGGATTTTGCCTGGTCGTTTCGCGCCTACTGCCGCCCCATAAAAGCCTGATGAAAGCCCTATGAAAATTGATCTCGAAAATCGTCAGTCAGATGTGCAGATCGAAATTCTGCCGATGATCGACGTGATTTTTTGTATTTTGACATTCTTCATTTTGGCAGCGGTGGGCCTGACTCGGCAGCAGGCGATCGCGCTCGATTTGCCCGCTGTCAACAACAGCTCCCCCGTAGACGGCAATAGCCGCGATCGCCTCTACGTTAGCGTTGACAGTGCTGGACAAGTCTATGTCGATAAAAGCGCCGTTCCCTTAGGGCTGCTGTACGACGTCCTAGTACAGCATCAGCAGATTGCTCCTAACGGCACCATCGTGCTATATGCCTCTCGCAGCGCCCGCTACGAGGACGTTGTAAAGGTATTGGACTTGCTGCGGACGGTAGGCGGCGATCGCGTCGCCCTGGCCACCTTACCTAACGACGCCTCCCTCGATCCCACTCAAGGGAAAACCCTCGAAGAAGTCCTGCAAGAGCAGGGTGTCCCCATACAACCGGGTCAACCCGGTCAACCTGGTATTCCCGGCAGCGACCCCTTCAACGGTCAAAACAACGGCAACATTCCCATCACGCCAGCGCCCAACGACGGTCAGTTTTCTGATCCCAATGGCCTACCGCCGATTTCCCCCACCGACCCTATTTCTCCAAACGCACCCGCTGCCCCCACCGATCCCTCCTCTACCGAGCCTGCCTCGCCCTAGCCGCTACGCGCTAATAGCACTAATCAAGATAAAATAGCGGAGCTAAGCACAGTGGGCTCACAAGGCCCCATTTTTTCGCCCCATTTTTTCGTAATGAAGCATACGCTGTCGGTACTGGTTGAAGATGAAGCGGGTGTTTTGACCCGGATTGCCGGGTTGTTCGCCCGCCGTGGGTTTAATATCGAGAGCCTGGCCGTAGGCCCCGCCGAGCAAGCGGGCGTCTCGCGCATTACCATGGTCGTGCCCGGCGATGATCAGGTCATCGAGCAGCTTGCCAAACAGCTCTACAAGCTGATCAATGTCTTGAAGGTACAAGACATTACCGAAACCCCCAGCGTTGAGCGCGAGCTAATGCTGCTAAAAGTAAACGCCAATGGCGAAAACCGCTCTGAAGTCGTTGGCCTTGCCCAAATTTTTAGAGCCCGCGTCGTCGATGTTTCCGAAGAGTCACTTACGCTAGAAGTCGTCGGCGACCCCGGCAAAATGGTCGCCATCGAACAGGTGCTTAACCGCTTTGGCATCACTGAAATCGCCCGCACCGGCAAAATTGCCTTGACTCGTGAATCTGGCGTTAATACCGAGTATTTGAAATCTTTGGAAAGCAGGGTTTAAAAAATCGTACGGATTATAGGGTTCTCTTGTTCTGTTTTGAATCAAACATCGGGAACACTTGATGCAAACCTTCATCCTAATCGTTCGCGATCTAGGGCGCTGTCTCACGCAAATGAGACAATCCCCCGCCATTGCGAAATCATCATACGGAGTTTTATGCCAGCATGAGTAGCATCGAAAAAATTGTTGAACAGGCGTTGCAGGATGGCTATCTCACGCCTGCTATGGAAGCAGAAGTTGGTCGCATTTGCGACACCGCTTCTGAACTGTCCATCGAAGAATATATGGCGCTAGACCGCCTGATGGGATCGCTGCTTACCGGTGAAGTCGTTGCCGTCCCTCGCAAGCAGTTTATTAACGTCATGGAAGAGATGGTACTCACCGAAGCTATTTCGCAGGTTGCCGAAGTCGAAGCCAACAGCGAAAAGACGCTCGACTTGGGCGATATTGCCGCCTATGCTCTCAACCGTCTGCCACCTTTGTATGCCACCACCGAAGAAGGCGCTAGCTACCAAAGAGAAAAAGCCCGCGCCGAGCTATCTGATTTGATTGCGCAGCAGGTTTTAGAATCCGTTGGCCGCAGCCTCGACCAGCCCGAATTCTTTCCTGAGCGCAAAGAAATTCAGCGCAGCGAAGAGGGGATGGGTTTGTTGGGTCAAGTTAACAAGCTGCTCAAAGACTACGCCCACGATTTTGAACAACAGCCCAAGGCCGCTTAGGCAAGCTGCCGTTCGATGGGTACATTTACACAGCGCTGTCAAATCGACTGCTAGACCTTGACGCTAGCAGTCGATTTTTTGATTTAAAGCTGGTTTAAAGTTCTACTTTCACAGGCGTGCCGACTGCAACTTGCTCATACAGGGCCTGAATATCCTGGTTTCTCATCCGCACGCAGCCGTGAGAAACCGCTTCCCCAATCAAATCTTCCTGGTCAGTCCCATGAAAACCAATCTGAGCCTGGCCATCGCTCCAAAAGCCAATCCAGCGAGTCCCCAAAGGATTGTCTGGCCCTGGCGGAATTTCTTCTTTGGTAATAGGATGCTGCCAGGCCGGATTTTCTAACTTGTCAATCACCGCAAACTTGCCCGTTGGCGTTTGCCAATCGTCTTGACCTACCGCCACCGGGTAAATCACAGGCTCTCTGTTGGGGGTGCGCACTTCCAAAGCGCGATCGCTCAAAGACAGCACCAATTCAATCTCTAGATCGTCAGCAGACGGCTGCGCACTCGCCTGGCTAGTCCGAGAAAAGGGCCAAAACCGCCCTATTCCTGATTTCGGCACTTGAGCTTCAGCCACTTGTTCCTCTGTCAGCACCACAAAATCTTCCGCATCTAGCATGAGTGCGGTATTGGGTGTGACAACAGGGTCGGGAAAAGGACTGCGCCATTCAAATGCAGCCAGCATTACCGCCGAGCCAAAACACAGCGCTACGAAACAACGAATAATCGGGGGCTGCCTGCGCAAAAAGAAGCTCCTCTGGGGCAACGAGCCAGTACTATCGGCTGCCTCTATACTAGTGCTTACAGCGCTCTGTGCGTTCTTTTACACCCCATCTTGCTAGAATCGATCTGATTGTAGCGAGGCGGTTATAGCGTGGTAGTCAAACCAGAGTGGTTACGGGTTAAAGCACCTCAATGGGAGCGGGTGGGCAATGTCAAAGGCATTCTGCAAGACCTGGCGCTCAAAACTGTTTGTGAAGAAGCCTCTTGTCCTAATATTGGCGAATGCTTTAGCGCTGGTACCGCTACCTTTTTGATTATGGGGCCTGCCTGCACCCGCGCTTGCCCTTACTGCGATATCGATTTTGAAAAGCAGCCCCAAGCGTTAGATCCGCTAGAGCCGGTGCATTTGGGTGAAGCCGTTAGACGAATGAAGCTCAACCATGTGGTGATTACGTCTGTAAACCGCGATGACTTGCCTGACGGTGGTGTCAGCCAGTTTATTCGCTGCATAGAAGAAACGCGCAAAGTTTCACCCAATACCACTATTGAGGTGCTGATCCCCGATTTGTGCGGTAATTGGGATGCGCTTGAAATGCTGCTGTTAAAAGGTCAGCCCGAAGTGCTGAATCACAATACGGAAACCGTTCCTCGGCTGTATCGTAAAACCCGCCCGCAAGGGGAGTATGCGCGGAGTTTGGCGCTGTTGCAGCAGGCAAGGGCGATCGCCCCCCACACATACACCAAATCCGGCATCATGGTGGGCCTGGGCGAAACCGACAGCGAAGTGCGGCAGGTATTAGGCGATCTCAGGGCCGTGGACTGCGACATCATCACCATCGGCCAATACTTGCAGCCCAGCCAAAAGCACCTTGGCGTCAAAGATTTTGTCACCCCCGCTCAGTTTGATGCCTGGCGCATCGCTGGCGAAGACATGGGCTTTTTGCAAGTAGTTTCTTCGCCCCTGACGCGCAGCTCGTACCATGCCGAGCAAGTCCGCCAGCTCATGGACATCTATCCGCGTCAAAAGCCCGCTCGCACCCGCTAATCGCTATCAGCGGCAGCCATGACCCATCGACAACAGCTTCAAAATTCACCACTTTCAGATAGGCTCAGATCGCTGTAATGGCTCTAAAGGCGGATGTTGGAAGCGTCTGTTAAGACTTATTTGTTTAGTAAGGATTTTTTGATGGAACAAAATATCCGAAATTCCGTATTTTAAAAAATCCTTTAAAACATCTTTCTTAAAAGACTCAAGTGATCTGAAATAAGCAGATCAATGTGAATTCGTGGCTCAAGATAATACTCAAAATAATGCTCAGACAGCTCAGGCAGATGGTGTAAATGCTTTTGTAGGCGGTGGCGAAGTGGGTGCGTTGATGCGATCGCACGACTGGTCACAAACCGCCCTCGGCCCAATTGCGCAATGGCCACAGCCCCTACGCACCACCACCAGCCTTTGCCTCACCTCCCATTGCCCGATTATAGTGACGTGGGGTCAGTCGCTTGCCACCCTCTACAACGACGCCGCGCTGCCCATCCTTGGCATCAAGCACCCCAGCGCTCTTGGCCACAGCGCCCGCGACTGCTGGCACGAAATTTGGGATGCCATCGGCCCCGACATCGAAAAAGTATTAGCAAACGGCACTTCTGCCTGGTCGCAGAACCAGCAACTGATCATCAACCGCAAAGGTTTCTTAGAAGAAGGCTATTTTAGCTTTTCCCATAGCCCTATCTTTGACACTGGCATTGCTACTGCTGGCGGCAGCGTCGAAGGCATTTTTACCACAATTACGGAAACTACCCGCAGCATCATTGGCGATCGGCAGTTGATTACATTGCAAGCGTTAGCAAGCTGTGCCGTGAGAGACACCATAGAAGACGTCTGTCAAAGCAGTATTCAAGCTTTATCACAGAACGATTACGACATTCCTTTTGCCCTCATTTACACCGTAGATTCGCAAAGCCAGCAGGCTCAGCTAGTGGCTGCTACCGAGAATTTAACGCCCGAACAGCGGGGGCCCGAGCAAATAGACCTCACCCAGCTCACTGACCCATGGCAGTTGGGACAAGTCAATTTGAACGGTCAGCCAAAACTGATTGAAAATTTATCGGAGCAGGCTGACCGCTTGCCTACTGGCGCGTGGCCGGTGTCACCGCAGGCTACTGTCGTCAGGCCCCTAGTTCAATCTAGTAGCAGTCGTTTGACTGACGATCCCGCTAGCGACCTGCCAGACAGCCCATCCTTTGGCTTCCTGGTGATGGGGTTAAATCCCTACCAGGCGCTCGACGATGACTACTGCCGATTTATTGACCTAGTCGTCAGCCAGATCACGGCCACCCTGAGTGAAGTAAAGGCCCGTATTATCAGGCGATCGCAAGCGACAGAAAACACCCTTATACAGCGACAGATGCGTGAGGAAATTGTCAGCTACGAGCAAGCAACCGCAGGTGTTCAGACGCAAATCAACACCATTTTGGAGAGCATTAGCGATGCCTTTGTCAGCTTCGATAATCAGTGGCGCTATACCTATGTAAACGGCCAAGCTGCTAGCTTGCTGAACAAAACCCGTGACGAACTTCTTGGCAAACAGGTTTGGCAAGAAGTGTTTCCAGAAGCCGTTAACACATCCAGATACCACTCGCTTCAGCAGGCCCTGCGCGAACAGGAAACGGTTGTTTTTGAAGACTATGTTTCTTACCTGGGTCGGTGGCTCGAAATCAGCGCTTATCCTTCGGCTGAAGGGCTGTCGGTTTACTTTAGAGATATTAGCGATCGCAAAGCCGCCGAAGCCGAGCGCGAACAGCTTTTACACCGCGAACAAAGGGCCCGCGCCGCCGCCGAAAATGCCAACCGTGTCAAAGACGAATTTTTGGCTGTGATCTCTCACGAATTGCGTACCCCGCTCAATCCAATTCTGGGCTGGGCTAGTCTGCTACGACGCAGCGATTTAGGCAATGACAGGCAAGAACGAGCACTAGAAGCCATCGAACGCAATGCCAAGGCTCAAGCTCAGCTCATCAACGACTTGCTAGACGTCTCCCGCATTTTGCGCGGCCAGCTCAGCCTCAACCATCAGGCGCTCGACCCCACGCCGCTCATTCAAGCGGCTATAGAGACTGCGCAGCTCGCCGCAGACGCTAAAGAAATCACCATTCAAACGCAGTTCGAGCCAAATGCAGGTAAAGTAGCCGCCGATCCGAGTCGATTGCAGCAAATTATTTGGAACCTGCTTGCAAACGCGGTGAAGTTTACCCCCGCAGGCGGCGAAGTCACCGTTAGCCTGGTGCCAGCCGGTAATCACCTGCAAATTGCTGTCAGTGACAATGGCAAAGGCATTCACGCCGACTTTTTGCCCTTTGTGTTTGACCGTTTTTATCAAGAAGATACCGCTACGACTCGCCGCTTTGGGGGGCTTGGGCTAGGACTGGCGATCGTTCGCTACCTGAGCGAGCTGCATGGTGGCACTGTGCAAGTTACCAGCGCCGGTGAAAACCAGGGTTCGACCTTTACGGTAAGCCTGCCTGTGACCGCCCGGCTTTCATCAGCGGCATCGTCCCCATTGACCTCTCAGCATCGGCCCTCAAACCTGAGCGGGCTTCATATTCTGGTGGTTGATGAGGATGACAGCTCGCTGGAGCTGCTGACCTTTTTATTGGGGCATTCTGGGGCCACGGTCACTGCAAAGTCCTCGGGATTAAAGGCGATCGCAACGCTTTCTGAAGGTTTACCCGATATTATTATTAGCGCGATCGCAATGCCCGAAATGGACGGCTACAAGCTAATGCAGCAGATGAAAGCGGTGTCAGAAAGCCAGGGAAAAGAAATTCCGGCGATCGCCCTCACCGCCTATGCCAGCGAACTCAACCACAAAAAAGCCATTTCCGCAGGCTTCAAAAGGCATATTGCTAAACCGATTGAGCCCGACAATTTGCTCAAAACAGTGATTAGCCTGGCCAACCAAACTGTAGATTGCGCCATGTGATTGCTTTTGGAAAAAGGCTTACACTACCTTTGATTATGCGCAACTTTCAGCAGATTTTCTTTGTAGGGCGGATACACGATGCCTTTTTCGGTGATAATCGCACTGACATAGTCAGCCGGCGTCACGTCGAAGGCGGGATTAAACACCGGCGTATCATCCGGCGTGATTTGCTGCCCCTTCACTGTCGTAATTTCACTGCTGGCTCGCTCTTCGATATTGATTTCTTTACCACTTGCCAGCGTCATGTCTAAAGTGCTGGTGGGGCAGGCCACATAAAACGGTACGTTGTGAGCGCGGGCCACAATCGCCAGGTTATAAGTGCCTATCTTGTTAGCGACATCGCCGTTTGCAGCGACGCGATCGCACCCCACCAAGCAAGCATCAATTTTTCGGGTACTCATCACATAGCCCGATGCCCCGTCAACAATCACCGTATGTGGAATGTCAAACGCCTTCATTTCATAGGCAGACAGGCTCGCCCCCTGTAACCGAGGCCGGGTTTCATCCAAAAATACGTGAATTTGCTTTCCCTGCTCGCGAGCCACTCGAATAATGCCAATGGCCGTGCCATAATCTACTGCCGCCAGCGCCCCGGTATTGCAGTGGTGAATCACTTTCGCCGGGTCAGGAATTAGCGTTTGAGCGTGGGTACCAAGCTGTTTGCAGATTTCGATGTCGGCCTGATACAGGGCTTTGGCTTCTGTGAGCAAGGTTCGTTTTAGCAGGGCAATTTCATCTAGTTGTGAAAGCTTGGATACTGGCGCACTCGACGCCTTATCTTGAGCTAGCTGGAGTAAATGTGCGATCGCCCAGGACAAATTTACCGCTGTGGGTCTTGCGGCAATCAAATGCTCTCCCGCCATCTGTAAATCCGCCATAAAATCGTCAAGCGTCGTCGCCTGCGAGGCTTCAGCCGCCAGCACCAGCCCAAAAGCTGCCGTCACCCCAATCGCCGGAGCCCCCCGCACCACCATAGTCTGAATCGCCTCAGCCACCTCTGTATAGCGGCTGTACTCGCAGTAAGTCGTTTCGCCGGGTAACTGCCGCTGATCGAGCAGCCTGAGTCGGTTATTTGTCCATTCAATGCTGCGAAAAGCGCTCATAAGTTCACTCGTAGGTTCAGTGGGGGTAAAGACGGATGGAAAGGGCTCTTTAAGGGTTGTAGTTCCGTTTATTATTCTATGGCTTTGTCTATGTGCTCTTTGAAGAAAGCGGAAAACAGGAAACAGAATTCAGAGCCCTCCTGACGCCTGTCTTCTGTCTCCTGCCTTTCGCTGATACCCAGCGATCGCATAAAACCTATTCAAATCCAAGATAAGTAACAACACCGCCATCTACAAGTAAGCTATGCCGCCAAATCCAGCGCCTTATCAACGTCCGCCTGGCTTTCCATCTGGCCCAGAGACCCTGATGCCCAGCCCGGTGACGCAGCTTACCGCTGACAAAGATCACTTTATTGTTTGTGGGCTAGGCAGCTTGGGCCAGCAAAGCGTTTTAAACCTCAAAAAGTTCGACCACGATCCCTTTGAAGTTCATATCACGGCTATCGACCAGCGCAAGATTGAAACCTGGGAAATTGACGATTTACCGGGTTACTTAGCTGCGCCGCCTTTTGTCGGGGATTGCCGCCGAGAAGATATTCTGCGCGCGGCTGGCATTACCGAAAGCCGGGCTATTTTGATTGTCACCAGCGACGAAAGTACGAATGTGGAATGTGCGATCGCGGCCCGCCGCCTCAACCCCCATATCCAAATTATCTTGCGCTCCTCTCGCCACAGCTTAAATGCGCTGCTAGAACGTCAGCTCGGCAAATTTGTCGCCCTCGATGCCACCGAACTCCCGGCCATGACCTTTGCGCTCGCGGGCCTCGGTGACGACACCGTCAGCGTTTTCACCATCGGACGCCACCGCTTTAGAGTGATCGAACGCATCATTTGCGCTGGCGATCCTCGTTTTGATCAGCAGCCCGTACAGCACCTCCATCAGGGCCTTTTTCGTTTGCTAGATCTCAACCCCGTAGAAAGTCCGCAGCAGCCGCTAGGGTGGGCAACTACAGCTTCTTCTGTCTTTCATCGCTGGCAACCGCATGTCAGGGTGAAGCCGGGCGATCGCGTGGCCTACATTCAAATTGACCAGGCCCCCGAAACCATCAAAAAAAGCAAAAATCCGCTCGTCCTGATGCGGGCGCTGATAGAAGATCTGCGTCCTGATGACTGGCAAAAACGGCTGAGCAATCTGCGGAAATCCTCAGAAGAATCTATTGGCAGGGTCGTTGCGATCGCTCTCCTCACCGCTATCGTTCTTTGGATTGCAGGCACCCTCCTGCTCAAATTTAATGTAGAAGGCTTGGAGTGGGTCAAAGCGATCAGCCTCGGCGCAATTCTATTACTGGGTGGCTATGGCGACGTCTTTGGCGGCTTTAGCTCACCGGTTACCCCCGGTTGGGTACAGCTTGTTTGCCTGGTCATCACCCTAACCAGCATCATGGTTGTCTTAGGCGTACTGGGCCTGGTTGCCGAACGCATTCTTAACTCTCGCTTTGACTTTTTGCAAAAGCGCCCGCGCATTCCTCGCAGCAATCATGTCGTCGTCGTCGGCCTGGGCCGCATCGGGCGTAAAGTCACCAGCCTCTTGATTGAACTTAACCAGCCCATGGTCGCGGTCGATGCCCGCCCGCACCCGCCAGAGCTGTTAACTCAAGTGCCGCTGCTGATTGGCAACGTACTAGAAGAGCTACCTGCTGCCAATTTAGCGACGGCCAAAAGCATCATTGCCGTCACCGACGACCAAATGCTCAACTTAGAGATCGCGCTGCTAGCCTCCGAAAAAACCTTGAACCGCTCAAGCGCTTTCTCTCCCGTCGTTCGTACCCGCAGCCAAACCTTTAACGATAATCTCGCAGCCATGATGCCTCAGGCCAAAGCCTTCTGCCCCTATGCCCTGTCTGCCGAAGCCTTTGCCGGAGCCGCCTTTGGTGAAAATATCATCGGTCTCTTCCGCCTCAGCAAACAAACTATCCTGATTACCGAATACGCCATTCAACCCGGCGATACCCTCTCGGGTAGAGCAGTCGCCCAAATTGCCTATGGCTATGGTGTCGTCCCCATCCTGCGGGAAACGCGCGACGCCGCAGGCAAGCTTTGCACGGTGCTATTGCCCACCGACGAGCAAGTTTTGCTGCCAGGCGATCGCCTGTTTATCCTCTCCTCCATCAATGGCCTGCGCCGGATAGAACGCGGCGAACGCACCTCTGCGCGCGAGTGGCGACTCAGCAGCGATCGCCCCGTCAGTTCGACCACCCTGCCTGACGCGGTTCAGCTATTAGCCAAGCTTACCGACTGCAACCTCGACCAGGCCCGCAGCTTTGTCAATCAGCTACCCACCACCATAGATATGAAGCTTTATGACTATCAGGCCGCTCGCCTCATTCAAGCCTTAAAAGAGCATCTTCCTATCAGACTTTCACCCATTCAAAAATAGTCAAAAATCTACTGACATACGGAAAAAAAGATGGCATTGCAGATAAAGCTGCTCATCTACGGCTACTCTCAAGCTTTACAATCAGGTTTAGTAAGTACGTATGCCGCCCGATGCCACGCCTAAAAACCAGGGAGCCCGCTACCGACTCGTCGCCTGAGAGGTCGCCTCAAAGCAGCGCTCATCCCCATCTGACAAAGTTCAGGGGATGGCAGCGGCGTACCTGGCGGCGTACTTGTAGAATCGTCGCAGCCCATCCTCGACTAATCAGTACTTTGCTGCTAATTACCGCCGCTAGTGGCACCAGCGTATTTCTGCTATACCAGCTATTCAAAGGCGCATGGCCCAACTATCAAGACAACGCCGTCATTCTCGAAACCATTGCCAAAATGGAGCTAAGAAGGGAAAGCGCCCGCGCCATCAAAGCTGACCCCGAGCGCGTCGTCACCCGCACTTATCTCACGCTAGAACCCTACTTAGAACCTGATGGTTGGACATGGATTGACCGCTTCGGCAGCACCAGCACTTATAGCAGGCAAGACCAGAGGCTAATTGCCTCTTGTAGCCCTTACTCACCGCTTTACCTGGTCTGCCATCTCAGCGAAATTCCGTAGGCTTCTGTAGATTTTTAGAAGGCTGGGCCTCTAGGCAGCCCGCGCAGGCGGTAGGGCAGGCAGTGTCGTTGACACTGTTGCTGGTTCTTGGACAAAAAACTCGCGGATAAGGCGAGCCATCGCCCGCTGCACCACACCATTGACTACCCGGCGACCAATATCACGAGCTTCTGGCTGGGCCACGAGCTTGGGCAAGACTCTGGCAACCAGCGAGGCATCAACCCCTGGCGTCTCGCGCAAGATATTCAAAATCCGCACAGCCTGCGACCAGCTACTTTCGATCGGGCTCGTCGTGACGCTCGCACTTGGAATGCTCAAAGCGTCGTCGTCTCGTAGGCCCAAGGTGCGAGCAACCTGCTGAATGAGGCTATAGCCTGCTTGATCGAGTTCTTTGGCCAGTTCGTCTGCAATGCGATCGCGCAAAAACGCCCCCCGCTCAGAAAACAAATACTCCAGCGTTTGATTCAGCACCTTATCCAAATCATAATTGTCGCTGTTGCGAGCATTCCTTAACAGATTTTCCAGCCGATTCCAGCGAAAGCTGCCGTCTTGAAAAAGCAGCGCCTGCAAAGAACCCCGCAGTTGAGGAGCCGGGTCAGTCAGCAACCGGCGCGAGACATATGGGTAAGCCTTACTCAATACCTTAAAGTCAGGATCCACCGTAATCGCAATTCCGTCCAGCGTTACCAGCGAGCGGATAATCAGTGCATAGTAAGCCGGTACCCGGAACGGGTACTCATACATCAGCGCCGAGAACTCATCTGTAATACTTTTCAAGTTAAGCTCAGCGACACTGGCACCCAGGGCGTTATTAAATACGCCTGCCAAAGCAGGGATAATCGGACTCAAGTCCGTATCCGGCGTCAAAAATTCTAGATTTACATAGTCTTGAGCCAGCCCTTCAAAATCGCGGTTCACCATGTGAACAATTGCTTCAATCAAGCCATAGCGCTGATAGGGCTCTACCTCGCACATCATGCCAAAGTCAAGGTAAGCCAGCTTGCCGTCTGCCGTCACCAGCAGGTTGCCAGGATGCGGATCCGCATGGAAAAAGCCATGCTCTAATAGCTGCCGTAGAGAACACTGTACGCCCACTTCAATGACGTGAGTAGGATCAATTCCCCGACGGTTCAGCTCGTCTAGCTCAGTCAGCTTAATGCCCTCAATCCATTCCATTGTCAGCACGCGGCGACCCGTGTACTCTTCATAAATGCCCGGTACCAAAATCTCAGGCAAATAACCATACAGCTTGGCAAAGCGCTTGGCGTTGGCCCCCTCATGGTTGTAGTCCATCTCTTCAAAGATGCGCGTCCCAAATTCGTCAACAATGCTAACCAGATCGCTACGAATTTGCTGGATGTATTTGGTCGCCCAGCTCGCCAGCACCCGAATAATATAGATATCTTTTGTAATCTGATTTGCCAGGCCGGGTCGCTGCACCTTGACAGCCACCTCCTCACCCGTTTTCAACCGCCCTTTGTACACCTGCCCTAAAGACGCTGCCGCGATCGGCGAGGGCGACAGGTAATCATACACATCAGCCGAGGGACGACCGATTTCTTCTTCAATAAACCGCATCGCAATTTCATTAGAAAAAGCAGGCAGTTGATCCTGCAATTTCACCATTTCAGCCATCGTTGCGGGTGACACCAAATCTGGACGAGTAGACAGCGCTTGGCCCACCTTAATGTATGCAGGCCCTAGCCGGGTTAGCATTACGCGCAACCCTTCTGCTCGCTTTACCTCATTAATGGCCTGGCGATGGGTTACTTTGTCCCACAGCAAACCCAGCAGGTAGCTCGATGCCAGCCAAAAGATGCTGATCAGGCGGAACAAAATTTGGAGCGGGCGGCGGGCGTAAAAGGATGCGATCGCCTCGGGGTCATACACCAAAATTTCTTCCAAAGACTGAGGCGGCCTGCTCACAGTGGCAGCCGTTGCCACCCCCGAAACATCTGTAGTTGAGCGATCTGAACCGGCAATGGGACGCCCAGATTTATCCAAGGTGGCAACCATCGGCACCGGGACATCAGCCGGACGGCTTTGCCCCTTAGAAGATACTGAAGGAGATACTGAAGGAGACACTGCGCTCATAAGAAATCTTCAAAGAAATGGGTTCGTCCAACAAAACTCACCAGTTAGCAACGGTAGAATAATCTCATCAGCGCCTATAAACGGAAAACACGCAGTAAAGATAAAACCGTACAACTGGTTAAGCAATCATCAAAATCGACATAAAATCACAATATGTAAACTATTGTATCAAGCTATTGATAATCGATGTCTCTCTATAGCCTTAAATATTGCACGCTAACCGTTCATCCCTTCACCTCACTCATCAAGCTCCATCCATAAACGGGATGGCAACGTAGGTCTATGCTGGCTTCTATTAAAATCGAGAACTTTGCCCTGATCGATCAGCTCGATTTAGAGCTTCAGCCGGGCCTCAACGTCCTCACTGGCGAAACGGGTGCGGGTAAGTCTATTATCCTCGACGCTATTGACGCCGTGCTAGGGGGGAAAGCCACCGGCAGATGGGTAAGAACCGGCACCGACAAAGCTTGGGTCGAAGCTGCCTTTGCCCTCAACGCTGCCGAAGATCCCCGGATCTCTAGTCTGCTCAGCGAATACGACATTCCTTCTCAGGGCAATGTCCTTACCTGTCGCCGCGAACTCACCGCTGGCAAAAGTGCTGTTCGCAGCCGCTCTCGCCTTAACGGTGTAGTAGTCAATAAACCCCAAATGGAAGCGCTGCGCCGCCTCCTCATCGAAATCACCGCCCAGGGCCAAACCTTACAGCTCGGCTCGCCCGACCTTCAGCGCGACTGGCTTGATGGCTTTGGTGACAAAGCGCTGATCAAGCAGCGTCAAAAAGTGGCCACTGACTATGAAACTGCCAGCGCGGCCAAAAAAAGGCTGGACATTCGCCGCAGGGCCGAGCAACAGCGCACCGACCAGTTAGATATGTTCCAGTTCCAGAGTAAAGAATTGGGCGAGGCGGCTATAGAAGACCCTGATGAGCTAGATATTTTGCAAATAGAGCATCAGCGCCTGAGCCATAGTGTGGAATTGCAGCAGCAAAGCTATCAGGTCTATCAACTGCTGTACGAAAATGACAGCGGCGAAGCCTGCGCAGATATGCTTGGCCAAGTAGAAGGCATTTTGAGCGACATGCTGAGCTACGATCCAGATGTCAATCCCATCTTAGATATGGTCAGCGATGCCCTGGCTCAAGTCCAAGAAGCGGGCCGTCAAATTAATACCTACGGTGAAGATATTGAAACCGATCCCGAGCGGTTGGAAGAAATCGACCAGCGAATGGCGCAAATCAAGCAGCTCTGCCGCAAATACAACCGTGATTTGCCCGAGCTGATTGAACATTACAAAAGTATTCAAGCGTCTCTCGCCGCTCTCCATGGCGACGGCCAATCTATTACTGATTTGGAAGCTGACTATCGCAGCAAGCAAAAAACCTTACTAGAGAGCTGTGACAAACTCACTAAGCTGCGGCAGAATGCGGCGACAAAACTAGAAGCCGGTTTGATTGCTCAGCTCAAACCGCTAGCGATGGATCGGGTCAAATTCAAGGTCAATATTCAATCGCAGGCTCCTACCGTCAATGGCGCAGACCTGATTTCGTTTTTGTTCAGCCCTAATCCTGGGGAGCCGCTTCAGCCACTAATTGAGATTGCCTCGGGTGGTGAGATGAGTCGATTTTTGCTGGCGCTGAAAGCCTGCTTTTCGCAAATTGATCCGATTGGCACCCTGGTGTTCGATGAAATTGATGTGGGTGTGTCAGGGAGTGTGGCGCAGGCGATCGCAGAAAAACTCCACCACCTCAGCCGCGAGCATCAGGTACTGTGCGTTACTCACCAGCCTTTGGTGGCCGCAATGGCCGATGCGCATTATCACGTGGGCAAGCATGTGGTGATGCAGCCGAGCCTAGACGGTGGGAAAAAGGCGATCGCGGCCAAAAAACGCAAGCAAAAGGCTGCTATAGAAAATACAGAAGAAATCAAAGCGAAAACTAAAATAGCTGCGCAAGCAAACCAGAAAGTCAAAGCCAATCGAGAAGCATCTTCTACCATTCAAACCGCCAATACTCAAACCGCAAAGTCTGCGCAAGCCGACAAATCACAAGAGCGCACCATCGTCAAAGTCACCCCGCTAGACGCCGCATCTCGCCGCGACGAACTCGCACAGCTAGCCGGAGGTGGGTCACACAGCGAATCTATTGCCTTTGCCGAAGCGCTGCTATTACAGGCCGAAACAATCCGAAAGGCGGGGTGAAGAGCGACCCATCTAGGTTTACTATTGGAAGCGCCTTCTTACCTACAGAACACATGCATTGGTTAGCAGCAGCGGCAGAGCCCGCGCTAAAAGATCCGGTCATCGAAGAAAACCTGCGCCAGTTCTTACTAGTGCTTTCCGTCTCGCTAGGTGTAGCTACCCTCTCACGAGTGTTCAGCATTCTACGCAACATTCCTTACACGCTGCTGCTGCTGCTCGTAGGTTTGGGGCTCGCAGTGGTCGATGTTCGCTTAGTTAACCTTTCTCCCGAACTCATCCTCTTTATATTTCTACCGCCTCTATTGTTCGAAGCGGCCTGGAATATTCAATGGAGTCGCTTAAAAAGCGACCTCGTGCCCATCCTTCTCTACGCTGTTTTGGGCGTTGTGATCTGTATTTTGGGTTTGGTGTTTGGCCTTCAACAAATTGCGGGCGCGTCCCTAGCCACTGCCTTGCTAGTTGGCGCTAGCCTATCCGCCACCGATCCGGTTTCAGTGACCGCGCTCTTCCGTGAGCTTGGGGTCGATAAGCGCCTCACCACGCTCATGGAGGGCGAAAGTTTATTTAACGATGGCGTTGCCGTTGTTGCCTTCAATCTTTTGCTTGGTATAGCCATTGGCCTAGAACAATTCGACGTCTCACTGACCATTGCCAGATTTGGCCTATTTGTAGGGTTGGGCATCAGCGTCGGCGGCCTGATTGGCTTTGGCATTTCCTTTCTCACCCAGCGCTTCGATATTCCGCTGGTAGAGCAGTCTCTTACCCTGGTGTCAGCCTATGGCACCTATATTGTGGCCGAGGAGGTCGGCGGCTCGGGCGTCATTGCTGTGGTTACTACGGGCATGATCTTGGGCAACTTCGGCTCTCGTATTGGCATGAACCCCAGGACGCGCTTAGTGGTCTCGGAGTTTTGGGAGTTTCTAGCCTTTTTTGTCAACTCCATTGTATTTTTGCTCATTGGCGACCAGGTTCGCTTTCAAGCGCTAATCGACAATGGTGAAACTATTTTTGTCGCGATCGCAATCATCATCGCCGCCCGTGCTATTAGCGTCTTTGGTCTCGGTAGCCTCAGCAACTGGCTCACCGCTGGCGAAAATATTTCTCTACCGGGCCAAACCGTCCTATGGTGGGGCGGCCTACGAGGATCTGTCTCCGTAGCCCTCGCCCTCAGCGTCCCCGAATCCCTAGCTCAGCGTGAAGAAGTGATCGCTGTTGTCTTTGGCGTGATGCTGTTTACCCTACTCGTACAAGGGCTCACCACCCAGCCACTGCTCTCCTGGCTAGACTTGCTGGGCGATCAGCCTACCCGCCAGCGCTATACCCAGCTAGTGGCCCACCGCGTCGCTCTCAACAGAGTCATCGACCGGCTCAAAGACCTGATTGAGCGCCAGGAAGTGGATGAAGAATTCGCCCGCTACCAGATGGCCTTAGTTGACGGTCAGCTAGAAGAACTTCAAGAAGACCTGCTGAAACTTCAGCGCTCAAATCCAGAAATCCTCACCTACGCTGCTGAACAGGTACGCGACGAACTCCTCGCTATTGAGTCCGACACCTATGCCGAATTCATCCGTGCCGGGCAGCTCAAAGATGAACTAGCCCCCCTACTACAAGACGTACTGCCCCAAAATTGACAGCGCTGCCAGCCTATTCCTTACTTTCTAGCGCTTCGCGCTCCAGCTTCAGGCGCTTTTCCAAATTCTGAATTTCATCTCGCCTGGCGGCTGTTTCCAAAGCCCGCCGCCGCACTTCCTGGCTTTGCAGCGTCAGTGACTGCCGCCATTGCTCAGCCCGCTCTAGCTCTTCTTCTAACGCACTTGGCGTCAGGCCCAATGTCAAATATTCAGACACCACATCCATCACCCATTGAGTCGCGTCCTGTAAGGCGATCACCCGTTCATCGCTATCTAACTCCAACAGCACCAGCGCCTGTTCATTAAACGGAATATCTTCATCCGTTGTAATCATCCGGGCTGGCGTGAGTGGCTCCCAGGTATGCTCGTGCAGATGAATAGCCAAAAGCTGGAGCTGAGTGCCATCCAGTGAGGATTTCGTATGAACCTTTGCCAGATGTTGCATAGGTGCGCAAATGATAGAATGCGTAAGAGATAGAAAGCAGCGAGTGCGTTGGCAGGGCTATTTCAAAGAATTAGGACAAGGGGGTTGGGCAAGGTTGCCTCAAAGGAAGAGTATCCTAAGTTGTGGATACGTCAAATTATGAATGCTTTACAGTATCAAGATACATTGCTTAGCCCATGAAACCCACAAGAACCCAGATAAGTTTGCCAATCCTAGGAAAAAGCCAGCAAACCATTGATGGCAACATAGGCTAAAGGTATTCAGACTTAACTCACAGATAACCCCTGTATCTATTATCACCTAAAAGCCAGCTTTCTCTAGTATTTGTGTCAGGGGACGCCGTCCGCACTCACAACAGAAGCTATCAATCCAATGCTTTTACTGATGCTTTTACTTAAGGTCTTTACTAAATAGTTACGAGGCTATATGAGACTTATGACGAAACTGCCTTGTAGGGAACCGATTTCGTCAAGATTCTGCCAAAGGTCATCGTCACCAGTAGCTGGTTCGTGCTATCACTGATACCTATAGCCTTGGCTCTTAGCTATTAGCCACTGAGCTTAATACATTCCAATGGCTATAACCTCATGTGTGCTACCGGCTCAGTGTTGCGCCAGCGTACGAATGCATCCGTATCTAATGTGTATGATTTGATGACGCAGTCTACCCCATTTGGAGATAGATCTTCTGATAACCTTTTTTTACAAGGGTCGTTTACGGACGAACAGACACAAGATAAACAGACACAAGATAAACAGAGCGATGATAAGAAGTTTGAGCTGTTGAGTGCTTACCTCGACGGTGAGGTCTCTGAGCAAGAATATCGCCTGGTAAACCACTGGATATCTTCTAATCCTGTCATTTGGCAGCAGTATCAAGAACAAATGAAGCTCAGGCAAGCCATACGCAAATATGGTGCAGAGCAATTAAAGGCTGATTTGGATTCATCACTGAATGGTGACTCACCTGGCTAGTCGTCCCTGGGAAAAACCCCAGCTAAGCAGCGGGCGATCGCCAAAGCCCTGAGACATCCTCGATAGAGCCTTTAGAAGTCAAAGCGGCAAGCAATGCGTGAGAGTGGTTAACCTAAGCCGGAGAGTCGCCCCTCCGACTCGGCTTCAGAACCGGACTTGATAGTTTCCCATCATCCGGCTCCTCTCCAACTTGGTTCTGTGTCAAGAATACCGTCAGTAACTGTCGCTCTGGCCGCATGTGCCTGGTCGTGGCAGTGACGATGAAGCAAAGCCAGGTTATTGAAACAGTTGTTGTCGTGAAGACCATCGAGATGATGTAGCTCAATATCATCCTCTGAGGTGAAGTGCAGTCCACAGCTAGAGCATTTGCCGTTCTGTTTTTTAAGCAGTTCGGCTCGCATTGGGGTGAGCCCAGGATAGCTTCTTAACCGGCCCCTCCAATAAGCCCAGTCCCCATCGTAGGGTGACTGAGCAGCTCTAACTTTGATATGTCTACGAATGGGTATCTCAGCGTGCCGACGCAGCGTTTGCTGGTCTTTTGCATAAATTAGCCATCCTCCTCCTTTGTTCACCTGCCAGTAACGAGATACGCTATTGTGAGTGCTCAGGTTCGGATGTCTACTCTTTGCCCAGTGCAATAGATACCAGAAAAGCTGAGCATCCATTGCCGAGAAAGTGGCCTTACTCACCACCGATGAGAAGTACCGGCACCATCCCACGATGACTGGATTAAGACGGGCGATGAGGGCAGCCTGTGGAGCTGCTTTATACCTGTTCACCATCTCTTTAAGTCGAGCGAGATGACGCTTTTTACTTTCGTTACTGGGTTTGATTAAGGTCTTGTAGCCTCGTTTCGAGGCGTACTTACCAACCGGATACTGCCTGATGTTAAAGCCCAGAAAATCAAAGCCTGCCTCTCCATTCAGAGTATGACAGACTGTTGTTTTCTGCGGATGTAGTTCAAGCCCGACGGTTTTCATCCATTGCTCAACGGCTTCTTTTGCTCGCTGGATGTCGCTTGGACGGGGGGTGAGCACCACAAAGTCATCAGCGTAAAACACTGTATGGATAGGGTGCTTCTGTGTACCCAGCGACTTAAGGTGTGACTCTATCCCATGTAGAGCTATCAACGCCAACAAAGGCAAGATCTACCCCACCCTGTGGCGTTCCTTTCTCAGTCGGTTGGAAACCTCGTTCTATAACACCACATTTGAGCCATGCGCTCAGCAGTCGGGGGATGAAAGGCGGCGCTTTTACTTTCTCAAGCAATGCCTGATGTGAGATGTTATTAAAGCATCCTTTGATATCGCCTTCCAGCACATACTTGGGCCGTTGGCAGATAGTTCTAAAGATGGCTGCAACCGCATCTTCGCTAGGGAAGACAGTCTTTGTCTTGATCACCCAGGGCAAACGCATACTCTTGGATGCAGGATACTAGATGAGTAGCGCTTTTCTAGTATCTCCCGATGAGTTCGTCGAATCCACCATCAAATCCACTGCTGAAGCATTTTGAGACGCTAGAAGACCCTCGCGCCGAGTACTTAGTCGAGCATCCGCTGCTAGATATTATTGCACTGACCATCTGCACAGTCATCTGCGCAGCGGAGAGTTGGGAAGACATAGAAGCTTATGGCCATAGCAAACATGAGTGGCTAGCCACGTTTCTAGCGTTACCAAACGGCATCCCATCGCACGACACGATAAGTCGTGTGTTTGCTCGGTTAGAGCCGTCTCAATTGCAAACGTGCTTTGTCAGTTGAGTAAAAACGATAGCGCAGCTCAGTGGTGGAGAAGTGATTGCAATCGATGGCAAAGCGGCTCGACATTCGGACGACAAGGGCAAAGGCCAGGGCGCAATTCACATGGTCAGCGCTAGGGCGAGCGAGGATCGGCTAGTCCTCGGCTAGGTCAAGGTGGCTGATAAATCGAATGAAATTACCGCTATTCCTAAGTTGCTTAGAATCCTGGATGTTTCAGGCTGCATCGTGACTATTGACGCAATGGGTGCCCAGAAAGAGATTGCCAACCAGATTGTAGAGCAGGGGGCAGATTACGTTCTGAGCCTCAAAGGGAACCAGGGAAACTTACATCAAGATGTTCAACAGCTATTCGACTGGGCCCGCAAAACAAACTTCAAGAATATTGAGCACGAAGCCTATGAGACGATGGAGAAGGGCCATGGACGCATTGAGAAGCGGCGCTATTATCTACTCGCTCATGTGGAGTATCTGGCCAACGCGCACCAGTGGAAAGAACTCAAACGAGTCGGCATGATTGAATCAGAGCGGCGTATTGAGGGCAAACGCCTCAAAGCCGGATGGGACAATGACTACCTGATCAAAATCCTCATGGCTTGAGTATGCGTTTACCCTGGGCTTAGAGCGGCCTGCGTCTCGTATAATCCGTTTTAATCTGTGTTCACCTATGGATCACGATCTATGAATCAACCCACAGGGCGCTACTTACTTTCTATTGAGGCGATTCCAGAGGCGATAGAATCGTCTTTGCCCGGCTTTCCGGCCTATTTGGTCGGCAGTACGGCTCCTAACAACGTAGAAGATGGGGTTCACAAAGTTCCTAATCCAGTCATTGCGATCGCTGAAATAGCCAAGTTTTTGATTGCGCAAGAACAACCAGAAATTCTGATTGCGATCCACGGCTACAATACGGGGCTGGGAATGTTTGCGACTGCTCAAGATGAGTACAGGTATGGCAGTGGCGTCAAAGGCTGGTATCAAGGCATCAGAGATCACATTGCTAGAAACGCGACTAACCGCTCGCCGGGACTGATGCTGATTGGGTATCGCTGGCCCTCTGAAGAGGTGAAGGGCGTTGGCAACGATAGTCTGGGATCTAAGCTTCAGTATGCTCGCAAATCACTACCAACGGCCTTAAAGGTGATTTCGAGGGTGGCGATCGCTGTCTTTGTCGTTCTGACGCTTGTTTCATTGGTGACCGACCTGCCAGGAACTATGCTGTTTGCGGTCTTGGGCGTGAGTCTTTTGATACTGGCGATCGGTGCGATCTCAATTGTTTTAACCCTCTTTATACTCAGGGTTGTTGGATACTTTCGAGATACTTACCGGGCCAACAATTTTGGTGTGCCAGACCTGGTTGAACTGATCAGGCAGCTCGATAAAGCGGTGCTCGAAGCGACACCTGAGGTTGACTGGTCTGAGCGCCGCCGCATCAAGCTGTCTTTCATCGGCCACAGTATGGGAGGTTTTGTGGTGACTAACACCGTGAGAATTCTCTCCGATGTGTTCGATACCCGATCTATTGGTCTCACCAGTATTGGTGCTAGCAAGGCGAAGATCCCTGCGCCCGATATTGGGAATGTTTTTTCCCTCGGACGGCTGGTTTTAGTCTCGCCTGATATTCCTGCAGAGACGATCATTTCTGGCCGCGCCAATTTTCTCAGCTCGTCGCTGCGTCGGTTTGAAGAGACTTATTTGTTTAGCAATGAGGGCGATATGGCGCTGAAGCTAGCCTCGACGATTGCGAACTATTCCAGCTTTCCATCTCGCACTCGGGAGGGGGGATACCGGCTAGGTAACGTGGTGTTGCGATCGCCCTACGAGGCCGCCGAAGCTAACAGACGCCCTCAATACGGCATTCTCAATCTGGAATCACTCCAGTCTAAAGCAGCCGAGAGACCGTCGTTTTTGCAGTATCTGTATATTCTCGATCAGACCTCTTTACTAGAGCGCCAGGCCGCTATTCTAGAGCCAGAGCGCAAGCCGATTGCAGAACTTTTTACCGTCTTCGACTGCACTGACTATCAGGAGAGCGTGCCTAATCCGCAGGCAGGGTCACCCAAAAAAGTGGGTCTGCTAAGTCGGGCTTTGGGGAAGCGATCGCTCAGCTTTACCGACTGCCTTCTGCTAACCCTCGACTATTTCAGTGGCAAAATCGACACCCACGGCGGGTACTTCTATCCAGGTGACTTGCCCAGTACCGTCAAAAAAAATGAACGCTTAACCCGGCCCGACGCTCGCCTGTCCAAGCACTTGATCTATGGCTTAGCCAGCTCAGGCTTTACGGCTTGCTTAGAATCACTCGGCACCTACGCGGCCTCTCAGCCGATAGATCCAGCAGTGGGTGAGGTTGCTACCGGCAACGAACTTCCTTCAGAGCAGCGCCTGATAGCTTTACAAACGCTCTCTGCGCTCTGTCAGCAGCACGGTATTCAGGTGCTTTTGGCAGCAGAGCGATACAACCGGGATATTTTAGGGCTTACAGGGGCGGGCGATCGCAATGGGTACTGACACCAAGGAATGGCGATCTTGGCCAAATCCATCTAGAACTTAGGACGTCCCAACAAGCAAAAAACGGCGAGGGCGACCGTGCAGGACAGCGTCGTTGCAGAGAAACTGTCACAGCCCAGTTGCTGAATAGGAAAGTAGAGGCAGAGGGCGGTGGCTGCGGAGAGTCCTACCGGTTCGCTGAGGAAGTGGAAGAAGCCTTGGGTGGTTTCTAACCATTCCAGCAGTTTGAGAAATCGGCTGAGGATTGTCATGGCGACTGCGGGAGAGGGCGTAGGGGAGAAGGGGAGAGGGGGCGGGGACGCTTGGTTAAGGAAGGAGGCTGAGTGCCTGGTCGAAGATTTGGCTGAAGATGAGGCGGGGGACTTTGCCTACCCAGGTTTTGATGGGCGACTTCTCTGCGTCGAGTAGCGTAAACTGCGGCACGCCAGAAGCGCGGTAGTCGGCAATTTGCGCTGTCCACCGAGGATCGTCAATGTTGAGCATGACGAAGTTTATGCGGCTTCCATACTGCTGCTGTAGCTTTTCAACCGTAGTGGACATGCTCTGGCAGGTGGTGCACCAGTCGGCATAGAATTCGATGAAGGTGGGTTTTTGGTTGGCGATCGCCACTTCATAGGGTACAGACTCTGCGGCCATTGCCTTTAGCGTAATTAGCCCGCGCAGAGGCGTCATACTCACTGCCGTCGCCGCTGGGCGCGTGAGCCACAGCGTCACCCATACCGCCAGTGAAATGGCGATTAGGGCTGTCCACAGTTTCCAGAGAGTGGTACGTTTTTCGGTAGCAATCATAGACTTTCCTTCCTAACGGAAGTAGTAAACTAGAAAAATATGGAACGCCAGCATCAGTCCGAAAATGCTCACCAGTAAGATGTGAGAGGGTAGCCAGACGCCGCGCATTTTCCGAATCAAGGCACCCTTGCCCATGCCGACGGCCTCGCCTTCTACGACTTTTTGGCCGCTGAAGCTGAAGACTTTGCGGGGCGATTCTAAAATGCCTGTCTCCGCCACAACGCCGACCAAAGCGGTCAGCGTCACGCCAAAAAAGATCCATAGCAAGATCGCGTTAAAGTTAAGCCCGCTTGCGCCAACGGTATGTAAAAGGACGAACGCCAGTAAGGCAACGCCCGTAAAAATGTGAATGGTGCGCCACAGCATTACCGCGCCTGGGACTTTGACTTTTATTGGCAGACTGCGGCTGCGCTTTCTCAGCGACAGTAGCATTTCGATAGCGATCAGCACCAGGGCCGCAAAGCCGGTGCCCTGCTTGTAGACCTCGCCGCGTAAAAACTGATGGAGATCGAAGGAGCGATCGCGCAGCACGTCCAAATACATCGGACTGAGGGCAAAGGGCACCAGCAGCACCGCGCAAACCAGCGTTAGAACAATTAGGGTAGAAAATTGAGGTTTCATAAAATGAGTGCTTGCCTCGTTTGATCTAGTAAAGACTTAAACCCGGCGAGAGCCTGTAGCAGAGGCGACCAATTGATGTTGGAGTTGTCAGGAAGGATTTTTGGGGGGGCGAGGGAGGAGGAAGGAACAGCCTACAGAACGCTCTCCCCTGCTCCCCCTCTCCTAACCTATCCCGGCATACTCTCCACCGGAATGTTGATAATAATCCCGCCCATCACATCGCCCATTTCAAAGACTTTGTCCGGGTAGCGCTCCAGATGAACCGGGTGAGTGTTGTGACAGGTCACGCAGGCTTCAGCCACGGCAGTATCAGGATACAGCGCCGAAAAGTAAGCTTGGTCACCCACTTCCTGGTAAGCTTTGACGGGCTCACCAGTTTCGATCATTTCTTCGGTAGCGGTCTTCTCAAATTCGCTTTTTGGCCCCTGACTGTCGTTGATGTTCCAAGGAGAAATCAGGTTGTAGGTGAAGTAGCCTGACTCGTTAGCTAGCTCTGAGCCGAGTCGAAACATTTGTGCGGGCAAGGGGATGCCATCGGTTTGCTGCCAGCCTTCGGTCGATTCGACTTCGAGCACGCCTTCTTCTTTAGCTTTGCCTTCCAGCAGTTTGACCCGGTTGACGACGTGCTTGGTATAGGCAGTTCTATCGGCAGCCATGACGGTATGGATGTAGTCTGCCACCAAATCAGGCGCGATCATTGGGCCGGTAGCGGTCGCTGTAGTGCCACCGCCGCCGCTGCATGAGACTGCCGTGAAGCAGATGGCCGCAGCCAGGGCAAGTAAAGCCATTGTCTTAGCGCGAATGCGCCGGATCCAGCTTGTAATAAGCATTGTGTGTAGTCTCCTAAGTTGTTTGAAGGATGTTTGTGCGATCGCGCCACTGCTTTGATAAAGAATGGAAGCGATCGCACCTCATGAATGAAAACAATCCGCCCGAAGGTATTGAAAGGGCGGATTAAACTTCTGCCGGATAGCTATTCACTTTCCGAGGCAGAAGGATTGCCCGATCTCCTTTGTTCAGCCGCTTCCATCAGGTCAAAGGTCTCCAGTGAAAGCGTCGGAGGTCGGTCAAAATTGGCTTCGACAAGTTCGTCGTCGAAAATACTGTTGTAGCTGTATTCCAGCCCGTGGCAGTTCATACAGACATCGCCCACCATCCGATCTTGCGGCTTCAGATTGTAGGTATTGTTGTGGTTGACCTTGACGACGGTCGTGCCATCGACTTTGTCCTGCGCCGAGCGCGGCAGGTGACAGGTGGCACAGGTCACCATCTGATCGCCAGGGCGCGGCAGCGTCTGGTTGGCAAAGACCGCCTCAGCGTGCTTGGAGTTCTTATAGTTCAGCGAGTGGTTGTCGTTGTGGCAGGTCAGGCAGGAATCGACCGATGCCTGCATCGTATTGACTGTGTGAACATCATGGCAGGCGTTGCAGTTCATCTGCTTGTCAAAAGCGTCGTGCTTCATCGGCAGACGGGCCATCGCCGGGGTTAGCGGCGACATGTCCTCCAGCAGGCGAATGCCGTGCTTGCCCAGCAAAAAGGTCTCTACAGAATTTTCATGGCAAGACTGGCAGCTCTCGTGCGTCGGATTGGCGACAAAAGCTTTGGTCTCACTGTCCTGATGGCAGCTAGCGCAGTTGACATCGTTGAGCGCATGAGCGCTGGTCGCCCACTGTTCATTAATTGCCTTCAGCTCCTGCTCAGTAGTCGCCGTAGCAGGCAGGGCAAAGCTAAAGAGCATGATCCCAACTAAGACAATCGTCAGCAGCTTTCTCATGTGCTGCCCCCCTTCAAGAATTCCTGTTTGAGGTTGGGCTGAGGGGCCGTCTTCAGCTCTGTTGTCACCGCTCTATCGGGCAGCTTTTGTACGGGCAGCATCGCTGGTTCACCCATATTTTCCCGCAGGAATCCGGTAGAAATTGTACTGTGATCGTGGAAGTTATGGCATCCGGCAGTCCAGCAGCCGTCCGGGTCAAAGCCTTCATGGCTCTTGAGCTGAGTCACCGTGAGTTCTTCATGGCACACCATACACAAGTCCGGCTGCAAGTGCACCCCGCGCCCAAACATATGCACATGTTCGTTGTGACAAGCGGTGCAGGTGAGCACGTCGATATTCTCGCGAAAGGTCGCCCAGCGGGGATCTTGAAACTTCTTTGCGCCGTGCACATCGTCGGCCATTTCAGCTTCGTGGCAGCGCATGCAGGTTTCGTTGCTCACCGGCTGAAAGCCCTCATGGCAGGAGGCACAGGACGCTTCAAAGAGATGGTGCCCCGCCGACGTTTCCCCCGGTAGAAAGATCTCCTTTCTCTCCAGCGCAAACGCCGCCGATACCAAAAGCGACAGGATCAGCATCACCAAAATAGTCACAGCCCTAAGGCCAAACTTTTCGCGCCAGAATACGTTTTGACTTGAGCGAATTGCCATTAATCGGGTGACTAGAGAAGAATCAACAACAAAATGGCCAGCGCGACGCTACTGCCCCCAATAATGCCAGCCGCTGTTTTACCGTCGATTCCCTCGGGAGATTCTACGGTCGGCGTCCCTGCGCCAGGTGAAGTCGCTGCGCCGTTGAGCTGAATATCCTGCTTAGAATAGTCCGCGCCGTCGAGCATGAGTTCAGAAATCGCGCCGTATGCTTCTGTCCAGGCAACCTTCAGCTCGGGCGTCCAGGCGGTGCCAGCGTATTGACCCAGCGTCTTCAGCAAGCTGTTGCCCACCAGCGGATAGTGCTCCGGCAGCGCGCCGTACTTCACATGACGAGCCCCTAAGCCTTTGAGCGCTTTGCTCAGCACCTTGGGATTGCGCAAATTTTCAACCACCATCACCAGTGACCCGACGAGCATTTGCTTTTGCTTGGCCATGTCGGTATGGGTAAACAGTGGTTGAGCAGCCGGGTAGTCAGTGAACAAATTGCTGTAAAAGCTAGTGGCGAATTCGTCGGCCTGTGGCTTCACCAGCTCAAAGCTCTGCTCCAGCATTTCTACTTTGAGACCGGCTTCTTCGGGCGGGACAGTCGGGGGGACTTTTTCTAGCGCGATCGCTTCAGCACTATAGTCGGCCCCTTCGAGCATGAGTTCGGCGATCGCCCCATAAGCTTCTGTCCAAGCCGCTTTGAGTTCGGGCGTCCAAGCCTCTCCAGCATACTGACCCAGTGTCTTTAGCAGGCTGTTGCCCACCAGCGGATAGTGGTCAGGCAGCGCCCCGTAAGCAACATGGCGCGCGCCCAATCCTTGGAGTGAGCTGGTGAGCACCTCTGGCTTTCTAAGATTGTTAATCACCATCACCAGTGCGCCCTTCAGCATTTGCTGCTGCTTGACCATATCTGAATGTGAAAACAGCGGTTTAGCGGCTGGATAGTCGGTGAATAAATTGTTGTAAAAGCTAGCAACAAACTCGTCAGCCTGGGGCTTAACAAGCTCGAAGCTCTGTTCTAAAAGCTCCACTTTTAAAGGCATGTTTGAACACACTCCATTGAACGGCAAAATGTCTAAAGTATCTAAAGTATCTATTGCGATATAACAAAACTTTTCAGCAAAATGCTTGTAAAGCTGAGCGGTAAGAAGGCTAACGCGCTCTAATTAATAGCTGTAAGTAGGCAAATTGAATTAAAGCGCAGATGTCGAGTGCCCCCTCAGTCCCCAAGTTTGGAGGAGGCCGGGCTCAGAGCCTCCAAACTTAGGGTCGGGGGGCAAATGCAGGAACTTTGGCGCATTTTATATTTGATTAGGCTGTCCTACTTACTTTCAAAAACAGCGCAGGGCTCAAACGTTGAAAACGTCATCTACCTGCGTATGGATTTCGTATTCAGACCGTATGGCGAGTTCACGCTTACTTTTGTTTCAACAGCTACAAAAAACGAGAAATATATTGTTTATTGCATCGGTAGCGAGCAATAAGCGCATCGAAACAAATTATGGCTATGTCTCATCGTATAGCGACGCAATTCTACAGTTCGTAGAGATCCGTGAAGCTTTGAGAAGGGCGAAACGCGGGATGTTTCGGCTATGATCGTGCTCTTTTGTGAGTATTGAAGCACTTTCTTTCGCGGTGTTTTTATTGACTTGGATGATTGAATTGTTCCTGTTTTATGCAATATTTGAACAAAATTGATGCGTTACTTGAATGAATCTAGCAAGTTTGCAACTTTTGATACAAAACTTCTCTCAACTTGTCGCAACTATCTATCAAACAGCCCACGTTTGTCCTTATGACTCACAAACTCACCCACTATTTTGGTTCGATTAAGCTAGCTGTGCCTTTGCTAGTCGCGATCGCTACCATTCTCATCGGCGCTACTTTCTACGAATCAGAAGTTGGCTCTACCGTTGTTCAGCAAGAGATCTACAAAAGCCCCTGGTTCGGCGCACTGATGTTTTTGCTGGCCGCTAACTTAGGCATTTCAACCCTGTCTCGCTATCCGTGGAAAGGTGCTCGCAAGATTGGTTTTGCCATCACGCATTGGGGTCTGGTGGTGATTATTGCTGGGTCAGCGGCGGTTATTCACCTGAGCGTAGAAGGAATGCTGCTCGCTCGCACTGACGCTGGTGCAGTCAGCACTTTGCGTGTAGAAGGCGACCTCGTGGAAGTAGCAGCGCCCGGAGAAGACATTCAGCAAACTTCCCTTTTCATCAAGGCAGATGGCACGGTTGTTCCCAGTCGAATTGGCAGTCTGTCGCTGCTGGGCTATAGCGACAATACGATGAAGACGGTGCGCTTTGAGCCTGGCGGCAGTGTGGAGAATCCGGCGGTGCGGCTGGTGCTGAGAAGCGATCGCATGAATCAATCCCTGGAGCGATGGCTCGCCGCCGCCCCGACAGCCTATTCGCAGCTAGACATTGGCCCCGCTGAACTGCAAATTGTGAAAGCGCAGACGGCAGACGCCCTGTCAGAGGCTTTAAGCGCGCCGACTGAAGAATCTCAAGCATCCCGCTGGGGCGCTCTAGAGATTACCTGGTCAGGCAAGACCTATTCTATAGAGGTCGCCCCGAGCTTGCGTCAGCCGGTTGAATTCAAGGCGAACGGTAAAACGCTGAAAGTAGAAGTGAGTGACTTTTGGCCTGATTTTCGGCTGAATGGCGATCGCCAACCCGTCACCGCCACCCAACAACTCAACAACCCGGCAGTACAGCTCACCGTTTCCGCAGGAGACCTTACCGAGAACTGGTTTGTCTTTGGCAATCCTGGATTTGAGCCGATTCGCAGCCCTGCTGAGACGCCGATTGCGGTGGGGATTGACTATGCGGTAGCGGCAATTGGCGAACCGGATGCCTTCTTTCGCGTCGTCGTCGATGCCAGCGGAGAACTGCACTACGCGGCCAAATCTTCCAAGGGATTCCACGCTGGCCCGCTTGCAGTCGGAGAATCGATCACGCCCGGCTGGGCCGACTTTGAGATCACGCTGGCAGAATACATTTCTCAAGCGCAGGTAACGCGCGAAACGCTGCCTTTGCCCAAGGGATCGCCTGGGCAGGGAGAACCCGCCCTGTTAGTCGCTGCGAATGAAGGAGATACGCAGGGCCAGCCGGTCTGGATTCCCTGGGGTGAGCCGACCACGCTCAGCGCCGCTGCTGGCGATTGGTATGTAGCCTTTAGCCCGAAGCTGTTGCAGCTCCCCTTTAGCCTGAAGCTGAACGATTTTATTGTTGATCGCAATGAGGGCAGCGAATCGGTAGCGATGTGGACAAGCGCGGTTTCGCTGTTAGATCCCCACCAGGGAGAGCGGGTAGACCGGCGCGTGTGGATGAATCATCCCACCTGGTTTAAGGGCTGGAAGATTGCTCAGGCATCGTGGAATCCGGGCGACTTGAGCCAGTCTACCCTGCAGGTAAAGCGCGAACCCTGGTGGGTGACTGGCCTCACCTGGCTGGGATCCACAATGGTCATAGTTGGCGTTGCGACTATGTTCTACGGGCGCTCAGTCGCGAAGAAGTTTAAGAAAGTGTCGAACCTGGTGAACGTGCCAGAAGCTGTGGAGGAAGAGACCGTCTCTATTCCGCTGCTGAATGTTCTCTCAGGTCGCTGATTTGCTTTCACGTAAGCCAGTTTGACCAAATTGAAGACGTAATAAACTTCCTGTGTTTGCCCCCCGACCCCCAATCCTGGGGGCTCTGAGTCCGGTTCCCCCCAAACTTGGGGGGCTAGGGGGGCCTCAAGGACTCACCATCAAACCCATTACCCCCTCTTCAAGCTCACACAACAACCGCGCAACCATGAAACTTCTCAAATTTGCAGTCGGACTTTGCCTGGGCATTCTCCTCATCGCTCTACCCTTTAGCCAGTTCCAGCACTCCCCTATAGATGCGCTAGAAACAATGGTCGTGCAACAAGGCGGACGCAAAAAGCCGCTGGACACCGTTGCCAAAGAAACCGTCGCCAAAATCCACGGCGCGACCACCTACCGGCACGACGGCGTAACAGAAAATTCTATGGAGACTTTTCTATCTCTATGGCTAAACAATCGCAACTGGAACGAAGAACCCTTTGTGCTCTTTAGCTATCGTCCGCTAAAGGAGACTGTCGGCTTAGACCCCGACCAAAAATATTTTTCCTTTCAAACGCTAATGACCCATCAGGCACTCGGCGCGGTGGTACGAGAAGCCCACCGCAAAGACCTGAGCGAGGAAGACTTGAGCCGGAATGAGCGGGAGGCTATGGCGCTAGAAGACCGGCTCACTCTGATGCTGGCTTCAGTCAATGACAACACCGTGGCAATTGTTCCTCACCCGAGCGATTCTAAAGGGAAATGGATGGGGATCACCGAGGCGCAGTCTCTGTATAGTGCTGAGGCGATCGCTCCCCTTACAACAAACTTTGCCACCCTAAAGCAAACTTTCCTCTTGGAGCGCGATCCGGCACTAGCGCCGATAGCGGCTGACCTTCAGGGCGGACTGCGATCGCTCAGCCCCACGGTCTACCCCGCTACAGGAGCCATGCGACAAGAAGTCTTCTTCAACCACTTTCATCCTTTCGCCAAGGCATGGCAGCTTTACGGCCTGGCCTTTATCGTCATGCTGTTGACGCTGTGGATCAAGCCGCTAGAGCTGTACTGGGGCTCGATTGGCCTGTTTGTCGCAGGTGTGATTGTACAAAGCTACGGCTTTTGGCTGCGGATGCAAATCGCCGGTCGTCCGCCCGTGACCAATATGTATGAGTCGGTGGTGTGGGTTGGCTTTGGGATATCGGCGATCGCTCTCACCTTTGAACTCATTTACCGCGCAAAATACTACCTGCTCGCCGCTGCCCCGCTGTCTGTGATGTGCTTAATCCTAGCCGACAGCCTCCCCGCTGTGCTAGATCCGGGCATTTCGCCGCTGGTGCCGGTACTGCGCGACAACTTTTGGCTGAGCATCCACGTGCCGACCATTGCCCTCAGCTACGCTAGCTTTGCCCTTGCCCTGGGCATCGGCCATGTGTCGCTCGGCAGCTACTTATTCTCACCCCAAGCCAAATCGAGAATTCAGCTCCTCTCTCAGCTCAACTACAACGTGCTGCAAGTCGGCGTACTGCTGCTCACCGCCGGAATTATCTTGGGCGGCATTTGGGCGCACTTCTCCTGGGGCCGCTTCTGGGGCTGGGATCCCAAAGAGACCTGGGCCTTGATTGCGCTGCTGTGCTACTTGGTACCGCTACACGGACGCCTGGTCGGCTGGATTGGTAACTTTGGCATCAGTGTCGCTAGCGTCGTCGCATTTAACGCCGTGCTGATGGCCTGGTACGGCGTGAACTTTGTGCTGGGCACGGGTCTGCACAGCTATGGCTTTGGTACGGGCGGCTCGGAGTGGATGATTGCCGGTGTCGTCGGCGCAGATTTGCTCTTTGTGCTGGCGGCAACTGCTCGCTACAAGGGGTGGTTTGCGAAGGGAGCGATCGCTGAAGCCCTCAGCCGTTAGTCCCTGTTTATCGAACTATTAAAGGAGAGTATTGATGAAACGCCGTGAATTTTTGAACTTCGTTGGGCTAGGCTTGGTAGTGACTTCTCTGCCAGTGGCGATCGCCGCCTGCACTCCTAACGAACCTGAGGAAACCACCGACCCCGAAGCCAGCAGCACAGACGCCCCCGCCAAAGTAGATAGCAGCCTACGCGAAGACGGATTCGCCGCCCTCGGCACCGTCAGCGAGCTTCAGTCCGCCGGATTCCTCGCCAAAAAAGGCTTTATCGCTGGGCCAGTAATCGCCATTCCCGACCCCGAAAAGGCAGACAGCGTGATCGCCTTCGACTCCATGTGCACCCACAATGGCTGTAGCGTCGAATGGGCCGAAACTGAATTTGCCTGCCCCTGCCACGGCTCTAAATACGACGCTTCTGGCGCAGTCACCAACGGCCCAGCAACCGAGTCGCTAGGCACCTACGAAGCAAAAATCGAAGATGATCTGGTGCTGATTAAAGCAACGTAGACTATACCCAAAGTTGATTTACAGCACCTTGAATTATTTTGCTTTGGAACAGGCCGATTAAAAACTGGCGTGCAGCATTGTCACATTTTGCTATCCTGTTTCCAGAACGCTTTTCCGCTTAAGTAAAAAGCGCTTACACAAAAATTAGATGTGCGACACGTTCTCTCGAAACCAGATAACTGGGGGAAGAGAGACAAGGAGGCAATCCTTGATAACTGATGTTTTCTGATGAGAGTGAAAGTCTCTCCCTCCCAGTGGTGGAGTGACAGCATAGTCCCCAGGTTCGCGACTAGCCATCAACGCCTGAAGCGGGACTAAACGGCGGTAACTGGAAGCCTAATCTGGAATCCCGTCTAGCAAGCTGCATAAGGATACGCGAGGGATCTACGTCTGAAGGGTCGTGATTTGTGAGCGGTGAAATCAGGCTGATACACCGCAGCCAAAAGGCAAAGGATAAGAGGCTGGCATCTATCTTAATGACCAGTAACCACTCTCGATAAACCCGGCCTAGAGTAGAGTCCTAAGTGCAGCGACTATCAGACATCGGAACGTGGAAACCCTGCTGACTCTCCCTGACAGCAGGTCGAATGTCAGGGTAGGTGCTAACTAGAAAGAGTTAGCAGGATTGGGATTGAGTAAGAAGCAAATGCTTGGGGCAATGCCCGACATATGCCGACGTACTCACTGCAACTTGGACGTAGACAATTCTAGTAGAGCTTACACGCTATGAACCCGACTTATCAGGCGAGGTATAGATGGAGCACTTTGCCCTGGAAGCAAATCCAGAAGCGAGTGTTCAAACTCCAACGGCGAATCTACAGAGCCAGTCAGCGAGGTGACGTCAAATCAGTTCACAGACTACAACGTCTGCTCATAAAGTCCTGGTATGGACGGCTACTCGCCGTTCGTCGGGTCACTCAAGATAACAAGGGCAAAAAGACGGCGGGCATTGACGGGGTGAAGAACCTCCCTGCCGCCCAACGGCTCGCATTGGCCCAGTTGTTAAGCCAAATTCCCCGACCGCGTCCGCTCAGACGCGGATATCCTCCGGGCTGTGACAGTCTTCGAGCAGTTCGTCTAGCAGTTCGTCAACGCGGTTCGGTTCTTTTTTCTTGCGGGCCATGGTGCGGTCTCCTTGGTTTGTAGGATTTTAGACCGCTTACACAAAATTCAATACAGTCTCGAAAAGTACCTTTCGAGGCAACTCGCTGGTCGCCTACCCTACATCAAGTCCGGTTCTGAAGCCGAGTCGGAGGGGCGACTCTCCGGCTTAGGTTAACCACTCTCACGTCTAATCGCATACTCAACCCAATTCGCTTCAGCTTTTCCTGCACCTCCATCACCTGTACTTTCACCACCTGTCCCACCTGCACGATCTCTTTTGGGTCTTTGACAAACCGATCTGCCATTTGCGATACATGCACTAGCCCGTCTTGATGCACGCCAATATCGACAAATGCGCCGAAGTTGGCGACGTTAGTGACCACTCCTTCTAACGTCATTCCTGCTCGCAGGTCGCTAATTTCGTTGATGCCCTCGGCAAACGTCGCATAGGCGAACTGGGCTCTAGGATCGCGGCCTGGTTTTTCTAGCTCAGCTAAAATATCTCGGAGGGTAGGTTCGCCCACTTTCTCGGTTACGTAATTTTTTAGCTCAAGCTGTTTTAACTTATTAGTTGCTTGCGGAATCTCTGTTAAGGGCACTTGTAAATCTTTAGCCATGGCTTTCACAATGCGATAGCTTTCTGGATGTACCGCTGTGTTATCTAGCGGATTATCGCCCCCGCGAATTCGCAAAAAGCCCGCTGCCTGCTCGTATGCTTTGGGGCCCAGCTTACTCACCTTTAAAAGAGACTTGCGATCGCGAAACTGCCCTACCTGATCACGAAACGCCACAATATTATTTGCGATCGCCCCACTCACCCCACTCACATAGCGCAGCAGCTCCCGCGAAGCCGTATTCAAATCCACCCCCACATAGTTCACACAGCTCTCTACCGTGTCATCCAGCTTTTGCTTCAGCCGCTTTTGATCCACATCATGCTGATACTGCCCCACTCCAATCGATTTTGGATCTAGCTTGACTAGCTCCGCCAGCGGATCTTGCAGGCGGCGACCAATGCTAATCGCCCCACGCACCGTAATATCTAGCTCAGGAAATTCGGCGATCGCCACCTCACTCGCCGAATAAATAGAAGCCCCCGACTCATTCACCATTACCTTTGTCGGCGGATGCTCTAACGAACCGATTACCTCCCCAATAAACTCATCCGTTTCCCGGCTAGCCGTACCGTTGCCAATCGCAATTAGCTCAATCCGGTAAGTCTCAATCAGCCGCTTCAGCACCTTGGCCGCATCTAGCCGCCGCCCCTGTCCCGAATGCGGATAAATCGCCTCATAGGCCAGAAACTGTCCGGTTTCACTAATGGCGGCCACCTTACAGCCCGTCCGAAAACCAGGATCCACCCCCAGCGTCGGCTTCATGCCCGCCGGAGCCGCCAGCATCAGGTTCCTTAAGTTCTCTGCAAATGTTTCAATAGATTCCTCATCGGCCCAGGCTTTTTTCTGGGCGATCGCTTCATTCGTCAAAGAGGTTTTCATCAGCCGATTGAAGCCATCTTTGACCATGTCGGTATAAAACTGCCGCAGCGATCGATCCTGACTGCGTAACTGAGTACTCAGCAAGTAGTCTAAAACTTCTGGTTCGTCAAAGGTCAAAGAGAGTTTGAGTATGCCTTCTTTATCACCGCGTAGCAAAGCCAGAAGGTTATGGGGCGCAATCTTGCCAACCGGAGCCTGATAGCGACGGTACATTTCGTATTTGGTGGTGCCCTCAGGGTAGTCAGATTTGATTTTGGATGTAAATTGGCCCTTACGTAATAAAAGATTGCGGACATACGCCCGCAGCGGAGCCTGTTCGGCCATACCCTCTGCCAAAATGTCTGAAGCCCCCTGTAGGGCATCGGCAGGTGTCGCGATTGAATCGTTGACGAACGGCTGAGCTAACGCGCTCAGGTTTGCAGATTGACCGTTAGTGTTAAGGCCGGATATCTGATTCGCTAAGGGCTCTAACCCGTTTTCCTTAGCAATAGTGGCGCGGGTGCGACGCTTGGGCTTATAAGGCAAATAGAGGTCTTCTAGCTCGGTTTTGCTTTGGCAGCGTTCAATGTTGGCCTTTAGCTTGGGGGTGAGGGCGTCTTGTTTGGCGATCGCCTCTAATATGGTCTGCTTTCTAGCGGCCAGCACCGTCAAATATTCGTAGCGCTCGGCAATTTGCCTGAGCTGAACCTCATCTAGTTCGCCCGTACGCTCCTTCCGATAGCGTGCAATGAATGGCACAGTAGCCCCTTCCGCAAAAAGCGCTAAGGCAACTTCCACCTGCTGAACGGCAATCGAATAATCTTTCGCTATGAGCTGAGCAACGTTCATATGAGCGTTCAATAGACTGAACCGAATTTTACCACCCTAGACAAAGGGATGTCGTGCAAGAGGCTTCAGGACTGCTTCGTATCTTCGTAAGAATGCGATCGCTCTGTAAGCACTGCATCTGCCACTCAAAAGCCCGCCTCAGCTCATAGATCGAAGCGGGCTTTCAGCTTGAGCCCTGGCTTGATATGGCGTGATACCTATCGGAAGCGCTCGGGATTCAATTGGCGACCAGAAACCGTACCCGCTCGCAAAGCAGTCCCGGTTCCGCCATCGGCAGCATCTAAGAACGGCTTGAGGTTAATGCCTGTGCTAGCTGAGGGACGCGCTGAAGAACGAGCGGTGGGCAGGTTCAAGGCTTCGCTGATTTGACCCAGGATATCTGAGCTGCCATTGCCCGTAAACGTGTTGACAATAGTCGTGTCATTACCGCCATCAGCAAGGGCTAGATTCTCAAAAACCTGATCGCGAGTGACCACCGGATTTTGACCAGGCGGAACAGTGAAGACAATCTTGCATAAGCCAGGAGTCTGCTCGGTCGTTGCACAGACGACGTCATAACCATTCTCGGTACCCACTTGCAGCTCTACCAACCCCTCAGGCCGGTAAGACTCTAACCGCTCGCTAATGGTGTAGCAGCGCTTTTCAGCCGTCCAGCCGCCGCCCATCGCGCTTGGGGTTGCCCAGGGATATACCTGCTGGGGCTGGCTTTCGGGGCGGTACATGACAGTAAAGTCGCCGTCAAAAAGCTGACATTCAAAGCGAGCTTCTTCGGGAAGCTGGGTGCCGCCAGTCGTAGACTCTACTTCGGGTAAGGGATCGTTGTTTTGGGCATGAGCGGGCAAGGACGTACCTATCAACCCACCGATCAAACCAGTACAAAGCGTACCGCCCAATAACACTTTACGAATTTCGACCATAGCTGGATTTCTCCCTTTCAGACAGTAGCGTTCAAACAGTAGTAGACAGACGGTTGTCGGGGCGTTGCACAGAGCAAGGGGTAGATGCCCCTGATGTCGCGATCAGCCTAGCGCGATCGCACTTTTTTCAAACGGTACAGTGGACAGTCTGTATCAATATTGCTAATTGGTTTAGGGTAGTATAAGCCCTTCTTTAATTCAATTGCTTTTATGGTCATCGCAGCGCCCTATGGGTCTTGGAAGTCACCCATTACCTCAGATTTAATCGTCTCTAGCTCTATTCGGTTAGGGGCAGTGCAAATTGATGGCGCAGACATCTACTGGAGCGAGCTGCGGCCCACAGAAGGCGGGCGGCAGTTAGTGGTTCGCTATGGCCCAGAAGATGAGCTAGGTAATGTGAATGACATGACGCCAGCACCGTTTAATGTGCGCACTAGGGTGCATGAATACGGCGGTGGGGCGTATTTGGTACATCAGGGCGTGGTGTATTTTTCTAACTATGCCGATCAGCGGCTATACCGGCAGCGGGCGAACGAAGACCCTGAAGCTTTGACGCCAGAAGTTTCACCCGTAGCAGGGTTGCGCTATGCGGATGCGGTGGTAGACGGGCAGCGGCAGCGGCTGATTTGTGTGATGGAAGACCACCGGCAGCGTGGGGAGGCGGTGAATGCGATCGCCACTATCCCCTTAGAAGGCGGGACACCTCGCATCCTGGTGAGCGGTAATGACTTTTACTCATCGCCCCGGCTCAGCCCAGATGGTTCCGAGCTGGTATGGATTACCTGGAACCATCCGCAAATGCCCTGGGACGGCACAGAGCTTTGGTCAGCCAGGGTCACTGATGACGGTAGCCTCAGCCGTCCGCGCAAGCTAGTTGGTAATGTCAAAGAGTCAGTATGTCAGCCGCAATGGTCTCCAGCCGGAGCGCTGCACTTTATCAGTGATGCGACGGGCTGGTGGAACCTGTATCGGTGGGAAGGCGAACGGGGCGAGCCCTTGTTTCCAATAGAAGCAGAATTTGCCGGGCCGCAGTGGAGTTTTGGCCAAAGTAGCTATGGATTTGAAGACAACACCACGATTATTTGTATCTATCAGTATGAAGGGACGACACGGCTGGCTCGGTTGGATACTCGCGATCGCGCCATGGATGAAATGGACATTCCTTACAGCGGCCTTGGCAGCTTACAAATCGGCCAAGGGTTTGCGGTCTTTTTGGCCACTAGCACTATCAAGCCCGGCGTACTTGTGCGCTTGAATCTGGCGACCCACGACCTTGTCGAAATTCGTCAGTCCAGCAGCCTTGAAATTGATCCGGGCTATCTCTCGGAGCCAGAAGTCATTTCCTTTCCGACAACTGGCGGATTTAATGCTTACGGTATTTACTATCGCCCTCAAAATAAGGACTACGAAGCGCCAGTTGTCGAGCGTCCGCCACTGCTGGTAAAGACTCATGGGGGGCCGACGGCTGCGGCTTCGAGTGCTTTCAATCCGGTAATTCAATATTGGACGAGTCGGGGCTTTGCGGTGCTGGATGTGAACTATGGTGGCAGCACAGGCTATGGCCGCGCCTATCGCAATCGGCTGATTGGTAAGTGGGGGGTTGTGGATGTTGACGATGTGGTGAACGGAGCACAGTACCTGGTAGAGCAGGGAAAGGCAGATGGCGATCGCCTGACGATTGACGGCGGCAGCGCGGGCGGCTATACCACCCTGGCCGCATTGACCTTTCGCGATGTGTTCAAGGCAGGCGCAAGCTACTACGGCGTTAGTGACATGGCAAGCCTGGCGGCAGAAACACATAAGTTTGAGTCTCGCTATTTAGATAGTTTGGTCGGGCCATATCCCGAAAAAAAGGAGATATACGAAGCCCGATCGCCCATCCATGCGGTCGATCAACTCTCTTGCCCGATCATCTTCTTGCAGGGTTCTGAAGACAAAATTGTACTGCCCAACCAGGCCGAGGCGATGGTAAAGGCGCTCAAAGAAAAAGGCATTCCGGTGGCCTATTTACTGTTTGAAGGAGAGCAGCACGGCTTTCGCCAGGCAGAAAATATTAAGCGAGCCTTAGACGCTGAACTCTCTTTCTATGCGCAAATATTTGAATTTGAGCTAGCAGATGAAATTGAACCCGTTGAGATTTTTAGATAGCAGGCGTCACAAATGACTGATTTAGAATTAGATGAACAATCGTTGCCTGAGTCGATGTGGCAAACGAAGCCTTGGTGGTGTCAGCCCTGGTCAATTGTATTAACAGGCTTAGCCATACCTACGGGTTCCTGGTTGTTGTTGCACAGGCTTTGGATTACGCTGCCTGTTGCAGCGATTATGGGAGTGTGGTGGATGTTGTTTTTGGTACTGGTGCCGGCGCAATATGCTGCTGCGGTTAGAGGCACGGGGGAGGGATTTGATGGATAATTTGAATCTGTTGTTTTAGGCGATCGCCCTTTAAGGAGAATTAACGAATGGCTGAGAATACAGCTAAGAACACAAATAAGAACACAAATGTGCTGGGTGGCGGGCTGCAAAGCTGTTGCACTTCACCAATGACGGGCTTTTATCGAGATGGGATGTGTCAGACGGGGCCGCAGGATAGAGGGGTGCATGTGGTGTGCGCGGAGCTGACGGAAGCTTTTTTGAGCTACACCAAGGCGCAGGGAAATGATTTGAGTACGCCCAGGCCAGAGTACAACTTTCCGGGGTTGAAGTCAGGAGACAAATGGTGCTTGTGTGCGGCTAGATGGAAAGAGGCGCTAGAAGATGGCGTGGCCCCGCCGGTAGATTTGAATGCGACCCACAGCGCGGCGCTCGACTATGTGAGCTTGGATGATTTGAAGTCGAACGTAGTATAGAAGGCAGAAGACAGAAGGCGGAAGACAGAAGATAGAAGACAACTTACTAACCGTCCTCCTAATTGGGTGGTGAGCGATCGCGATGGGATACTGTGCTAATAGCAACCGTAAATTCCCATCGAACATCAGGATTTCGTCATGTTTGGTCAACACAGCTATGTCAATACTGCGATCGCCCTATCCAGCACGTTGACGATTGTACTATCAGCGGCTATTCCGCCCGTATTTGCGCAGGCACAGAGCCGCTTTAGCGATGTCGATAGCAGCTATTGGGCAAGTCAATATGTGCAGTCTTTGACCAATGCCAGCATTATCAGCGGCTTTCCTGACCAAACGTTTCGACCCAACGAAGCGATGACCAGAGCGCAGTTTGCTTCTGTGCTGTATGGCGGCTTTTCAAAAACACCTACTAGAGACCCGATTACCTTCAGCGATGTGCCCAAAGATCACTGGGCAGCAAAGGCCATTAACGCTGCTTATTCTCAAGGTTTTTTGAGTGGCTATCCAGATGGAACGTTTGGTTTGAATCAACCAATTACCCGGCTGGAGGTTTTGCTCGCGCTGACGAGTGGTTTGGGGTTAGAGACTAACGGAAATTCGGATGAGATATTAGCAGCCTTTGCGGATAGAGGTGAGATTCCTGATTGGGCGAGGGCGGCGATCGCCGCCGCCGCCGATAAACAACTCATCGTAAACTATCCTAATGTGCGGCAGCTAAACCCCCAGCGCAATGCTACCCGCGCAGAGATTGCCGCGATCGCCCATCAAGCCCTGGTGAATAGTGGCCGTGCCAGTGCCATTACCTCGCCTTATTTAGCAACTGTAGCTAACCAACCTGCCTCGACAACGCCGGGAAACGTTGAACCCCCAATTGTTGTAAATAATGCAGAGGAGCAAGACGATTTTTCTGAGCTAGTCGCCCTGCTGTCCAGCAACGATACAGTCGAGCGCAAAGCCGCCGCCGATACGTTAGCGGCCAGCGGTGCAGAAGCCGTCCCCCACCTGGCAGACGCCCTAGAATCTGACAGCGCTCCTGTCCGGCAGGCCGCCGCCTACGCCCTGAATGAAATTGGCGCAGATGCCGCCGCTGCTACACCAACCCTTTTAGAGGTGATTAAAGACGACAATGAGCTGGTACGAGCCCTTGCCACCAGCGCCCTCACCAAAGTAGGGCTTGACCGAGACCTGCTGCTTACTGTGCTGGTGGCCGCCGTCCAAAACGAATCGGGCCTGGTGCAAGATATTGCTGCCGATGCCCTGGTGGGTATGGGCGCGGATGCTTTGCCCTTGCTAGGAGAGCTGCTCAAAAATAAGCAAGCTAATAGCCTGGCTAAACAAACTGCCGCCGCGCTGATTGGTGATATTGGCCAGCTCGATACTGTGGGCGATAGTGCGCTGCAAGCGGGTGTCTCGGTATTGGCAGATACGCTGAATGATGGCGATAGCGATGTGCGTAAGGCGGCTGCCAGGGCATTGGGAGACTTTGGCCCGCTGGCAGATGTAGCGATTCCGGCCCTTTCTAGAACTTTGCTCGGCAATAATTCAGATGTGAATCAGACGGTGGTGGGCAGTTTAGCCAAAATTGGTCAGCAGTCGGTACCCGAACTGACTAAAGCTTTGAACAGTGATGATCCGCTTACTAGGCTCTATGCTGCGGATGCCATTTGGGTAATTACCAAAGACAGCGCTCAGATTTTGCCGACATTGGTGTCTGCGCTGGCGGATGGAGATGTCGAAAGCCGTGAGCTGGCGGCTTTGGGGCTAACGTACTTAGGGCGTCAGGCGTTGCCAGCGCTGCCTGCATTGAGGAATTTGATCGGAAATGATAGCGATCGCGTCAACACCATCGCCCGCCTGGCTCTGCTACTTTTAAACAATAAAAACGATCCAGCCCCTACGCTAGGTCTTTTAGACGAAGATACTTCAGATCTCAACTCGGTTCCGGCTGTAGTTGAGGTGGTTAGTCAGCTATGGCGGTAAAGAATTTTCTATGTCAACCGGTTCCAAAACCTCTATTTATGCAGCGATGGCGGCGAATGTCGCGATTGGCATAGCCAAGTTTACGGGGGCTTACATTAGCGGTAGCTCTGCCATGCTGTCTGAAGGCATTCATTCGGTGGTGGATTCGGTCAATGAAGTGCTGCTGCTGTATGGGCTAAAGCAAAGTGAGGCCCTGCCCGATGAGCAGTTTCCGCTGGGCCGCAGTCAGGAGCTGTACTTTTGGTCGCTGATGGTGGCGGTGCTGATTTTTTCGTTGGGCGGCGGTGTGTCTATCCTGCAAGGCGTGCGGAGTCTGCAAGGAGACGTGGTTTCGAGCGATCCGTTAGTCAGCTATTGTGTGCTGGTCGCGGCGGCGGTGTTTGAAGGGGCCGCGCTGACGGTCTCAATTCGAGAGTTCAAAAAAAGGCAGCCCAATCCAGAGACGGGTTTGTTAAAAGCGATTGGCCTCAGTAAAGATCCGAGCGCGTTTATTGTAATTGTGGAGGATTCGGCGGCGCTGGTGGGACTGGCGATCGCATTCGCAGGCGTCTGGCTGAGTGAGGCTACGGGCAAGCCAATTTATGACGCGATCGCCTCCATCGCCATCGGTGTCCTGCTAACCGTTGTCGCCACCGCCCTGGTCGCTAAAACCAAAGGTCTGCTGATTGGGGAAAGCGCTTCGCCAGAAACCCGTGAAAGCATCCAAAACATCGTGCGCTCAGATATCGCCGTCTCGGCGGCGGAACCGCCCATCACCCTGCATTTAGGCCCCAGGGATGTGCTGCTGGCGCTGAATATTGAGTTTAAAGATGGCCTTTCATCAGATGAAATTGAAGCGGCTGTCAGGCGAATAGAGCAGACCATTCGTGAGACTCACGCTGAGGTAAAACGAATATTTATTGAAGCAGCCTCGGTGATTGAAGGGTTGCCTACTAAATCGAATCAGAAGCCGGATCGGGCCGAATAAAAAACCAGGTTTCAATCTCGCTATCATCCTGTGGATTGATACTGAGGTAAACCTCAAAAGGGCTTTCTTGCTCGATTTTTTCCTTTTTTTCAGGGCTCGTTAAAACCGCCTCGAAAGTGCCGCGCACTCTGTAGACTTCGCCAGGGTAGCGTTGATAGGCGGGTTCGGTCAGCTTTTGACGGCTGCGTACGTCTAGCTTTTTAACTTGGAAGTTGGGCTTTGGGTTTGGTATTCCTAATTCTGTAGCAAGGGTTTGCTGGGTGTCGGTGAGTTGCTGTGCGATCGCCAGTCGCACCGCCTGATCGGGAGGCATTTGAGCCAGCACGCCACAGCCCGTCAGCAGCAGCAGGCAAGCCAAACACAACAGTCTGAGCATTCTCATCACACCACCTATAACGCCCTTTAAAGGTCACTGTAGCCAATCGGCATAAACCCTAATATTATTCAGATTCTAAAGCAGAATGGGGACTTGCTAGCGATATGGAAACTTTAGAGCGGTTAAAGGCAGGGCAGCTAATTGGTCAAAAACGGCTGAACTTAGCCTGCGAGCTGGACAAATTTCCGATGGAGATTATTGAGCTGGCCGATTCGCTGGAAGTATTAGAGCTATCAAATAATTGTTTTACCGAGTTACCTGAAGCCTTTGGCAAGCTAAAGAAATTGAAAGTTGCCTTTTTTAACAACAACAACTTTGAAACATTTCCAGCAGTACTAGCTCAGTGTCCAGCCCTATCGATGATTAGCTTCAAGGGCAATCAAATCAGGGGCATCAGCGATGAAGCGCTCTCTTCTGCTATTCGCTGGCTAATTTTGACCAACAACAAACTAGAGTCTTTACCGGCTAGTATTGGCAAATTAAAGCAGCTACAGAAGCTGATGCTTGCGGGTAATCGACTTCAAAGCTTGCCAAATGAGCTGGCGAATTGTCAAAACTTAGAACTCATTCGGCTATCGGCCAATCAGCTAGAAACGCTGCCCCCCTGGTTGTTTTCCTTGCCTCGGCTGTCCTGGCTTGCCTACTCGGGCAATCCCTGTTATGAGGCTAATCTATTCGGTTCGTCAGAGCTATTAACTATCAAGGAAAGCGATCTGGAAATTAATGAAACTTTGGGTCAGGGGGCGTCGGGAATCATCTACAAAGGCGTATGGACAAAGCCAGGTGCTGAGCAGCCGATAGCGGTGGCGATAAAGTTGTTTAAAGGGGCGATTACCAGCGATGGCTCTCCTTTAGATGAAATGCAAGCCTGTATTGCTGCCGGATCGCATCCTAACCTGGTCAGTGTATTGGGCAAGCTGACATCCGCTGATGGTAGAGCCGGATTGGTGTTTTCGTTTGTTGATTGCGAGTATCAAAATTTGGGCGGGCCGCCCAGTTTAGAGACTTGTACCCGAGATACCTATAGCGCTGAGACTACTTTTCCTTTATCTAATATTTTGCAGATTTCGCGGGGAATTGCCGCTGCGATCGCCCACCTTCATCACAAAGGCATCATGCATGGCGACCTCTATGCCCACAACATCTTAGTCAATCAAACAGGGCAATCTCTTTTAGGCGACTTCGGTGCCGCTTCCTTTTATAATCCCAACGACTCAACCATCGCCGCAGCCCTAGAACGATTAGAGTCAAGAGCCTTTGGCTGCTTACTAGAAGATTTGCTAGATCGATGTGTCGAAGCCGAGGACAAGCAACCCACACTGGTTTCTTTGCGGGCTTTACAGCAAGCCTGTATGGACAGTAACTTAGCCAACCGTCCCTCTCTTAAGGCTGTTTGCAAGGTTCTAGAAAATCTGTAGACTAACCATTTATCCTGCTGCCAATGACTTCAGATTCTCCCGCTTCCGAGGCAACCCGTTCAAATCATAGCTCGGACAACTCAGCGCCGTCTTTAGCATTAGGGGCGATCTTGCTGACAGTAGGCTTTTTGGCAAACACTGTACAGGGTGCGTTAGGCAAGGTTGCGCAACAAAGCATCAGTCCCAGCCAGTTTCTATGGCTGCTGTTATTACTAGCGCTGTGCGTACTTGTGCCCGTAGAAGCCTGGCGCAAAGGTCAAGATTTACAGGCAGGTTTCAACAAAACCGTTTTGCCCTATTACCTGATGCGGGCGGTATTTGGGCTGGGCGGATTTTATCTGTTCATTTTGGCGGCAGGTTTGGGAAGTTTGGTGAATGCCAATGTATTGTTGAACACAACGCCGGTGTTTATTCCGGTGATTGGGGCGATCGCATTAGGCAAAGAAATTTCGCCAAAGCTGTGGGGAGCGATCGCCCTTGGCTTCGTCGGCTTACTGCTTGTCGTTCAGCCCAATGCCGAACTTTTGCAAAATCCAGCAAATTTGATTGGCTTAGGGGCGGGGCTTTCGGCAGCGATTGAGTTTTTGACAGTGCGATCGCTCAACAAAACCCAATCGCCGCTAAGCCAAACGCTCTACTATTTACTCATCGGCTCAATTCTGTTAGCACCTGTGGCTCTGTGGCAGTGGCAACCGCTAACAATGAACGCGCTGGGCTATATTGTCGCCGCAGCAGCGGCATTTTTGACCTTTCAGCTTTTGCTCGTCAAAGCCTACAGCTACGCAGAACCGCATCAGATTGGCGTATTCCAATACAGCAGCGTGATTTTTGCCGCCGCAATTGGCTGGTTGTTTTTTGACGAAATACCGAATGGCCTGGCGGTAGGAGGGATGGTGCTGATTGTACTTGGGGGGGCGCTCTCTATTTATTTGGAGCGATCGCCCAAGACAGAGTTAGGGATATCGACTATCTCCTGACTCCTATCTCCTGACTGCTTAAAAAACGATCGTCTTCAACCAGAACACTCAGCAGCCGGTTCAGAGCACTAATCACAGCCCTAAAAGAGGCGGTGACAATATTCTCGTGAATGCCAATGCCGAAGCTCGTACCTTGGGAAGTTGCGATTTCGATCAGTGCGATCGCCTGTCCACCACTGCCTTCACTGAGCGATCGCTCCTCGTAATGCCGCACTTCAATTTCGCCCGCCGCCAGCCCAATCTGCTGACAAATCCCTGCGTTTAAACCACTCACAAAAGCATCAATCGGGCCATTGCCTGTGCCACTGATTGTGACCTCAGCACCATTAAGCCGTAAACAAGCAGAGAGCGAGATCTGTCTATCGACAACTTGAACAGAGCGATGAGACAAGTAAGTTAGCGGTTTTGTCTCTCGCTGATATTCGGCTTGAAAAATCTCCCAAATGGTCGCTGCCGATACCTCTTTTCCGCTAGCATCGACTGCCTGCTGCACTGCCCGGCTAAACTCAATTTGCAATCTTCGCGGCAGCACCACCCCATAATCTTGCTCTAGCAAAAAGGCAACGCCGCCTTTTCCAGACTGGCTGTTGACTCGTACAACAGATTCATAAGAGCGTCCCACATCTGCCGGATCCATTGGTAAATAAGGCACTTGCCAATTATCTTCAGGCTTTCTGGCCGCAAATCCTTTTTTAATCGCGTCTTGATGAGACCCCGAAAACGCAGTAAATACCAGCTCTCCTGCATAGGGATGACGCGGATGCACGGGCAACTGAGTGCAGTCTTCTGCCACCCGAATAATGCTATCCATTTGTGAAAAGTCTAACCCTGGCGAAATTCCCTGACTGTACAAATTCATTGCTAGCGTTACTAAATCAACATTACCCGTGCGCTCGCCGTTGCCAAACAAACAGCCTTCTACTCGCTCAGCGCCTGCCATTTGTGCTAGCTCCGCAGCAGCTACACTACAGCCGCGATCGTTATGAGGATGCACACACAACACGACCGCTTCACGATAGTGCAAGTTCCGGTTCATCCATTCCACCTGATCGGCAAAGACGTTGGGCGTAGAAACTTCTACACTGGCAGGAAGATTGATGATGGCTTTGGCGTTGGGCTGGGGTTGCCAAATGGCCAGCACCTCGTTACAAATTTCTTTGGCAAAAGACAGTTCTGTAGCGGTAAAAACTTCTGGAGAATATTGAAAGCGCCAAGCTGTCTTGCTTTGAGCCTCAGCAAGTTGTTTGATCAAAGCAGCGGCTTGGGTGGCAAGGCGAACAGTGCCGGGTTTGTCTAGGCCAAAGACAATCTGGCGAAAGGCGGGCGCAGTCGCATTATAGACATGTACAATGGCTTGTTTTGCGCCATGCAAAGCCTCAAAAGTGCGACAAATAAGCGGTTCGCGAGCAGGGGTAAGGGCTTGAATGGTGACATCGTCAGGAATGAGGTTTTGTTCTATTAGACGGCGAACAAAGTCAAATTCTGTTTGCGAGGCGGACGGAAAACCCACCTCAATTTCCTTGAAGCCGATATCGACTAAAGTGCGGAACAGCCGCAGCTTACGCGCAATGTCCATAGGCTCAATCAGGGCCTGATTGCCGTCGCGCAGGTCGGTACTGAGCCAGATTGGAGCTTGGGTGATAGTTTGGCTGGGCCAAGTGCGATCGGGCAAATGGATAGGCGTGAATGCAGCGTATTTACTGGAAGGATTGTTCAACATAATATTGGGCCGATGTTGGGCCTGTAAAAGGATGTGCCTAAGAAAGAATGTGCCTAAGAAAGAATGTGCCTAAGAGAAGATGTGCCTAAGAAAAGACGTCACAGCCTTGTGCCTTTAGCAATTAAGGCAGCTAGCTAAGTAGATCAGTGCAATTAAACTCAGGACATAGCATAGTCATCAAGCGCCCCCGTCCCCAATTCTGGGGCTCTGAATGCACTGTGAGAACGTTTTTAAAGTCAGCTATTTCCGGCTTACGTTCTAACTCCCCCAAAATTGGGGGCTGGGGGGCGTCGGCATTTTATATTGGAGGAAAATGTTGGGGTTGAAAGAAGTATTTATGCGCGCCCGCGCAGCAGCAGTAGCCCGTTAAGGCTAAGGCTGAAAATGTGAAGAGAGGTGGGCTGAACGCACATGGATTTAGCTGGCGGATGCTTTTGTTAATGAATAAAGGCAATGTTAACTCAATAGAAAAATAGAGTCAAGAAAAAATACCATTAGCATCAGTGGTTCTTGAGGAGACGAGTAGGGGACGCTTGTACCATAAAAGGTAGAATATTCACTGATCGTGGATAGTTGTTGTACTTCACTACCTGCTAAAAGCTGTTTACTACAAGCCATAAGCCTCTCACTACGTGCAATCGGCTTCTTACTGGGTGCCGCAAGCTTCTAACTAGGTATTGCAAGCTTTTCGCTACAAGCTGAAAGCTTCTGACTACGTATCGCAGGCTTTTCGCTACAAGCTGAAAGCTTTTCGCTGCGTACTGACCAGACAAAAGTGGATTGTGCGGGCGATCGCATTCCTTGCTCTCCTTAAAAATACGGAATATAGCGGTTGCAATTAAGTTAAATTGTTTCAATAATCCACCATTTTACCGAGATAGCCAGGTGCGAATTCAGACCATCCTAAAACCGTTCTGAATTACGGAACTTGATCTTCACTTTTAAAAGAAACCAATATGTTCAAGAAGAAAAGCATTTGCCGCCCGCTCGAAAAAGCCAAGGTTCGCTTAGATGGCATTCAGGCAATTGAAACCAATCTCGACCTAGGAGCGGGCCTTTCCACTAAAGGCTATACGCAAAGAATCCTCACCCTTCAGCAAAAAATTAGCGTTTACAATTCAACGCTTTCGGATGTGGATGAGTTGTGATCGCAGATTGCCGCTGCCGAAAAGGATCTCTCTGACTATTCTGAGCAAATTTTGCTGGGCGTGGCCGCCAGATTTGGAAAAAACAGCTACGAGTATGAGAAAGCCGGCGGCGTGAGAAAAAGCGAACGCAAGCGACCTAGCCGTAAGCCGGTAGCAGCGCAATAAGCAAGAAAAGTGCAGTCAGGGCAAGATAGACAGGGATCCTCTATTTGTCTTGCCTTGTAATTAAATCTGTGAGTTGGTTAGTTGACCGAACTGGTTGACCGAACTAGTTAAGTGACATTCTCCCGACGCTGACTCTACGAGTACAGCACGGGCTTCCCAGCTCATGTACCACAATTGAATGGGCACCGCTTATCGGGAAGTTCCTGCTTCATTCGGTCTTGTCTAGGTCGCACCGTTGCCACCCCCGATCAGATCCCGTCCACAGGCTGTTTGTTTATCGTCAACGACATAGACCTGCCGCAGACACTTTTATAGTTTGTTTGAGCTTCCTTTTTTCCAAAAACTGTGTCGCGTCACCGTTATATTTTCTAGGGTGATACTTTTCTCGAC
>JBAQZP010000043.1:0-8791 GCA_049791095.1 Phormidesmis sp.
TTCCTTTCTCCTTTATCAGAACTGCAACTGCGCATACTGCATTTGCTAGGCCGTTCTGACGATATCTATCTCGCGCTCACCGGATAATTCTCGACAACTCTCCTTTTTTTGCGCGAACCATGAGATAGTGGCTTAACTTTAGGGATTGCATACCAGAAGCACCATGCCTGCAAATGATTTCACCCTTTACGCCGATTCAAAGCTGATTAGCCCCTATGTGATGTCGGCTTTTGTTGCCCTCACTGAAAAAGGACTATCTTTTGACCTGCAAAAGATAGACTTGCAGGCGCAAGAACATCAGCAAGCGGCCTATGTACGCATCTCGCGATCGCGTAGAGTTCCAACCCTTGTTCAAGAAAACTTTCAGCTTTCGGAGTCTTCTGCTATTGCAGAATATTTAGAAGAACAATTTCCACCGCTGCGCTCTGGTCGGCTATACCCAAGCGATCTAAAAGAGAGAGCAAAAGCGAGAGAAATTCAGGCATGGCTACGCAGTGATTTAATGGCCATTCGCACAGAGCGCCCGACAGAGGTCATTTTTTTTGAGCCCGTCGATACGCCCTTATCAACCGCCGCCGTCGCCGCTGCCGATAAGCTGTTTGCCGCGACCGAAGCGCTTTTGAGCGCAGATAGCGTCAATTTGTTTAGCGAATGGTGCATAGCCGATACCGATTTGGCAGTGATGCTAAATCGGCTGGTGAGTAATGGCGATGAGGTGCCCAAAAGACTAAAAGCTTATGTTCAGCGGCAGTGGCAGCGCCCGGCTGTACAATTATGGATTCAGCAAAGTCGTTAGTAGATTTTAATCCCTAATCCTATATTTTAATTGTCCACGTCAACTGTTATGGAAAGCCTTAAAGCATTTCTGGGCCTAGCATCTTCTATGAATTCAGAGTCGCGGCTGCCAGCCTGGCAAATTCTCATCATTGAAGACGATCCGCTGGTGCAGCTTGGGATTGAGCAGGCGCTGGCTAGCTATAGTGAAATGACGATTCTAGACACAATTGACGATGGCTACCTGGCAGTAGAAGCCGCGCTATTGCACAAGCCTGATCTGATCCTGATGGATGTGGGTCTGCCGGGCATTGACGGGATAGAAACGATGCGACGCATTAAATCTGAGCTGCCCAAAACTAAAGTGGTGATGCTGACTTCGCACAAGAGCGAGCCGGAGGTGCTAAAGGCGTTTGAAAGTGGGGCTGAGGCTTATTGCATTAAAGGTGGGAGTTTGGAGGTGCTGCTGACGGCGATCGCAACTGTCGCCCAGGGCGGCATTTATTTAGATGCCCCGATTGCCCATATCGTCACCCAAAGCTGCAAACCTGCTGCCGCTGCCCCCCAGCGCATAGATTACAATCTATCGCCGCGCGAGCTAGAAGTGCTCAGGCTGCTGGTAGAAGGGCTCAGCAACCCCGCGATCGCCGAACGCCTGTACATTAGCGCCAACACCGTAAAAGCGCATATGAAAGGGCTGATGACTAAGCTAGAGGCGAGCGATCGCGTCCAGGTGGCGGTTAAAGCGCTGCGAGCTGGGTTGATTTGATGAATCGGTACTATCCTTAAGAACAATCCAGGCGCAATCCAGTCTGAGCCTGTACCAGCCTGAGCACATAGCCGCCGAGGAATTCCTCATGATTTCTGCTCACCCTGCCAAACTTCCCCAGCCAGAAGATGATGATTTGCTGGTCTTTGCCGACGAGAGCGAGCCATCGACAGCAGCAGCGGCGGCGAATAAACGGTCAAAAGCCGCCTGGAAAATCCTGCTGGTAGATGATGAACCCGCTGTTCACCAGGCGACCAGGGTGGCGCTGAAGTTCTTTTCTTTTGAAGATCGACCCCTTAACTTTGTCTCAGCTTATTCTGCGGCTGAAGCCAAAGCGCTGATTGCCAGCCATCCTGACACGGCGCTAGTTCTGCTAGATGTGATTATGGAAACTCAGGATGCGGGCTTGCAGGTGGCCCGGTTTATCCGCGAAAAGCTCGGCAATCACACGGTGCGAATTGTGTTGCGAACCGGTCAGCCCGGCCAGGTGCCAGAAGCGTCGGTTGTGATGGACTACGACATTAACGACTACAAGACTAAGCTAGAACTCACTCAGCAAAAGCTGTTTACGACGCTGGTTGCTAGCCTGAGAGGCTATCGCGATTTGGTGGCGCTAGAGCAGAGCCGGGCCACGCTCAAAAGCTTCAACCAAAACTTGGAAACGCTGGTGCATATGCGAACTCAGGCGCTAGAACATGAAGTGGAAGAGCGCGAGCAGGCCCAGGCCGCGCTGAAGGTGTATGTTCATGCACTGACGCATGATTTGCGCAATCCGGTTACGGGGATGAACGCCCTGCTGCAAAGCTTTATCCAGCAGCGATTGAGCGGCGATACTCCGCCCAGCATCAGCATTCCGCTGTCGGTGCTAAAGCGCATGAAGGCTGGGTGCGATCGCCAGCTCAAAATGATCAACACCTTGCTAGAGAGCCATGCAATTGAAATCTGGGGCGTCTCGCTACAGTCCGAGCCGGTTGACGTGCGATCGCTGATTGCCTCGGTCGTTGAAGACTGGCAGCCGCAGTTTGAGAGAAAGCGCGTGCAGGTAGTGCAACAGGTACCTGCCAATCTACCGGTTTTGCCGGGCGATCGCGCCCAGCTATGGCGAGTCTTTGAAAACCTGATTAGCAACGCCCTCAAGTACAATCCACCTGGCATCACTCTGACCATTGAGGTCGCCTGGATAGAAGAAAGTGCAATCGTTGCCAGTCATCTGCACTGCACCCTCAGCGATGACGGGGTCGGCATTGATGCCGAGCAGTGTGAAGGCATTTTTGAGCTATACAGCCGGGGGAATAGAATCAGTCCCACCCGAGGGCTGGGGCTAGGGCTATATATTTGCCGCCGCATTGTCGAAGCCCATGGCGGCAGCATTGGCGTCACTAGCCAGCTTCAGCAAGGCACTCAGTTCTGGTTCGATTTACCTCTCTGTGCTCCGACGCCAATTGCCTGACGCCAATGACCCGCCTACTTCGCCCAATCTTTCACTCGATGCCTTTGCAGCGGCTGCTGGTTTTAACCGCTGTCAGTCAGATTTTGGGTACGGTCAGCCTGGTGGGCTATCTCTCTTTTAAAAATGGACAAAAAGCGGTTGAAGATTTGGGCAATCAACTCATCGATGCCGTTAACTACCGCGTAGAGCAAAAGCTACAGGATTATCTGGCCATTCCGCATGTGATTAATGAGCTGAACGCCGATGCGGTCAAAAGCGGCCTGATTACGTTAGATAATCCGACCCTGCTAGAATACCGGCTTTGGAATCAATTGCAAGCGTTTACGTCCGTTAGCTACATCTATATCAGCAGCGTTAAAGGCGGTTCAGTGGCAGCCGGAAAGTCTCCTAACGGTCAGCCTGTGATCGAACGCACCGAGACCTATCCCAACGGCGGAGACTACGTAGTGTTTGGGGTAGATGATAATGGCGATCGCACAGAAGTTTTGCAAGTCATTCCCAATCAAAATGCGACCAGCCGCCCCTGGTTTAGAAGGCCGATCGCTCAGCAGAAACCGGTCTGGATTGAGCCCTTTAACTATGTCGATCGAGAAAGCATTCTGGCGATTTCGGCGTCGCAGCCGCTGTACAGTTCGGCAGGCGATTTACAAGGCGTGGCCACGGTCGATTTAGAGCTTAACCGCATCAGCAATTTCTTGAACGAACTGGCCGCCGAATCAGCCGGTTCGGTATTCGTGATGGATCGCAAAGGCCAACTGATGGGGACTTCGAGCGAGCTGCCAATTACGACACTGGACGGAGAAACGGCCCGCGTAATCAAAGCTGAGGAGATCAACAACCTTCTGATTCGACAGGCCGCACAGGGCATCACCCAAACATTTGGCTCGCTTAAAACTATCGAGCAGCAGCGGACAACCATGACGCTAGCCGGTCAACCCTATTTTATTCAAATTAATCCCTGGCAAGATGAGTTTGGCCTGAACTGGCTGATTGTGGTGATGGTGCCCGAGTCTAACTTTATGGCGCAAATTCAGGCGGGCAATAGAACAACCGCGCTGCTTTGCTTGGCAGCGGTCGCCCTCTCTGCCGGGCTAGCGGTTTGGACAGCGCGCCGCATTAGTGCCCCCGTGCTAGAACTCAGTGCGGCCAGCCAAACCCTGTTAGAGGCCAGTCGCCAAAAGTTTGCTAACGGCAAGCTAAATGCCAGGCTCACCAGCGGTGGCATTAACGAAATTAGAGTGTTAGCGACTTCGTTTGAACAAATGAGCGATCATTTACAGATGTCTTACGCTCAGCTCGAAGACTATTCACAATCGCTGGAAGTCAAGGTCAAAGAGAGAACCGAAGCGCTGGAAAAAGAGATTCGCATCAGCAAGCGCGCCACCGCTCAGCTACTGGCCTCCGAGCATAAGTACCGCACGCTGCACGAAGGCATTCAAGACGCCGTTTTACTGTTGAATGCCAAAGAAATTGTCGATTGCAACCTGACGGCGCTTAGGATTTTTGGCTGCGATCGCAAACCCGAACTCTACGGTAAAACACCCGTAGATTTCTCGCCCGACAGCCAGCCCGATGGCCGCCGCTCAGCCACTGTGCTCGCCTCCATTATGGCCAAAGTCCTACAGTCCGAAACCTGCAACTTTGAATGGATGCACCAGCGGAAAAACGGCCAACCCTTCCCTGCCGAGGTGTGGCTGACGGCTGTCACTATTGAAGGCGAGCCGATGGTGCAAGCGGTGGTTAAAGATATTACCGTTCGCAAACGCGCCGAGGCGGAGATTATCCGGGCAAAAGAAGAAGCCGAAGTCGCGAACCGGGCCAAGAGTAGATTTTTGGCAAATATGAGTCATGAGTTGCGATCGCCCCTCAATGCCATTTTAGGCTTTGCCCAAATCATCGAGCGCAGCGACAATCTCTCTGCCGAGCACAGCAACAACATTGGCATTATTAGCCGCAGCGGCGAGCATTTGCTGAGCCTGATCAACAATGTGCTAGATATGTCAAAAATCGAAGCAGGCCGCACCACCCTCGCCCCGGTAAACTTCAATCTTCATCAACTGTTAGACGATTTGCGCGATATGTTTTGGCTCAGCGCCCGCGAAAAGCAATTGCGGCTCACTTTCAGCCATACGCCTGACTTACCGACTTACGTCCGCGCCGATCAAGGCAAATTACGGCAGATACTGATTAACCTGATTAACAATGCCATCAAGTTCACTGACGCCGGTAGCGTTACAGTCAAAGCCGGTCTCCAGGCTGGCAGTGATGACACTAGCCACACAATTCTAAGCTTCGAGATTATCGACACGGGCGTTGGGATTGCCGCCAATGAACTCAAGCAGGTGGTTGCTCCTTTCGTTCAAAGTCAATCAACTCAGGGAACGCAAGAAGGAACAGGGCTAGGGCTCTCGATTAGCGAACAATTTGTGAAGCTGATGGGGGGTGAGATGACAATCGAGAGTCAAGAACAATCGGGCACCAGGGTTGCTTTTATGATTCAAGCTGCGATCGCTGAAAATATTCCCTTAGGTGAAACCGTCAGCCGCCGCGTCATCGCGCTGGCCGCAGGGCAACCGAGCTATCGAATTTTAATTGTCGATGACAAACGCGACAATCGCAAGCTGATGGTCAAACTGTTTGAGCCCCTGGGTTTGGATCTCAAAGAAGCCCAAAACGGCCAGGCAGCGGTGGCCATTTGCCACAACTGGCAGCCTCATCTGGTTTGGATGGATCTGCGAATGCCAGTCATGGACGGCTTCGAGGCCACCCGCCAAATCCGGCAAACCGTCCGCCCGCAAAATAAAGGTTCAACCAAAAGCGTGATTCCTAAAATTATTGCTCTTTCAGCCAGCAGCTTTCAATCCGATCAAGATGACGCGATCGCCGCTGGCTGCGACGCCTTCATTCGCAAGCCCTTTCGCACAGACGAGATTTTTGAAACCATGGCCCAACAGTTAGGACTGCGCTACCGCTACGCCTCGGAACCCACCGAGAAAGGCGCTAAGGCCCATGACCAAGGCTCTCTCCATGCCGATCGCCAAATTACCGGGGCCGCGCTAGCAGTCCTCTCGACCCAGCAGCTTAATGAACTCGAAGCCGCCACTTTACGGCTTCAGTGGGATCGAATCTCGCTGATTATTGACAGTATTCAAGCCCAGGACGCGAACCTAGCAGCGGCGCTGACTGGCTGTATTCACGATTTCCGCTACCGCCAAATTTTAGCCGGTATTCAATCAGCCAAAGCCCAGGCTTAGCCTCCCTATGCCCCAACCTTCTAGCGATCTTCCCAGTGCCGTCGCCCAGCCTTTTTCTCAGCCTTTGCCCAATCGCCACCCGCTCAGCAAGGCCGACAGGATGGCCGATATTATGGTGGTCGATGATACCCCCGACAATCTTCGGCTGCTGCTCAAAATTCTCAGCGAGCAGGGCTACAGCGTTCGTCCGGTGAGGGAAGGCCCACTGGCCATTAAGGCGGCTCAGCTATCGCCGCCCGACGTGATTTTACTCGATATTAAAATGCCGGGCATGGATGGCTACGAAGTGTGCAGACGGCTCAAGGCCGATGAGCGCACCTGCGGGATTCCGGTTGTGTTTTTGACGGTGCTAGATGACGTTGGCGATATTATCAAAGGCTTCGAGCTGGGCGGTGTGGACTACATTACCAAACCGGTGCGCACGGGTGAACTGTTAGCAAGAATTGGCAATCAGGTACAGTTGCGATCGCTTCAAAAACAGCTCATTGAGCATTTAGAGACTTTAAAGAACACTCAATCAGAACTGATTCGCGCGGCGAAAATGGCGGCTTTGGGCAATTTGGTCGCCGGGGTAGCGCATGAAATTAATACCCCGGTTGGCACCGCGATTACCAGCGCTTCTACCTTAGAAAATGCGACCGCTGCGATCGCCGCCAACCTGCGCCTCGGTGAACTCAAACGCTCTTCCTTTGAAGATTACCTGGCAGTGGCCGCAGAATGCAGCCAGCTCATTCTCAACAATCTGCAACGGGCGGGCGAGCTAGTCCAAAGCTTTAAACAGGTCGCCGTAGACCAAACCAGCCTCAAACGGCGCACCTTTTGCCTGAAGCCTTATCTGCAAGAAGTGATTACCAATCTCATGCCCGTCATCAAGCAAACCCCGCACCGCATTACGCTACAGGGCAGCGATCGCATCACGCTACACAGCTATCCGGGGGCGCTCTCGCAAATTGTGACTAATTTCATTATCAACTCGCTCACGCATGCCTATCCAGACTCAGGAAACCAGACACAGTCCGGTCAACTGCGCATAGATATTTATCCCCAGCCCGGCCAGGTTGTTTTAAAGTACAGCGACGATGGCTGCGGCATTTCTTCAGCAAATCAGAACCGAATCTTTGAGCCTTTTTTTACGACAGCGCGATCGCTTGGCGGCAGCGGCCTTGGCCTGCACCTCATTTATAACCTGGTCACCCAAACCCTACAGGGCGGTATTCGCGTCGATAGCGAGCTAGGACAGGGCACTACATTCACCCTTACCCTACCCGATCGGGTAGGTGAAAAACTACCTGATTAATCGCGGCCAAGCTCTCCTATAGCAGAATTCAAATTACCTGCAAGGCCCTTCATAATAACTCAGTGCCACTGTTGCCATTCGGTGGCGGTACCCAAAAAAAATGAGCAGTCATCCACTCAACCTTACCGCTGCGAATCGATTTGCCGATGCCGATGGACACTGCCGTCATGAACACCCACTCCAAACATAGCGACGACCCCCAAAACGCTTCAGATTTCAACCAGCGCTACAGGTACAAAGTGGGTGGCAGTTTGGCCTGGAATGATTCCACCTATATTCCCCGTCAGGGCGATTCGGATCTGTATCAAGCCATTCAAAGCGGAGCTTTTTGTCATGTGCTGGGGCCTCGGCAGGTGGGCAAATCGTCTTTGCGCATTCGCACTAGCTATCGCTTGCGGCAGGCAGGCTATTGCTGTGCCAGCGTTCAGGCTACCGAGCTAGGCGGCGCTCAGCGGACGCTAAAATTTTGGGATAAACAGCTCATATCGCTGATTTGGGATAGTTTGCATCCCGAAGCCTCAGAGGTGCTGTTGCAATGGTTCAAAACAACAGAAAGGCTCTCTGCACCACAGCGGTTAGAACATTTCGTTCGCGACCTGATTTTTGCCGATCTTCGAGAAACGCCTATCGTTATCTTTATCGATGAGATTGATTACCTGCTTGATATTCCCGCAATTGTTAGCCAGTTCTTTAGCTGGATTGCAAAATGCTACAGCCTGAGGACAGACTACGGGGCAGACTACGGGGCAGACTATGGCGACTATCACGAGTATCACCCGCTTAGCTTTGTCATTGTCGGTACCGCGATCGCGACCGATCTGGCCGGTACTGCGCCAGCGTGCATCGATTTATTTCACAGTGCCCAGGCGATCGCCCTCGATAATTTTCAGCTCGATCAGCTTCAGCCCCTCTATTCGGGTTTGGCTAGCATCGCCCAGAGCCCAGCAGCCCTGCCAGCAAACCTGCTAGCGGCGATCATGCATTGGACAAACGGCCAGCCTTTTTTGACCCAAAAGCTCTGCCATATTCTATTTCATCGACTGCAAAATATGGATCCGCCGCTGGCTTTGTCCCCTAGAGCGCTCCGCTACTGGATCGCGCAAGTCATTCAGCTAGAAATAATAGACTTTATCGGGAATTAACGCGGTAAAATAAAAATTGGCCAGGGAAATCGGAGCAGTGTGATGAGAATAACCTACGCAGAGCTGAAGGGAAAACCTCGCATATTGAAGAGCTTGACGGGACTG
>JBAQZP010000044.1:0-30029 GCA_049791095.1 Phormidesmis sp.
GCGGCCTGATTTAACGTCTGTTAGTTAGTACTTTTCTGGAAGGTCGATTTTTCGGCGGCTGTAACTCAGTCGTCAAGGCACTTTCAGCCTATGGCTGGATTTTGCAAGAGTCTGGGCCATACCCCAATAACCCCGTCTTGGTGGGCGTTGATGCGGCCTCGACTTACTGCTATCTCCTGAAGGGTGTAGATCATCGGGATGAAGACACTTGGGGCTGGCATCTCCTGGATGTGCTGGAGCAAGGTTTCGAGCCAGACTACACGATTGCCGATGGTGGCAGTGGCCTACGAGCTGGCCAGAAAGCAGCGATGCCAGAAGTCCCTATGTCACGGTGACGTTTTCCATATTCAGCAGCAGTTTGAGCAGGTGGCTAATGGCCTAGTCCGCCAAGCCCAAGGCGCAACGACGCGGTGCATCAAACTGGAACAGAAGATTGCCCAGGCTAAGCTGACGGGCAAGATGACCCAGAAGCTGACCATCCAGCAGGTGCAAGCGAAGCGCCGAGAAGCAGGGCTAGTCGCCCGTGCTAGAGACATCAAGATTCTCCTACAGTGGTTTGAGCATGATGTGATGACCTTGGCAGGCCCAGCGCTGACCGTGCGTCAAGAACTGTTTGATTTTATCGTTTCAGAACTCAAACAGCGAGGGGGTAAACAGTACCTAGGCATCCGTAAGCTCAGGAAGGCATTGCACAATCAGCGCGATCAGCTGCTGGCTTTCTCGGGAGTGCTTGACCAGAAGTTGGCAGAGATTGCCCAACGCTTTGAGCTACCGTTACCAGCGGTACGCGATGTCTGTCTGCTGCACCGGAAACACAAGGCCTCGAATACCTACTGGGAACGGTGGAATCAGCTACACAGCCAGCTTTCAGGAAACTTTTACGGCCTGATAGAGGCTGTGGGCAACGCGCTCAAAGAGACGCCACGGGCCAGCTCTATGGTGGAGAATTTGAACTCTCGCTTGCGCAATTACTTCTTTCTGCGCCGGAGCCTTGGCGAGTCCTATCTAAGCACCCTCCAGTTCTTCCTAAACCACCGATGTTTTCGCCGTTCTCGGGTGTCTGAACGGGTGGGGAAAAGCCCCAAGCAATTGCTGACCGGCGAGCCCCATCTGCACTGGCTAGAGCTACTGGGATTTGAGCGCTTCCAGAGAGCGTAAAAGTTGGCTCAATAAGCAGGCTGGGCCATTGATTACGATGGCCTAATTTGTGCTGCGAGTGTTGCCTAAAATCGGCTGTTTTTAAACCACGCCGAGTATTTTAAGGTTGAAGACCATGATTAACTTTTCATACAACTAAGCAGTCATTCTTGACTAATCCCATGGTTGAACCATCCCACTATGCGCCAACGGATTTAAAGTTGGCGATCTCTGACAGGTGCCTATGCGATCGAATAGGCCGATCAGTGACACTTACCGAATAAAGCTGTCCTACAATTGGCTTATCGAGCTCAACTTGACAATGCCCCTCAAAGTAGGTGGAGATAATGACTACTGGTATTGATGACGGTTTTGGCGAACCGAACCAGGATCTCGTCCTAGAGCCAGGACAGGACCTAGTTCTGAGAAATTTTGCAGGCACTGAGGTCATGCGCCTCGATGCCGATAACGGCATCATTCGGTTGCGCAACGGCGAACCCGAAACGGTGATCCAGATCCAAGCCAGCACAGGCAACCTCCTGGTGGGCGCTCCAGGAGCAGATGGAGACTTATGGCTCTTTCCCGCCTCGGCTCAATCTCAAGACACGGATTTCGCCACGATACACCTGAACGCCGATAGTCGTTCCGTGCGTGTCGGCGATTCCGAGCGTCCGGGCATCGTGCGGGTGCGCGGTAGTGGTGAGCAAATCGACATCGATGGCGGAGCCGGAGCCGTCATAGCATCAGGTCGGGTGGAAGTGAGGACTGCTGGTGGCCGCCTGAGGGCGCAACTGAGCGAGAGTGGTAACGCGATACTAGGAGGCTCCGACGCGCGAGGGCGACTGGAGATCCGTAACGCTGAATCAGCTGGTACGGTGGTATTTAATGGGGAATTGGGTCATGGCCGAATGGGTGGAGAAGGCGCGGCTTCAATGCTCGAAATGCGCAGGGCGGACGGAACCGTAACCATTGTGCTGAACGGCGAGACCGGGAACGTGGGTCTTGGTGCCCCGGGCGGTGGCGAAGGTGGCGCGCTTTTTGTCAAAGATACTACTGGCACCGATACATTTACGCTTAATGGCAACACAGGCGAGGCGCGCTTTGGCAGTACCGGAAACGCCGGACTTTTAGCAATTCGCGACGGCAACGGTCAGGAAACAGTGGTGTTGAACGGAGCGGCGGGTAATGTTGGCCTTGGGCGATTCGGCACACCAGGCGATCTGTTCCTGACAAACGATCAGGGCCAAAACACCATTCATCTCAGTGGTGGCACTGGCAACATCAATCTTGTGGGCGATCAGGGCCAAAACACCATTCATCTCAGTGGTAGCACTGGCAACATCAATCTTGTGGGCGATGTCCGCTTTACGAATAATGTGGCCGATTTCGCGGAAGAATTTGATCTCGTGGATCTAGGTGCCGCGTGTGCTCCTGGTACGGTGTTGTCCATCGTTGCTGCGGGTAAGCTGACACCTTCCTGCACCGCCTATGACTCGCGAGTCGCAGGTGTGGTCTCCGGCGCGGGCGGTCTGCGCCCGGGCGTTATCTTGGGCGAAGATCGTGTCGCAGTTCCGGGCACTCGCTGTCACTTGGCTGTGTTGGGTCGTGTGTATGTGAAAGCTGATGCCGATCTGGGGGCTATTGCTGTGGGCGATTTGCTTACGACCTCCACGGTACCAGGCCACGCAATGCGCGTTGTAGACCGTACACGTGCGGTCGGGGCAGTCATCGGCAAGTCACTCGGTGCTCTAGAGCGAGGGCGCGGTTATGTGGAAATGTTGATTAGCTTGCAATGAGGGGGACGCATTATGGATGTTTCACTGCGCAAGGCTCTGAACTGCGTGGATGCGCCAGCGGATGAAGCGTCTGTTTTGCGCCATTTCTTCGGTTTTCTCGATGGACGCCCAGTCGGCCTTGGCACCATCTCTGTCCGGGATCAGCTTGAGGCGCTACGTGGTGATCATGTCCACCTAGATATCATGCTCGTGGTGCCCGAGGATTTTGTCGCTAACGATTTGCTTGAGTTAGCCTTCGGGATTCAAGGTGCGCGCGACATCCTCGGGCAGGTGGGTATCGGTATCGGCCGCGTGCGCTATCACGAGATCACACGAGATCAGGCCGATGGTGCCGAGGTGATCACGAGTAAAGGGGAGGCCAAGCGTCTTACCCGTCGCTTTCGCGGGTCGAGCGATGACGCGATGGATGTCTTCATGGTGCCTCAATACAACGTGTTCTCCGGTGGCGAAAACAAGATCGGGATTTGCTCAATTCCTACGTGTTTCAAGAACCATTATGTGTTCAACGGTTGCGTCATCGGTTTCAACAACAACAACGGGCCAATCTCCGCACCGAAGATGCCGCGCCTTCTCGCACACGAACTGGGGCATGGGCTGGGCCGCATCCACCGAAACATTTCCGGTAATCTTATGGAATCGGATGGATTCGGGACTTCGTTGACCGAGGGGCAAGGGCGGCGGATGCGCAGAGATTGTTTCGTTCAGGACGGCTGCGACATTTAAGTCTCAATTTGGAGAGCAAGAAGTGACCACTATCCTCAACAGATCGACAGATTTCACCACAGAGGAGTTGCAGGCTGCGGTTGCCGGTCATAGCGACCAGCTGCAACCTGGTCCGGCCCTGACGCTGTTGACCGGGCGGCGCTATGCCGGTGCGGGCACAATGCTGGAACGTCTCAGCCAGGACAGGGGCAGGACTGACGTCTTTCGTGCACATGCTGTTCGGCTGCTTGTTACACTGAATTTTATGGGGCTTGAGCCGTTTTTGTTGCGCATGCTCAATGATCCAGCACCCGCCGTCGCGCGTGAAGCGGCGCGGGCGCTGGGGCGGCTCGGGGTGATGGCAGCCCTGGAACCTCTGCAACGTGCTGCCCGGTACGATGGCAGGCAGGGGCATGAGGCGGGAGTTGCCTCCCTGATCCTTGCAGCGCGGCTTGGAATACCTGGCCCATCGTTCCAGGACTGGGCTTCCAGCGCGGATTTCCTGAACCCGGCTGATTGTGGTGAATCCGCAGGAGTTCGGAAGGCACGTCGCGCCGATATCAATGCAGCGCTTGCCGTGCTGGCGGATGACCCGCTGGACATAGTGCCAGATGCCTCCAGTTCCTTGCTGATCGAAGGGCAGGGTTTTGAGTGGCTCATGCTTCTCAATCGCGGCTTTGTCGCGCTGCTGGATGAGCTAAACGCTCCGGCTCTTCTAGCTGTCCTCATGGAATGGGACCCATCGGACGATGAATGGGTTGAAGGGTTTCTGCTGATCGCAGATGCCTCCGCGAAGCACACACAACGTCCGATCGCGCTCATTGATGCAGCAGGAGATATCGTTATGAAGGGTGTTATGCCCCGTAGCGAAGAGGGTTGGTCGTTCACCCTCACAACCAGTGTCTCCACCATGCTCCATGCACGGATCGATGGCACCATTGCAGGAGAAATCTTTGATATCAGTCGCATGCACTACCGTTCGGAGGTCACCGGACGGCAGAAGGCGGCGGTCTTGGATTCACTTAGTGCCCGCGTTTGATGAAGCCGCACGGGCCTAGTTCAACCATGGGATTAGTCAAAAACGCCCTCCGAAATGGGAGTGGTTCAGCGCAGGGTAACACTTTTGGAAAATTGATACGGCTTCAAAGTGTGGTCAGACATGGCTTTAGGGAATTTCCATAAAGCTTAGAGTGTCACCCTAAATTGCACGGTTTTGAACCACCTCCATCGTTTCGCTTCTCGCTCTAACCTTTCCAGCCGAGCATCTACGAAAGCATCCCATGCAGAGATCGCAGCTCTAAGGTTATTAGCGCCGTAACTTTCAACTGTGGATATCAACTCGTCATGGCCAGGTTCAAAACGAGGTTACACTTTCGCTGCACTCAAGTAGGCTAAATGGCTATCCCTTCTGAGTGCGATCGCTTTCAGCGGGCGTTCGCCATCCTCCCATGACACCAGCCCTATCCATTGCCGCGAGCCTATCGCCTTATACCCGCCAAGAGATCGGCATTCAAGTCCTGTCAAGATCGCAACCCATCAGCCACATCGCTGCGACGCACCAAGTCAGCCGGAAGTTCGTGTACCAGCAGGGAGACAAGGCCCAGCAAGCGCTGGATGAGTCATTTGCGCCGTCCCAAGGTGATGACGATGTCTTGTTCCATCTGCCCGTGACTAAAAACTGGGGGCTGGTTCAATCACAGGTCACACTATTGGATGTGATCGCGTAGGCTAAATGTCTGTCGCTACCGCCTTCAGTGATCGCCCCATGCCACCAGCGTTATCCATCGCCGCTAGCCTATCGCCTGATACTCGCCAAGATATCGGCATCCAAGTACTGTCGCGCTCACAACCCATCAGTCACATCGCCACACAGCATCAGGTGAGCCGTAAGTTCGTCTACCAGCAGGGAAACAAGGCACAGCAAGCGTTGGATGAATCGTTTGCCTCGTCCCAAGACGATGACGATGTCCTGTTTCATCTACCCGTGACCAAGAACTGGCTATTTCAGCTGATACTGGGCTTGGTGCTCATCTGCCATTGCTCGTATCGCGGTGTCGTCGAACTGTTTCGTGATCTGTTCGATACGTCCATCAGCATTGGCACTGTCCACAACCGACTGCAAGCGGCCACGAAGCAAGCGGTTGAGATCAATCAATCCCAAGAGCTGTCTGGCATTTCTGTTGGCTTGCAGGATGAGATTTTCCAAGCCAACAAACCCGTGCTGGTGGGCGTTGATGCAGCGTCCACCTACTGCTACCTCTTGAAGTCTGCTGACCACCGCGACGAAGACACGTGGGGGTATCATCTACTGGATGTGAAGGAGCAAGGCTTCGACCCAGACTATACGATTGCTGATGGCGGTAGCGGGCTGAGGGCTGGGCAGAAAGCAGCAATGCCAGACACGCCCTGTCACGGCGATGTGTTTCATATCCAGCAGCAATTTGAGCAAGTTGTTAATGGTCTGGTGCGTCGTGTGCAAGGTGGGCCAGCACGGCTGGAGAAACAGGCTCAGCAGATGGCTAACACCAGCCTAAAGGACATTGTTGAACAGAAGCTTCTTAGCCAACAGGTGCTGGCAGAACACCGAGAGCAGGCACTCATCTACTTGGCCCAGGATGTGAAAACGCTCTTGGGCTGGTTCTCCCATGATGTAATGGCGCTGGCTGGCCCGCCGCTGGTAGTACGACAGGAACTCTTTGACTTCATCGTCAGTGAGCTGCGACAGCGAGAAGATGAACGCTATCCCGCTATCCGTAAGCTGAGAAAGGCATTGCGTAATCAGCGCGGCCAGCTACTGGCGTTTGCCGGTGTCGTTGACCAGAAGCTAGCAGACATTGCAGGCGCGTTTGAGCTGTCACTTCAGGCCGTACGGGATATCTGCCTGCTACACCGTAAGCACAACACCTCCAATGCCTACTGGGAACGCTGGAATCAACTTCACAGTCAGCTTTCTGGCAAATTCTACGGTGTGATGAAAGCGGTGGGCCAAAGCGCTTGAAGAAACGCCCAGAGCCAGCTCTATGGTGGAGAATCTTAACTCTCGCTTACGCAACTACTTCTTTCTACGCCGAAGCCTCGGTGACGACTACCTGAGCACCCTTCAGTTTTTCCTAAATCATCGCTGTTTTTTAAGGTCTGAAGTGCCGGAACGAGTGGGCAAAAGTCCGAAGCAGTTACTGACTGGGAAAGCTCACCCACACTGGCTGGAGTTGCTCGGATTTAAGCGCTTCCAGAGAGCGTAAAGACTGATACAACCAGTGCGCTAGACGGTCTAGATGGCGGTCTATTTTGTGCTGCAAGTGTTACCTTAAATTGGCCTTTTTTGAACCTTGCCAAAATGCGATGGCGAAGCCCGCTGAAAGCGATCGCCTAGAGCCAGCAGCAGCTGGCTCTAGGCAGAAGCCAAATTTGATGTATTGAAATATAAGCCAGTCTTATGGATTGACCATTATTTTGAGGGTGTTCGGGTGCAACCTTTCGCTTATGGCACTTCGTTGCAGCTACGCTGTGCGATTCGTTTAGCTGGAAAGTCGATTCATTGCTGAATTGGCGTACAGCTAGCGTGGTTCAACCGAACCTAGACAACTTAGAGGTCGGATCAGTACCTTGTTGGACTCTACATCCAACAAAAAGCCTGACTGGTCGAGCACAGACCCAGCACCGTCACCCCTGCGGTAGCGACTGAGCATCAATCCGTAAAGCGGGGTGAAATGGGCCAACGACTTGAGATTCTACGAGTCAACCGCTCTAGGTGAGCTGACAAGGCTAGGAGACGAACCTATGCCTGAACCGTCGTTATGCTAACTGAGGGGAAATTGAATCTGATACCCCTCGTCCAAAACGGACAAGGTGACGCTCAATGAAACTAGCGTATTTCATTGGAGTGCGCACAGAACACCCGGCGGAAAGTAGGAGCCTAAATCAGCCTAAATGCCCGACTTCTAGGAACGAAGTAACTCCTCAAGAACGCTCTTTAACCGTTCTGCCGAAAGGTTGAAGTAACCGACTCACGGCGTATGCGTTTAGAGGAGAAGGATTGTGTAAGAAGCTAAGGCCACCGGGAAAGCCGATGGATATGCCGACGTACACACTGCTGCTATGGCGACGATACAACGTCGGAGTAAATTATGACGGAGTTTTTTCAACAAATATCTGATGACTGGAGAGCAGTGAACTGGCCAAAAGTCGAGCGCACTGTTTTCCACCTCCAACAGCGTATCTACCGCGCCTCACAACGGGGTGATGACCGCACGGTTAAATCACTCCAACGCTTGCTGAGTAAATCCTGGTCAGCGCGAATGCTTGCCGTTCGGCGCGTTACGCAGGAAAACAAAGGCAAAAAGACGGCTGGTGTCGATGGGATATCTTCTCTGAAAGCACCAGAACGAACAGAACTAGCTAAGAACCTGACGCTGGATAAGAAAGCAGACCCGGTGCGCCGAGTGCTGATACCGAAACCCGGCAAATCAGAGTATCGAAAGCTAGGCATTCCCACAATACGCGACAGAGCAAAACAGGCACTGGCTAAACTTGCTTTGGAACCACAGTGGGAAGCACTTTTTGCCCCCAACTCCTACGGGTTCAGACCAGGACGTTCACCCCAAGATGCGCTCGAACAGGTTCACCGATGTATTTGCCAAAAGCCCAAATGGGTATTGGATGCCGACATCGCCGCCTGTTTCGACCAAATCTCTCATGGCCCGTTAGTTGTCCGCCTCTCTCAAAGTCATCCATCCATTGCACGGCAGTGCAAAGCTTGGCTGAAGGCGGGGGTGCTGGACAATGGCCAAATCCAGCTCACAGAGAGAGGTACACCACAAGGCGGGGTGATCTCCCCCTTGTTGGCCAATATCGCTTTACATGGGTTGGAAATACTGGTCAAAACAACCATTAAGGGCGCACATCTGGTGCGATTTGCTGATGACTTTGTGGTCTTTCATCATGACCGTGAGGCCATCTTCAAAGCCCGAACCTTAATTGGTCAATGGCTAGCGAGCAAGGGGCTAGAACTCAGGGCTGATAAGACTCGCATCGTACATACTCTCAATGGCGGCGCAGAGTATCCGACTGGCTTTGATTTTCTCGGTTGCCATGTGCGCCAATACCGCACGAGGCGACGAAGAATCAACAAAAGTCAACGGCCCTATAAAACCCTCATCAAACCCAGTGAAGCCTCTCTTAAGCGGTTAGTAACCAAACTAAGAGAGATGGTAAAACAACATCGCGGCTGCTCACAAGCAGCGCTGATTGAGGCACTCAACCCCGTCATTGTGGGCTGGGCCAACTATCACCGCTCGAATGTGGCTAGCCGGGTCTTCGCCTACCTCGATTCAGTCCTGTATTGGCAACTGAGACGATGGGCAAAGCGTAGACACCCTAACCGAGGCCGGAAATGGGTGAAAGCCCGCTACTGGCATACGGTCGGGCGACGTCACTGGGTATTCGGGGTGAAGCAAGCCGGGAAGGTCACCCTTAAATTGGCCAAGTTCTCTGATGTGTCCATCAGAAGGCACGTCAAAGTCAGAGGACATAAAAGCTGGTATGACGGCGATTGGGCGTACTGGGCGGCGCGACGGGGAAAGCATCCGATGGTTCACATCAGGGAGGCGACCCTACTCAAGCGTCAGCGCGGTCGATGCCCTATTTGTAGAAGAGTCTTTGACCTGCACGACTCCATAGAGAGAGACCACGTTCGGCCTATGGCCAGTGGGGGATTGGACGTGTATGACAATCTACAAGTTGTGCATCCAACCTGTCATCACCGCAAAACACGATGGGACAAGCAGGGCTGGTGTCCGGTGCGTCCTTGGCGTGGGGAAACGGCAGGAGAGGCGCTGTGTGAGCTGAAAGGCTCAGGCACGGTGCTGAAGGCGGGCGGAACTTCGTGAGGAGTTTCGCCTAGCTAACTGCAGCACCCCAATTAAGAAAAAGCCTGAATCTATTGCTGTAAAAGAGATTGCACGATTGTATTAAATACAAGTCTCAGCCGTCCCATTGTGGACTATACCTTTTTGAGGGTTAGTGCAAAAACCCCCAGATAGAGTTGGACTCATGGGAGGCGATCTCAGGGGAAGATGACGACCAGGTTTTAGACGAGCTGATCGCATCAAAGTGTTACCTGACTTTGAACCTTCCCTTCTGTTCTACTCGGTTGAATCAGCAGAAGCTATCCTTTTATTTTTAGGCACACTTACCAAGCTGTCAAAGACCAAGCCGCTGTTGCCTTCTCCCCGTCCTGTTTGTTTACGAACACCTAGCCAAGTAAACACCTGTCCACCATACCAACGGGTGCGCTGGTAGCTCTGAGACAGGTGAGTGCCAGCGCGGGGAACTTCTTCTTCTTGGATAAAGTAAGGTTGTGGATTGCCAGGGATATCGAGACCTTCGCGTAATAAGACGGTGCGCGGTTTTACCTTAGGGCGCTCTGGGCTACCGGACAAAATGCGAGGCATAGAAGCTCGCTGCAGCTGAATTTCTCGATTGTTGTTTTCAATATGAACAGGAATGAACGGAATCCACTGCTCTGGAACACGGTTCATTACTTGGTAGCGAACAGGCGCATTGAAAATTTCTATAGGTGGAACTACATCACCTGCGTCAATGTCTTGTTCTAGCAGGTGTTTGTAATGGTTATACAGTTCGTATCCCGCTTCGCTGCCGGGCTTGCTCTCACCTGTTGGCAAGGGGATGCGCGTTTCTATGCCCCACACCATATTGGCCATTTCATCGCGGATCAGCGAAATTTCTTCGAGCGATCGCCCCTCCTGAATTTTCGGTACTGTGGGTAACACCAGCAGGCTAGTATCTGCCGCTTCCTGATTTTGCCCTCGGGTACTGATGTTAAACATACTCCAGCGCTGCCAGTCATCATCTTCGCCTCGGCCTGCCGCCTCCACCCAGATCCGCTCACCAAATACATTGGTGACGGCCATCCCTTTTATTTGGGCAATGCTGCCAGCCGGTAGCGGGTAAGAGATCAAAAACCAGTCATTGGCATAGACAAGGCCAAACTCCATAAACAGCAGCTTAGAAATATCTGTTGTTTTGGGATCGATATCGCCAAAGTTTGTTTTTCGATCTTCAAATGCCCACCAGCGGGTGTTCGGCATACCGTCATAGCTGATTTGTACCGGAACAAACGAAAAGGGCGTTGGCGCTTGGTCTATGGGACTAGAATCTTCTGGCTCAAAATTCTCAGGTATTGGCGTTTCCGCATCAGGGAGGGTGAGTTCTTCACGCGCCGGGTCTATATCCAGGTTAAACCAGTCTAGTCGTCCCTGATAATATTCGTCGGCCAGATAGACTTTTTCACCGTCTACTACAGGAGCCGAGCAGGCAAACTGATACTCTAACTTAGCGGGTTTCCAGGCCTCACCTAAGGTTTCGGCAGGTTGATAAAACTGCCGCTGAAACCAGGCGATAAAGCGAGCCGCAAGTCGATCTATTTCTGGATAACTCACGGCTGGAATAGAGGTATTGTCGTAAGCGTGACGGGTGGGGTCGGCGGTGAGATATTGATAAAGATTGTAGCCGTCCATTAGGCGGGTGGCGATCGCACTCACCTGCTGCCAAACATCCAAATGGGCACAAATTTGAGCATCGGCGGCGGCAGTCGGGTCCGGCTCCGTCACGGGATACTCCTGAATGTACGCTGCGTCAAAATCACCGACTGACTGGTTCACCAGCTTCAGCCAGTGTCGCCCCATCATTACCCGCAGATCGAGAGAAATGTACTGGTCGCCAACGGCAAAGGGAATCGGGCGATTTTCGACCTGTGCTTCCATCGGCACCGCGTCGGAAAAAGGACGCGGTGCGTGGTCACTCGGCTGATATTTGGTTAACCGGGTCGATCCCATATGAACTTTGGCAAAAATGGGTGAGCCGGCGTCGTCTCCTAGAAACTCTCCCATCTGCCACTGCTTACATAGCATCCACAGTGGATCGCGCACCTCTGCTTTCAGCGCACGGTCAAAATTGTCGCGTCGAGGGCGAGCCTCTAGGCGATTCCAAAAAGTAATCGAGGGAAAGGCACGTTTTGTCAGTACGGCCTTCATGTCTCGAATAGCAGGGAGTTTAGGCATTTTCTTCGGTGTCGATAAGACGATAAACGTTGTTGTTGAGGGCGAGGTTAAGCATGATGGTGAGGGGGCGGAAGGTCACTGCTGAGAGGGTGGCAGGTAGAAAACGCGCATAGTCTGTTTTGTCCACTTGGGTAGGTTCTACAGCCCGCAGGCGAGCTTCTTCGATGGTTTCTCGGACGGCATCTACCAGATCGTTCCAGCGCCATTCGCCGTTCATTTGTGGACTGGTGACGAGCAGCAGGGCTTGGGGCGGTTCGGCGTTAGGCTGGTCGTAGTTAAAGGTAATGCCGGTGTTTTCTTCGGGGGTGGGAATCACTTCTGTCCATTCATCGAGTAGGAGGCCGCACTGGTTGGCGCTGGGGCTGAAAGGAACGGTGTAGTGGGCGGTGTAGAGAAGGCGATCACCTTCAAAGATATAGTCTGCTGGGTAAGGCAGAGCCAGCCAGCTGTCGTTTTCTTGGTAAGGTAGTTGAATCGGCGTTAGCTCGGGTTCTTCGGTGCCAAAAGCTTGGCTTAGCAGGGTTATTTTTTCCCAATGGGCGGCGTCTTCACGGACGCGAGCGACGCCATAAAGCCATTCATCTATCGGAAAATCTAGCGCTACTCCGGCAGGGTCGGGGGTGGTTGAGTAGGTGAGCAGTTGGGTGCGATCGCCCCACGCATTGCTCCATTCGCTGCCCTGCTCTGCCGACAGTGTAAATTCAGGGACTACTTTAAACGCTTCGCCTAGCAGCGTTTTTGCCGCTAAGGTCAGCCCTTCAACCTGAACGGCGGCTGTTTTGTCCAAAGCCGCTGTAATCTGGTCGGTAGTCGTATTTTGTTTTGCAGTAACCTCCTCTCGCAGCAGCGTCGCCCGAGTTTGCAAATCTGTTGCGAACCGCAGAATCTCTGTTTCTATATCGGTAACTTCTAACCCGACAGCGTCAACATCTGTCAGTGGGAAAACCGCTTGAATATCAACTAAAAGCTGTGAAAGCGCTGTATTTGAGGCCGTTTGAATTGCCTGGAACTGAGTCAGCTTAGCGGCAAAATCTATCCTCTTTGCTTGCACAACTGTCAGATAGGCTGCGGGCGTTTCCGGTTGTGGCACCGTGATTTCTGTAGAAACCAAGCTCTCCGCCTGTCGCAACAGGGCGAAACGGTCTTCATCAGTAGCGGCTGCTGGATAGTCGACAGCAACAATTGTCTCAAAACGATCAATCTGTTCTTGCCAGCGATTGACCAGTTCATCGATTCGGCTGATGAGTATGCCGAACTGTTGCTTTTTCCATCCGTAGGCGAATCCAATACCGGCCTGGGAAATTTCAAAAGCCATTGCCTGCACAAACAGTGCCATTAAGCGATCAATCCAATCGTCAATGGCACCTAGCACATCGCTGCTATGGGTCTCTAAGTCGGACAGCCACGGCTCTATTTCTGCCAGTAGCGTGTCAAGGTCGTCTGCTGCGGGATTACTTACCAGTTCACCCAGCTGCACTACCAGCGGATTGAGCCGGTCGGGGTCTAGAAACACCTGCTCTGTAGTCTCCTGCCGAGCTTCGGTCGGTAAAGCTACGTCGGCGGCGTTTAGCGGGCGAGACTTTAAGACTAAACGGCGAAGACTACCCAGTAAGGCCCCAAGTTCAAAAAAAGAGACTTTACCCGCTTCCTTAAATATATACTGAATCTCGATGTCTATATCCCAGCGGGGATTATGCGTCGTCAGCACCCAATAGACTACTCGGTCATCGAGTTCTGTCATGGCCTGGTTGGTCGCCAAATCGACCAGATACAGCAGATCGGCGGGCTGTAGCCCCAGCTGTTGTTGGCTCACCTCTACCGTTTGCGAGCTGTTGCTAATCGGGTCAAAGTAGGTGGCTTTGCACACTACCGTCGCGGGGTTGGGCAGCCGTTGGTTCAACCAGGCGTTCACCGCCGGTTCTGCATGGGCGCGAGGGGTAACATCCAGAGCATTTGGAGAAACAGATGGGTCGAGCCTTGACTGAAGATGAAGGCCCATGCGGTGGGTGAGATTTGTGCCGCTGCGCGGGGTTTTAAGCACTTCTGGCTCTGGGGGAAAAGTCCCTTTGGCGTAGGCGTTGAGATTGGAGGCGACACGTCCATAGTTGCCCTGCACGGCCTGGTAGACGCCTTCGGCAATCACCACATCGGAAATGGCATCGTGAATGTCGAGCACGCGGGCGACTTCCGCGTTAATGGCGGCTCTTTGGGCGTTGGTGGGGGTATCTGGCAAACTGTTTTTGCCGAAAGGATAAGTGCGGGTATCGGATTGTTTGATCTGATTGACTAGGGCGTAGCCGTTGATGACGTTACGGGCCTCGATGGTTTCGATCCGATCGCCCGCTTCTGCCCGTGTCCGTCGAAAGCGATTGGCCACTAGTGGAAATGCCTTGCGCAGCTCAAAAATAAATTCATCGACTTCAGCCTCGTCATGACGATCGTGCAGTCCGCGCTCTAGCTGATAGCCCAGAAGGGCTCCCAGGGTTTGCCCGCTGCGAATGCCTTCAATAATGCTCAGCGCCATTCGGCTGCGCTCTGAAGAGAGATTGACCTTCAGCAGGTCTGGATTTTCTGAATCGGCGTTTTCGAGGTAGCCGTTTCGTAGGATGGCGGCAGCGATCGCATGATTGAGCGACGGCGCATGAATATAGCCACCGTTACTACTGTCGCTCATTAGCGGCGGCAGGTCAGGGACATCTGGTGGGTTGAAAATTGCGTCTAGTTCTTCCTCCAGGTCTACTGGGGTAAGCTGTTTGTCCTCCGATTTCACCTGTTCTAAAATGCCAAACGCGCCTAAATATATCCCTTGGCGAGCAGGCGATTCGCTATTATCATCATCGCCGTTCTCACCGCCTTCACCGCCCTCACCACTTTCACCACCCTCGCTGATCTCAATAACGACATCGTCATCATCATCTGGACGATTGCTATAGCGCAACCCCATCAGCTGATAGTTCAAAATGCCCCAGCGCCAAGCATCTAGCCGATAGGTACACAGATCAACATGCTCAGCCAGCAGTCTCTCTAGCCGGGCAGTAGGTGTTTGTTCTAAATGTTCGAGCGCTTCAATTTGCTGGTGAAGATAGCGCGCAGCCGGTAGCTGACTCAAAACCTGAGGAATGTAGTCTGCCACTAACAGATCGGGGTTGTTCGTAATAGCGGGCGCAGTCTGATAAAGGTACTCGTAGCGGCTCTCGCTGCGCTGGTTGAGCCGAACCGGTTTACCTGACGTATTCAATGACTCTGCGGTTGGATTTGAGGTTGGGTCTGTCGTCGCACGTTCGCCCACGTGCACAAAGCTAGGATCGAGCCGTGCAGTCGCTAACTGGGCAGGTGTCAATAGCTCAAACGATTGAAACAGTCTTAGCCCTGCGTCCCAATAGCCCTGTTCTAAGGCGTAGCGCAGCATAAGGTACAGTAGCGCTCTGGGCTTTTGCTCTGTAAAGCCGTCTTCTGTTCTTAGCGTGTCAAAAGAGGTTTGAGCGCTGTCAATCAGCCAGCGAATGTAGTTACGATCATCGTCGGTATAGGCTCGAATGGGATTCTCTTCTGATAGAGGCTGATCGTCAATCAAATCGCCCAGCAGTTTATTTGGCTGATTCAAGAAAAACTTCTCTAAAACTTCAGGAATTTCCTCAGATTCGTAGCCCAACCGCGACAGCAAATCCGTGCCGTTCTTGACATATCCCAGTGCAATCAGAGCTGCCAGCAGCTGCCCCCAAAAGCCCTCTAGCTTCAGGCGGTTGGTCAGCTGTTCGAGACTCTCGGCATAGCGTTGATAGTATTCTGCTGAAGAGGCATGGAGCCCGACAACATCCAACAGTATCTGGTGCGGATCGCCCGCTTTCCCAACGTAGGACGCCTCCTCAGACATGCTTTGCCAGTCTCCGCGCATACGAACCAGCAGCTCGTGTAGTTTTCTCAAATAGGTCCTGTAGCCGGATGGGTGGATGACGCCATCTGGCCTGGGGAACTGTTTTTCTCGTAGCCAGGTGATGCGGCTGAATGCGGTGGTAGGGAGAATGCCGTAGGGCTGCTCGCCAATGCGAATGGCAGGAAGCAGACCTCGGGCAGAGACAAAATTAGTGAAGAACCAGCGGGTTTGTTCGACGGTGTGATCGCTAAACACCGGAGACATCATCGTTTCCATCAAATAGCCGCAGGTTCCTGGCCACAGCGCCGTGTTCATTGCCCTGGCCTCACACTGATCTCGCCCCCGAGCGTGCAGCGTTTTTTCGAAGGTGCGCTGTCGAATACCCAACAGTTCTGCGAGCCACTGGCCGTCGGTGCGAGATCGCCAGTCCGCCTCATAGCTCAACGGCTCGGCGTTAAACACCAAATCGTATGTCTCATCAGCGTCCTCACTTTCAGAAAAACCAGAGCCCGCCCCTTCCGTATTGTTCGTCGGTGTCCCCTGAGGCAGCAGGCTAAATCCCGTTGTTCCCGTTTGATGGTGCTCAAACAGCGTTTCCACCATTTCTTGCCCGGCTGTTGTGTCAGCACTCAAGCGCACACCTAGCACCAGCAGCTGATCAAAGCCTCTGAGGCTATCACCCGGCGCCAGAGTCACGCGAAAGCCCATCCCAACTTCCACCGCCCGCTCAAAATCGGTCATCCAGCGCATGGCATCGCTGACAATCACTTCGCCATTTTCCGGGCGAATTTGATCCTCGTCTTCAGCAAGCGGATCCGGTCCGGCAATCAGCGGCGTTGGGATGAGATTGCCCAGCTGTTCTAAAACCTTTTCGCCGTTGCGATAGCCCAGCAGCACCAATCGCTCAGGAAGAATATTGATACGCGGCGCTTGAGACCATGGCTGCTGTTGGGTTTCGGTTTGTTCAAGATCGGGGAAGTCGAGGAAGGCAACAGCCAGGCGGGCTTCTGTGCGGCTGAGAGGTGACGGTGGGGCTGCGGTTAGGTTGATGGGGGTGTAGCGTTCGCGAATAACCACCGCTCGCTCTATGCCTACTGCTTGCTCTAATGCTTCATAAGCAATCTGTGTCGCCGCCAGCGCCCCATCTGCTCGCCACACGCTAATCCAGAAACTCTCCACAGCAGGCTTTTCAGCCTCAGCAAGCGGTTGTTCTATCGCTATAGCCAAAATCAAATCGAAGTCGGCTTTTGTCGGGAAGGGTGTACTGGTATCGGGGCCATATTGCTCAATTAACCAGGCGGCACGGCCAGCACCAAAGCCTGAAACGAGCGATCTCCAGGCCCCTCGCTGCTCTGCTTCTACGCCCCCAGCTCTCACCCAATCCACCCAAAACTTTTGAGCGCTAATCAGCTCACTCTCAGACGGTATCGATTCAAAGGTATCGACCAAACACTCATCCGGATAAGCTCTCACCCACATTTGTTCAACCGTTGCCGCGCCCGGCACAGCAACAGACTTAAAGCGCGTCTCAAGCCTGAGGGGAAAGAGTAAAAATGGATAGTCTGTATGCTTAGCCTGAATATTTTCTCTTGGGTCAGTAAAGGGCTCAAAGTCGGCAGTCAATCCCACGAGAAAATCCGCCGTCTCTGCTACATAGCCTTCTAGCCGCCGAATAGAGATTTGTACAGTTGTCGCCTGATCTAGCAGCTGTTGCTGTCGAGTCTGATGCTCTGGATTTCGCCGGTCAAAGTATCGTGCTAGCTGCTGTTGGGCCAGTCTATTTTTAGCAAGCGTCTCTTTGGCCGCCAGCAGATTCACCCGATTGCGAGTTTGCTGCTGTTGCACCTGGTGTAGCTGTCTGCCCGTGTTGTTGAGTGGGGTCATGATTGTGCCTCCGGCAACATGTCTGATGCGTGAACGGCCACTAAAACGGGCACTTGATACATGATGTAGGCCATCTCAGCGGCACTGACACTGCCATTCCAGCTCACCTGAATATCTTCTGCATGCTGGCGTGGGCCAATGTCGTTGGCATCACCATCAGGAGGGTCCAAGCTGACGCCAGGTGGCACCGTCGGTCGAATAAATGGACCGGCTGCATCATCTGAAAACACATCTTCCCAAGTGATGTCGTTCCAGTAATTTTTAGTACCACCGCCTTCACCAATATCAAACCCAAAGCGAGGTTCACCCGGACGTTCCTTGATAACGAAAAACCAGCCTGCATCGTTCGGTTTTTCCGGTGTTTCTCCCCGCGCTTCTATAGCGGTGAGATCAAAGCCAAAGAAATAAATATCGGGTTCTACCTTAGCCTCATAGAGCGGCGTGAGAATTTTTTCAGGCGGTGGATTGTCTTCTTCCGCTGCGGTCAGGGTATCGAGTTCTCGGGGTTGACTCTTATCAATTTCGCCCTCAACCCTTTTCCACTTTGCCCGCTGAGCATAGATAACGGCGGTCGGATATTTCTTCAGAAGTTCGCCTCGAATCACTAGCACTAGCTCATTTTCGTTATCGCCTGGTTTCTCACGGTTGTCGTGATCGCCCAAGTCAGAAAATTTGGACCACTTGTCTAGCGGTGGAATGTCTCTGAGTTTTTCTCGCAATGCTTCATCGTCCAAATCCTCTCGGTCTAAAAAGCCGCTGGCATCCCAAAACTGGCGAAAATAGCTGCCCCGCTGATCGGTGGGATATTCTCTCCAGAGCAGCTCGCGGGCGAACTCGTGGTTCAGGCCCACCATGTAGGCTTCAATAAAGCGTTGATTGGTTTCTAAAAGAGAGATACTGTTTTGCGTAATGTATTGCAAATTAGGTAAGAACAGTTCGGCAGATTTTTCAATTAGGGGTTTGTACATGGGAATGTCAAACTCTGGATAGGCCATGGCCTCTTCAAAAATCTCGAACAACGCTTCGGCAATTCGAGGTGGAATGAAAATGTTGGTCAAGGTGGCCTTGGGCACGATCACCTCGGGGTTGATCTCTTGAAAGGTGCCTGTGACGAGCGTGGGTAGATTGAGCGATCGCTTCGGCGGCTCTTCAGCTACCTGACGGCTAGACTGAATCAGACGGTAGGCATCTTTAAGCGCCCCCTTAAAACGGGTCGCCTCCACGCTGTCTGAAGAGCCCTGACTGGGCTGCACATCTTCATCAGGCCGGGTCAGAACAAAGTCAGGACTCGGGGGCAGCTCGTCTACTTTCTCAGGCGTTTGGTTTTCTTCTTTAACACTATCGGCAGCATCGGCTTGATCAATTAGGGGTTCTAAATACTGAATAGCAAACCAGACTAAAACGACTGCAAAGATGACGCCCAAAAGTCCCAATAGCAGCACTGTCAATAGAACGAGCAAGGCTAAAATAACAATTCTTAGCCAGCGAGGGAGCTGACGCAGCCAGTCAACAATACTATCAATGATGTCGGGCAGGTCGGGTTCCATTTCCTCGGCGATGTCATCCGGGGTGGGTAAGCTAGGCGGGGTTTCCTTTGGCGGTGCGGGGAACACCTCTCCGTTATTGATCAGTTCTACAAGCGCTTCGGGCGGACGTTCGGGGGAGAAGTCGAGTCGTTGGATGAGGCGGGCGCGCGATCGCATCACCCGACGCATAGGAGCCGTCATCGCGGCCCGAGGCACCAGGCTGGTTTTCACCGTATGGAAGCGGGTAATCTCTTCTACTAGGACACGCCGATCTAGCGGTGCAGTAAGTGTAAGAAAGTGGTTGGGTCTTTTGTCTTTGAGCGATCGCAACGAATTGTCGTACCACATCCAGGAGATTTCTTTGGCCATCTGCGCCCAGCGAATCTGTTGATTGGCTTTGAGAATATCGCCAATCTGCCCCCAGGCTGCATCCATATAGGTTTCCTGATTCTGCTTAATCACTTCGGTGCCAAAGCCTGCCGTCACGCGAAACGGCGGATCTAGGTTGATATCGTGAACCCAGTTGGCATTGACACTTGGCGGCAGATCATCGCCTGCTTCGTCTGTGAGTAAGCGCGGTGTTTTGGCATGCCAGCGCCCGTAAATAGGCGGCGTAATCAGCGGGTCAGGATCGGGGCTTGGCTCCGCATCTGAATCAGAATCGGGATCAGGAATGGCCTTAATCGAATCAGGTAAATCAGGATTACTGTTCGCCGCCTCAGGCGTCAAACGACTGTAGTCTTCGGCCAGGTTTATCAGCGCTGCTAGCTGCGTCTGAAAGGGATGAGGATAAGGCTGCGCCCAATTGTCGTACTTTAAAGCCTCTGCCTGGTCTGCCGGACTGAGCGTATCAAAGGGAATTTGCAGTGCGCCGCCCAGCTTGAGTACACCACCAAGTTCTGGGTCTTCAATTCCCGGTAAGTTGGCATCAGGAGCCTGCACGTCTATGTCTCGTCGCCCCACCCGACTATCCATCAGCCGGGGCTGAAGCAGCCGCACCAAATATTCAAAATCGCCCACAGTGCTAGTGCGAAAATACCAGCGGTGATAAATAGGATAGTGGGTGGGCTCTGGCCGAGAAGCCGGATCTTCTGGGTAGTCGTCCCAGGCTCCTTGGGTTGCGAAAGGTGAGTCAGTCGGGCTGAGTCCTAGCCCAGCTAACCGCCCGGTTTCAAAAACAGGTACCAAAAAAGCATGATACGCTGTGTTTTCAGTAAGCTTGCGCGGCGAAACAATGCGGGAGTAGGCAAGGTCTGGATTTTGTTTGAGCGTTTGTTCAAACTGATTGAGCACAGGTCCGTTTCTGTTGGCAGGGACCACCATGTCACTATCATCTGCAATTAAGCTTTGGTTGACGTGGACATGTGCCCAGCTCCACAAATCTTCCGCTGGCGGAAAGAGAGAACGGTTTTCTACGGCGATAAAGGGCAGGGGACGATTTCCGCTGCCACCCCTCCTGTCTTCAAACTCTCCTTCAGCCAGCACCACCAGCATAAGCCAGGGCCGCAGTCGATTTATATTGGCAGCAGCAGGCTTCGCAGGCGTATAGCGCCAGGGAAAATCTTCGTCGTAAAAATCAATATACGGCAGAAAATTAGTCTCAAAGTTAGTAATCCAGTTGCGGGGTTCTGCTTTAAGAATGGCTTTGGCGTCAATGCCGACAATGTCGCCCGGTCCATAGAGTTCAATATCTTTAGAGATTGCTCTCTCCAATAGGGTCGTGCCTTCAACCGGATCGCCTTTCAGGTTGAGCGAAATATTTACAGACGCCCGGCTTTGTACTGACGGATCGAGATCGGCATCCTCAATGCTGTTGGCAATGCCCTGACGTAGCCACGGCAAAAAGGTATAGGTTCCAAGCGTAGTCATGAGTTGGCCTCAGGCACGGGAGTTAACTTCGTAGGCAGGAATGACGTGGAACAATGTTCTGCGGGTGGCATCTTGAGCAATTTCTTGCTGCATGCGTTCTTTGGCTTTGGCCTCACTGGTAAAAACCATTTGCTGACTGGCCACCCGGTTATCGACGGTAGAAGCGACGACAAACTGTTCGGGGGTGATCGTAATCTTGTCGTCGAATGGCTGGAGCTGCTGCTTTTGGTGCTGAGAAACGGCAAGTTTGGTCACTGCGCTGCCGTTGAGGAAGTGAGTGAAAAGTCGATTGACCACCTCGAAAAAGGCAACGAAGACGAACAGGAATTTTCTGTCGATAATGTGGGTTTCGTAGCGAATATTGCGCTTGACGGCTTTTCCAGTGGCAAAAGACTCATCAGTGACGGCCAGCGATAGTCCTGAGTCTTCTGGTTGGAAAGCGGCCTGGGAGAGTTTTTCGGCGTCTTTAAAGTCTTGGAATTGGGCGATCGCAAACTGCTCGCTTAAATCATCGAGTTTCGTGAGGCCACTAGTTACTTCTAGATAGAAGCGATCGCCATCACTCGGCCTTTGGTTTCCTACCTTGTCGAGCCGCAAATCCAGTGGCACCGCCCGCTGTGTAATCGTCAGCGTTCCCACTGGATGCAGCACCAGTTCTTCACCCCCCGCTTCCACAGGCACCAGCGACACTAGCAGATTATTCGAGGCAGACAATTGCGCCTGCCAGTTCGACAGCTTTTCAAATTCGGCTTGCAAGATTGGCAGTACTTCGATCGGCGGCAGAGTAGTGTCTTTTGTCTCACCCCAGGTAAAGTCGAAATTGGCCTTAATAGAGAAAAAGAGTATTTTAAGCTTGCCGTATCCCTTGGCTCGCCAGGGCGTTGGCCCTTCCAAAGAAAACTTCAGCGAAATGCTAAACAGCCCAACCCCAAAGGCCTTCAGCGAAACGCCACAGGAAATTTCAATGATGAAATAGAACGGATCAAACTGAAACAGCGCATCAAAAGCCAGATGGCCTTCAATCTTAAACTTACTGAATCCAAAAAACAGTTCTGCCCGAGCTCCCAGCTGCACCGTGTTCGAGGTGACCGCAAAGTAGCCCATAATCCGAATCCGCCCCCAGGATTCGTTGAGGATATTCAGCGATATGCGTTTAGGGCTGGGGAAGGGCAGCGGTGGCGGCACAAACTGTGGGTGGAAACCGCCAACACTCACGACAAAATTACTGTCGCTACCCCAGGCGACCAAAACGCCCATTTCACCTTCAAGGGTGATAAAGAGCACTCGCGATTCAAACATGCTGGCAAAAAAGAAGGCCCGCTGTTTATCGAATTCTATCGCGCCAATAAAATTGACTTGCAGTATCAGCAGCGGGGCTCTTTCCTCCGGCAGCACCACTTTCAGCACACCCAGAATGGCAATATTTCCTGGAATCTCGAAGATAATCCCCAAAGATAGCGTAATCAGCGCAGGCGTCCCCCAGCCCAGTTTCGCCATTGGGCCAATGAGGAAAATGCCGTCTTCTGGCGGGAAAAATTTGCGCAAGTCGCTGATAATGCGAGGCGCGTTTTCTATCACATTTTGAGGGAACAGAACGCTCTCAGTCGCCCCCGTACGCACGCCTTCAGCTAACGGTTCTAGCTTCATCGTACGGTTCAGACCCAGTAGTCCGCCTACCCCCAGCAGCACAAAGCCAAACCCCAGCTGTAACCCCGTGCCAAACTCCGCCGTGATAATAATCAGCAGAGAAAATCCCTTAGAACCATCGGGAAGGCGAGTAGTGACAAGCCCGATGGCTTTAAGCGTCAGAAAGCCGCTAAAGACCAATTCCAAGTTTCCAGCATACTCTTCTCGTTCAGGGGCAAAATCAAGATAGCCGCCACCTTTCACAATTCCTGCATCAAGGCTGAGTCCTACACCCGTGGGCGGCTTAAATACCCAATCAACATCTAAATTCCCCAGCAATCCAGATTCACTGGCATCCAATGGTGTCAAAACCATTGCGGCACCGATATCTTCAATCACGGCAGTAAGCGGACCCAAAGCTGCTTTGACATTCAGCCCAATAGGGATGTCGGCACCGCCTGAGTCATTAGCACGAGTACCCAACTGAAGAGCTTGAATGTCAATCGGCCCTAAAGCGAGATGTAGGGGAAACTGTAGTTGAAAACCAATGCTGCCATTAATTCCGATACCATTCTGACTTGAGAAGGAAAGATGGCCTCCAAGATCAATCGACTGTGTCTCACTGCCGAGCAAGTCTTGTAAGAATCCGTCCCCCTCACTCACCTGAAGGATAAATCGAATTCTAGGTGCATTGGCACCTTCTCCTGTCCCTATCCTGAGAACAGCTTCTGGGCTGTTAGGCGTTCCCTTGATCTCGACGGCAAAAAAGACACCCTCTACTTCAACGCGATGTGATCGCTCTGTGCCAATCAGAACAAAAGGATTTTCGAAGCGTCCCTGTAGGCTCAATCCGACATCTAACGAAGACTCTCCTGGTGCTAACACTAATTCAGCATTATTAGGCATAACCTCTAGGAGAAAAGCACCCTCTATCAAGGCGTCGCTCGTCAAAGCCAGACTCCATTTAGAATCATCTAGACTACCTTGTAAACTGCCGCGAACCAACGGCATAATCACAATGCCGTTTGGTGCAGCGCCTAGATTATCGACAGGTGGAATAGGTAAAACGCTCACTCCAATCTCAGCAAAAGATTGAAACCCGGGCTCTACTTCAAGTAAGAAAGGAATATCAAGCTCTTGAATTCTTGAACGGATTGGGTTAGCCGCAGAATAGTATCTATCGAGTATTGTTGTCGAAGGATAGCTTAACCTTCCTGGAAACCCTGCGGCTTCTATCAAGAAACCGATACTGTAAAGCAATTTTGTATAGTCAAGGTTGTCTCCAGGTTGCCCCCATCGAAAAGAGCGCTTCAGCAAGCTCAAAGGATCGGTTACAAAATCGCCTAATCTATTCCAATAAATCTTTTGGCGAATAAAGGGATTCCGTTGTGAACCTACAGGGTTGACCATTTCCTGCTCAAATATGCCGAACATTACTAAAACGGCATGTAATGAAGCAGCCTCTTGGCGTAAGGCCGTTACAACCAGCTGATTCAGCATATCTTCCGAAAAGTCGTCCCAGAATGTTGTCGAGCCGTCAAACGGTGAAGGAAGTGTGGCTATGTTGCCATTACGCCACTGCTGGATACTGCTAATTAGACTAATAATTCCTTCAAGGAGTTCTCCTGAGACTTGTAGTTTATCCGCGTTCCCGCTTTCTAGGAATTCGCTGAGTTCACCAAATACACCGAGTGCTCCTTCTACAGAAATAAACTCTTTGATGGCTTCTAGCTGAGCTGCCGTAATAGAAACATCCCATCCGAAACACGTGAGAAAGTCCTGAAAAACTTCTTTCTGAGAGGTGACAACACTAATTTGCTCAAGCGCTCTACGTAACGCATTAAGTACAGGTAAAGAAATTGCTTTAGCATCTACCGTCATTTCTCACACCTCAGAAACTAATAGCACGTGCATTAACACCTGCAATTTCATAACTACCTAACGCTGCTCCCATATTTTCCCATTGGAGAACATCGCGAGTTGTGTATGCACGTGTTGTCAGCAGCAGCGTACCATCATCTTTTTTCCATTCCTTGCCAGGGGTCTCCCAGGGTAATAGCGGTTCATCTAACTTTCTGGCACGTGGGTTTATTTGACCGGAAGCACCTGGTGTACTTTTTGCAGTCTCAATCTGCGTCTCTGTTGGATATTGATCAGCAAGATTTGGATGTCGAATTTGCCAGAGAGCCCAGATCCTATCTATATTACAGTGATGTAGCCAGAAGACTGGATCACCGGGTGAAAACTGAATGTCGACCATAGTTCCACTCACCCACCCGTGGACCCCGTTATGCATTGAGCTTTCACGCTTTCTTTTAACAGCATTCGTGAACGAAAATCCTTCAAGCACTGCGCGAAAGGAACTTGAGGTAGAGGTTTCTGAAACGCCTTCGCCAAAATCACTAAAATATCTATTGTCAAATTGGTCAAGTCGATTGATGACATGAGAAATTTCATCTGAAGAGGGTAAACGGGTTCCTGACCGAGCCAGAATTCGAACAAGCTTTCCCGTTTCCACGGGGTCATGATCGGTTACTGGCATTGAAAGGTCAATAGGATCACGCCTCTCCACTGACCATTCACCGTCTCTAAAAGGACCATCTCGGACAGGATTTCCGCTGCCTCCCATAAAATTACTATTCCACATTCTGCCTGATGCATGGTTAGGATGAGCAGAGTTCATGGTGAGGTAGTCCCACCAAGGTAGGGAGATAACATTGTCTGCATCAAAATCTGGGTTTGCAGCAGTTTGTAGGGCTAAATCAGCTTTTTGCAACTCGATTTCAAACAGGCGAATGAAAATTCGATGCCAGCCAAGAAAAGTAACATTATTGTGAGCATCAGCACCAATGGCAGCATGCCAATCTACAAATATTTGATAAATGTCATCATGCTTGAGTTTTTTTACTGCTGCTATATATCGATCTCGATAGCTTGAGTTTTGTAGAAAACTCGTAACACTTATCCGTTGAATCGCCATTTTTCATCTCCTAGAACCTTTAATTATGGTGATGATCATCTGAGCCATGATTAGGGTCCCCGTGCCCAAGTCTCAGAGAGGGTCGTGTTTGAATTAAATGAAAGGCCAGGGTTTCTAAGTCTGGATACACCCCAAACAAAGTATGAGGCAACTTCCAGCCTTTAAAACTTGGATAATATCTAATCGGTATATTTTTCTCATTAATAACCAGTTTTGTATTATCAGGATCCTCCTCTATTGTGATTTCAACTTTATAGCCTTCGATTGTTAGTGTCTTAGTCATTTGAGCTTACGGGTACTGATATTAATAGTGGTTGCCGAATCAAAAGAAACCGCTACACAATCACAGCTATATGCTGAGCTAGGGTGAAGTGGATTAGCACAATCAAACTGAGATGTACAACAAATTTCTGCGCACTCTCAGCTTGAAATTTCAGCTTAAAGTTTTTGTTCTCTGAACTCGGTTTCCCGAAAATCTGAACCTGTAGTATCGAAAGTACTTCAGTGTAATTACCAATTCTCGAAACGAATCATATTCATACGCATGGTTAACATCTTGTTAACTATTTTAATAATGCGATTTAGTCTCACCGAGTATTCAGCTATTCAATGCTTGTGGTTCCAAACTCACGTTCCATTGTGGCGATCGCAAACCCCACAAATTCTTTTGCTGAAAGCAATACTGATTGGGCTTTACCTATCTTCCCCGTTGGAGCAAACCTCGCATCCACAAATTGCTGAGTAATCTGCGCAAAGTAGTCAGTCGGCATCGTGCTTAGTACCCTATCACTTGTATTGAATTCCTCGGCCGTAAGCCCCACAACAGTTGGCAGCAACAGAGGCACCCGGATTGAGAGAACGAATTGCAACAACGCCGATAAAAACCAGGAAAAACCCGATTTTGAGGTAGCTTTAGGTAGCTTGTTAGGTAACTTGTAGCGGCAAAAACAATTACCCCTATGGGTACTGCCAATGAGAGCCGTTTCGATCATGCTGAGGCTGTGGGCCCGCGAAACCAACATGACCCCTGGCCGAGATACGTGTAATTTCCTATCACATCGGGCTGAAGGCGTTGATGTGAGGGGGTTGTAGATTTTAGGTTCTGGGTAGTACAGCCGATTGAGTCGCTGAAGCCACGGTTTACAGGTACAGAGTAGAACTAAGACTCTGTACCTGTGCCATCAAGTCAACTATGAAATCATATAAGATACTCCTATAAAAGCTTTTCTAAAGCTTTCTTAGCGACGGACTCTGCTCGTCTAGACGTTACCTTCTGATAGCGCAAAGTCGTTTGAATATTTTCATGGCCCATTAGCGCTCTCAATTCTTCAATCCCCATCATGCCGACGCGCTCAGTGGCAAAGGTATGCCGCAGATCGTGCAACCTAGTTCCGTTGAGATCAGGGTACGGCGAAATCAGCTTATTCCAGCACTGATGGACACGTCGATAGCTAATCCGAGAGACTGCTAACGAAAGCGGCTGCCCGGCAGTAAAGAGCGCGTCGCTACTAGGATGTCGCCCATCGCGAATGTATTTGGCAAGCACGGTGGCGGTATCTGGCGAGAAAAAACACCAGCGCTGCTTGTTCCCCTTTCCCAGTACCTGAAACCGTTGCTCTTTAAAGTCAACGTCATTGAGGTCTAATTGCAGCACTTCTGAGATGCGAGCGCCGCTACGATGCAACAAACTAACGATTGCTGTCATGCGAGTATCTAATTCAACGGCCCGATACAGGCACTTGATCTGAGGCTCTGTAAGATAGCGCATCGTATCATCAGAACTATGCTCACCCTGCTGCGGGTCAGGCTTTGGCTGCCTCAGCCTGACAATCGGATTAGCTTTCAAATAGCCTTTCTCAACGGCAAAGTTAAACAGTGCCTGCATCGTAGCTTGATGCTTTCGCCGGGTCGTATAGGCGAGATGCGTCAGGTTCTGTAAGTACTCAACGACCTCGCTGCGTTCCAGCAGATCGATAGGCCAACTACCGTATGCTGCAAGAAAAGGCATGAGGGTTGATTCATAGGCTCTAAGCGTTCCTTTGGCTAACCCAGGGCGTTGCAGAAAACGAGCGGCTACAGTTGCTAATGTATGAGATGCCATTAAGACAATCTGAAGGAATTAAGAGATATTTCTATGAGCCTTACGATAGCACCATTAGATGTGTCTGAAGGTGAACTTTATTGTCTACTGTGAATGCTCACCAGCTCCCAAAAGCTCAAGAATCCCTGGCTGATTATGTAATCCGCCAACGGGAAGCGCTCGGTTTGAGTCGTTTAGCCCTTGCAGAACGAGCCAGTATCCACAAGCAAAGCCTTGGCAAAATTGAACGTGGCCAAACGCAAACGCTGAATCGTCGGACGCTGAGCAGCCTGTCGCTGGCGCTTCAGGTGCCGATAGATTATCTAGAAGCCGTTACCCGAGGGCAGGCGGGAACGCTCGGCCCCTCGCTCAAGTTTTGCCCACAGTGCTGGCAAGCAGGCACCGCGCCCGATCCGATTTGGACAGATGCTCGCTCGCAATACTGCTTCATCTGCGGCAGCGGCTTGCAGGATGCTTGCGGAGCCTGTGGTGAGCCACTGCATTCATTGACCTTTCGGTTCTGCCCTCACTGCGGTCAGCCTTACAAAGAAACAAAGCATCCCCCAGCAACCTAGTTTCGCCTGCGTCTGTTGTGAAGTAATCTCTATCCTGCCATGACTGCTATCAACCGTACAGCTTACCCCTACTTCAAGCCCATACCGAACTCAGAAGAACTGGCTGAGCTATACACGCCGACCGCTGCGGAATTAGAATTGGCTCACTCAAAGGTACGCCTTGCGCCGAGCCGTTTGAGCTTTTTGGTGCTATTAAAATCCTTCCAGCGGCTGGGCTACTTTCCCCGTCCTGAGGTGATTCCCGACGCGGTTATCACTCACATCCGTAAGTTTTTGAATCTAAAAGATTCAGTTTCGGCGATCGCCCCCGAAGCTTCCCGCTATCGTTACTACCGGCTCATCCGCCAGTATCTCAAAGTTAAGCCCTACAGCAGTGTTGCCAAGCAGGTGGCCGCCAAAGCGATTGAAGCCGCCGTCGGCGTGATGGATCATCCGACTGACTTGATCAACGTGGCGGTTGAAACGCTAGTCAAAGAAAGCTACGAGCTGCCTGCTTTTGGTACGCTCGAACGACTGGCTAAGCACCTGCGGACGCTTAATCACACGGAGCTATATCGGCAGGTCTCAAGTCAGTTGAACCCGGTAGAGCGCGACTACTTGGACGGGTTGATTACGCGGTCTGACGCTGACGTACAGGCAATGCTCAATCGCCTCAAGTCCGCACCGAAGAGCGAGAAGCTGACCCACTTGGTTCAACTACAGCAGACTTTCGATGAGCTGATGTCATTTGGCGATGCGCAGCGCTTGCTGAAGGGGGTTAATTTGCTGAAGCTTAAGCATCTAGCCGCCTATGCTAAGACCTTGGATATCACCGAATTTCGTGACATCAACGTGGCCAAACGACGGACATTATTATTGTGTTTGCTCTACCGGGCGCAGGTAAAAATGCGAGATCACCTCGTCGAGATGCTGCTCAAGCGAATGAGAAAGATTGACGCCAGTGCCCGCAGGCGTTTGGTTGAACTAAGAGAGAAACATCTGGCGCGGACAGAGCGGTTGCTGGGACTCTTCAGCCAAACCTTGAGTGTCGCCAAAACAGAGACTAAACCCGTGCCGTTTCACCGGTCGGTGCAGACGCTATTGACCGCCGAGGGGGGAGCCGATGCGCTCTTAGCTGAATGCGAAGAAGTTAGAGCCTACAACTCGCAGAACCATCTGTCGCTGATGTGGCGGTTCTATTCACCGTTTCGGCGGCGACTGTTTGACCTATTGCGCCTACTCGATATCCAATCAGCCAGTGAGGATTCAACGCTGATGGAGGCGCTGGCACTGGTCTTGGCCCATCAGCACAAGCGGCACAAGCATCTGCCAGCAGAGATTGACTTGAGTTTTATGAGCGTGGCGTGGCGTCAGTTAGTGATTGCCAACGTTGATGGCCAGCAAAAGCTGGTGCGTCAACACTTGGAGGTCTGCGTTTTTGCGGCGTTGGCAGTGGCGTTGAAAACCGGCGATGCCTACGTCACTGGCTCAGAAGAGTATGCCGACTTTAGAGCGCAGCTATTGCCCTGGGAGGCGTGCGAGCAATCAGTCGCAGAGTACTGCGAGCAACTGGGTATTCCAGCGACGGCTGACGGCTTCGTCGAACATCTCAAAGCCAAGCTGATAGAGCGATCTGCTGAGGTGGATAGCAAATTACAAGGTGACGACCAGCTTTCCTTTAACGAAGAGGGCGATCCGGTTCTCAAGAAGGTGCCCGCCGCGCCGATTCCACAGGATGCTGACAAATTCGCTGCTGCCTTAGATGAGCAGATGCCTGAGCGCACAGTGCTTGATATCTTGTGCAACGTCGAGCACTGGCTGAACTGGACAAGGCATCTTGGGCCGCTTTCAGGCTCGGAGCCGAAAATCGCAGATGCCCCAGAGCGCTATATTTTGACCGCCTTTGCCTATGGCTGCAAC
>JBAQZP010000045.1:0-13161 GCA_049791095.1 Phormidesmis sp.
CGCCCACACCACCCGCTCATCATCAAAACAAGCTAGATCTTCACTGGCCCCGCCGCCTCTAGCGATCAGTAAGATATCGGCCCGGCCATCTTGGCTGACCCTGGTGATTGCCTTGGCAATGGCAGCCGGTGCTTGCTGGCCCTGCACAGTGGCTGGCGATAGCAGGACGCGAATATTGGGATTGCGCTGGAGCAGCGTGCGCTGAATATCGCCCCAGGCAGCGGCCTGAGGGGAGGTGACAACGGCCAAGGTTTGAGGGTAAGCGGGCAAGGGGCGTTTACGGGCAAGGTCAAAAAGACCTTCGGCAGCGAGACGCGATCGCAGTTGCCTATACCGCAATGCCTGCAAGCCTTCGCCAGCAGGCAGTACCTGCCAAACTGTGAGCTGATACGATCCTCTTTTGGGATACAGGCGAATCTGACCGAGGACGGTGACCTGCTCGCCTACTTCTGGCAGGGCGCTGAGTTTAGGGAGCTGCGATCGCCAAACGACACAGTTCACTGCCGCTGACCCGTCCGGCTCTTGCAGCGTAAAAAAGCAGCCCTGACGATGGTTGCGCGCACTCGACACTTCCCCTACGACCCAAATCTTGCGGAGCTGTGGATCCTCTTCAAGCAGCAGCTTTAGATAATCTGTCAGGCCCGCGACGCCGACAGCCAGATCAGTTGCCAGATCAGTTGAAGGATCTACGGCTTGATTATCTACGGTCTGATGAACGTTGGAATCTACCATCTCAAGACTTATACAAAGATTTGTAGAGAGTTATCGCTTTCCCTACTAGACATTACCGCGTATATCGGATAAATAATAGTACACATGTATTTTATGTCAGTCCGCCACGTTTCCCAAAGGTTTATGGCTAACTCAACGACGGCTATCGACAAATCAGTGACAGCAACCTCCCTCAAAACTCAAAATACAGAAAAACAGCAGGCGTTAGGCCGCGTGCTCACTCATATTGAGCGTAACTTTGGTCAAGGCTCTATTATGCGCCTGGGCGAAGCCCAAAAGATGAAAGTTGAGATGATCCCTAGCGGCGCACTACCGCTGGATATGGCTTTGGGAGGGGGCTTGCCCAAGGGCCGTGTGATTGAGATCTATGGCCCAGAGAGCGCGGGAAAAACGACGTTGGCACTGCATGCGATCGCCGCCATTCAAGCCCAAGGAGGCACCGCCGCCTTTATCGATGCCGAACATGCCCTCGATCCGCTTTATGCCGCTGCGATTGGTGTAGATATCGATAGCCTGCTTGTCTGTCAGCCCGACAGCGGCGAAACCGCCCTGGAAATTACCGATCAGCTAGTGCGTTCGGCAGCGGTAGACATGGTCGTGATCGATTCTGTGGCTGCACTCACGCCCCGCGCCGAAATAGAGGGTGAAATGGGTGACTCGCATATGGGATTGCAGGCAAGATTGATGAGCCAGGCCCTGCGAAAAATTACCGGCAATCTGGGCAAATCAGGCTGCAGCGTTATTTTCCTCAACCAGCTCAGACAAAAGATCGGTGTCGTTTACGGCAGTCCAGAAGTGACCACTGGCGGCAACGCCCTGAAGTTCTACGCTTCAGTGCGACTAGATATTCGGCGCATTCAAACGCTCAAAAGAGGCACCGAGCAGTTTGGTAACCGGGTTAAAGTCAAAGTTGCCAAAAACAAAATTGCGCCGCCGTTCCGCATTGCCGAGTTCGATATTCTGTTTGGTCAAGGAATTTCTAATCTGGGCTGTGTGGTGGATTTAGCCGAGCAAACCGGTACGATAGAACGTAAAGGCGTCTGGTACAGCTATCAGGGTATCAACTTTGCCCAAGGGAGAGATAACGCCGTGCTGCACCTGTCGCAAACGCCTGACTTTGCCCAGCAGCTAGAGCAAGAAGTCCGCACAGCTCTGAGCACAGCAGAGATTCTTGCATAGCCCTCAGTTGCCCTGATGGTATAGACCTTGCGGTTAGACGCGATCGCCCCCAAACAATAAATGAGCCTGGCGCTAATGAAAGCCCAGGCTTAAAAAAAGAAAACCATAATATGTTGAGAAGTCTGCTGCCTGCAGCTAGCTAAACAATGTTTGGGGGCTAATCAATTCCTGCTAAAATCGAGGGTTCAATTAAGCCGAGTCCGCGAAACACTTTTTATGCGGAAACTTCGCACTCAGCAGGACTGACCTGATACTTGACCAGGTTAGCGAGTTCTTGAAGCTGATTGATGGCTTCAGCGCCTTCCAACTTCATTAACTCGCGGTCGTCGCGCATCTCTGTCCAGGTGATGCCATAGTCGGACACCAAAAAGCGAATGAGATGGTCGCCGCCCAGGCTCACCATAAATGAGGCGCTGTTGAGATCGCCGCCACAGGTATAACAAGAGGCCAAATAGCCTCTCTTCTCTAATACAACCGCCAGCGCCTTAAGATCTAAAACCAGATCTTGGACGAACTGCCGGTGTTGATTTGCAAGTCTGACGAACATGTCTTTTTCCTACACCATTCAATAGATTCTACATAAAATACTTAAGTTTTTCTTAAGGAAAATCTTAAGTAGCAGCCTAGCCCCTGCTATGCGTATAAAAAGCTCGCAAATAGAGCTACCGGTAAAGGGGTAATTAAAACGTAAACTTTTATAACAACTTTGGCAGGTAGATACCGCAAGATACCCTAACTGCCTGGTCGGCTATCAGCGCCTTTCAGTTTCTCAAAATACCAGCTCAACAATTCCTAAACTGTAGCGAGGCTATCCACCCCACCCCCTGACAAAAAGCCACTTCGCTCGGAAGCACTTGCCGATGCTTCCGAGTAGCTTATCGCTTTTGCCTTTATGCTTTTTTCAGACTGTGCCAGTCAATTCAGCGTAGTTTCGTCGCGGCGCGTCATTTTGCAATCGGCGCAGAGAGTATTTTCACTGGTACCTCTTCGTTCTAACGCACCATGGGCCGTAATAACGAGAAGTCCCTACTTGGGGATCAAAGAAATAATAAAAATTGGCGTAGCATGTCAGTAACTACACCTAAAAAATATAGCTAAAGACATAGAAGAGGGCCTATGAAGGGAAGAGGGCCTATGAAGGGAAGAGAGTCTATGAAGACAGTGCTTTGACGGTATAGCGGTTAGTTTACCACTGTCCACCAGCCAAATCCTGGGCCAATAAAGCGAATGGTCAGCCAGGTCACAATCATTAAAATAATGCCGATCCAAGCGCCTTTGGTTGTCCAAGAAACAAATTTTGCAGCGGTCTCTTTGCTGATGGGCAATCCCGGAAACGCGGGTTCTGGCTTGCCATAGCCTTCACCCATAGATTCTTTGCGGCGCTTAGATTCTCCCATTGCACTATCCGGTTTCGTTCAAAGGTTTTATTCAAAGATTCTCAACCCTCATAATAGCGGCCAAGCCCAATAAATTTGCCAATGTGCCTACGAAATTAACGATTTGTTGAAGAACGATGGGTTGAGGCGGGCGCACTGAGATTGAACCAGGCGGCGTCTAGATAGCTGCTGCGGGCTGCCGGGCTGAGCGCGGCCAGGATATGCCTGCCGTAGCTGCGATAGTTAACCCGGTTGTCGAGCAGGGCGACAACGCCGCCGTTGGGGCTGGGATGCGATCGCACCGGAGCCACCGCATGTTGCAATTCACTCAGGGCCTCGGGCAGCAGATAGGCTTTGAACCAATCCTGACGGCGGCGTTTATAGGTGGCCACTCGCCCGGCGACCAACGGATTTTCTAGTGAGGGAATGGGCAAGGTGGTGATAATCAGTAGCCCTGGGGTGGCAAAGTTTGCCTGGTGCGATCGCCAGTACTCCCAACCCGTAATCAAAATACCGTCGCCCGCTATCGCGCCTTCTACTTGTACCCGTGAGCCAAACTCAGCCGCTAAAATTGTCGCTATTTGGGCTTTTAGGGGTACATCCCCAACCACGATCACGGTCGGGCTATCGGCAATGCTTCTAGCGCCTAATAACGAGCGAATTTCTTGTAGCACCGCCGCTTTGAAGTGGCTGGTGTTGGGCATGGGCAGATGATCGGGCAGGTATAGCTGCACCAAATCGTGATGCCGATCTGGGCCAAAGCTCAGACAGGTCATTTCGCCGAGGCCGAGGCGATCGCGATATCGCTCTGCCCGAGTATCTGCGTCCAACGCCGCGCCCATGAGCACGACCGGCTGCTGCGCCCATACGGGGGCCAGGTGACCCTGAATATCTGACGGCCCACAGCGCAGCACCAGGCTGCCCGATTCGCGATCTGGCTGGCTCCAAGCCAATCGATCTGGCTGAGAAAACCGCTGCCAAAACTGCGGCCACGGCTTGGGCATTCGTCCGCTACCGCTGTCGCTCTCAAGCAGTTCGTATAGCTCACACAGCAGTGTTTTCTCGGGTTCTTCGATCAGGTGACAACCATACGGGTTGGCCGGATGTTGAAAAATGGCGTGGGTTATGCGCACCCGCATGTCGCGAATGAATGACTGCTGGCCGGGGTAGGCCAGCATCAGTGCCTCCCAACTTTTGGCCGATAAAGACGAGCTGAGCTGCTCGCGTGCCCAGCGCTCTAATTCGCCTGCGCCGTCAATTAAAGTAGGAATGCCTGCTGGAAATTTGTGGCCGGCCCTGAGGCGATCGCCTAGCCAGCCCTGTGCCGAAGTGACCAACAAACCCCTAAAATTATTATCCGGCCAGCGATCGCCCGCCTGCACCGCCTTGACTACAGGCAAACACTGCTGCAAGTTCGGAATGTCTTGTCTTAGCACCGTTTCGAGGATAGCTGCGGGCAGTGCCAGAATAGCGGGCTCTGGCCACAGCAGGGCAGGCATCAGGTAGCTGAGGCGATGATTGCCCTGATAGGCGGCGAGGCTGTCGGTTTGCATCAAGGCGCTGCGGCCCACGCGCAACGCCCTGGCCACCAGCCGAGCCATGGTCAAATGATGAGGCCACTGGGTATGCCCCTGCTCTCGTAAGTAAGCCCGAAGGCGCTGATGGACTTCTGTTTCGATCACAGGCGTAGCAATGGGTGGGTAGGTGGCAAGCCGACTGTCGGCAAAGCCCTTCAATAACGGCTTTTATTGTGACACATCCCCATTCATCCATTCTGATATGGCCAATCCCGGTGAGGGTAAATACAGAGATAAAAAGAGAGCAATATGATGAATATCGGAATTGTTGGTTTGGGGTTAATCGGGGGCTGCTTGGGGCTAGACCTGAAGGCTGAAGGCTACCAGGTATATGGCGTTGCCAGACGCGAGCAGACCTGCATTGAAGCGGTCAATTGCCATGCAGTAGACACAGCTAGCCCGGATCTGGCCACGCTGCGGCCCTGCGAAGTGGTGATCATTTGTACCCCGATTGCGACCATTGTGCCGCTAGTGGCTCAGCTAGCGAATGTTCTGGCACCTGATACTGTGATCGCTGATGTAGGCTCTGTTAAGTCGGCGATTACCGAAAAGGCAACCCAGTACTGGCCGTATTTTGTGGGCGCTCACCCGATGAGCGGCAAAAGCGAGGCTGGATTGGGCGCTGCCGAACGCGGCATTTTTAAGGATCGGCCTTATGTAATAACGCCTTTACCTGGTACTAAACCTAAGGCGATCGCCACCCTCGAAAAAATTGCCCAACAGCTAGGTTCCCAGCTTTTCTACTGTACCCCCGAAGCTCACGATCGCGCGGTTGCCTGGATTTCGCATTTGCCAGTGATGGTCAGCGCCAATTTAATCTATGCCGTTATGCAAGAGCCCGACGCTGAAGTGCTGACTTTGGCGCAGCAGCTCGCTAGCTCTGGCTTTAGAGATACCAGCCGCGTGGGCGGCGGCAATCCAGAGTTGGGGCTGATGATGGCTCAGTACAACCGAGATGAAATGTTGCGATCGCTCAAGCGCTACCAGGCGGCGATTAGTACCACCATCGATCAGCTCACGGCTGAAGACTGGCAGGGAATCGCTGAGAAATTGGAGATGACGGCGGGGGCGCGATCGCACTTCGTAGATCCGCCTAATCCCCTGGCCCCAAATCCATCACCGGCTCCTGATACAGAATTGCCGTAAACGTCACCGTCGAGCCCAATCCCTCACCCATACTAATAAACTGCACCTTCCCCCCCATCGCCTCGACCAGCCGCTGAGAAATGGCTAGCCCCAATCCTGTGCCTTCATACTGACGAGTGCGAGCACTATCCACCTGGCTAAAGGTTTGAAACAGCCGATCTTGCTTTTCCAAAGACACGCCAATGCCAGTATCGGCCACACTGAGCTTGACCAAGCCCGGCCAGGTTTGATCTTCAAATTCAAACGGTTGCGGTTTAATTTCGGCGCTGATTGTAATGCCACCCTCATGGGTGAACTTATTCGCATTGCCTATCAGGTTCAGCAGCACTTGCTTGATTCGCTGGTAGTTACCATATAGCTTAATTTCGTCCAGCGTAGCCGGTAGCTGAATGTCGAACGTCAGGCCCCCTCTTTCCACATGCGGTCGCATAGAATTATCAATTTCGAGCAGCAGCTCTTTGAGATTGACTTCCCGCATGTCCAAATTCATTTTGCCCGCTTCAATTTTGGCAATGTCGAGCACATCGTTAATCAAGTTCAGCAGATGAATAGCCGAGTTATGCGACTCCTGAATAAACTCAGTTTTCTCGTCATCGTCATCGGCCATGTTGTCTAGCACCAGCCGCAAAAAGCCAATCATGCCGTTCAGCGGCGTCCGCAGCTCATGAGAGGTATTGGCTAAAAAATCGCTCTTTAACCGCGAGGCTTCCTCGGCCTGTCGCTTAGCGGCTTTTAATTCATCATGCTTGCGGATCAGCTCGTCATTGGTCTGCCGCAGCGCGTAAGATTTTTTGCGCAGTTCTTGAGTGATGCTGCGGCTTTCAGAAAACAGCTTGGCATGGGCAATGGCCGTTCCAACCTGATCGGTTAGCTCTTGAATTAGCTCAATTTCAAACGGTTGCCAGGGTCGATGGGGCGGCTGCTGCAACACCAAAATGCTATTGGGCGCGTTTTGATAGCAGGTTGCGACCGTCAGTACGGTATAGGGCTGGTCGGTTTCGCCTTTGCCAAAGTCAGAAATAACAGGTTCCAGGCTTTGCAGCGTCTCTAAAAAGTCAGATTTAACCGATAAATCAAAAGTTTTGCCCAAGCAAGGATGCAAATCGCTTCGGTAATGCTCGGCGACGACGGTTACCGTTTGCATTGCCTGCGAATAGTCACATACCAGGCAGCGATCTAACCCAAGCATATTGCCAAGGCCATTCACCGTTTGCTGCCAAATAGTCTGAAGATCAAGCGTTTTGCGGATATTAGAGGCGACATTCGACAGCAGCGCGTAGTAGTTATTTCCGCCTGTGCCTAAGGTGCTCGATAGTGTAACCTCGGCTAAATGGTTTCTTTCTGGCAAGATGCGGCGGCCTACGCCAACGACTCCGGCGGTTTTGCCCGTTTCTGTTGTAGGCGATGCGCCCAGGGCTTCTGGGGGCAATGGGCTGAGCAAAAACTCGAAGCTGATGGGCTGATGGCCGCAGCGCACAACGCACTGAAATTCTTCGGGCTTTTGGGTGTCGATGACCTGCTGTACTCGCTGGAGATAGGGCACAACCGCTACTGGCCCAAAAAGCGCTACTACCGAGTCACCGGCTAATTCTTCACAGTTTTGGCAATCGTTGATGGGGGGCCAGTGAATCGATAGAATTTCGCCCTGCACGGTATGCGTCACTACCAAGACGTCTGTGGGCTCGCTGGTGCCTACTTTCAATCTATTCTCAAGGTGGGCGCTTTCTCCCAGTGCCCTGCGTGGCTCTGGGATGGATGCGGGTTCAATGGGCGAAGAGGAGTGGGTAGACCGGGGCATCGCGCTAAATCGAGGACTTCTAAATCGAGGACTTAAGGGTGTCCAAAAATCGTCTAGAAATAATGGAACGGCGGCAGTAGATGTCGGTGAGCGCGGCGGCAGCTCTTAGGCGGCAACTCTCAGCAAGCTCTAATCAAGATTATCGCTTATTGGTCAGATTATTGGCGATGACATCACATCAGTGCATGTTTCAACGGTATATAGCCAGCGCTATAGTTAAGGCTAGGTTTTCTTACAAATGTTTCTGTAGCCCTTCATGACCGACGTACCCGTTTCACGCTTGCGCAATTTTTCTATCATTGCTCACATCGACCACGGCAAGTCTACGCTAGCCGATCGGCTGCTGCAAACCACGGGTACGGTGAGCGATCGCGACATGAAAGCCCAATTTCTCGACTCGATGGATATTGAGCGAGAGCGCGGGATCACCATCAAGCTGCAAGCTGCCCGGATGAACTACACCGCCAAAGACGGTGAAGCGTATGTGCTGAACTTGATCGATACGCCGGGGCATGTGGACTTTACCTACGAAGTTTCTAGATCCCTGGCGGCTTGCGAAGGGGCGCTGCTGGTGGTCGATGCCTCCCAGGGGGTAGAAGCGCAGACGCTGGCGAATGTGTATTTAGCGATTGATAATGACCTAGAAATTATTCCGGTGCTTAATAAAGTAGATCTGCCAGGGGCTGACCCGGAGCGAGTTCGCGCAGAAATTGAAGAAGTGGTGGGGCTTGACTGTAGCAATGCGATTCTAGCTTCGGCTAAAGAAGGCATTGGCATTAGCGAAATTTTAGAAGCGATTACTTACCTGGTGCCACCCCCGGCAGATACGACTGAAAAGCCGGTGCGAGCGCTGATTTTTGATAGCTATTACGACAGCTATCGCGGGGTGATCGTGTATTTTCGGGTGACGGATGGGGTGATTGGCAAGGGCGATCGCATCCGCTTAATGGCCTCTGGCAAAGAATACGACATCGACGAACTCGGTGTACTCTCCCCCAATCAGGTGCAGGTCGATGAACTTCACGCTGGCGAAGTGGGCTACATCTCCGCCTCGATCAAATCGGTAGAAGATGCCAGAGTTGGCGACACTATCACCCTGGTCAAAGCACCCGCCGCAGAGCCTTTAGCCGGGTATGTAGAAGCCAAGCCCATGGTCTTTTGCGGCCTATTTCCCACCGATTCTGACCAGTACGAAGACCTGCGCGAGGCCCTTGACAAGCTGCGGCTGAACGATGCAGCCTTGCAATACGAACCCGAAACTTCTAGCGCTATGGGCTTTGGCTTTCGCTGCGGCTTCCTCGGCCTGCTGCATATGGAAATTGTGCAAGAGCGGCTAGAGCGCGAGTACGACCTAGATTTGATTACCACCGCGCCTTCGGTGATTTACAGAGTGACCACCATCAAAGGTGAGGTGATTGAAATCGACAATCCCAGCATGTTGCCCGAGCCGCAGCAGCGCGAAAAGATTGACGAGCCCTACGTCAAGGTAGACATCATTACCCCCGAGGAATTTGTTGGCACCCTGATGGAACTGTGCCAAAAGCGGCGAGGCGACTTTAAAGATATGAAGTACCTGACGCCAGGACGCACTACCCTGATGTACGAAATGCCGTTGGCCGAAATTGTCACCGACTTTTTTGACCAAATGAAGTCGCGTAGTCGGGGCTATGCCAGCATGGAATACAGCCTGATTGGCTATCGCACCAACGCCCTCGTCAAACTAGATGTGATGATCAATGGTGACAAAGTCGATCCGCTTGCGGCCATCGTGCATAAAGACAAAGCCTACTATGTGGGCCGCGCCCTGACCGAAAAACTCAAAGAACTAATCCCGCGCCATCAGTTCAAAATTCCAATTCAAGCCTCCATCGGTAGCCGCATCATTGCCAGTGAAAGCATCCCAGCTTTACGTAAAGATGTTTTGGCCAAATGCTATGGCGGCGATATTTCTCGTAAGAAAAAGCTGCTGAAAAAGCAGGCTAAAGGTAAAAAGCGTCTGAAGTCAATCGGTACAGTCGATGTCCCACAAGAAGCCTTTATGGCCGTACTGAAGCTGACGCCGAGTAGCTAAGGCAACCGCCTCGCCCCTTTAATACGTAGCTGCTGCCGGTTATTCCGCTGAATTTTGATAACGTATCAAACTTTTCGGGTATTTATAGGAACGGTTGAAGTTTTAGTGAAACCCTGCGATTTTGTTAATCAGAATCAAAAAACCTTGTTACATTTTTAGGCAGTTTAAGACAGCCGCTTGACAGTTCTTCTGAAAGCAGGTTTTCGCAAAGCGCTGTTGTCATTTGCGGGGCCTAGCCTACCGCCACCGCCAAACGTTAGCCCACCGCCATAGCCTATTGACCTGAATTCGGGTACTTTGGCCATTTGGTTTTGGGTTAGCTGTTGATATCCCTATCAGACATTCAAATCTATGAGAATTTTAGTTACCGGGGGTGCTGGCTTCATCGGATCCCACCTGATTGACCGGCTGATGGAAGCTAACCATGAGGTTATCTGCCTAGATAATTTCTACACCGGGCACAAACGCAATATTCTGCGCTGGATGGATCATCCTTACTTTGAGCTGGTTCGTCACGACATTACAGAGCCGATTCGATTAGAAGTCGATCAAATCTATCACCTTGCCTGCCCAGCCTCACCCGTTCACTATCAGTACAACCCGGTAAAAACGGTCAAGACTAATGTGCTGGGTACACTTAACATGCTGGGTCTGGCTAAGCGCGTTAAGGCACGGTTTTTCCTGGCTTCTACCTCAGAGGTGTATGGCGATCCTGAAGTTCATCCCCAGCCTGAAGAATATCGCGGTAGTGTCAACCCCATCGGCATCCGTAGCTGCTATGACGAAGGCAAGCGCATGGCCGAGACCCTGGCGTTCGATTACCACCGCCAAAATGATGTCGATATTCGGGTGGTGCGCATTTTCAATACCTATGGCCCCCGCATGTTAGAAAACGATGGCCGAGTAGTGAGCAACTTTATTGTGCAGGCTCTGAGCGGTCAGCCTCTGACCGTGTATGGCGATGGATCTCAAACGCGCAGTTTTTGCTATGTCTCTGATTTGGTGGAAGGCTTTATTCGCTTGATGAACAGCGAGAAAACCGGCCCTATTAATATTGGTAACCCTGGCGAATACACCATTTTGGAGCTAGCCGAGACGATTCAAAGAATGGTAAATCCAGACGCTGAGGTGCAGTACAAGCCTTTGCCGCAAGACGACCCCAGACGTCGTCAGCCCGATATTACGAAAGCCAAAGAATTCTTGAACTGGGAGCCCAGCGTACAGCTTGAAGCGGGCCTGGAAAAAACCATTGCCGATTTTCGTGCTCGGATGGAAGCGAATGGCACTTTGAGCGCAAAGCTTCGCCAGGGTAAAAGTGCAGCAGCGATCGCGGCTTCTTAGATTGTCACTTCAGCTACGAATCAACTCAGTATTCATCCACTACAGTCGTAAAAATTAGAGAGTCTTATCATCATGCGTGTATGCGTCATTGGAACTGGCTATGTAGGTCTGGTAACGGGTGTGTGTCTATCTCACATTGGTCATCATGTTATTTGTGTCGATAACAACGAAGAAAAAGTTCAGCTCATGAAGTCGGGGCAGTCGCCAATTTATGAGCCGGGGCTTTCTGATTTGATGAAGTCTTCGATGGAGTCTGGCAATTTAGAGTTTACGTCTGACTTGGGGGCGGGCGTTAACCATGGCGATATTTTGTTCATTGCGGTGGGTACGCCTGCACTGCCTACTGGCGAAAGCGACACCCGCTATGTCGAAGCCGTCGCTCGCGGCATTGGCGAGAATCTGAACGGTGGTTACAAAGTCATTGTGAACAAATCTACTGTGCCGATTGGCTCGGGTGACTGGGTGCGGATGATTGTGCTCGACGGCATCGCTGAGCGGCAGAAGGCACCGGAAGAGGCGGCGTTTGATGTGGTGAGCAACCCTGAGTTTTTGAGAGAAGGATCGGCGGTGTACGATACTTTTAACCCCGATCGCATTGTGCTAGGTAGCAATAGCGAAAAGGCTATCGGCATGATGAAGGAGCTGTACACACCCATCGTCGAGCGCAAGTTTGCTGAAGATGTTTCTGCGCCTGAGGTGCCTGTGGTGGTGACTGACCTTAGCTCGGCAGAGATGGTGAAGTATGCGTCGAATGCATTTTTGGCGACGAAGATTAGCTTTATTAATGAAGTGGCGAATATTTGCGATCGCGTCGGTGCCGACGTCACCCAGGTCGCCCAAGGCATCGGCCTGGATTCGCGCATTGGCAGCAAGTTTTTGCAGGCTGGCATTGGCTGGGGCGGCTCTTGCTTCCCCAAAGATGTCTCGGCATTGCTGCATACTGCCGAGGACTACGGCTATGAAGCTGAACTGCTGAAGGCCACCATCAATGTAAATACGCGCCAGCGATTGCTCACAGTCGAAAAGCTTCAGCAAGTGCTGAAAATTTTGAAAGGCAAAACTATCGGCTTATTGGGCCTGACCTTTAAGCCTGATACCGACGACATGCGCGATGCGCCTTCGCTGATTATGATCGAAAGCTTGAACCGGTTGGGCGCAAAGGTCAAAGCCTATGACCCAATTGTTTCCCAAAGCGGCGTAAGCCAAGGGCTTTCGGGTGTGATTGTAGAAACTGATCCGGAGCGCTTGGCCGATGGCTGTGATGCATTGGTACTGGTGACAGATTGGGCCAAGTTCAAGCACTTGGACTACAACAAAATGGCTAGCCTGATGAATGCGCCTGTGATGATTGACGGTCGTAATTTCCTCGACCAGAAGACGCTAGAGCAAGCAGGCTTCCAATACATTGGCTTGGGCCGGTAGGCGATCGCCTCTATCAGTCATTCAAGTACCATTAGCCTCAGACTCTTACGGCTAAAGTCTGGGGCTTTTCAGTTGAACAATGGCTGCTCCCTACGGCGACTCAAAAAAGCTGATGGCGATCGCGCTGGCCCGGCGCTCACTCCCTTCACTGCCTGAAATACCGTTATTCTCGATGGATAAGAATGTGAACAGTTTGAACGTTGTCTTCAATAGAAATATCGACGACTTGAACGGATGACGGTTCCTCAGAGGGCTGTTTAGAGGATTGCGGAATGACACTGATACAGCCATTGGGTTCCAAAACCGCCAGAGCAATTTGGTCAAGGTCAGTTGGACTGCCCGCTGTTCGGCAGGCCATCTTTAAATCTTGTTCGGTCAGACCCGCCGTTTTGAGCGCGCCGTGGTTCATCTGACCATCTTGTACGATTGTCCGAGGCCGACCCTTTACCCAAGTCTCTATCACAGGTAGGCGAAACGACAGCGATGCCATTAACCAGTGCAGACCCACCAGCGTAAGCC
>JBAQZP010000046.1:0-40505 GCA_049791095.1 Phormidesmis sp.
CCGCGAACGGTTTGAATTAAGCGGCTTTCGTCGTTGGCTTCTAGCTTCAGGCGCAAATAGCGAATGTAGACTTCGATGATGTTAGAGTCGCCCATAAAGTCGTAGCCCCAGACTTCTTCGAGAATGCGATCGCGTGTCAATACCTGTTTAGGATGCGAGATTAAATAATCTAATAAATCAAACTCTTTGGCCGTCAGCTCGATCGGGCGATCGCCCCGCGTAACTTCTCTGGTCTTCCGGCTCAAGGTCAAGTCGCCAAACTGAAACGCCTCTGGATCGTCTGGCTGATTGCGCCGCAAATGTGCCCGCACCCGCGCCAGCAATTCTTCAATGCTAAAAGGCTTGAGAACATAGTCATCTGCGCCCGCATCGAGGCCAGCGACGCGATCTTCAATGCCATCTTTTGCCGTCAGCAAAATTACCGGCATCATTGCGCCGGTGGCTCGCAACCGACGGCAGACTTCGACCCCGGTCAGACCCGGCATCATCCAGTCCAACAAAATCAAATCGGGCTCGGTATCTCTAGCGGCCATCAGTCCGCTGAGGCCATCGTTGGCAACAGTGACTTCGTAACCTTCGTAGCCTAGCTCTAGCTGCACAAATTTAGCGAGCTTTTCTTCGTCTTCGACAACTAAAATGCGGGCGGCGGGTTCAGCCATTGTTGTTGCTTCCTGTCATTTATGCGGTGGTTGCGATTATGTCGGTAGGCTAACAGTAAAGACGCTGCCTTCGCCTACTTTTGACTGAACTTTCAGCGTACCGTTCATTCCTTCTACTAAAGTTTTAACAATTGATAAGCCCAGCCCCGTACCACCCGTTGTCCGTGAACGATCTTCATCAACGCGGTAGAAAGGATCGAATATTTTAGTGAGATCTGCTAGCGGAATGCCGCGTCCGAGGTCGTGGATTTCGATACAGGCGCGATCGCCCATCCGCCTTAACACCACTTTAACCGGCTGATCGGCTTCCGAATACTTTAGAGCATTGTCAATCAGGTTAATCAAAACTTGCTTCAGGCGATTGCGATCGCACCGTCCCACCACTGGCTGCAAGTCTGAATGAATGCGATCGCTCACATACTGACTCACCTCTAGCACTTCACTCACCACCGTCTGCAAAGGCTGCTGCTCTATATGAAAGCGAATATGACCGCCGTCTGCTCGCGCTAAATCTAACAGATCTTGCAGCAGGCGAATCGTTCTGTCAGCCTCGTCTGCGGCAATTTCTAGCCCCTCTTTCTGCGGCAGCGTCAGGTTGTCACTGCGGCGCAGCGTGCTTTGCAAATAGCCATGTACCAGCGTCAGCGGCGTGCGCAACTCGTGAGAGACATCGCTGACAAACCGCTTTTGCTGATCCCAAGCGTCCGACAGGCGAGAGATCATGGTGTTGCAGGCTTGGGCAAGCTGCTGCACTTCGGTGGGGGCACGGTCAAACTCCAGGCGGGTGCTGGCCAGATTGTCGGCAGAAATATTGGCGGCCAGGCGGTTCATTTTGCGGATGGGGCGCAGGGAACGGCTGATGTACAAGGACGTGGCGATCGCCCCCACCCCAATCGCTAGCAAGCTAGAGAGCGCCAGCGTTCGTGTAATCCGCGAAAGGCTGTTTTGATCTTCGGTAATGTCATCGACAACATACAAATCGCCCACCAATTGACCATCGACTTTCAAAGGGCTAGAGCAGGTTACCAGGGTGCGATCTTGAATGGTGATGACGTCCAGACCATGCTTACCCATCACCTGCTCCATCACCGCCGTCGAAAAGCCGTCTGCTTTCCACGATCCCATTTTCAGCGTTTCCGACTGGGCAATGGTTTGGCCATCCGGGGCCATCACCCAAATCGCCACATCTGTTTGTTCGCGGTACGCGATCGCCTTAGAGAGCGCTACCGGCACCACCATAGTTCGCTCGAACAATTCGGCATCTTCGCCCAGGCGCGAGGCCACCAACAACGCATTGTCTTTATGCCGTTGTACCAACAGTTGTCGCACCCGAAAGTTCATCCAGCCAGTGAACCCACCAATGCCCAAAATAGAGGCTAGCACCATCCCAATCGTGAGTCGGAACTGAATGGAATTAGGATCGACAACAGATTTCATGCGCAGCTTAGAAGAACGTCTGGATAGCGTCGTAGAGGAACAACTTGTTTCAACGATACTTTACAAGGCTGAGAGGACGCTGATAGAGACCACAGGTTTTGACACAGATGCACCCGCGCAGATTTTGAGAACTTTTTTTGGCCTCTCCCATCCTGTTCTAAGCAAAAACTCAGCATTGCCCCTTACTAATAAAGCAGCCTTAAAAGAACAGCCGTCCATAGAAAACATTAAGCTTGTGGAAATAGAAAGGCTGTTTTATTAGCCGCTGCCCCCTTTTTACTCCATACTTTCCATTCCTATGGTTCAAACGCCTGCTACCCAACCCGTTCAAACATCTGCCGCCCCCACAAGACAAGTTTCACCCTCAATTACGCCCTTTGAAAAAACCCTGGGTGCTCCCCTGACTAAAAACGCAATTAGTGTGCTGCAAATCAACCTGGGCCGCCGCTGCAACCTAGCTTGCAGCCATTGCCATGTGGAAGCTGGCCCGCACCGCACCGAAGAGCTATCGCCGGATGTTTGCGAGCAACTGCTGGCAGTGATCAACCGCTTTGAGCAAATTCAAACCGTTGACTTGACCGGCGGTGCGCCCGAGATGAACTACGGCTTTCGGCCTCTGGTAGAAGCGGCTAGAGCCAAGGGCAAAGAAGTGATTGTGCGCTCTAACCTGACCATATTTTTTGAACCTGGCTACGAAGACTTGCCCGAATATTTTGCAGCGCAGGGGTTGCATGTAGTGGCTTCACTGCCCTGCTATTTAGAAAGCAACGTTGACACCATGCGCGGGCAGGGCGTTTATCAAGATTCTATTCACGCGATTCAAATGCTAAACGCCTTGGGCTACGGCAGCGATCCTAATTTAATACTGGATTTGGTTTACAATCCGCCTGTACCGATGGATGACGACTTTTCGCTAACGCCGGGCCAGGCAGGATTGCAAAAAGACTACACCGCTTACTTGAGCGAGCATTTCGGCATTACCTTTAATCACCTATTTACAATTACCAATTTGCCGATTGGCCGTACTAAGTTCCATTTGCAGCATCGCCATCTACATCAGCCATATCTGAAGTTTTTAGCGTCTCACCACAATGCCAGTACGGTAGAGCATTTGATGTGCCGCAACGAGCTGTCGGTTGATTACCTGGGCAATGTGTACGACTGTGACTTTAACCAGATGGAGCAGTTGCCTGCCAAAGGGGCAGATGGCCAGCCGGTAACGGTAGCAAAGCTACTGGCGGCTGATAGTTTGGATGTGATTGAGCAAATTGCCACTCGCCCCTACTGTTACGGCTGTACAGCGGGCAGTGGGTCTAGCTGTGGCGGCTCCTTGTTGTAACGCGCTGTTCACCATCTCTCAGTTTGTTCACTCTATATATTCAGTAAAGGAATGATCTCATGCCTCTTTTATCGCATCAGCCCTCTACTCATTTAGAAGCTCACTACTCACTCAAGCGTTCAAAACAGTGGCGTCGCATTTTTAAGCTTATGTCGTTTTTTCTATCGGGCGCAGTACTGTTAGCGGCTGCCCCGGCCCTGGCTCAAGAAGGGGCGGCTCAAGCCTCGGGGCCGTTTGCTATTTTTGGGCAGTTGCAGCAGCAGCTTGTGAATTTGGTGGAATGGATTAATGGATTGGGCGCGATCGCCCCTCTCGTTTTCATTCTGGTCTATATCGCCATCACCGTCGCCTTTCTGCCAGCTTCTATCGTCACCCTGGGCGCTGGCTTCGTGTTTGGCGTGGTTAAGGGCTCCATCTTGGTCTTTATCGGGGCCATGTTGGGGGCTACGGCGGCCTTTTTGGTCGGTCGCTTTGTCGCCCGCGATTGGATTGCCAAAAAGGTAGCAGGCAATAGCTTTTTTAATGCGTTAGATAATGCGATCGCCGAAGAAGGACTCAAGCTGATTTTTCTGATTCGCCTTTCCCCCGCCTTTCCCTTTAACCTGCTGAACTATGCGCTGGGCCTCACCAAAGTCTCCCTCAAAGATTACGTAATCGGAACCACTGGCATCATTCCCGGCACCATTATGTACGTTTATCTGGGCTCATTAATTGGCGATCTGGCCATGCTGGGCTCTGGCGAAGCACCCTCTAATCCGGTCATTAGCTGGATTATCAAAATCTTAATCTTTGTCACCATCGTGGCGATCTCACTTTATATCGCCAAAATTGCCCGCAAAGCGCTCAAAGAGTCCGTCCCCGAGACTGAAGAAGCTTCGACGGACATGGTTTAGAGGATGATGGTGATCGTCAACAAAAAAGCCTTAGGGTTTCTGGGTCTTTTTACCCTTGCGGCTACGGTTTCGCTCTGTGGTCACTATATCGGGTGGCAAATACTGGCGATGATGTTCAACCGCGAGACCCTGGTTCAATTTTTTTCAGATGCTCGTAGCTCGCCGGTTCGTAGCGTGGGCATGTTTGTGGCGGCTCACGTGGTTGCTAACGCTATAGGCATTCCGGGGACGCTGCTGGTAGTTGTAGGCGGCGCGGTATACGGTCTGTGGTGGGGTACGGTGTGGTCAGTGATTGGGGCGACTTGGGGTGCGATCGCAGCCTTTTGGCTATCCCGCTATCTGCTGCATGACTGGTTCAAGCGCCGCTTTGCCCACCGCCCCGTGTTACAAAAGCTCAATCGCGCGCTGCAAGCCAACAGCTTGAGGTGCGTTTTGATAATTCGGTTCTCGCCGATTTCTCCATTTAACGTGGTCAACTTTGCGCTGGGTTTGACGCCAGTGTTGGCAAAGCACTATGCAATCGGCACGCTAGTTGGCATTGTTCCCGGCACCTTGGCCTATACCTGGCTCGGCGTGACCGGCGCAGAAGCCTTGAATTCTGGAAGCTTTTGGCCGTTGATCTGTTGCCTAACGCTGCTGATGTTACTATCTGCATTACCGCTTGTCATGCAGCGCTATCAGTCTCCGCGCTAGCCTATCTTCAGTAAAAGCCTGCGCTCAGTAAAGCCTGCGCATAGATAACTTGTGAACAACCGACCTCCCGATCGGCCTGACCGATCACGCCTCGTTTCTCGGCCACCCAGTCATCGCCGCATCATCCGTTTGGTGATCGGCGCGGTTTTGAGCTTTACCGTCGCGATCGCCCTGCCCTTTATCGCGCCCAGAGCCCTGTTCCCAACCAGCATGATGAACACTAGCGATCGCTCTGCGCCAGTTGTCGTCGATGGCCGCGCGGTGTTTCGAGTGGTCGATACTGCCGCTACCAACAGCGCCGCCGCCCGCGCTAGCATCATCAGCCAAAGCCTACAGAAGTTTGCTGACCAAGAACTACAGCCCGAGATCGAGGTCGATATTGCCAAGCAGGGAAACTTAGCCACCATTTGGCTAGCCTATCCCAGCCTGGAAACCGAAGATCCTAAATTACAGTTCAACTTTACGGTGACCACTAGCGACACCCTTGGACTCACCCCAGTCGCGCAGGCAGAAGACTGGGCAGCGCAACTGCGAACGACCTTCAGGCAGTCTACCGAACAGCGGCAAAGCGACTACATCCGCCAGCACATGTGGATGGTGCTAGTAATTCCAATCTTGGCTGCGCTCGCTCACTGGCTGGCTGGCTGGCTGTGGCGAGGGCATTTAAACCACTTTTTGCGCTCCATGCTGATGGAAGACGAGCAGGGCAAATTTACGATTGTCAACCTTTTTCTCAATGCCACCCTCCTGCTCTTGCGCAGCGGTATTTGGATCTCCGCATTCCTTTATGCCACCAACCTTTTTCCAGATACGCGGCAAATTAGCTACCAAGTCATCGCCCAGCTCAACGAGTCATTTACTGCCAAAACCATTCCCCTGGGGAATGCGCCAATTTCCATTTTGGATATTTTTCGGGTGCTGGCGTTGGTATTGCTGGTGACCCTGGCCGCGCAGGTTATTTCCAATGTGCTCAAGCGCCGGGTACTGCAAGAAACAGGCATTAACCGGGGCGTGCAGGAGGCGATTTCGATCATGCTGCGCTATGGCCTGATCTTTGTCGGTACTCTAATTGTGTTACAGGCATCGGGCATCAATCTCAGCTCGTTAACGTTGCTGGCCAGCGCCTTGGGTGTGGGTGCAGGCTTGGGCTTGCAAAACATTGTCAAAGATGTGGGCAGTGGCCTGGTGCTGGTGTTTGAGCGGCCCGTGCAGGTCGGTGAATTTGTGCAAATTGGCGAGCAAACCGGTACCGTTGAACGCATTGGAGCACGATCTGCCGAAATTCGCACGCTCGACCAGGTTTCGATTATCGTGCCGAATTCTAAGTTTTTAGAAAACGAGTTTGTCAACTGGAGCCACCGCAATCCAATTTCCCGTATTCGTATTCCGGTAGGCGTCGCTTATAAATCCGATCCTGAGGTGGTGCGCAACTTACTGCTAGAGGTCGGCGCTAAACATGACGAAGTGTTGGCCTCGCCGCCAGTTCAAGTACTGTTTCGTGAATTTGGTGACAGCGCTCTCCAGTTCGAGCTGCTGGTATGGGTATCGGTGCCTAGCCGCCAATTCATTATTAAAAGCGATCTGTTATTTATGCTTGCTAAGGCCCTTCGCCGCAAAGGCATCGAAATTCCTTTCCCGCAGCGAGATTTGCATATCATTACGCATCACTCGCCCAATTACTCATCTGATCACTCGCCCGATCACTCACCTGAAGAAGCATTTGTGGCTCAAATTGAGTCAAAAGACGGGGAATAAAAGCGATCGGGATTGCGATCGCCCAATCCGTACCAGGTGCGCTCATCGTTTAATTGATACACCAGCCAAGAAATAATAGAAATTGTCGGATTATCCGTATCGCAAGCTACAAAAAAATGACGGTAACCATAGCATTAATTTTTTCTCAGAGTATAAATTTGCATTAATCAAGACGGCTTTGTAGAGGGGCGATCGCCCAAAAACAGTGCCTAACGATTGAAACAGCCTCTTTATCAGAAATTAGGAAACTTTAACAAACGCTAGCTGATGAAGTCATAATTCCTTTAAAAAAGAATAAATATAGCGAAGCCTTGATAAAGGCAGTATTATTGCAGTGGTGTCTATGTAAATTTTTGTCATAAGCGGCAATTTCAACTAAGTATTGTCCGAAAAGTCAATCTAAGGAAATGAAGTTCATTCAGGCGACCTACGGCAATTACTGCTGAAGGTGGTTTTTATGAATAGCTCAGTTTTTTAGGATTGGGGCAAATGTCCAAGAATACAATCCGCGAGAACACAATTCAACAGTGCGCATTGCTTTTGCCGAACACAACTTATAACCAGGGTAGTTCCTACCATGCCAGCATTATTTCCCATCATTGCAATCATCGCTGTTTTTATATTCATCAGCGCCCATGCTTCTACGCACCCGCCCAAACGCAAGCGCTACGACGATTACCGTTCATCGGGATCGAGTAGAGACGGCTCTAGAGGTAGCTCTAAAGGCGGCTATGATCGCGATCGCGGCAGCTCTAGAGGTGGCTATGATCGCGGCTCGTCAAAGAACTACGATAGCCGCCGGTAGCTCTCCGCTTATCTAAACGGCTTTGGAAATCCTTACGGGAATCGCCCTTTAGACAAGATTAAATGGCGCGATTCCTTCAGCTCTGCCGCTTGCGGTAGGGCTGAATTGCTTTAAACAAAAATGGCTCAGACATAGTGAAATCGCTTAAAGAAATGGTGAACCGTAATGCTTCCAAAAGAAAAACCCAGTATTATTGCAGATATGACTGTATAAAGAAACACTTGCTAGGTCAATCGACCGAAATGTCAGAGAGCAGAAGCAGTGAGAATCAAAACAGTCACCAGACAGGGTGTAAAACCGAGCAAACATCACCATAAAAGCGCGACTACATGCCTGCCCTATTCCCCATCTTTGTCATTTCGCTCGTTTTTATTTTCATCAGCGCTCACTCCACCGTTTCCCCGTCCAAATCTAAGAAGAAAAAGTCATCTTCAGAAGAGTTCGCGGCGGCGTTAGAAAAATTCATGAAAGAGTCAGCCAAGGAGAAGCAAGAAGGTAAATAGGCGTAAAAGCAGCTAGCGAATCGCCGCTTTTAGCTGAGCGCAAAACTCGCCCACGGCAGCAAGTCCAGCTTCGGGTGGGCTGGTGGCTAGTCGCTTTACAATAGCGCTACCGACAATCACCCCATCTGCGCCCCAGTCTTTTAGCTGCTTGGCCTGGGCAGGTTCAGAAACGCCAAAGCCCACGCCCACAGGTTTATCGGTGGCCTGGTGTAAGTCACCCAGCAGTCCTTCCACGCGGGTAGCAATCTCCTGCCTTGCGCCTGTAACTCCCGTGACGCTCACCAGGTATACAAAACCTTGAGAGCGTTCGGCGATCGCCTGGATGCGCTCTACTGGTGAAGTCGGTGCGACCAGCAAAATGACGGCAATCCCAATATTCGCAGCGGCAGCTAGCAGCTCGTCGATTTCCTCTAGGGGCAAATCGGGAATAACCAGCCCCCGTGCCCCTGCCGCGTAGATGTCTTTTAAGAAGGTTTCTATGCCTCGGTTGAGTACCGGGTTGTAATAGGTAAACAGAATGATCGGCGCTGAGAGCTTAGGACTGACCGCTGTGACTAGCTTGAGAACGGCTTCTAGGGTGGTGCCTTTTTTGAGCGATCGCGTTGCCGCCGCCTGAATCGTCGGCCCATCTGCCAACGGATCCGCGTAGGGCACACCCAGCTCAATCAAATCTGCGCCGTTATCATCTAGCACCTGCAACGCTTTGGCCGTCATGTCCAAATCAGGGTCACCCGCCGTAATAAACGGAATCAGGGCGCATTCCCCTTTCTCGCGCAACCGATCAAACTGCTCTTTAACAGACACCATAAAAACATCCCGGCACACCTTTCACCGGCCCGAGAAACCATCATTACGAAACCAACATCGATTATCAGGTAACCTGAACGCCTTCACAAGCCTAGAGGTAGTCAGCACGCCCCCACCAACATCATCACTACGGCAGGTCTGCCTCTTTTACCAGGCGCTCTGCTTCTACCTCAGCCTGCAAGCTAGCAAGTTCTTCAGGGCTCAGTTCTTCCAGGCGCTTTTGCAAAACAGCATCTTCATAGTCTTCTAGCTGCTGATAGTAAGTCATTTTCTTACCCAAAGCCCGCGATACATAGGTAGCCGTCCAGCCCAGCAGCCCAGCCACCAGCACCACCTGGCTCCAAATACCCGCCGACAGGCCATCGAGCCCGGCCCAGGCAAACGCCAAATACAGTAAGCCGCCAGCCGCAAACACGCCAATGCCAATGCCAATCACGTCAATCCGTCGCATGGCCAGCCCTCAACTCCCCTGAATCCCTATACTTCACGTCGCTGGGGCCGGAAGTTCAAAAAAGGGCTGAGCAGCAGCATTCCAGGGAAGAAAACCAGCACGAGGCCATACACCCCGAGCCGCTCAATTGAACTAGCCGACTCAAAGCGTGCCTTTAAATAGAACAGCAGCGCCGCTGGAACAATGACTAAATACAAGCCCCCCAAAATGGCGTAGGTCGCCAATGCGAGCAGTGTGGAAGTTTCGAGTGCAGGAAAGGCCATCAGGATACGTCGGGTCATTTTCTATATATCTTCTCTATATATTAGACCTAGTAGGCCGTAAGCTACGCTAGAACCGCAGCTTTAATCTGGCGCATTTTTTTATTAATGATTGGTTGCGCCTATGCCCGCTTGGTGGTCAAATAGACGTCTATGCGTTTGGTATTGAGCTAAACACACTGACCTAAACACACTGACCTACCCAAGAGGCGCAAGCCTCAAAAAAACCTCAGGGGGCGTGGCGGAATGGTAGACGCTGCGGATTTAAAATCCGTTGACTGTAAAAGTCGTGAGGGTTCAAGTCCCTCCGCCCCCATATATTATACCTGGCACCAATCAGCCAAGATCAGCTAGCCAAGATCAACTAGCCAGAATTGACTGGCCAGAATCGACCGGCCCAAATCAACTTACCAGAATCCACTAGATTCAATCAAATACGACTTTCAGCGGTCGTTTCGGGCAATCTAATCCCAGTCTGAATTGCACTGTTTAAAGCAGCGTGCGTATTGTGATGGTTGTAGGCGGCGCGTTTCAAAACTCAGAATCTTATCGAGATGACGTTGACCACAATATTGCTGGCATGAGCCACATCGATTTGCCAGCAATGCCGATGGCGTTTTATCTGGCACAGCAGCAAATTTATGACGACCTGCTAGAAGCGGTCAGAAAAAAGCCTCCCGAAGCAGCCCTTGCAGACTTTGAGGCTATTTTTTTTGGGCATAGCGACTCATTTGACGCGGATGTTTCTCCCTTCCTATACAAAATTTTATTTGCTGATAACGAAACCGAGTTTCGTAATACGCTTAAGCGGGCCTGCTATATTTGCGTTAACAATTGGGATTTGGCCCGGCACAGTAATGCTATACAGGCGCTGCTTCAGCTCTTTCAGCAGCCTAGTCTCAAAAAAACGGCCTTGTCTCCTAGCCTCAAACGCTTGCGCAGGTGGTTGCTTAACTTTGCAGATAGCAAAGATTTCGAAGAGTTAGAACTGTTTGCGACTCAGCGCATTGGCCCAACTACGCCCGGCAGTTGGAGCAGTCGCTACGCGGCCTATCAGCTCATTGGCCAATATGTCAACGAAAACAATTCCCTAGAGCAGCGCGAAGCCGCGCGTACGATGTCGCGGCGGTTAAAAAATAAGTTCAAACATGAGTTGGCCATGTATACGGCCTTTTCGCAAAACTCTTCTCGGCTAAACCACAAGTATATGAACCCTACTATACTTGGGGATGAGGTACTGCGGCTCATTAAGGCGATACTCGTGCGCCGGGGGCAATACAGCTATCGTAATATTGCTCGCCTGTTTCAGCAGCAAACTTACGAGTCAACCTACGCTGACTACAAAGACAGCCTGCTTGAATATCTTTGCTTTTCTATCAGTCAGCCAAACTTCTTGGCGGTGATTGAGCCTGCGCTGGGCAGCAAAATTCCTCAGATTTACCCAGAGCACAATCAAACTTCTGTCGATCCATCTTTAAACCTGAGAACCTGCAATCGTCTGATCGATCTGCTCACGACCGAAAATGAAAAGCATCCTTCTCAGCTATTCGTGCAGCTACTGTCCCAGGGCAACCCGCTGAATGTGGTGGTGATGCTGCTGAAAGTGGTGCTGATTTCACCAAACTCTCAGCTTTATTTGGAAGCTCGCCTGGCTAACCTGATTGAGTATTACAAGCACTTTATGGAAGCTGAGTGCCGGGGCATTATTCAGTTTCTGGAGATTTGCGGGGTAACCTTTGCCATTTATAGCAACAATGTAGAGTACAACCTGGTACAGGTTTCTTCTCGCACAGGCCGGTTGCAAACAGGCCAGATGCAGCCCTCCGAATCGATGGATGACTTCCGCATTTTCTCTCGCAGCTTTAGAGACGCCCAAAAACGCGCTCGCAGAGAGCTAGAACGTCGTCGGGCTCAAGCTGAGTAGCCACATTTTTCTGCCGCTGCGATCGCAGCTCGATGTACCTTCTGCCAAGGAACGCCAAGCGATTTGGCCGCCCGCGCACAGTCCTCGTATTCTGGCTGCACATTCATCACCGTCCCACCGGCTGCTATGCGGGCCAACTTGAGGGCGATCGCACCATAGTCCGTCTTTACGCTCACCATCTCCCGCGCCAGCACAGACCGCTGCTGCCCTGTCCGCCGAATTCCCAACGTCGTCGTCTCTCGAAACAGCACACCTTCGCAGTCTGTGACCACATGTTCGGGGCATATGACCGTCAGCAGCGTGCCAAGTCGATTCTTCTTCATCATCACGGCCTGAGTCAACACATCCACGGCCCCGACTGAAAATAACAGGTCAAATACATAGCCAATCGCCTGGGGCGAGCAGTCATCTATCTGCGTTTGTAGCTCAACAATAGGTTCAAGGCTCGTTTGGGCTACGTCAGGGCCAACGATTGGCGCTGACATGACAAACTCTCCAGCCACCGCCGGAAGTTCTTTCACCTTGCCAATCCACAGACGCAAAATATTAGGGATTGCTAAGTCGTGGCTACCAGCGCCCAAACCAATTTTCTGGAGAGTGAAGCTCGGCGGGGTGCCAAACGACTGGGCTAGGGTAGTGGCGATCGCACATCCCGTCGGTGTCACCAACTCCTTTTTAATGCCATTGTCATACACCGGTATTTGCGCCTCCGCCATCATGCTCAGCACCGCAGGCACCGGCACCGGCAAACGCCCATGCTCACACCATACCGTCCCGCTTCCCGTCGGCAGCGGCGAGCACACCAGTCCATCCACCTTCAGCCAATCCAATCCCAGGCAAGTCCCCACAATATCGACAATCGCATCCGTCGCCCCCACCTCATGAAAATGCACCTGTTCGGGCGTAATGCCATGCACCGTCGCTTCTGCCCTGGCCAGTCGCCGAAAAACCGCCAGGCTCCAGGCCGTTGCCCGCTCAGGCAAATTAGCCTGCTGAATGAGCGCTTCGATCTCGGGCAGTCGCCGCCCGCTGTGGCGATGCTCGTTCTGACTATTGTGGTGGTGCTCGTGATGATGCTCAGACTCATGATTGTGCTCAGACTCACGATGATGCTCAGACTCACGATTATGCTCAGACTCATTGTGTTCATAATCCGCAGGGTGCCCATGGTCATCGTGGCGATGAGGGCGATTCCCCTCTAGTAAATCCACATGCACTTTAGTCGCCGCCTGCTGGTTGCGCTGTACGATCTCGGTTCGCAGCCGAAATTCGTCTTGGACGCCCAGCCGCCCTAGCTGATTGACTAGGTAGGGCAACGGTACACCAGCATGAACCAATGCACCCAGGCACATATCACCCGCGATCCCCGTCGGACAGTCTAAGTAGGCTAACGTTTTCATAAGCATTCGCACCAAAAGAGAAAACAGTCTCTGATGAAAGAGAAGATAGTCTGGCCGCTTCGTATCCTTTTTAGGGCTTCATCCTAGCCATGGCGACTATTTATAACATCCATCCTAAAACACCCCAAAACCGTGAAATTGAGCGGGTGCGCGACGAGCTTCGCCAGGGCGCAATCATGCTCTACCCAACTGATACGGTGTACGCTATCGGCTGCGACTTAGAATCTAAAAGCGCCATCAAGCGAGTACGTCAGCTCAAGCAGCTCGCTAACGATAAACCTCTGACGTTTCTATGCTCTTCGCTTTCCAATGTGGCCAGCTACGCGCAAGTGAGCGATCCGGCCTACCGCATTATTAAACATCTCATTCCAGGGCCTTATACCTTTTTGCTACCGGCTACTAAGTCAGTACCGCGCCTGGTTGTGAACCCAAAGCGCCGTACCACCGGGATTAGAGTCCCCAAAAGTCCAATCTGCCATGCCCTCATAGAAGCCCTCGGCAATCCGGTGATCTCGACCTCGGCTTTATCTGTTGCTCGTAATTCCACTGAAGACGACATCGAAGCTTTATCTAAAGCCGAACTGTTCGACCGGATGGAGAAACTTGTAGACGTAGTTGTAGATAGCGATTCTGAATTTGGGTATCAGGTGTCTACCATTCTTGACCTAACGGGAAGCCCTCCTCGGGTAACGCGCCAGGGGCTCGGTTGGCAAGACGCTGTCGAATGGGGCGCACAGCTATAGGCTGTAACTAAACTCATGGCCCAGGCTTCAACTACCAAGACTCAAGGCCATAAGACTGGCTAGCGGGTGTCCCATTGGATAACTGTCATAGCAGACTATGACCCCTCACACCTAAAGATTGTCCGCAATCTAGAACGCTAAGTCCCTTAATCCTCAACGCCCTCAGGCCCATCTATGAAACATCTACGCGAGCCCGCTCAGGCATGTGACAGTTGGCATGTGACAGTTGACTTTGAATACTGCCACAGACCTTCTCAAAGATTGGATTTACATTCTCTAAAGTGAAACAGTCGAATCCGGAAGAAACGCATTCTCACACATCTGTTATTTCCAAACGCGACTTGTGCATCCCAGCAGAGAACTATAAATCTACCACCATGCTAAATTCCTTATCCGACAACCGGCCCGACCGTTCTACCCCGTCTTGCAAGCTCTCCTGTCATGTTTCTGGTAGTAAAACCAGTGCGCCTGACGTTGCTTTTTATACTACTGACGCTCAAGAGAAAAATCCGGACGCCCAGCCCGATCAGTTATCAGAGTCAGCACCTTTGAAGGAGCCTGCTAAAGAGGCTCCCAAGCAAGAAGTCATCAGCGGCAGCACGCCAGCATTAGCCGAAGGCGATGAGCAAACGCTTTGCCCTGTCGATCAAAAGCTGATTGACTTTTTGACCCGCGAAATCAATGAGCAAATTACGACGAGTAAAAAAGTCGTGAATGCTGTCGCGACTCGTCTGGCGATTGAAGTGACTCGCATTTGTCGCAAAAGCTCTCGCATTCAAGCCTCTGGGGAAGTAAATGCCTGGCAGCGATCGCTGGCTCAAAACCGGGTCAAAAAGTACCTCGACTATTATGTACTGGGCTCCCGCCAGGGCCGCGTCGAGCTGCACAGCCGCCTGAGTGCGATCGCCTATCGCTACATCGCGCCTGCCAGAACCCAGTTGGGCTTTCAGGGCCGCTGCACCTTACTCGAAGACTTTCTGCAAAGCTTTTACATCGAAGTGCTCAAAGCCTTCCGTCGGGAAAACCATCTCCGCGCTGACTATACCCCTCGCACCCGCCTAGAACTCGCCGAGTACATGGCCTTTAGTGAGCATTACGCCAAGCGCCGGATCTCACTGCCGGGCTGCTACAACCAGCAGCTCGTGGTGCTGCGGGCTCAGGCATTTGCCCGCCGCCTGCCCGCCGAGACCTCTGTCGATATTGAAATGGCGGTCGATTCACCCAAAGGAGACGACGCCGACGGATTCTTTCGCTCCCCCGCGATTCAGCAAATTCGCGAGAAGATGGTTGCGAATACGACCGATCCGTCTGAAGGAGTGCTGCGCGATCGCATTATCAAAGAGCTAATTGTCTACCTGCAAGCGCAAGACCAGCAAGCCTGCGTAGACTACCTCACCCTGCGCTTGCAGGACATGGCCGCTTCTGAAATCGACGAAGTTTTGGGCTTGAGTGCTCGCCAGCGCGACTATCTACAGCAGCGCTTCAAGTACCATGTCGAAAAATTTGCTCAATTTCATCGCTGGGAACTCGTTCATCAGTGGCTTGGCGCAGACCTTGACAAAAACTTTGGGCTCTCCCCCCGTGAATGGCAAATCTTTTTAAGCCAGCTCACGGCTGAGCAAAGTCAACTGCTGACGCTAAAGCAACAGCAAATGGAAGATCCCGACCAGGGGCCAACCGATATTGCGATCGCCCAAGCGCTAAAATGGACACCCAAACGAGTAGAACGTCGCTGGGGCAAGCTGATTAGTTTGGCTTGGAAAGTGCGCAACCAGCACCACAAAACCGCCAACGCCAGTCGCGCTAGCAAACGCGCCAGCCTTTAAAGTAGCCAATGAAATCCACAAACAAAAGAGCCTTTCCAACCGTTCATGTCGTCTAGAACGCAGAAAGGCTCCTGTTTGTATAGCTGATTTGCATGTCCACTTGTACGGCTAAGTCGCTTAAATCACGCCGCGACTAATCACCAGGCTGAACATCTAACGGCGGCTCAAACTTATATCCCACCCCGCGTACCGTCTGAATCAACGTCGGCTGATTGGTATCAATTTCAATCTTTTTGCGAATTTGGCCAATATGCACATCAACGACCCGCTGGTCGCCCACATATTCATAATCCCAAACCTTTTGAATCAGCTCAGAACGACGCCAAACTCGCCCCGGATGCCCAGCCAAAAAGTGCAGCAAGTCAAACTCCAGCGCGGTTAGCGGCACAATATCTTCAGCTAGCGTGACTTCACGGCGAATGGGGTCAATCGATAGCTTATTAAAGGTCAAGCACTGCTGCTCGGCTACCGTCACCGGGCGCTGACGCTTCAAAATAGCCCCCAGGCGAACTTCTAGCTCACCCAAGCTAAACGGTTTGGTGATGTAGTCATCTGCGCCCGTATTAAAGCCGCGAATTTTGTCGGCCTCGTCAGTACGGCTAGTCAACATCAACACAAATACGCCCGTGCGCGACTGCATCTCTTTACAGAGGTCATAGCCATTGGCATCGGGTAAATTAACGTCAAGAATCACAAGGTCTGGGTTGAACTGCTCAAAAACCGCAAGGGCACTCTTGCCATCTTCAGCCGACTCCATTTGGTAGTCTTGTTTGGCTAAAAAACGATGGATCAAGTTCCGAATAGCGGGCTCATCATCAACCACAAGGATTTTGGCAGCGGCCATAATTTATAATCCTGGTACTAAGCAAATAAAGGGTGCGGGCAAATCCGGCATACGCTGGCATACAAATCCGGCAGCAATGTTTTGAAGGCAAGACAAAGGAAAAGTACTCAGAACAGAGCGCCCAGCCAAAGAGCACTCGTATCAAAGATTACCAAGGGCTAGTCAGTGCCAGAGGAAGACTTTCCTTACTTTACTTCTCGGTATTTTAGAAGATTCAGTAAACTTTTTCATAATGCACTCACACCTTAGCAAAAAACGCATCTATTACCGGGTTAATTAAGGCAGATATGACAGCACCAACGGAAAGGTTTGTGGCTATTCCTGTATAGTCTTAATATTTTATTTAGACTGTAGGCAGTCGTTAAGGACTGCGCTAACCATATCATTCATGCATTTGCTTGGATGGCTGTTTAGATGACCTGTCCTGCGCTTGTAAAAACTATTTTTGAGAATCGTTTCTAAAAGTCAGCTTAATTTCTACCAGTCTATTTGAGCGGCCCGTGACAAGAAACCGAAGGGGTAGTCTAAGAAAGTATCAATTTTTTCAAAGACTCCTCCTCTGGTCGTTTTCGTTTAGGGCAATCCGCAGTTAAACTATGGCTGGGTGATTTTATGCCATCAAGCTTTAGCCAGGTCGATTCGGAGGGTAAACATGAGCGAACAAAACGTTCACTACGAAACGTTAGGACTGACTGAGGCGTCTTCTTTTGAAGAGGTGCAGTCCGCTCGCAAACGGTTAGTTGCAGATTATGAGGACGATCCTAAGCGGAAGGAAAATATTGAAGCGGCTTATGATGCCATTTTGATGGAGCGGCTGCGGCTGCGCCAGGAAGGAAAAATTAAGGTACCAGATCGGATTCGATTTGCCGAAAAACAGGCTAAACCAAAAGTTTCGGCTGCTTCTGGGGCCGGGCCTATCGACAGCGGCGGGCCACAATGGTTTTCAGATTTGCTCGATCAGCCCGAGAGTAGCAGCGAGCTGCTCTGGCCCTCGATCATTTTTGCGGGTCTGGCGGTATTGAGCTGGATATTGAAGTCCGATACCTCTACCGGTGCCTCTTTGGCGCTAGCTTTGGGGATGATGAGCGCAATCTACTTTCTCAATCAAAAAACTCGCAAGCTCTGGCGCTCGATGGGCCTTGCTTCTGTGGGGTTGGTGATTGGCTTGGGCATTGGCCTATTGGTAGTGCAAATTTTTAGTAGCCAGGGGACAGCGCTTGGCCTGGGTCAGGTATCGTCTTTGTCGGCCAGCATTACGCTGGTGGTTTTGTGGTTCGTCACTGGCTTTTTGCGCTAACGGCCCTCATTCTTTCTTCAATTTTCTATGTAAATGTAAAAAGCTCGCAGGTTATTAGCAAAGCCTGCGGGCTTTTTACGTCAGGGTTCCTCGCGATATCTGGGCTCTTTCAATGGCTTCAAACAATGCCTGAAAGTTGCCTTCACCAAAGCCTTGGGCCACCTTTACCTGGTTCTTTTCAAAGTAGAGACTGCGCTCAATAATTTCAAAGAAAAAGGTGGGCTCAGCAAAGATCGGTTTGGTAAAGGTTTGCAATAACATGCCTTGCTGCCCGCCTTTGGCCCAATCTAGCAGTAACTGTTGACGGCTGGCGGCTGAGATATCGCTGATGGGGCAATCGATTCGGCGCTGAAGGCCATCGTAGTAAGTAGCAGGCACATCGATTAGCTGGAGCCCTTGCTGGCGGAAATAAGCGATCGCCCCGACTGCATCTGGCCCTCGTAAGGCCACATGCTGCACCCCAGCGCCGCGATTGTGATGTAGAAACTCCTGGACTTGTGAATTAGGTGAAGTTGGCTCGTTTACCGGTAGCTGAAGCGTTCCTTGTGGATGTACGAGTACCTGGCTATGCAGCCCCGAATGGGCGGTGTTGATGTCGAATGTTTGACCGTTTTCGAGGCCGAACACTCGCCGATACCAGTCTGTGGCTGCTGACAGCTCGCCTTGGGGTACGTTGAGTACGACATGGTCAATGGCGGCCAGCCAGGGTTGTTTGGCTGGGTTGGCGGTGGCAGGGGGGTTGGCTGTTTGCGATCGCACCCACTGCGGTGAAACCTCAATCAAGGTATGCCGTAAATCGCCCCAGCCCTGAAGCTGACACTGCCGCTGCCCAGCCGCGTTGAGGATGACCGGGCAGCGGCACTGGGCTCCTTGTTGGCGCGATCGCCTCAGCACCTGGTCAAACCGATCGGTGGCAAAGCCCACATCCACCAGACCTTCTGGATGCCGTTGCAAATAGTCCTGCACATAGGGAACCCTTTCAGATGACAGACGAATTTCAATGCTCCCCTGCCGCACAACGACGGTATGAAGGGGTTCTGCTACGCTAGCCTGCGCAGCAGATGAAAAAGCGAGCCTGTGAATAAACCAGTCTCGCCAGAACGCTACATCCCTGACATAAAAATGCAGATGATGGAAATACATAAATCACCTAGTTCCTCTCACCCAACATGTCAGCCCACAGTTCAGAATATTGCATTTCATTACATCCCTTGGGATAATGGCGGCGAAAATTGATTACGGAATGTTTAGATGAATTTCTTTAAGCACCTATGCGTTCTAACGACTTTTAGTATAGGGGTAGCCCTGCTGCTGCCGACAGCAGCCATCGCCGAACGAATGCGCGTTAGCTGGTACGGCCCTGGGTTTGACGGTGGCTATACCGCTAGCGGTGAAGTTTTTGACCGCTACAGTCATACAGCGGCTCATCCTAGCTGGCCCTTTGGCACCCTGGTACAGCTCACTAATCCCAATAACGGCGCAGTGGTAACTGTTCGGGTTAATGACCGCTCTGGCGGCGCTCTGGATATTTCTGAACAGGCAGCACGCGACTTGGGCACTTACAGCTCTGGGATTTCGCCAGTAGATGCCGAAATTCTGCAATGGGGTGAATAGCCACATTGCCAGCCAACCAGCGCTGCCCGTTTTTTTAATAGCGATAAAACACATATTAACTATATTGCCGTAGCTCGTTAGCGTTATGAGCGCTTTGTGATGAGTCTTGATTTCTCCTAGTCTCTTTTAGTCTCGCGTCAAGGCTGTAGTCCTAAAGTTCTATTTTTTAGTTTTAGCGCAGAGGGTGAAAGGAATGATTCAGCGCATCACGATCGATGTGCATCAGCGTCAGGGTTTGGCTTTGAGCTTGAAAGCTGATCAAAGCCATTATTTGCAGCGGGTGCTGAGGCTAAAAAAGGGCGATCAATTCATTGCCCAAAACGGTCGAGGCCAGCAGTGGCTAGCGGTTCTTACCGAACAACCTGAGCAGGCTCAGATTCTCAAAGAAGTTTGTTCATCTGGTTTGGTTGCGCCCCTACATTTAATTTCAGCACTTCCTAAAGGCAACAGCTTTGATCAAGTTGTACGGCAGTCTACCGAGTTAGGGATGACTCATCTCTATCCGGTGTTCACCCAGCGCACCTTACTCAAACCCAGTGAGAATAAGCTATCACGCTGGCGGCGCATTGCCGCAGAAGCCTCCGAACAAAGCGAACGGATAACAGTTCCAGAAGTGTTCGAGCCGATGGCTTTTCAGTCATGCTTGGCGTTGCTTCAAGCGCATTTATTGCCAGATAACAAGAACAATCTTTGCTATCTATGTGCTGCCCGGCAGCCAGACAGTTTCCATTTGCTCAGTCAACTCCAAAAAGATATGGCGTCGGTAGATCGCGCATCGACCTTGTCATCATCGGTGCAACTACCTAGTGTAACTTTGGCAATTGGCCCAGAAGGGGGGTGGACAACAGATGAAATTACGGTTGCCAAATCCTATGGCTACAAAATTGTTTCATTGGGCTCCGTAATTTTGCGGGCGGTGACCGCCCCCATCACCGCACTATCCCTAGTCACAGCAGCTAGAGAACTATTGATATAGCTTGATTTCATCGTATAAGCTCGGATGGCCAAAACGATTTAGCTTGTTTAAGCTTTGGGTATCTAGCGTCACATAGGATCGCCCTATAGCGCGGATATTCGGAGCTATCTCAGGTCAAATCTTAACAATGGCTAAATCATCAGATACCGTTTTTTCTGGTTTTCATGCGCTTTCTGAACCCATCCGCATTCAAGTAATCGAGCTGCTGCAAGAAGGCGAATTCTGTGTCGGAGATATGTGCGATCGCCTCAGCATTGCCCAGTCCAAACTCTCCTTTCACCTCAAAACGCTCAAAGAGGCAGGCCTAGTAACAGCCCGTCAGCAAGGCCGTTGGATGTACTACAGCCTCAATGCCGATCGCTTTCATGCCCTAGAAGGCTACCTTAGCAACTACGGTGAATAACACAGAATAGGCTGTGCCTAGACTTTAAACATTAATATCTTGCTTTTCGCTCCTCCAAACTAGAACAGATGGCCCATGTCTTCAGTCATCGGCCATCCATTTACAAAACTTGCCTCACATTTCGTGCCCTAAAAAGCAGCAATGTAGGCAATTTTTTTGTTTTTCCTAGTCCCTCATCAGCGCTAGAATTTCAGACGTCACCGCCAAACTCTCTTCAAACAAGGCGTCTTCTCCCCATCGCTGAAGCTGCTGCTCTAACAACAGATCCGAACGTTGATCCGATAGCGACACCACCTCTTGAACCAGGCTGCTTTGAGCGCTGCCGCCAGACTCCATCCGCATACAGCCCGCCGTTTCAGAACACAAAATAGTGTTGCAGTTGGCCTCATGGTTCGTTGACTCCATTCGTACGCCTGTCAAATCGCCTAGCACCTCGCCCCAGTCGGCCACAGGTACAGCCGCTAGCTCTGCTTCAATCGGGCGTCCGCTTTCTCGGGTAAAGCGCACCCGCTTTAGATCGTAATCGCCTCCTTCATTGACATAAGACTGCGGCTTCCAGTCCAGCCGACTCGCCAACCAGCCCAAAAACATCAGCGCCTGAGCCGGATTGCCTCGTTCATAGTCCACCCCGACTCGATCGACTTCTGTAATCGCCATTCGCCTTTCGGGTGGGTCAAAAGCCGCCGCCGCTAGCTCTTGCCAGGGGGCCAATCGATACCAGTTTAAATCAGCAATGTTCGTCTGCTCATTCACCAATTCTTGAATTTTTACAATCTCAGACTCGGCATCGCCATAGTAGCTAGAATCCAAAATCAGACAGCTACTGACAACCGCCATACTGCGAAATAGCTCGTGCTCAGGATTCGGCGTTGCCTTCCACCATACAAACTTAGGTAAATCCGACACCACTAGCGACTTGACCAAATCGCCCACCCGTTCCAGGGCAGCTTTAGTGCCGCGCAGCGTAATGTACTCACAGCAGACTAAATTGCTGCTGCCACTTTTTTGCACAGGGCAATAGGCTGATACTTGAGCGCTCACGCCTTCATCATCGCCAAAGGTAGGACATAGCGTAATCACCCGGCAAGGATTTTGAGCCGCCAGCGCCCCGTCAAAGTTAAACCCGCGAACATCGGCATTCTTGAACTGTTGTTTCTCAGGCGGGAGGCTTTTAACTTCTGCGCGTAGCCTCGCTAACGTTGGCGGATCGACCCGGCCTGTGAGCCTCAAATCGTATTTTTTCTGAGCGTCTAAGATAGCAGCTTTTGTTTTCGCCCGATGAGCGCCGTCAATTTCACTTTTATAAAAGCCCAACGTCGCTAGTAACTGCTGAATTTCTTCGGGCTCGTAAATCACCATTGTGAAGGTAGTTGCCCGCGTGGCTACAGGCGCGGTTCCCCCATCGTCTTGAGTCCGCCAAATATTGCGCAACTCAGCTTCAATTTCATCTAGAGAGATATCTTTGGGCTTTTGGAGCGCCAGAATAGAAGTTGCCATAGCGTTTGTAGAGAAAAAATTTGGGGCAGACAGTCAAAAGGAAATCCATGCCTATCTTATCGAAAGCAAGCGGGATCGACATAGTATCGTGGGCTACAGCCGCCGCCACCGGCGACCTGTGCGGTTGAGCAGCAGTTCGGCCTCAATTGGCCCCCAGGTACCCGCCTCGTAGAATTGGACACTATCTGGATGACTAGGGGCATCCCACACTTCTAGCAAAGGCGTCAGCACTCGCCAAGACTGCTCGACTTCATCACCACGAGTAAATAGGGTTTGATCGCCTAGCATGGCGTCTATTAGCAAACGGCTGTAGGCATCTGTGCTGGGTTTGCCAAAGGCCGCGTCGTAGCGGAAGTCCATTTCTACTGAGCGCGTGCGCAACGAAGAGCCCGGCGTTTTCACTTCAAACCGCATTGCAATCCCTTCGTTAGGCTGAATTCGCAGCGCTAGCACGTTGTCGTTCATTTGCTTAGAAGCAGACTGAAACATCAGGTGAGGCACGGCTTTGAAGTGAATGGAAATCTCGGAAACTTTCTTGGGTAAGCGCTTGCCAGTGCGCAGGTAAAAGGGCACACCCTGCCAACGCCAGTTGTCTACCCGTAGGGAAAGCGCTGCGAATGTGTTGTTCGTTGATTTTTCAATCCCATCATCTTCATCGCGGTAGTCAGTTACTGCTTTACCCTTCATCCATCCGGCAGAATACTGACCGCGTACCGCAGACTTAGAGATGTCGCTTTCGTCGGCTAGACGAGTGGCCTGTAAAACCTTTACCTTTTCGCTGCGAATGCTAGAAGCATCCAGCGAGTTGGGGGTCTCCATTGCCGTTAAGCAAAAAAGCTGCATCAGGTGGTTTTGTACCATGTCGCGGATAGCGCCTGCTGTTTCGTAGTAGCCAGCTCGGCCTTCGAGTCCGACGGTTTCGGCGACGGTGATTTGCACATGATCGACAAACTGCCGGTTCCACAGGGGCTCAAAAATGGCATTGGCGAAGCGAAAGACCAGCAGGTTTTGTACAGTCTCTTTCCCTAGGTAGTGATCGATGCGGTAGATTTGCTCTTCGGCGCATACGTTGCGTACCTTGTAATTCAGGGCCTGGGCAGAGGCTAAGTCGCGACCAAAGGGTTTTTCAATCACTAGGCGCTGCTTTTGCGGGTCAGCGAGCATTCCGGCCTTGCCTAGCTGCTGCGCGGCTTCAGCAAAGAATCGGGGGGCTACGGATAGGTAGAAGACGCGATTGCCTTGAGTCCCCCTTTTTTCGTCTAATTCGCCTAGAAACTGCTTGAGCCGCTGATAGTCTTCGGGCTTGTCGATGTTGCCAGGGCAGTAAAACAGGCCCTCGGCGAACTTGTTCCAGGCAGCGTCACTGTCGATCCCGCCGCCAAATTCTTCGATGCCTTGCTTCAGATGATCGCGAAAGTAGTCATGGCTCCACTCGCGGCGAGCGACGCCAACTATGGTGATCTCGGGGGGTAACCGCCGCTCTTGGCGCATTTGATAGAGCGCAGGTACGAGCTTGCGATGGGTGAGGTCGCCTGAAGCGCCAAAGATTACCAGAATCTGGGGGGCCGGGATGCGATCATGTTGAAGTCCGACGCGGAGCGGATTTTCGAGAAGAGAGACCATAAAAAGAATTAAGAGGTTAAATGATTGATTAAACGCTACCTAAATTGCGGGGTGAGGTTCTGTTACCTTCACATCCATTTCCTAGCCATTTTGTTAAGAAAAGCTTTTCATATGGCTTTATCTTTTTATATGGCTCTATGTAGATTCTATGTAGATGTAGATAGCGCCGTCAGCGAGTGCTAAGACAGGGCGGAGACAGGGGGCCGCTCTAGCTTGCGGTCTTGGATAAAGGATTCGACGAGGGCGACATCTTCGCGGCTGCCGATGATCAGAGGCGATCGCATGTGAATATGATTAGGCTGCACATCCATCACTGCCTGCTCACCGATCGTTGCTTTGCCCCCCGCCTGCTCTGCCAAAAAGGCCAGCGGCGCAGACTCATACAGTAGTCTAAGCTTACCTTCCGGTTTCTTTTGCGTGCCGGGATACAAAAACACCCCGCCTTGCATCAGAATGCGGTGAAAATCACCGACTAACGCACCGCTGTATCGCCCCGAATAGCCTTCGTGCCGGTGTACGTAGCGAATATAGTCGCGAAAAGAGTCATCCCACTGCCAGAAGTTACCTTCATTTGTGCTGTAGTTGGGGCCATGGGCCGGGATTTGAATATTTTCGCTAGATAGAATGAACTCGCCCAGGCTAGGATCAAGGGTAAAGGAATGGACGCCTTTACCCAGAGAGTAGACAAATACCGTGCTGGGGCCATAGAGAATGTAGCCAGCCGCAAGCTGATCGCGCCCTGGAGTCAGCAAATCAGAGCCGCTTTTATCGAGGTCGTCTCCCTGCTGGCGGCGCAGGGCAAAAATTGAGCCGACGTTCAGGTTGATATCTACATTAGAAGATCCGTCAATCGGATCGTATAGCAGCGTATAGCGGCTGGTAGAGCAGCTTTCGGGGAGATGGTAAATGTCTTCCATTTCCTCTGACACCAATCGGCACACCAGCCCGCTCTGCTGAAACACAGAAATAAATACGTCATTGGCGTACAAGTCCATTTTTTTGACGGATTCACCCTGTACGTTTTGACGCCCGGTAAAGCCCAGGGCATCTTCTACCAGGCCCGCTCGGGTGAGCCGACGGGAGACTAGCTTGCCTGCAAAAGCAATCCGGTTCATGATGGCGCTGAGGTCTTGCGCGTCAGGGCCAAAGTTATTGAGCTGTTGAAGTACGTGCTGCGACAGCGTCATGCTATCGCGGCCTAATGAACCGTCTAAGTCGCTATCCAGGGTACTGCTTGTAGTGGAGCTATCTGCCATAGAAAAATCTTCCGGGTTCTGATTGTGAATTGTCTATATCTTAGAAAGGTCTTTTGGATTCATAAATCAACCTTTAGACGAACTATAGAAAGTGCCTGATATAGAAATTTTTCTTAACAGGCAATCTCATAAACTCACCGAATTCTCAGCTTCGCTACTCATCTCGCAGGTATTGGGGTTTCCAGCCGGGGAGGGTTTTTTGGGGCGATCGCGTCACCACCAAACAATCTGCCTCGACATCTTTCGTCAGTACAGAACCCGCGCCAATGGTCACGTCCGCGCCGATAGTAATGGGGGCAACCAGGCAGCTATTAGCGCCGGTTTTGGTGCGATCGCCCACCACCGTTTTATGCTTATTTCGCCCGTCATAATTAACCGTAATCGTCCCCGCTCCTACGTTAACGCGCTCTCCTAGTTCCGCATCGCCAAGGTAAGAGAGATGCGCGGCGTTAGTGTTCTTACCAATCGTTGACTTTTTCACTTCCACAAAGTTGCCAATCCGACAGTTTTCACCCACCACTGCCTGAGCGCGAATATGAGCAAAGGGGCCAATGCGTCCGCGCTCGGCAATTTCACTATCTGTCACCATAGAATGCACCAAAGTTGTGTAGGCTCCAATGGTGCTGTTTTCTACCAGGCTGCCGGGGCCAATGTGACAGCCGGTGCGAATAATTGAATGCCCGCGCAGATTGGTCTGTGGCTCAATAATGACATCGGGTTCTACCGTGACGGTGGCGTCGATGGTGATGCTGTCGGCGTTGATGAGGGTCACCCCTGAGAAGAGTAATTCGTCTTTAATGCGTTTTTGCATCACCGCTTCGGCTTCACAAAGCTGCTTGCGGTTGTTAATGCCTGCGATTTCATCGGGATCGGTATCCATCGCCATTACCGGCGAGAGTTCTTTAATAACGTCAGTGAGGTAGTACTCTTTTTGGTCATTCTCAGCTTTGAGGTCAGGCAAAATGGTCATTAATGCTGACCAGTTAAAGCAGTAGATGCCCGCATTTATTCGCTGATTTTCTCTTTGCGCGTCGGTACAGTCGCGGTGCTCAATAATCTCTTCGACGATGAGATTGTCATCGCAAAAGACGCGACCGTAGCCAGTCGGATCTGCTAGATTTGCCGTTAAAATAGTCGCCGCGTTGCCGTTGTCATTGTGAGTTTTGAGCATACTCTCAATCGTCTCGGGTTTGAGCAAGGGCACATCGCCGTTGAGCACCAGCAGGTTGCCTTCAAAGCCTTCTAGCGCAGGAATCACTTGTTGTACGGCGTGGCCTGTGCCAAGCTGTTCAGTTTGTTCAACAAATTCTAAGTCGGGAACGGTAGATAGGGCTTCTTTGACCTGATCGGCTTCGTAGCCGACGACAACAATTTTACGAGTAGGCTCAACAGATTCTGTGCTGATAAGTACGCTTTCAACCAGGGTGAGACCGCTGAGTCGATGGAGCACCTTGGGCAATTTTGACCTCATGCGGGTGCCTTTGCCTGCGGCTAGAATTGCGATCGCGAGTGACTCTGCCATACTTCCTCTTTAAAGAATCTCCTGAAAACTTTTACTCACTATCAGCACTCTCCAATGCCTTCTAGTCAGACACCATCGCAATGCATTCAATTTCGACCAGTACATCCTTTGGTAGTCGCGCCACTTCCACACAGGCGCGAGCTGGCGCGGCTTCATCGCCAAAGTGCTTGGCATACACCTCATTCATCGCCACAAAGTCGTTCATATCTTTTAAGAAAACAGAGGTTTTGACGACTTGAGAAAGATCTGAGCCCGCCGCCTTCACCACCGCAGTCAAATTTTGCAAAACCTTTTCAGTTTGCTCGGCGACTGTGGCCCCGACTAGCTCGCCAGTGGCCGCATCTAAAGGAATTTGTCCGGCGACAAACAGCATGGCACCAGAGGCCACAATTCCCTGGTTGTAGGGGCCAACGGGAGCAGGAGCCTGATCGGTCTGAATGATTTTGCGCACGGCGTTTATCGTCCTCACGGGTCATGAGTTAATGTAAACGCTGACTGGGCGATCAGACAACACCCTGGACTACACTTTCGGGCTGTTGGGCGGTTTGCTGGGCGGTTTGCTTTTGAGTGGTTTTGGGTGTGGGTAGCTGATCGAGATGCTTCCAGCAGACGGTACAAGCGGGCAGTTCGTGGGCTTCGGCGTAGGGTTGGTGTACGGTGTCGAGCCATTCAAAGAAGGCGTCGAAGTTTTGAGTGATTTCTGTGGGGCTGGTGTGGATGTCGCCGAGATGGAAGTGGGGGGCGTCGTTTTCGATGGCGAAGGGGCAGGCGTGGAACTGGCCGTTGCTTTTGAGGACGGGGTCGCAGTGGGGGCAGGTGGAGTTTACTTTGGGGCGGGTTTCTTCGCCAGTAAAGGGATCGACGCCTCGGCCAGAATCGACAATGTCGGGGTGGCCAATGGCGATCGCACCCAAATTCGCCTGCTCATAATCTTCTAATAGCTGCAAAGACGCTAGCGGCATTTGGGGGGCACCGTCGCCAGTGGTGATGGAGTAGTTAAGGGAGGCAGTGGTTTTATTGAGCGGGTCGGATTCTAGAATTTCGAGAAGCTGCTGGGCGCGGATGCCGTTGGAGTAGATGACGATAGCGCCGGTGAAGGCATGATCGCGCAGGTATGCGATCGCCCAAATCACATTTTTATGATCTAGCGTCGGCTCACCGCCGTAGAACTTGAGTGCGCCTTTATCACTGAGCATAACCGTCTCTAGCGCGGCGTCTAAATGCTCGGGGGCATAGGCAATGTATTCTCCTTTTGCACTGCCAAAGACGGTGCAAAAGTCGCAGTCGCGGTTGCAGCGGTTGCCGGGGTAAAGGTGCAGTTCCATCAGGCGGTTGTTTTCGATGATGCCGCGATCGCGACTCTGACGTTCTTTAAAAACCATATTTCTCTCTAATGTATGTTCTTTTGGGAAGATGTTTGAAAAGTGCTCTTCTAGAGGTGATTATGTGGCAATCTCTCGCTTCCACAATTCTTCCAAGCGGGTGGTGTATTCGGCGTTCACGACTGGAACCGTAGTCGCCGTCAATTCCTTGAGCGGAATGCCATAATCTGCTTCCACCTGAGCAAATTCCTGCTTTAGATCAGCCGATACTTTATTGACATCTAGCAGCGGCGGATCGCCCCAAACATCTGGCTTAAACTTTTGCAACTGTCCTTCTGGGCTAGAGAGCACGTTTGCCAGCACCATCGCCCCCGCCGGATTGCTGGCGTTTACCGGAATCGCGGTGAAGGACGGATCGTTCAAAGAAATGCCGGGCATCGCAAAGGCTTCGGCACTCTCGGGAAACTGGCCGTTCGCTTTGGCTTCGGCAATGCGCGAAATAAAGACGGGCATCATCCAAATTTCACCATTGACAAACAGCTCTTGTAGCCGAACCTGAGTAGGCGGATAGGTCTGACCTTCGCGCCATAAATAAGGCTCTAGCTCCTTCAAATAATCCGCCACGAGCGGTGATTTTTCGTTCCATAACGCCTCATCAAACTCGGCCCCGGCATACTGCTCGTAGCCACCGGTGACGCCATACAGCGCCGTGAGCAAAAATCGACTGCCGTCAAAAGCGGGCGGTGCGGCGTAGGTAAATCGGCCTGGATTCGCCTTTGCCCATTCCAGCAAGGCCGAAAACGTCTCGGGCGCAGCCGCCACCTTTTCACTGTCTTTCACCATAATGTAGTAGGCCCCGGTGTAGGGCGCTTCGTAGCCGTCAGTAGGCAGCCCAAAGTCCGACAGCACGGCAGGATTGCCTAAATCGTAAGCGGCCATTGCCGGAAGCTGATCGGTAAAAGGCCCGTAGAGCAGATTCCCTTGCTTCATGGTGCGAAAGTTTTCGCCGTTAATCCAAATCAAGTCGATGCTGCCGCCAGTGGTCAGCCCGGCCTGCACTTCGCCAGCGACTTTATTAACCGCCTCTACGGTGTCATTCAGCGGTACCCGGTTGAGCGTGACGTTGTATTTGCTTTGAAGCTGCTTTGCAACCCACTCGTCGGCGTAGGCATTGGTGGTGTCGCTGCCGCCCCACATCGCCCAGTTAACCGTGGTGCCGCTGGCCTTCTCTAAAATTTCGTCCCAGCTAAGCTGGCTTAAATCGGTGTCTTCGGCGTTGAGTGGCGCAGCCTGACGAGCGGTGCAGCTAGCGGTAACAGTGGCGAGGCAAGCGGATGCGGACAAGAACAGAAATTTTCGGCGGCGGAGCGTTGAGAACATATCAGGGGTAGATTTCATAACTGTTAGGGACGAGACGCGAATAGATTTAGATAACAGCGGGGGATAAAATCTGTTTTTTGTCAATGGCTGGAGCGGCGTCAGTGGGAAAGCCCCAGAGGGCGTTTGCAGGGAGGTGAGCCCAGACTGATTGACCTACCGCAAAGGTTTGATTCGGAACCACCCAGGCTTGCAGCGTCCCGGCGTTCGTTGTCAGCGTCAGGCGGCGCTGCGTGCCGGTAAACCGACTGGCCGTGACTGTGGCGGGCAGCATATTTGCTTGGGACTGAGATTCATTAAAAACTTGAATGCGTTCGGGGCGAATGGTGACTTGCACTGGGCCTGTGAGGGGGCGATCGCACCTCAACACGCACTCAGCCATACCGCTATTGTTGTTTACATGAATCGTTTCTCCGTCATCTTCAGGAATAATCCGTAGCTGATGATGATGAGCTTGAGCCGCAAAGAAATTTACGCCGCCAAAGAACCGAGCGGTGGTTTGATCACAAGGACTGTTATAGAGCTGCTCAGGTGTGGCAACTTGACGCAATCGTCCGTCAAACATCAGGGCAATTCGGTGCGACATCACCACCGCTTCAGCTTGATCATGAGTTACCACTACCAGCGTTACCCCGGTGTCAGCCTGAAGCCGCAGGATGAGATCTTGCATGTCTTCTCGCAAGTTTGCATCCAGGGCCGTCAGCGGTTCATCTAATAACAACAACTGCGGCTGAATCACCAAAGCCCTGGCGAGCGCTACCCGCTGCGCCTGCCCGCCCGAGAGTTCAGCCGGTTGACGCTGGGCAAAGCCATCGAGCTGCACTTGCTGAAGCATCGCGATCGCCTGCCTTTCGCGATCCACCCGACTCACCCCCTGCATCTTCAGCCCAAAGGCCACATTCTCACCCACGCTGAGGTGCGGAAACAGCAGCCCTTTTTGCAAAATTAAGGCCACACTGCGCTTTTCGGGACGCACTCGGTTCAAGGCGCGATCGCCCAGCTCAACTTGACCCGCATCAGGCCGCAAAATACCTGCAATCAACTGTAAAGTCGTAGACTTACCACAGCCAGAAGGCCCTAATAAAGCAACGATTTCACCGGATTTGACCGTCAGCCACAGATCTTGAACAGCGCTCACCCCTTGAAAGGACTTGGTCAGGCTTTGTAGTACCAGTTGACTCATAAGCGATCGTTGTTTCCTGTCAGTATGCTTTTAACGTTTGAACAGTTTTACACATTCCCCAGCTAAATTCCTCTCACAGATTGCCAAGTCCCCCGATGGCCGCATCGTCTTGCAAGGCTCGGCTAGAGAATAATAGGAAAACCAGAGCCGGGAGGACGGAGGCGATCGCAATGGCCGCCGTCAATCCACTATTGCCCCCTTGCAGCGAAGTAAACAGCACCATTGGCAGCGTAAATACCCGGCCACTGCCGACAAAAAAAGTCAGCAAAAACTCATTCCAAGAAATTAAAAAGGCAAACAGCGCCCCGACCACTACACCAGGGGAAACCATTGGTAGCGTGACATTAAACAACACTTGCAAAGGGGATGCGCCGAGCGATCGCGCCTGCACCTCGTACCCCGTATCAAAGTTGGCAAATACGCTGCTAAGCACCAGCGTCATGTAGGGAATCGTAGGCAGCAGATGCACCAGTACCACGCCCGACACCGTACCGCTAAGCCCTAAGCGGATCAGCACAAACTGAATGCCCATCAGCGTGGCCAGCGGTGAAACGATGATTGGCAAAAGCAAAAACAACTTGACCCCGGCCTTGCCCGGAAACTGCATCAGGCCCAGGGCTCGGCCCGCAGGCAAACCCACCAATAGCGCTAAGACGGTGGCGATCGCCGCAATCATCAAGCTTTGCACAAACCCTTCAGTGACTCTAGCAGTTGCCGACAGAACCGTCTGCCAATGCTGCATCGTCCACTGCTGCGGCACTAGTTCTGGGAAATACCAGCCCGCTGCAAACGACCAGATCAACAGCGGTAGAAACGGGAGAAACAGAACGCCGATAATGAGTCCCAGAAAAACATTTCTAGTCATTGTGGCCGTCCTGATAGAAAAGTTTCTGGTAAAAAAGACCGCTGAGACCATCTTTTTGAGCCTAGCCAGAGATAAAGGGCGCTGAGCGAGATGGAGACGAGTGAAAGTAGTAAACCGAGGGCGATCGCCACCGGTCGCTGATTCAAATCCACATCAGTAAACGCCTGATACACCAGCACTGGCAGCGTTTGGGGATAGGTTGCCCCCAGCAAAAAAGGCACCTCAAACGATCCAAACACATAGCCAAACACGATCAGACTGGACGAGAGAATCCCCGGCTTCATCAGCGGCAGGGTGATATTCCAAAAGCACTGCCAGCGGCTCGCCCCCAGCGCCCGCGCCTGACTCCCATATTCGGGTCGAATCCCGCGCAGCACCGCTAACAAAATCAGCGTGATAAACGGAATCTCTTTCCATAAAAAGAGAATGATCACCCCGAGATTGGCGCTGTCATTCACCAGCAGCGGAAAGCCCTGATCGGATTGAATCACGCCCATGGCATACAAAATGCGTGAGAGCAGTCCGCTTGGAGAGATCAATAGCAGCATTCCGGCTATGCCGACCAGATGGGGGATTGGGAGCGTGAGCTGGCAGGCGAAGCTGGCCCATCGACTGGCCGATCGCAGCAGTAGCGCCAGGCCAATGCTGAGAAGGGTAGAAAGCCCGGTGGAGACGATGGCGATGTAGAGGCTGAGGAAGAGCGATCGCCAAAATTCTGCCCCGGTCAACGCTGACCAATATGCCTCAAAAGAGACGGTGCCATCGCTCATTAGACCCAACAGGCCAATGCTTTGTAACAGGGCTAGGACTAAGCCGCCGCCAAATAAGAGCCCGACTATACTCAAAGCCGGGAGTAATAAAAGAGCGGCTTGCCAGCGATCGCTTTGTCGCCAATTGACGCGATCGCTCGCGCAAGGATTTACGGTTGTCATACAGTATTCATGATGTCGCTAAATGTCCTCGTCCAACCAGGTCATGACGGACGCCCATAAATTGGGAAAGCGATCGCGACTCTCCTGCAACCGCCGCATTCGCTCAGCCGCACTGTCACTTTCCGCTTCTAACCCGGCATACCACTGGCAGGCCGTCACCCAGTAGCCCGCCGTCCAGCAGAGCGATCGCACTGCCGGAAATGGCCCAAAAGCTGCAAAATGCTGCCGAATAGTGTGAGCCAATGTATCATCCGCTAGTGCCTCGTAATAGCAGCTTAAAAAGAAAGCGCGATCTTCCGGCGGCAACTGATAGCCCTGACGACGGCAAACCGTCACTGGCGAGAGAAAATGGCCCAAATCGCCTGCCGGAGAGCCCACCTCTGCCCATTCCCAGTCAATCAAATAGGCCGCCTGATCGTTAATCACCCAGTTCTCGTAGGTATGATCGCTATGCACCAAACAGCGGTAGGGATAGTCTTCTAATAAATGCGCCGCCGAGAGACGAGCCTGTGCTTTGGCCAACACCGCCTGGATCATCTCCACAACGTCATCATCCGCATCGGCAGCGTCTAGATAGGGTTGGGCATAGTCTTTGGACTCCTGATAGAACAGGTCTAAGGGCCGATCGACGACTGATACGGACGGTATGAGTTGAGATAGTTCATAGCCGGGCGATCGCGGCAACCGATGCAGCCGCGCCAACGTGTCAGCACATTGCTTTAGCTGCGTTCGGCTATAGTCGAGTGGGTCACCTTCGATATAGTTCGTAATCAGGTAGGTATAAGGAAAATCTGGACTGGCGCTGCGCTGCGCTGTCTGTAATTCGTGGCCAATGCCTGTCCCTTTGAGGTAGCGCAAAATAGCTTGCTCAAAACCCGTGAGCTGAGAAAAATCTCCGCCAAATCGCTGGTTAGGCGTGTTCACTGCCACTCGCACTAGCTGCCGCTTACCCAGTCGAAAAATCACGTTTGCCTCGCCATGGGCCAAAAAGCTGAGAGAATCTGCTGGATTACTTAATTCGCAGCGCTGCAAATGGCGGGACAAATCCGCTTTTAACTGACGCAAATTGAGCGATGACATAGATGCGATGGACTCGTTTTAATAGGCCATAATTTTTATCTTTGCAGTTCACTGTAATTCACGCGAAAACCTGGTTTTGTGAGTACAAGCTTAATTTCCGCTGAGTTACGTCAAGGTAGGGCGGTGTCCATAGTGGCGGTAGCGCCAGTAGTCTGCCAAAATCTGGTCGTGGTCAAAGCACAGCGGTGATGGGATCTCCCAAGGATTCACGACTTTCAAATTCTTAGCGTCATCTTGGGCAGTGGGCTCGCCGGTTGCAGTCGCGATAAACACAATGCTAATCGTGTGCTGGCGGGCGTCTCTGGCTGGATCTGAATACACTTGAAACTGCTCAATTAGCGTTACGGTCAAATTGGTTTCCTCTTTGGCCTCGCGCACCGCCGCCGTTTCTACCGACTCGCCATAGTCTACAAATCCACCGGGAAGTGCCCAGCCGTAAGGAATATTTAAGCGTTCAATCAGCACAATCGGGCGGTGGGGGCGATCGCGCATTTCAATAATCAAATCCACCGTCGGCGCAGGATTTCGGTAGGCCATAACCGCCTTCGTAAATAGGGGACATTTTGCCAGAGCCCTGACATTCTCTCATGGCTCTTTCCAAAAGCAGAGTATGTGCCCCATCTGCCCGTGATACAGTCTGAGCAGCCCACCTACAGATAGCTATGTCCTTTTCCAGAGCCAGCGGTATTTTGCTACATCCCACGTCACTGCCAGGCCGATTTGGCATCGGTGATTTGGGCGAGTCAGCTTACCGGTTTGTAGACTTTTTAGAAAATAGTCAGCAAACCCTATGGCAAATTCTCCCCCTTGGCCCTACGGGTCACGGCAACTCTCCCTACATGGCCTATTCCGCCATGGCCGGCAACCCCCTGCTGATTAACCTGGAAACCCTTCAGGGAGAAGGCTTACTAGAAGCTGAAGATCTCGCCCTAACAGCGGCCTTTTCAGAAGATTTTGTCAACTACGAAGTCGTAGGCCACTTCAAGCTGTCCAGGCTGCGCAAAGCAGCTAGCCGGTTCAAAGATGTGGCCTGTGAAGAGACCAAACAAGCCTTCAAGCAGTTTCGCCGCGATCATGGCAGCACCTGGCTAGAAGACTACGGCCTATTTATGGCCCTGAAAGACGCCAACGGTGGCGCGCCCTGGTCGCAGTGGGATCGTGAGATTGTGCAGCGTGACCCCGACGCGCTTAACGAAATGCGAGTAGATTTGGCGGCGGATGTTTTCTTTCAGGAATACATGCAGTTTGAGTTTTATCGGCAATGGTCAAACCTGCGCCGGTACGCCAACGATCGCGGCATCAAAATTATTGGTGACATGCCGATATACGTCGCTCACGACAGCGCCGATGTTTGGGCACGCCCCGAGAATTTTATGCTCGACGAGAATACGCTAGAGCCTGCGCAGATGGCCGGAGTGCCGCCCGACTACTTCAGTGAAACCGGTCAGCTATGGGGTAACCCCATTTACAACTGGGAGGCGGTCAAAGCGAGCGGGTTCAAATGGTGGCTCCAGCGAATTCAAGCCCTGATGGCCCAAGTAGATTTCATTCGCATTGACCACTTCAGAGCGTTTGCGGCCTATTGGTCTGTCCCAGCCGGTCACGAAACTGCCGTTCATGGTCAGTGGGTAGATGCGCCCGGCGAGGCTTTCTTTGAAACGGTGGCAGAACAGCTCGGGAAACTGCCTTTTTTGGCAGAAGATCTGGGGATGATTGACCAAAAGGTAGAAGACTTGCGCGATCGCTTCGACTTCCCTGGCATGAAAATCCTTCACTTTGCCTTCGGCGGCGATTACAACAACCCCTACCTGCCCTTCAACGTCGATCGCAACTTCTTGATCTACACGGGTACCCACGACAACGACACCACCGTCGGCTGGTACACAAACCAGGCCACCGACAATGAAAAACAGCGCCTTGCCGCCTATATCGGCGCGTTTAGCCCTAACGCGGTGCATTGGGCACTGATTCGGATGGCGCTCAGTTCAGTCGCCAACCAGGCTATCATTCCCTTTCAAGATTTGCTAGGACTGGGCAGCGAGGCCCGGATGAATACACCCGGCGTCGGCGAGGGCAATTGGGAATGGCGCTATTCGGAAGCGATGCTGACGCCGACGGTCTGCGAACAGCTTCGATCGCTGACGGAATTGTATGGGCGATCGCGCGATAAAAAACCAAATCCATAAATTTGGCACCCCGCCAAACTTCAAGCAGCCGAAAACCGAACCTTTCAACCGAACCTTCTAAGGATGCAAGCTTTGCTACGCTAAATCCAGTAGTTTTGATTTGCACAAGTTTGACCACAAGTTTGACAAGGGAGGCTAAAAGATGGCTGCAACTGACTTCAAAGATTACTACGCCATTTTGGGGGTCAGCAAAACAGCCGATGCTGGTGAAATAAAGCGGTCTTTTCGCAAGCTAGCCCGTAAATATCATCCTGACGTAAACCCCGACAACAAAGCGGCAGAAGCCAAGTTCAAAGAAGTCAGCGAAGCTTACGAAGTGCTGTCGGACGAAGACAAGCGCAAAAAGTACGATCAGTTTGGCCAATACTGGCAGCAGGCCGAGCGGGCAGGTGGTGGCGGCGGCGTTCCTAATGGAGCGGCAGGCGGCTTTGACTTTGGCGCATACGGCAGTTTTGACGACTTTATTAACGAGCTACTCGGTCGGATGGGCAGCGGTGGCGGCTTTGGCGGGCCAGGGGGAGCGCGATCGCAAACTTACAGCTATCAGCAAAGGCCCAGTGGCTTTGACCCCAGCGGCTTCGGCTTTGACCCTAGAACCGCTAGCCGAGCCCGCCGCTCACCCTCAGGCCGCAGCGCCTTCGATCAAGAAGCGACGCTCAAACTCAGCTTGTCCGAAGCCTTTCGGGGTACTCAAAAGCGATTTACTATTGGCACAGAATCGGTGACGGTTCGCATTCCAGCAGGCGTAACCCCCGGCAGCAAAATTCGCTTAAAAGGAAAAGGCGCGACCAATGCCCAAACCGGACAGCGCGGCGACGTTTATCTGACGGTTGAGCTATTGCCGCACAATTTCTTCAAGTTTGACGGCGATAATTTGCTGTGCGAAGTGCCGATCGCACCCGATGAAGCGGTATTGGGGGCAAAAATTTCGGTGCCAACACCAGATAGCAAGGTGATGGTCAACGTGCCAGCCGGGATCAAGTCGGGGCAGTCGCTGCGACTACGCGGGAAGGGATGGCCGAAGAAAAAGGGGAGCGATCGCACCGATCTGCTAGTAAAAATTGTGATTACTCCCCCCAAGGATCTAGGCGATAAAGAGAAGTTGCTGTACGAGCAGATTCGAGACGGTCGGACAGCAGATCCGAGAAGGGCGATCGCCAACATTGCCTTGTAATCAAAACGGTCTGTAACTAGACGGGCCGTAAACCCCTATCCTTTTGAACTAGCCCCTTGAACTAGCCCCCTGAACTAGCCCCTTGAACTAGACAGCCAGCCGTCCAACGAATCGCATTGCCTGGGCCTGATTGCCGTTCATGGTTTCAACGCTGTAGTTTTCCAGCTTATGGCAAGTAAACCCTGCCATAAGCTGCATAAAATAGCTCAGCTCATGATGGCGAACCGTGCCCCCATCCGACATATCAAACACGCCGAACTGACCATAGCGCTTCAGACCATCCGCATATCTTTCTACATATCTAGACGACCACTGCAAAGGCATATCGCTAACAAAAATGCAGCCCTCAGGCTTCAGCACTCGCTTCACTTCACTCATAATTTGCCGCTGTTCTAGATCAGAAGGCACAGAGGTCAGCAGTGTCACCAGCAAGACCACCTCAAAGGTATCGTCAGCCCAGGGCAAAACATTCTGATAGGGCTTGAATTCACAATCAGGCGCATTTTTGCGGGCCTGCTCTAACATGGCAGGCGACGTATCGGTACCCGCCACGGCAAAACCCAAATCGGCTAGCTGCGTAGCCAGCCGTCCGTATCCACAACCCATATCAAGTATCTTCGCCCCACCGGCAAAGTATTGATCGATGATGGTTTTAGGCAGGGGATGTCGAAATTCTTTTGACGAAACACTGCTGTCCCAATAGTCAATGAGGTCAGACGAACTTGGGATGTTATCTGTCATGGTGCGTTTCTCTGTAAGCCGCTTCTGTATAAATTGAACCCATTAAATGAACCCATTAAATAATGCCAGCTTTTTGCTTCCAGGTGGCTTTGAGAGTGTCCATAAAGGCAAAAACGGGCGGGGTTTGCAAGGCATCGGCTAGCGTAATAACGCCAATGACTCTTTGCAGCGGTTCTGGCAGTTCGCACACAGCCACATCATCGGGAACAGGTTCGGCAGCTAGCTGCGCAATAATGGTTGCCCCCAATCCCCGGCGTACCATCCCTACCACGGTCGAATCTTCCTTTACTTCGTACGCGGGCGTCAGGTTTTGGCCGTGGCCAAGCAGGTATTGATCGACGTTATAGCGACAGCCATCATCCGGCAAGGGCAAAATCAGCGGTAGTGCAGACAGTTCCTCCCAGCTAAGCGGGCCTTTGTGAGCGGGCGCTTTGTCCCTGGGGAGCAGGGCTACGTAGTCGTCGCGAAACAATTCCCACGCATCGAACAGGTCGCTGACGGGCAGGTAAGTAAAGCCCACATCGGCCTCGCCGCGTCGAATAATTTCTTCTGCCCCACGAACATCATTGCCTTCGCCAATTGAAACGCTAATGCCGGGGTACTGCTTGCAAAATTCTTCGATCACGATGGGCAGGACATGGGTGGCTACGCTGCGAAAGCCCACGACTCGCACAAGCCCGGCCTGTAAGCCTTTAGCATCTTGCGCTCGGCGACCAATCTGCTTTAAATGAGAGAGGATGGTAGTCGCTTCGGTCGTAATTTCTTCCCCGACGGGGGTAAGCACTGCGCCTTGGCGGCCTCGGCTCAGTAAGCTGACGCCAAGTTCTTCTTCGAGGGTGGCGATCGCATGACTAACCGCCGACTGCGACAAGTCCAAATTAGAGGCCGCGTCGCTAAAAGTGCCGGTGCGTGCGATCGCCACCAGCGCCCTGAGCTGAGACAGCTTAATTCGATTGATATTAATCTCCGCCATAATAATATTCATAATACATTGCCTGACCGTTCATGCCCCCCCTCATTACCGTCCGCCCCGAAGGTCTTTACTGCGCTGCTGGCGACTTCTATATCGATCCCTGGAAGCCGGTAAATACGGCCATGATTACCCACGCCCATGCCGACCACGCCTACAGCGGGCACCAGCATTACTACGCGACTGCCGTTTCCGCAGGTATTTTACGCAAGCGGCTCGGCGCAGATATCAACCTTAGTGGCGTCAGCTACGGCGACAAGCTCAAAATCGGCGATACCTGGGTTTCCTTTCACTCAGCCGGTCATGTCCTCGGCTCGGCCCAGGTGCGTGTAGAACACCAGGGCGAAGTCTGGGCCGTCTCTGGCGACTATAAACGCGACGCCGACCCTTCCTGTGAACCGTTTGAAGTGATTGAATGCGACACCTTCATCACCGAAGCGACCTTTGGCCTACCGATTTATCGCTGGGATAGTGGTGAGGTTACAGCCCAACAAATTTATGACTGGTGGCAGTGCGATCAGACTCGGCCCTCTCTCCTCTTCTGTTACGCCTTTGGCAAATCTCAAAGAGTTCTCGCCGAACTTACAAAATTCACCGATAAAACCGTCTATCTTCATGGCGCAGTCCACAACCTCACCGAAATCTACCGCGATGTCGGCGTCAACATGCTGCCCACCCTTCCCGTCTCGCAAATGGAGAAATCCTACAAATTCGCTGGAGACTTGATTATCTCGCCCCCTTCCGGCCATCGCTCTAGCTGGATGAAACGCTTCAAACGCCCCCAAACCGCCTTTGCCTCTGGCTGGATGGCTGTCCGTGGAAACCGCAGACGACGCGGCTATGAACGCGGCTTTGTCCTGTCAGATCATGCCGACTGGCCTGGATTGATCGAAACCGTCAAGCAAACCAAAGCCAAAACCATCTATGTCACTCACGGTCAAAACGACGTGCTTTCCCGCTACCTCACCGAAGAAATGGGCTTAGACGCCAGCCCCCTAGACACCCTGTTTGAAGGCAAAATGGATGAAGGCTTGGACGTTTAAGTAGCTATACAAAGATCTGGGTACTAAATTATGGCAAAGTTTCATTTTCCCGAGCAGTTGCGATCGCTGCCAAAATTTTCCGGCCCTTTCGACGCCTTCAAGCTGGCTGCTCAAAACTGCGATGTCTTATTTGCCTCCTATCCATCTGGGACAACTATCGAGCCGCACAGCCACAGCACTGACAATGTTGGCGTAATTACTCAGGGCGAACTGATCTTAACCATCGACGGTCAGGAAAGTCGCTATAAAACAGGCGACTGGTACCATGTGCCCGCTAAAGTTGTTCATGCGGCCCGCTTTGAACAAGAAACCTCTGAAATTGAGTTTTGGTTCGACGCAACGTGAAGTAAAAATCCTCACCACGCCTTAGTAAGACTGTTTACTAAGCAGACTAAACAGATTACTAAGCAGAGAGCGTCACTATCTTTACGCCCTCTGCCGGGTGCGTCACCTTTTGTTCGACCGCTGAGGAACTGTTGAGAGCATATAGCTGCTTAGAATGTATAGCTAGCCAACTCACAGACGTCAATGTCATAGTGGGTAGCGCTAGAGCCATCTGAGAAGACAGCTTTGAAGTCGTAGTAGCAGCTACCTCGATCGTCGTCGATAGTGACTTGCATATAGGAATTAGACGATAGCGTAGAGCGACCAAGGATATCTTCTTCCCAATTGTCTACGTTGCTAGGCGAGGCGTAAAAGTAGTGAATAGCGCGCGACTGTCCGTTGATAAGGCGAAAGCTGTAGGCGGCGTAGCGGCTGATGAGTTCAGCGGTGGCTGGGCCAGGCGTTTCTAAAGGCTGTGTCGCTGCGGTTGTGAGAGGGGTGGCGGCAGTGCTTGCGATCGCTGGCTTTTGGATACCGGTTGCGATCGCGCTTGCCATCATCGGTACGGTTACGAGGCACACAATTGTCTTGAAAAAAGCGTTGTAACTCATGTGTCAATTCTCCGAAGTGTTGTGTAAGCATTGTGTAGCTGAAAACTGGACAGTCCGAAGTTTCTGTTGAATAACTAGGTGGACAAAAGCGGTTGTTGCTGTGTTTCAGGCGGCTTTAATTTGACTGCGAGTAATTTAGCGAGAAGTAGAGTGGGCCTACGTTTGGCTAA
>JBAQZP010000047.1:0-188534 GCA_049791095.1 Phormidesmis sp.
CCGTCAGGCTCTCGCCCATTGCGGAAAATTCCCCACTGCTGCCTCCCGTAGGAGTCTGGGCCGTGTCTCAGTCCCAGTGTGGCTGATCGTCCTCTCAGACCAGCTACTGATCGTCGCCTTGGTAAGCTCTTACCTCACCAACTAGCTAATCAGACGCGAGTTCATCTACAGGCCATTAATGTTTCACCTCTCGGCACATCCGGTCTTAGCAGAAGTTTCCCTCTGTTGTCCCGGTCCTATAGGCAGATCCTCACGCGTTACTCACCCGTCCGCCACTAAATCTCGAAAGATCTCGTTCGACTTGCATGTGTTAAGCACGCCGCCAGCGTTCATCCTGAGCCAGGATCAAACTCTCCATTTTATCTAAACAGAACTGTCTCGCAGCCTTAACCGCTAAACAGCGTTTGTCTCTTACTCAAGCTATTTACTAGCTATCCTTATTGCATCCGAACAATAGCTATGCTATCCTCGAAGCAATTTACATTCATTAACGAGGGTCTCGTTAATCTTGATTCTCTAAATTATTCAACTTTCTAGGTGCTACTCTTCGCCTCAGGGGTCGCTCACTCTCGTGAACCGCTCCCTTCAGCGCTCAACCAATATAGCGAGCTTTGGACAATAGTGTCAACTGTTTTTGAAAGAAAAGTCCGAAACGTCTGTATCCCTCATTGCATATAGGTTTTAAAACTACATATTACTCACAGTCAGCAGTTGATTGCAGAAGCTCCAGGTTCTCCTGGGGCTTTTTGATTTTTATTTTTGGCCGTGCAGTCAGTTCGGAATTTTGAGTGTATGGCTATGAGTGTCTATATAAATGTTGGCGTAGCGGTAGAGACTGTATAAGGTGTTGGAAGAAGGTGTTGGAAGTACTTTTAGGAAAGTCAAGTGAATTTTCAGTCTGTAATTGCTACGTTGAATGATTTTTGGGCTAGTCGTGGGTGTTTGATTATGCAGCCGTACGATACGGAGAAAGGAGCTGGAACGAAGAGTCCGCATACTTTTTTGCGAGCAATTGGGCCTGAGCCTTGGTCGGTTGCTTATGTAGAACCTTGTAGGCGACCAGCGGATGGTCGATATGGGGAGAATCCTAACCGCTATCAGCATTACTTTCAGTATCAGGTGCTGATTAAGCCATCTCCTAATAATATTCAGGATCTGTATTTGGAGTCTTTAAGGGCACTGGGAATTATGCCTGAAGACCATGACGTGAGGTTTGTGGAGGATAACTGGGAGGATGCGGCTGTTGGGGCGTGGGGCGTAGGCTGGGAAGTTTGGCTTGATGGGATGGAGGTGACGCAGTTTACTTACTTTCAGCAGTGTGGGGGGTTGGACTGTCGGCCAGTTTCTATTGAGATCACTTATGGGCTGGAAAGGCTGACAATGTATCTGCAGGAGGTAGATGCGATCGCAAAGATTCAGTGGAATGACGCGCTGACTTATGGTGATATATATATGCAGGGCGAGATTGAAAGCTCTACTTACAACTTTGAGGCATCTAGTTCGGAGCTTTTGTTTAAGCTGTTTGAGCTATATCAGCAAGAGGCGGAGCAGCTTATGGAAAAGGAGCTGGTGCTGCCTAGCTATGACTATGTCCTGAAGTGCTCTCATGCGTTCAATTTGCTGGATGCGCGCGGGGTGATTTCTGTAACTGAGCGAACAAGGTACATCCGGCAGGTGAGAGAACTCGCGAGAAAGGTCGCGCAGCTATATTTGGAGCAGCGGGAGAAGTTAGGCTTTCCATTGCTAGAGATAGCTCTTCCAGTGATAGAGGAAGCTGGAGAGAACAAAGTAGTAGTAAAGGCATTACGAGCGTAAATTGGGGCGTGCTAAGACATTTTGAGTATTCAAATTACTGCTGAGGATAGCCGACTATGGGCATAGCTTTGAGAGGATACTTGCAGCCAATTGCGGATTGGTTTGCACAGTTTGATTTGCCGGAGCCGATTGTGCATTGGGGGCATCCGGTAATGATGGCAATTGTGGTGTTTGTAATGGGTGGAGCGGCTGCTTTTGCTGGATGGCAAGGTCGGCTGGCGACTGATACAGGAGTTGCTGTGGAGCAGAAGCAAACTCATGCGAAGATTGCGCCGCTGATGTATTTGTTTATTGTGCTGGGAGCAGCAGGTGGGATTTTGTCGCTGGTAATGCAGGACAAGCCGATTTTGGAGAGTCCGCATTTTTGGACGGGAATGGGGGCGATCGCGCTCCTCACCACAAACGCAGCTATTGCAGTCACTAAATTCGGTGATAACAACGCAACACTAAGAGCGGCTCACGCATACATTGGCAGCGCAGCACTCGCTTTGCTAGTAGTCCATGCAATCTTCGGTACTCAGCTTGGACTTCATATCTGAGGTACCATGTCGGGCGAAATGGCTCACGGAGAATAGCTAGCTATATAGAAATAGGCTCATTAAGAGAGGCATGGGGTGATCCCTTAGCCTCTTTTTTGTTGAGATGGGCTTTTTAAACTCAAAGAAGTAGATGGATTTGAGCATGGTGTCTTGGGGTGTTTTGGTTGCTAGCTGGGCCTACATTTTGGGGTTGTTAGTGACAGGAATGAGCGACCTAAAGGTAATGGGTGGCGTTTCTATTGTAGGCGGGGTCGTTTTTGCGGTGAGCGCTGTGGCCGGGGTAGTGGTACCGCGTTTTTGGAGGAGGGGGCCGACTCAACGGCAGTGGTGGACAGCAGGATTGATTGGGTGGGCGGCGGCTAGCTATTGCCTTTGGACGACGCCTCGGCCTGGTGTGAATGATGTGAGTCGGTTTGTGTCGCAGCAGGAGCAGCGAGTGATTGGGCAGGTGGTGGAGATGCCACAGGCGACCCGGCAGAACAAGGGACGATTTTTTCTAGAGGCGCAGTCAGTCCGGAAGGTTGACGAGAAGACTGGCATTGCTCGGCCTGCAAAAGTTAGCGGAAAGCTATACGTCACAGCAGCGCTAGCGCCTAGCAGGCAGCTATATCCTGGGCAGTTAGTAGAGCTGAAGGGACAGGTTCTTGAGGTAGAAAATTTTCAGGAAACGGATAAGTCTAGTTTTGGAGATTACTTGGCGCAGAAAGGATGCTTTGCGAAGTTTAACACTCGCTGGATAGAGTTTTTACCAGGTCAAACACCACCACGCTGGGCTGTATGGCGTCTGAGAGCGCGGATTGTGACGGCGCAGGAACGCTGGCTAGGAAGTCCGGCTGGTAACTTGCTCAGCGCAATGACTTTGGGAAGAAAGGCTGTAGATTTGCCTTACGAGGTTAGAGATAGCTTTATCAAAGCTGGATTGGCGCATACCCTGGCGGCTTCTGGCTTTCATGTGTCCTTGATACTGGGCTTGGTGTTGGGGGGTTTGAAATCGCGGCAGCCTCGAACGCAGGCGATCGCAGGCGCACTAACGCTACTGATGTACGTAGCACTGACAGGATTGCAGCCAAGCGTTGTCCGAGCATCAGTGATGGGGTTTGGCGCGTTGATTGGGCTGGCATCAGAGCGGCAGGTTAACCCTTTGGGCTGTTTGCTGATGGCCGTCAACGTAATTTTGCTATGGAATCCTCAGTGGATCTGGGATGTAGGATTTCAGTTGAGCGCGACGGCGACGTTGGGGTTGATTGTGACAGTGCCGTGGCTGATGAAAAGAATGGATTGGCTACCGACGAACGTGGCAACTTTACTGGCTGTGCCCATGGCGGCGTATGTTTGGACGATCCCGCTACAGCTTTACTATTTTGAAGTGCTGCCGCCGTATAGCATTGTGCTGAATGGAATGGCGACGCCGCTGGTGGTGGTCATTAGTGTCGGTGGATTTGTGAGTGCGATCGCGGCCACGATAGTACCGGTTTTGGGGAGTGCGATCGCATCTAACCTCTACTATCCAATCCACTTGCTCATTTGGTTAGTAGAAAAATTTAACCAACTACCCGGAAGCTCTGTAGAAATTGGCGGGGTAGGCGCTGAGCATGTCGTCGCTATCTATATCGCGCAAGCCTGCCTGTGCATTTGGTTGTGGCGTCGGCAGAAAAATCAGATATTAGCGCTTGATACAGCTAACCAATGGTGAAGCGCCGAAGTAGCGCCGATTAAAAGAGAAATCAGTGTAAGATATAAGCCACTCTGGAGAGGTGGCAGAGTGGTTGAATGCGGCAGTCTCGAAAACTGTTTTAGGGTCACACCTAACGGGGGTTCGAATCCCCCCCTCTCCGTTCTTTAGAATTACCTGGAAACGGCGTTTCTCAATCTGGTGACAAAGCGGAGTCGTAGGCACTTCGCTTTGTCATAGCGTCGCTACAGTAACCCAATTAAGTGCAGCGGCCCCTGCCCAGTCACAATCTCTGCTAGTAGTGCCAAGAATCCCAGCATGGCCAGTCGTCCGTTCCACACTTCAGCTACAGGCGTCATGCCCCAAGCAGACTTGTCTTGCGGGTAGATTTTTACCTTTTTTTCAGGCTTGGTTAAATCAGAGAATTGAACTGGGGGAGCTGCGATCGCCTCATCCACCATATCCGCTAAGTCGGTAATAAACGTTTCATCTGTATCCAGCGCAGGCACCCGATGAAACCCTTTGATACCAGCTTCTTCAGCCAACTCACGGTACTCAATATCAATCTCTTGTAGCGTCTCAATATGCTCAGAAACAAAGCTAATCGGCACCACAACGAGGTCATCAACGCCTTTTTCTGCCAGCGCTTTGATGGCATCTTCTGTGTAGGGCTGAAGCCATTCAATCGGCCCTACCCGGCTTTGGTATGCCAGCGTAAAGTCATTGGGTCGGCCCAGTTCCTGCATAATTAAATCAGTGCAATGCTCTATTTCTTTCTGGTAAGGGTCGCCAAACTCTTCGACATAGCTCACAGGTACGCCATGAGCGCTAAAGAAAATATGCGCACCATTGGGATCAGGTAACTTGTCTAGCTCGGCACGAATCAAGTCTGCCATTGCCCTTACGTAACCAGGCCGCGAATACCAAGACGGAATTAGCGTGTAGTCAATGGGCGTCAGCTTAGGGTCATTTTGCCAAATTTGCTCTAGCAGTCGAAAGCTAGAACCACTGGTGCTAATGGAATACTGAGGGTACAGCGGTAGGACAACTAGCTTTTCGATGTCATCGCCTTTAATTTGCGCGATCGCCTCTTCCGTAAATGGATGCCAATAGCGCATCCCCACATACACTTCAGCCTCTTCGCCCCGCGCTTCCAGCTTGTCTTTGAGCGCCGCCCCTTGCGCTTCAGTAATGCGGCGCAGCGGCGACCCGCCACCAATTTCTTGATAGTTGGCTTGGGAGGTCTTCGCCCGGCGGCTAGAGATAAACCAAGCTAACGGCTTTTGCAACGCAGGAAACGGAATACGAATAATTTCAGGGTCGGAAAACAGATTAAACAAGAAGGGTTGAACATCCTCTAGCTTTTCTGGCCCACCCAAATTTAGTAGTAAAACTCCCACACGGCCCATAATGAATCGCGTATCCTACGTTTAATGTTTTTATTAGCTTTGCTCATCGTAACAACTAACGTTGTGCCTGAGACATTTCCTCAGATATTTACTTTTTAGAAATCATTCTCACCACCGATCGCTCAGCCTTTTTCGCCGTTCCTTTACCCCATGTCAGCCCAGTCAGCAGCCCATCCGATAGATCCCCAGCTAGCAGCCGTCAATGAACGACTCAAAGCGGCCAAGCTAGGGTTAAAAGTAGAACGTCGCGGCGAAAAGCTCAACCTGCGCGGTACCTTCCCACCGCGACCTGGTAGTCCAAAGCTAAAAGCCTATCAGCAGCGCGTGCCGCTGGGGTTACCGGCTAATAAAACCGGCCTCAAGCAAATCGAAAAAACCGCTAAGGTGATTGCCGCTCAGCTCATTGAAAATACTTTTGATTGGCAAGATTTTCTGGGGCCAGTCGCAGGGCTAAAAAGGGTAGGTGCAGATTTGTCAGCGCAGATAGCTGCTTTTGAAGCATACTTTTTCAAGCTCAGAGAAGACAGTGAGAGACTTGCTTCTGTGCGGACAACTTGGGAGAAAGCTTACGTTCCTTACCTCAGAAAGTTGCAGTCAATCGCCCAGCAACACCCTACGCTTTCTCTCCCCGAAGCGATCTATGCCACCGTCCAAAGCACCCGTGCTAATTCTCGCAGTCGCCAGGTTTGCTGTACTGCGTTAGATGCGATCGCCACCTTCCTTAACACACCGCTGCCCACTCCTCTCAAAGCCTTCTGGGGCAACTACGGCAACAGCAAAACCCAAATGCGCACCCTTCCCACCGACGAAGAAATTCTCAGCGCCTATAACCGCATCCCCAACCCCGCCTGGAAATTCGTCTACGGCATCATGGCTACTTATGGCCTGCGCAACCACGAAGTCTTCTTCAGCGACTACGCCATGCTCGCAAGCGGTGATCCAGAAGCTGCCATCGAAGTCATGGCATCTACCAAAACCGGCCAGCACGACGTCTGGCCTTTCTATCCCGAATGGATAGACGCTTTCAACCTGCGCAAAGTAAATCTTCCCAAGCTCAATACCGACCTGAGTAAAACCACCTTGCAGCTCGTTGGTCAGCAAGTCTCCCTCCAGTTCAAACGCTATGAAATTCCCTTTGCGCCTTACGATCTGCGCCATGCCTGGGCCATCCGTACCGTTCATGTCGGGTTACCCGATACCGTTTCTGCTCGCATGATGGGTCACTCCGTCGCCGTCCATAACCGCACCTACCACCGCTGGATCACCCGCCGCGACCAAAGGGCAGCGGTCAAAGCAGCTTTGAATAAATAAATCGAGGGTTTAATGCATGACCATCCCGCCATCAACGTTCATGACTTGGCCGGTGATATACGCAGCAGCAGGGTCAGCCGCTAAAAAGCGAATCAGGCCAGCTACTTCTTCAGGCTGACCATAGCGACCGAGGGGAATATACTTCAGGATTTCTTCGGTGTTCTTTAGGTCACCCGTCATGTCGGTAGCGATGAAGCCAGGGGCGACTGCATTGGCGGTAACACCCCGTGGTGCTAGCTCTTTGGCAATGGTTTTGGTAAATCCGATCACGCCTGCTTTAGCAGCGCTGTAGTTAGCTTGGCCGGGGTTACCCATGAGACCAGCGACCGAGGAGATATTAATGATGCGGCCTGAGCGCTGCTTGAGCATGATTTTGCTGACAGCGCGAGTACAAAGGAAGACACCAGTGAGGTTTAAGTCGATAACAGCCTGCCAGTCTTCAGGTTTCATGCGCAGTAGCAAGGTATCGCGGGTAATGCCTGCGTTGTTTACCAGCACGTCAATGCGGCCAAACTTAGTCATAGTAGCCTTGACCATGCTGTCCACCTGGTCGGCTTGGGAGACGTCGGCCTGAAGTGCTAAAGCCTCTTCTCCCATCGCCTCAATGGCCTTCACGACATCATCGGCAGCCTTACTGGAACGGGCGTAATTTACGACTACCTTTGCGCCTTCGGTCGCTAAGGCCATCGCCGCCGCCTTCCCAATTCCCCGCGACGAGCCTGTGATGATGGCAACCTTATCTGCTAACGCTCCAGTCATGGTGGTGTTTCCCTTTGTATTTGATGATGGATTTGGCTCAATCACTGTAATATTTCTGGGGTCGGCTGAATAGGCGCATGTCACGCACTGTAATTGCGCGCTGGTGTATCAATCCCTAAAATATTGCATAGGAAATACCACACAATTGAGACAGAGAACTAGCATAGGGGAGTTGTTTCCTTAATTTTACTGAGCCCATGGCAGTCAAACAGCAGTTTGGAAGTTTTGATGAGTTAATCGCCGGTTCTGACGAGCCTTTGCTGGTAGATTTTTATGCTGACTGGTGTGGCCCATGCCAGATGATGGCCAAAATTTTGGTCGATGTGGGAGCACAAATGAAAGGCGAGGTCAAAATCGTCAAAATTGACACCGAGAAATATCCACAGATTGCTTCTCAGCAGAAGATTCATGCGCTGCCAACCCTGGTTTTGTTTAATCAAGGACAGCCAGTGGATAGAATTGAAGGTGTGCTAACGGCAGATCAGTTGATGGGCCGAGTACGCGGCGTACTGAGCGCTCAAGCATAGGGATCTTTTATGGCGCAAGCCGCGATCGCACTGGGCGGAAACTTGGGCGACCCCCAACACATCCTATATAAAGCCGTTCAGGCGATCGATAGTAAAGTCGGCATTTCAGTAGCGGCCAGGTCGCACTTCTATCAAACGGCTCCTGTCGGCCCGCCCCAGCCCGACTACCTCAATGCCTGCATCGTCGTCGAAACCAAGCTAACGCCCAGGGCATTACTGCATCAGCTCTTGAGCATTGAAAACCAGTTTGGCCGAATTCGTAAAGAACGGTGGGGGGCCAGGTCGCTAGATCTTGACCTACTACTATTTGGTGAGCAAATCATTGACCTACCCGGCTTAACTGTGCCGCACCCTCGCCTGCACGAACGAGCATTTGTACTCATCCCACTGATGGACATCGCGCCTCAATGGCTTCATCCAATATTTGGAAAAACCATTGCCCAGCTAACGGCAGAGCTATCAGCCAGTCACTTGCAAACTGACGTCAAGCAGCTTCCCTTCTCCCCCGCTTTCCCATGCCCATAGGACAAGAACCTCCTCGGCGGCTAAAGCAACTTTTGTTTTACGCCGCCCGTAAGTTTAGCTTCGAGGTCACCCGGCTTCGACTGCCAAACCAATCCATCGGTGATTGGGCCTGCATTCGTCATCCGGGCGGCTCGATGGCAGTACCTGTCACCGCCGACGGTCAGTTTGTACTGGTGCATCAGTATCGGTTCGCGATGGCAGGGCGACTGTTAGAGTTTCCAGCCGGTACCGTTGAAGAAGCTGAAGATCCGCTAGGCACAATTCAGCGAGAAATTCAGGAAGAAACGGGCTATAAGGCAGATACTTGGAAAATCCTGGGCCAGTTTCCCAATGCGCCAGGTTACTCAGACGAGATTATTTACGCTTACTTAGCGACAGACCTAGAGAAGTTGACAGATCCGCCTAAGCTAGACGAAGACGAGGATATTGAAGTCGTTTTGATGAGCGCTGATGAGCTAGAGAAAGCTATTTTAGAAGGTGCAGCAATTGATGCTAAGTCAATCGCTGCGTTCTATATGGCAAAGGCGTATCTGTAAGATGGGCTAGAAGACTGGCCAGAAGACAAAAGATGGGTCAAGCCTACGGTTGATTACCTAAGCGGGTAGGGCTCGCTATACTGATGCCCGATGATCCTTTTGACGCAAGCGAACGTAACCGGTATGGCTGATGAATTAGTATTGTTTTGGCACCGTCGAGATCTACGGATTCGCGACAATATAGGTCTGATGGCGGCGCGCGATCGCACTCCCAAAGTCATCGGTCTCTTCTGCCTCGACCCTGGCATTCTCGATGGTGACGACATTGCCCCCGCCCGCGTTACTTACATGATCGGCTCTTTAGCTGAACTGCAAAAAAGCTATAAGAGCGCAGGCAGCGAATTACTTATCCTCAAAGGCGAACCCAAAAAAGCCATCCCCAAGCTAGCTAGCGCACTAGGCGCTGTCGCCGTCTATTGGAATCGTGACGTTGAACCCTACGCCCGGCAGCGAGACAGTGAGGTTGCCAAAGCGCTAAAAGAACAGGATATCGAACGCTGTACGCAATTCTGGGATCAGCTCCTGCACGATCCCGACAGCATCAGAACCGGGTCGGACAAACCCTACAAGGTTTACACGCCCTTTTGGCGCAATTGGATCAAGCATCAAAAAGATCAGCCCTACGAAAAACTAGCAGATGTCACCGGGCTCAGTCCTCAGGAAAAATCAACTGCCAACGATGCGGGTAATGTTGAGCTGCCAAGCGCCGCCGAGCTGGGCTATGAATGGGAAAATGAGCTGTTGCTAGCACCTGGAGAAGCGGCTGCTTTAAAAAAGTTGGAAGAATTTTGTGACGGCCAGCGGGCGATCGCAGAATACAACGACCAGCGCGATTTCCCGGCCATTCCGGGCACTTCCACCCTCAGCGCCGCCCTAAAGTTTGGCACCATTGGCATTCGCACCGTGTGGCAGGCCGCTGATGAAGCCTACAGCCGCGCCCGCAGCGACGAAACTCACGAGAACATTCGCACCTGGCAGCAAGAGTTAGCCTGGCGCGAATTCTATCAGGGCGTTATGTACTTTTTCCCAGAGCTTGCCGAAGGGCCTTATCGCGATCCGCTCAAAGATTTTCCCTGGGATAACGATGACGATAAATTTCAAGCCTGGTGCGACGGCCAAACTGGATATCCCATCGTCGATGCCGCCATGCGTCAGCTCAATACGACGGGTTGGATGCACAACCGCTGCCGCATGATTGTGGCCAGCTTCCTCACCAAAGATTTGATTGTGGATTGGCGTTGGGGCGAAAAGTACTTCTTGCAAAAGCTCTATGACGGCGATCTTTCTGCGAACAATGGCGGCTGGCAGTGGAGCGCCTCTAGCGGCATGGATCCTAAGCCTTTACGCATTTTCAATCCTGCTAGCCAGGCCAAAAAATACGACCCTGACGCCGAATACATTCGCGAGTGGGTTCCGGAGATTCGGCATTTAGAGACTCAAATGCTGATTACGGGCGAAATCCCTGACGAGGAACTTGAGGGTACCGGCTACCCTGCCCGTATTGTCGAGCACAAAGAACAGCAGGCTATTTTCAAAGAACGCTACAAGGAACAAAAAAGCTAGGAATGGGCCCACGGCGGTGACGCTCCTACCACCCCTACCTGCCGAACCCCGTTTTTTTCTTTGCCTTTTTCTGCTTACCGCTGCTTTTGCCTACCGCTTTCAGCGCCTCTTGAAATAGGTCATGCAAGTGCTGCGGCACGCTGGCACTGTCGGGCATCTGGGGGGTGAGGGGTTTGCCATGACGGGCGATCACACCTCGCAAATCCTGCTCAATCTCAAAATCCGCCTGACCCAGCACCCGCCGCAAAGCCGCCTGCAACGGCGCACCATAATCTGCTGCCAGCCGCTGCCATACAGGCAACGTTACCTGATCTTTTTGCAAGTACTTCAGCAGCATTCGATCGAGTTCATCGGTGTCTGCCGTTTCCGATTCACTTAACAGCGATTCCAAGTGACTGTAGTCGGGCAAAAACGCTGGCCCCCAACGAGGATGCGCCAGCGCCGTCACTGCCTCTGCTCGTTTTAGCTCATCTGGCAGCGTTACTTTAGGCATGATCATCTTCAGCGATTGTCCGCTCTCTAATAGCGCCTTCGCTGCTGTATTTTCTTCACTGACATCAGCGATCGCCTCGTCCATTTCCGCCGCCGAAGCGCCAGTATCCTGGGCTAATTCCTTCAGCGATTTCGAGCTATCTATACCGATATCAGCTAACCGCCGCTCACTGGCCGCCGCTTGATAAGCCTGCAACTTCTTATTTAGCTCATAGCCCGACAACGTTACTTTGTCCGCACCAAAGAACTCTAAAAATTCGTCATATTGCCGCGCCACCGACTCCCAAGCCGCTGCTTGTAATTCTGGAGCATCTCCATAAAGCTGCTGCGGAAACCATTTTCTAAAATTACCAATTGCCACCGCCAGCTTCGGCTTACCTAACTTGCCCAACAGCGTTAGCGGCCCCGAAAATGTCCACTCGCCGTTGCCCAGCGGCAGCAGCCGGGCTAGCACAATTTCGCCTACATCAAAGCGAGCAGTTACTTCGCTAGCTAACGAATCGTTCGGTCTGACGCTATACAGCTTCTGCGTTAGCCAGTTCATCAGTCGGTAGCCACCAGGCGAAACCCTACGAATGACGAATAGCCCATTAAAGCTGCCTTTCCACTGTTGAACCCAATTTTTTTGCGTGGCCGGAAACTCAGGGCGCGACTGTAAGAACAGGTCAATAATGGCGCGATCGCCCACCTGCCCCTCTCCCAAAAACATATCAATTGCCAGCTCAGTTCGGTTCAACCCCGCTAAGGTCGGTTTCCCCCATAGCCGTAGCTGCTCAGCACTAAACGACTCCAGCGCCGTGGCAACCTCGCCCTCTTCGTCCATCACAAAATCAGTCAAATCTTGCTTTAGCGCCATCCTCTGTTGAATTCGCTGCACCAGCTCATCACTCAAACTACTCCCATCCCCGACTTCAGCAGTTTGTGTATTTACCATCAACTTTTAATTGCCCCTCAGAATCTTTCAAATTGTGCAAAAGCCACAGCAAGCAGCTAACTTCACCCTGTGGATAAACGAACGCCACTATGCTTGTTAGTTAACAACACATTTAAGATTAAAGCCACATCTGAAGGCCATCCCATAAAAATAAGGTCTACTCAGCACGTACCGAGTAAACCTTTTAATTAAACAGCTTTAAGAGCTGGTGGAGCTAATACCTACGCAGTGCGCTTGGTAACAGCGTAGTAGATAAAGAGCGTAATGATCGCACCCAATACGGCGACGACGATGCCACCAATACTTAATCCTGCTGAAGCACCTGGTATCACTAATGAAGCGACAAAGCCCCCCACAAACGCACCGATGATGCCAAGCACCATTGTGCCCAGAAGGCCGAGACCCTGATGACCAGGATAAATAGCTCGGGCGATCGCACCCGCAATCAAACCCAAAACAGCCCAAACGATAATATCGCCTAACATATGCCTAAACTCTCCAAAATATGTGATCTTAGGGACAAAATATAACCTTCCCCCTCTGTAAATACACAGTAGCGGAACGTACTATCAATACACGCCCCTCCGAGGGCGGAGATACCGTCCACCTTCAGGCAGATCCGGACAAAAAGGCCAAACATCAGGATTCAAGCCATTCTTTAATTTCGTTTAAGCAGCCATTCGTTACTAACCTTTAACTTAACCAAGGAAAGATAGTTTTGAGCCCGATTCAGAGTAAGGTTTAAACACTGCTAAGCATTTTTGTATCAAAAGAGGACAATAAAAATATGTCAGCTTCTTTCCTACCCACTTTGTTAGTGCCTACCGTTGGTCTCGTCTTTCCGGCAGTTGCCATGGCCGCTTTGTTCCTATACATCGAACGCGGACAGGCCACAACTAGCGACAATTCTTCAACCTTTGGTCAAATCGCCGAAGACAGCCAGACAGAAGTCGTTTAGTCCAACTATGGCAAGGGACGCAAGATTCCTGCCTAGCGTAACAAAACCACAAACCAGTAAGACCTAATAAAAAGCGACCCTCTATTATCTAAAGGGGTCGCTTTTTACTGTCTCTTAACAAACCTTGCAGCGGCACTAAATAGGCAGCGGCACTAAATAGCAGACCCTGTACCAACATAAGAGCCGTAGAAAAAGACACCTACGACGACTAATATACCGGTGCCTGCAACTGTAGCGACAATCCACAGAGGAATTTTACCATTTTGAAACATGAACTTTCTCCTACTCACAACGTGGTAGAGCAACTGTTCACCCGTAGTTTGAGTGAACAGTTGGCTCCGCCGTTTACCTCTACCGTTTATCTAAAGCCGTTTATCTAAAGCTTGCTCGCCTCAGCCATTTGCTCAAACTACCTGACCAGAAAATCTGGCTAGAGCGTTAGTTAAAGAAATAGCTAGAGAACAGCAAACCCGTCACAAAGACCACCAGCAAGCCCAAGAACAAAGACGTTCTGTTCAGCTCGACGGGTTGTTGATTTGGGTTTTTGGGTCTATCAGCCATGATGTTATGCCTCCTTTGAAACCTAGCGTTGAATGAACTGCATTGCGGCGATCGCGCCTAAAAAGAAAACAGAAGGTACCGCTAGCGCATGTACAGACAGCCAGCGCACAGTAAAAATTGGATAGGTAATTGGTTCGTTAGGATTTCCACTAGTCATGGGGGCCATTCTCCAAAAATGTCGTATTAAATCGTCTTTGAGCAAATTAACCTGTTTGTTGTCCAGGCAAAGCTCTTACTGAGGCAGGACAGTATCAGGGTTGTAGCGATTATCAATAATCGGTAACTCCATTTGGTTGCTGGGATAATACTCATTAGGACGGGGGGTACCAAATGCGTCGTACGCCAAACCCGTCGAAACAAATAACCAACCCGCAATAAACAAAGCAGGAATCGTAATGCTATGAATAATCCAGTAGCGAACGCTCGTTACGATATCGCCAAAAGGTCTCTCACCAGTGTCGCCAGCCATAATTTAAATCTCCCAACTAAAGCAAGTTAAAGCTTGCAAATGCCATATCAACTATCATACGAAACTCTCAGCGCTCATCACAAGCAATCCTTACGGAATGTTGTACAAACCTTAAGCTACAGGCTCTTCTTCATAACGCAGCAGATAGCCTCGCTGCCCTAGAATATAGCCTCGATCTGTGTCTAAGAACTTCACCCGGTAAAAGTTTGTCGGTACGTCTTCTACCGCCTTATCCTTCATCCAGGTTTCGCCCCCATCTGGGCTCATCAACAGGTTGCCACTGCCGCCAGTCACCCACAACTCCTTCGGTGTGCGATAGGCAGCATCCAATAGACCCCAGCTAGAAGCCAGTTCAGGATTAACCGGCTCAGTCCACTCCTCATAATCTACTGTTTCGGTACCAAACTGCATCTGTCCGCCACGAGCAATCAGCCACAGGAAACCGTCCCGATTAAATCCCATATTCTGCAAGCGTTTGGAGTTCTCTCGGTTATGGGGCTGCCAGGCATCCTGCCCAGGTAGCCAAGTCGAATAAAAATTTCCCCTCGAAGAGACGGCAACATACTTACCCTCTGCGTTTCGGGTCATATTACGAACCACACCTACCGCAGACTGCACTAGCCCTTTCCACCGCTGACCACCATCTTCCGTCAAGTAGATAGCACCAATATCAGTCGCCAGCTCAGCCGACTTTGGCCCCGTTGCCGTAATCAACAAGGGCTGTCCTGGTAATTGAGGATCCAGCGGAATGTTAGACCAAGAGGTGCCGCCATCAGTCGTATGGAGCATGATGCTAGGCTGGCCTACTAGCCAACCTTCCTCTCCCTTAAAATCAATCGAGGTAAAAGTGTACTGCTGTTCACCTAGCTCTAGAATGCGCGGATCCCAAGTTTTGCCAGCGTCGGTCGATTCCAGGAGGGTCGTGCGGCTACCGACTAACCAGCCATGCTCACCGCCCCCAGCAAACGCCACATCTGAGATGGATGCCTCTGTAGGCAGCGCAATTACTTCCCACGGGTTAGTCTCTGTATCTGCCAGAAAAATTTTGCCGCAGCTAGTAGCGAACATCGCCACCACCAGTAATATCAATCCCTTACCGATGCCTTTTCTCAGCACCTCTTTGGAGACCCCATTCAAAAAACCTAAAACCGTCTGCATGACCACTCCAGCAATAAAATCGAATTCAAAAGAATATGAAACAAAAAGTACGAAACCAGCGCTACAGGCAGTTTATCCGAATGTCTGCGAACCTTTGCTAAGCGACAGCTTTTTCTAGCGTAGACCGTAGAGACTTAGGAAAAACAACACAGCAATTCCCAAAGATCCAAAGATTAGTAAGTTCTTCTGGCCGGGCGTGAGCGTGTTAACGCCAAAGCCGTAGCTCAGATTTTCCTTAAAACCTGAAGCCGTCCCTGCTGGCCCCACGTTGCTAAACTGCGTTCTACTTGCTCCGCAGACAGGGCAACGCCAGTCACGTGGCAAGTCTTGAAACTTGATGCCTGCCTCTATGTCATTGCGGTTGTCACCTTTTGCAGGTTCGTAGGTGTAGCCACAAGATCGGCACTCGTAGCAGTCCATTTCTGCGGACGTCAGCGGTCTGACTTCAACGTCTGCCAGTTCTGCGCTCGTCGATTCTGCGGACGAGGTAGCCTCGGATTTCACCAAAGGAATCATCTCTTCCACAGGCGGTGACTGCTCCGGGTCAAAGTTCGATTGCGGCTCGGTAGTCATACGTGAGACAGAGTAAAATATGAGAAAATCTGTTAACTATTATTGCATAGGGTGGCTTGCTGAGCAGGTAGCTTGGCAGGTCGATGCCTCAGAAACAATTCGATGCAGCTCGTAGCAGAGCCCGCTACAATAATTGAGATTTGAAAACTGCGAACCCTCTCAAGGCGTAACTGTGTTTGTTTTAAGTGGATACGAATACTTTCTCGGTTTCCTGCTCATTTGCAGCTTGGTGCCCGTCGTAGCGCTTGGCGCTTCTAAATTGCTGCGACCTGCCAACGCTGGCCCAGCCAGTCGCACAACCTACGAGTCTGGCTGTGAGCCCATTGGCGGGGCGTGGATTCAGTTCAACATTCGCTACTATATGTTTGCGCTGGTCTTCGTTATTTTCGATGTGGAAACAGTCTTTTTGTACCCTTGGGCAGTCGCCTTTCATACGCTGGGTCTTTTAGCCTTTGTAGAGGCTTTAATTTTTATTGCAATTTTGGTTGTTGGTTTAGTGTACGCATGGCGTAAAGGAGCATTGGAATGGTCGTAAGTTCAGAGAAAAAATCGGGTAGCCCTCAGGGTCAGCTTATTGGTAAGGGCGCGATGCTGAATCCGGGCGAGCGGGTCATGAATCCGGCATCGGGTGTCACGCAAGACCTTTCCGAAAATGTAATTTTGACGACAGTTGATGATTTGTACAATTGGACGCGGCTATCAAGCCTTTTTCCACTGTTGTACGGCACGGCTTGCTGCTTTATTGAGTTTGCAGCGCTACTGGGTTCTCGCTTTGACTTCGACCGATTTGGGTTGATTCCTCGGGCCAGCCCCCGTCAAGCTGATTTGATTATCGTGGCGGGCACCGTGACGATGAAGATGGCTCCGGCGCTGGTTCGCCTTTATGAGCAAATGCCAAAGCCTGCTTATGTGATGGCTATGGGCGCTTGCACTATTACCGGTGGCATGTTTAGTGCCGACTCGCCGACTGCGATCCGTGGGGTAGACAAAATTATTCCGGTAGATGTTTATATTCCAGGATGTCCACCCAGACCTGAGGCAATTTTTGATGCGCTGATCAAGCTGCGCAAAAAGATTGCTAATGAGTCGATGAGGGAACGGAGCCAGTTTGAAAGCACTCACCGCTTCTATACTCGCAGCCACAGCATGAAGGTAGTCGCGCCAATCTTGACGGGTAAGTATCTAGAGTCTGAGGCCAGAGATACGCCGCCTAAAGAGCTAATGGCAGCAATGGGTATGCCGGTTGCTCTTGAAGAAGGCCAAAAAGAAAATGTTAAAGAGAAGGCATAGAAGGAGCGCGTATTAAGTAGATGGCTGATACAGAAGAAAAGAAGAAGTCGGAAGGCGAAGACGCTGCCGAATCAGCGATTGTCGAAGCAGGGGAAGTGTCTCAATGGCTGAGCGAGCAGGGGTTTGCTCACGAGGTCATGGAGCGCGATCATTTAGGCGTCGAAATTCTTAAGGTCGATCCTGAGTTTTTGCTGCCATTCGCAACCGCTTTGTATGCCTACGGCTTCAACTATCTGCGCTGCCAGAGCGCTTACGATTCTGGGCCAGGCAAAGACCTGGTTAGCGTTTACGATCTCACTAAAATGAGTGATGACGCGGATGCCCCTGCTGAGGTTCGCATTAAGTGCTTTTTGCCCAGGGCCAATCCTCGGGTGCCGTCGGTGTATTGGATTTGGAAAGCCGCTGACTGGCAAGAGCGTGAATGCTTTGATATGTTTGGCATTTTGTATGATGGGCATCCGAATCTAAAGCGTTTGCTGATGCCAGAAGACTGGGAAGGTTGGCCTTTGCGGAAAGACTATATTTCGCCCGACTTCTACGAATTGCAAGACGCTTATTAGGCTATGGATACGAATAAATGGCGTAGACGGCGTGAAGCTTTATGCCCATGCGGTGTTTGGGGCTCTTCATATTTGAAGGGCCTTTTTTGTAGTGGCGCTAAGTCTCTAGGTGCTAAGTCTCTAGGTGCTAAGTCTCTATAGGTGTCATCAAGGTCTGCTCGTATTGCTTGCCTGCGATCGCCCAAGTATATTCCTGCTCAATCAACGTCCGCCCATGCTCAGACAGCGTTTGCCGCAATTCTTTAGAATCGAACAGCCGACTAATCGCTGTCGCATACTCGCTGGCAGAATTTGCTCGTAAGGCCCGCAATGGCACGGCATCGCCATCTACTGCTAATCCTTCTAAACCGCGATCGCTAGCCACCACCGGAATCCCCGCCGCCATCGCCTCTAAAGTCTTGTTTTTAATCCCATAGCCCGTTCGCATCGGCACAACGCACACCACTGAACGATGTAAATAGGGCGTCATCTCTGGAACTTTTCCAGTTACCACAACACCAGGCACTTCACCGAGCAATTTCACTTCAGGGGTGGGTCTTGCGCCCACTAAAGCAAGCGATGCCTGTGGATAATTCTGCCGAATTAGCGGAAAGATATCTTTGGCTAGAAATGTTGCCGCGTCAATGTTAGGCAGGTTATCCATTGCACCTATAAAGACCAAACTGTATCCGCCTGGATCTTTGTCACGAAGCGTAAACATATCCAAATCGACCCCATTGGGAATGACGTGAATGCGCTCTTTGCCGCTGAGCTTGGCCATCTGGCGCTGATCTTCTGGTGTGGTGACCACCAGATCAGAGAACTTTTGGCAAAAGCGCCGTTCGTAGCGTTTTAGGAGTGGGAGGTTGAGGTGATCGCGCAAAGGTTTCTCCGCCATGCCTGCCGCTAGCTGCTGGGCGCAAGTGCCATAGACAGAGCTATGAATATTCACTACAGACTTGGGAATATAGCGCCCAATGTCTGCGGGGACATACACCTCATTCACGCTGTGCTCGCAGGTAATGGCATCGAAGCCGCCTGTGGCAATTTGTTCATTTACCCAGGACTGCATGGCAGGCGAGCGCGTCGATACTACACTCGGCGGCACGCCTCTAAGCGCAAAGTTCACCAGCCGTTGCACCTTGCCCAAAGCGCCAGACGCTTGCTCACTTTCTGCGGGCCGCGAAAATACTGCCAGCTTGTCTACATAGCCTTCTAGCGCCGCGATTTCATCATCCGACACATCTCCCGCACGAAGCGTCGCCATTGTGATGGCATGACCCTGCTGCTTTAAATATCTCAGCAGATTAAACGTTCTGACTGACGTTCCCCCTCGGGTCGGGGGGTAAGGGAACGTCGCCGATAGCATCAAAATTTTCATTCGGTGGCAGCTTGCAAGGTCGGTAGCTGAGCTTTTTCTTTGGCGTTTTTAGGCAAACGAGACTCTTTTTGTCCTTGGTCGCGCGCCCTCGAACAGTAGATGTCTAAAGGGGTAATCACCATATCTGCGATCGGGCCTTTGGCAAAAACACACTTAAAGGCGGCGGTAGGCAGTTCTTTGAGTGCCCACCTTAAAAGGCTGCGATCGCGTTCCTTTTTACTCAGTTCCCAGGCCAGATCCACCCCATGCAGCTCATGCAAATAGCGGTTCGATTTTCCATAGCGATACCACTGGCTGTGCAAATCCTTCATCGTTTGCCGGTGTCGATGCTGCACCCTTGCCTCTGTCGCATAGCGAATTTCCCAGACTCCTTCAGGCGCTTGGCCTTCTCTTTGAATTCGCCAGCAGATATCCGCGTCGCCTCCGGTGGTCAAATATGGACGAAACAGCCCTACTTGCTCCAACGCGGTTAACCTTATGCCCAAATTTGCCGTTTGGCCATAAGGGCAAAAGCGATGGGCCAGCGTATCTTTCTGGCTCATAATGTGCTTTCGATCCGCGTAGCTTTCCAACAATGTCGTTCCTGGAAAGGCCGTGATTTCTCCCGCTACTAGTCCCACATTCTCATTCTGGAAGGGCTGTATTAGCTTTGAGAGCCAGGCTGGCTGAGGGTAGCAGTCTGCATCGGTGAACGCTAGAAATTCGCTGGTTGCGGCGCGGATGGCGGTGTTTCTGGCGGCGTAGGCACTTTGAATATCACGTTCGATCAGGGCTCTAAAGCGCAGGCCCTTGGCGGCAAATTTATCGGCGGCGGCGGCTAGGATTTGGGGAGTGCGATCGCTACTCGCATTGTCCACCAATAGATACTCAACTTTCTCAGCCGGATAGGTCTGCGCCATCAGGCAATCCAGCAGTCCGGGCAAATCCTGCTCGCCATTGTAAATGGGAACAATGACAGAAACTGTCGGACAGTATTGAGCGCAATCTAAAGGCAAGTCCGCAGTCATAAATAGATGCCTATCAGGTCTAGTGGATGGGTAAACACTTTATCTATATCAGCCGATCATGTCAGCTTTTTGATGTTCGCGAACGCAGCACAAACGATCTTCAAGATATTCTTATCTAGGATCTAGCTTGCCCAGGCAAAATATTTACATCTACGCCCTCTCTCCTCATCAGAAATTCCGTGCCAAACAATTCTTCCCAACCCAAAGTCAGCGTCTGTATCCCTACCTATAACCGCGCTGGCATCTTGCCCTACGCCGTCAACAGTGTGCTAGGCCAAACTTACACCGATTTCGAGCTACTCATTTGCGACGATGCCTCCCCCGATCGCACCGCCGAAGTGGTCGCTCAATGGTCTGATCCTCGCATTCGCTACATCCGCCATCCCCAAAACATCAAGCGCAGCCGCAACATGCGCTCTGGCTACGAAGCCGCAAAAGGGCAATACTTCATCAAATTTGACGATGACGACGCCCTTACCCCTACTTTTCTAGAAAAAACGATCGCTGTCCTAGACGCTCAACCCAAAGTCGATTTCATTTGCTCCGATCATTGGATTATCAATGCTCGTAATGAGCGCGATCGCGAAGCCACCGCCGCAAATTCAGCCAAGTGGGGTAAAGACCGACTCGGTGACGGTATTATCGATGATCTGCTGACAGAAACCTTTTTGCACCAAAGTTTGCAGGTGGGCTCTTCGCTGTTTCGTAAAAGCAGCCTGGATGCGGTTGACTTTATGCGGTTTGAAGCCGACGGCTGTGAGGATTTTGACTTGCTGGTACGGTGCGCGATCGCGGGTCAAACTGCCTACTTCATTCCCGAACGCCTGATGGAATACCGCTTTCACGGCGGTCAAACCAGCCTCAAGCAAGACATACATTTTCTGAGCGCCAAATCCTTTTGCCTCAATGGCTATCACTTTCCTAACAGGCCAGATTTAGAACAGGCTCGCCTCAGCAAGCTCAATGGCCTCAAGCAAGTGCTGGCCATGCGGCTGATCGAGAAAGGGGAAACGCAGCAAGGCAGAACGCTAATTTCTGAACTTAAGGCGGTGGGATCGCTCTCCAATCGGGCAAAGGTAGGTCAGGTGCTATCGTATTTACCCAGTTGGGCCAGGCAACTTGCCTTCCAAGGCTTCCGCCAAATGCGTTCTAAAGATTACAGCGAGAAGGTACGCAATGCCGCTGGATAAGCGATCGCACTCTAAAACTAACAGATACAAGCTCTATCTTTTGCTGGCGATCGCAACCCTAGCCTGCATCAGCGCTTGGCGGCTGGTAATGCCATTTGCTAACGCCGAGCCAGAGCGAACTACCCTAACAGCCGCTCACTTTGCGCAAGTATCCGCACAAATGTTTGCGCAAACAGCAGCGCCAAACTATCGAACCTATGAACTGCCTCAGGCAACCGCTCATGTCGTCACCTTGCCAGCGGGAACACGCCTATCTATTGCCGTTGCCGACGAGCTTACAACCGTCGAAACCTTTGCCCAGCAGCAAAATGCTTTAGCGGTAATCAACGGCGGCTTTTTCGATCCTCAAAACGGTAAGACAACTTCCCACATAATTATCCAGGGTCAAACCGTGGGCAACCCTGCTGCCAACGAACGGCTCATGGAAAATCCAGACCTCAGTCCATATATTAATCAAATTCTCAATCGCTCAGAATTTCGAGTTTATCAGTGCCGAACGTCTGCTCAAACATCCAAAATGCGATACGAGATCGCCGTCCACAATGCACTCGATACCGCTTTACCTGGTAGCTGTATGCTAGTCAGCTTACTAGGCGCAGGGCCGCAGCTATTGCCGCAAGATACTAGCGCCATCGAGGCTTTTACTGACTACGAAAATGGTGAGATCATCCGCGATGCGATTGGCAGTAGGCAGCCGAATGCTCGGAGTGCGATCGCCCTTACTTCAGACGGCTCAATTCTACTCATCATGGTTGCGCAGCGATTAGATGCCCCCGGTATGACCCTCGCCGAAGTCACAGAACTCGCCGCCAGCCTCGGAGCCGTTCAACTATTAAACTTAGACGGCGGCAGCTCATCCGCTTTGTATTACAACGGTCAAACCTATCTAGGCCGACTAGAAGCCAACGGCGACCCCATTGAGCGCCCGGTAAAATCCGTGATTTTAATTGGCCAGTAGCAAGCCAGATCCTACGAGTGCTGCCAATCAAACACTTCAACGGCAGCATCGCCCGCCACCACCAGCGCACCCACGTAGTCATCCGGTAATGGCACTAAATGAAGCCGCCATTCTGCCAAGCAGTTGTCAGGAACCTTTACCAAACGGGGTACAGTGCAGTCCACCTCTACCGTTTGCATTGACTGGATAAGCCCCAATCCAATTGCCTTCAAATAAGCTTCCTTACAAGTCCACCGCTGCAAAAAGGCGCGAGGTTGCCCTTCTAGAGTTTCAGCTTTCACCTGAGCTTGCTCCCAATCTACTAAGCAACGACTCATCAAGCTTTCTAGCCGTTTGATCGGTTTAACAATTTCCACATCGACACCAACTTGACGGTGATATCCCAGCACACAAAGTGCTAGCTCGCCAGAATGAGAAAGATTGAAGTGAAAGTCGCACGGCTTTATCGCTGTTGCTGCGAGTACATTAGGCATTTGCTCCATACGTGGCTTGCCATACTGGCCATAGCAAAATTCAACGGCTTGAGGTGGCTGGCCAAACTGGCGACCGAGTAAATACCGAAGCGTACCTCTAGCAGTCACAAAGCGCCGTCTGTCATTAGCAAATCGAAAGCGGTTAGCCCGAGCCTTTTCATCCTCAGAAAGGCAAAAGAAATATGTGCTTAAGACATCTTCTGCTACTACTAGCGGAACTTTCCAAAGTTGAATGGCATCACTCATACATCACGAATATTGTAGTCTCATACCCTCAGAAGCTAGACACTTCAATCATCTCAGAACAATTTTCGCGCTTCTTCTTGGGCTATAGAATCGGTGGGATCGACCTTAACCCTGAATTACCATAAACAGCTCGGCCAACGTTTTTATTGCAGCTATCGACATCAGATGGCCTAATTTACAGACGCAATGTAAAAGATTGTATTTTGTGTAAAGACCCTGGAGAGCGGTGTTTATACCTAAGAAGGCTATGCCAGTATTATCTCGTAGAAACAACGCTGCTAAATTCTTTCAGTCATTTCTACCTAGCAGTTGCCGCTCAGCAACTGTCGCTCAGCCCTAAGCGTCTGCCTAGTTTAAGAGTCCTCAAACACAAGAGTCCTCAAACACAAGAGTTCTCAAACACAAGAGTTCTCAAACCGGCGTAGTGAATGCCATCACGCTACTCGATTGCTTCTTCTTCGGTATCAGGAATCAGGAATGGTTTATTCTCCTACTAAAACAATGCAAGATGTCACTCATCCGGGCGTCGCATCAGCAAACGAACAGCATTTAGGTGCATCTTCGGGCGGCCAAAACTCGACCAGCAAACAGTTTTCAACGTTGGTTGAACTGCTTCAGCACCGGGCGAGCACGCAGCCAAACGACCTGGCCTATCAATTCTTAGTTGATGGCAAAAAAGAAGGTGCTGCCTATACCTATGGTGAACTAGATGAATGGGCAAGGGCGATCGCGGCCTTCCTTCAACAGCAAAAAGCAAAAGGCGAACGCGCCCTACTGCTTTATCCGCAGGGCATAGAAGTCGTCGCCGCCTTCTGTGGCAGTCTGTATGCGGGCACCATCGCTATCCCGGTTCCCCCACCAGACGCGGGCCGTATGAAGCGCACCCTGCCCCGACTCCGCGAAATTATCAAAGACGCCGAGGCCACCATCGTCCTCAGCAACTCGCGCATTATCGATCTCATTAAAGACGCCGATATTGATTTCCCCGAATTCGACACCATGCGCTGGGTCGATACCGAATCAGTAGATCTTGCACTTGCCCAAGAATGGCAAGACCCCGAAGTCGATAAAGACGTCTTGGCCTACCTGCAATACACCTCGGGCTCTACCTCCACACCCAAAGGCGTCATGCTCAGCCACTACAACCTGCTGCACCACTCCGAGTACTTACAGCGCGGCTGTGGCTACACCCCCGCAGGCCCTACCGTCACCTGGATGCCCTACTTCCACGACTACGGCTTAGTCGAAGGGCTGATGCAGCCGCTTTACAACGGCGCACCCTGCTACATCATGGCTCCATTAGCCTTTGTCAAGCGTCCCCTACGCTGGTTACAAGCCATTCAGAAGTATGGCGCAACCCACAGCCAGGCCCCCAACTTCGCCTATGACATGTGCGTTCGCCGCATTAAACCTGCCAAACGCGAAGGATTAGACCTCAGCAAGTGGATCAGTGCAGGCAACGCCGCCGAGCCGATTAATCCACGGGTGATGCGCGACTTTTATGACGCCTTTAAAGGCTATGGATTTGAGTGGGAGAACTTCTCACCGGCTTACGGCCTAGCTGAAGCGACGCTGCTGGTTTCCTCCACGCCCGTCGGCAAAGCGCCCGTGATTCTTGCTTTAGAAGCTGAAGAGCTAGAAAAAGGCAACATTGTCGCGGCTGCACCAGAGTCTACTTATATTCGTGAAGCTGTTAGCTGTGGCTCGCTGGTTTGTGAAACTACCGTCGCTATTGTGAATCCCGATACGCTGACCCGTTGCGGCGCAGACGAGGTCGGTGAAGTTTGGGTGAGCGACCCAGGCGTCGCTCATGGCTACTGGCAGCGACCGGCTGCTACGAAAGAAACCTTCGAGGCAAAAATTGTCAATGAAGGGGCCACTCGCTACCTGCGTACAGGCGACCTTGGCTTTATGCAAGATGGCGAACTGTACATCACAGGCCGTATCAAGGATCTGATTATTATTCGCGGAACTAATCACTATCCTCAAGACATCGAGTGGACGGTACAGCAAACTGGATCTGCCATGCGTCCTGATTATGGCGCTTGCTTCTCGATTATTGAAGAAGGTGAAGAGCAGTTGGTAGTCGTGCAAGAAATTGAGCGATCACACCAGCAAACTCTAAACGCCGATGAAACCATTGCCGAAATTCGCCAGGCTATTTCCGAAGCGCACGAGCTGCAAGTATATGCCGTGGCCCTGGTGAAATCGGGCAATGTGCTGAAAACGTCCAGCGGTAAAATTCAGCGGCGCAAGTGCAAAGCGAGCTTTTTAGCGGGCGAGCTAGAGGTGCTAGCAGACTGGAGTGAAAACCCCAGACTCACCAACAAGGTACGCAGCCTGCAAGGTGAAATTGAGTCTTTGGCTCAGCAATTGACTCAGAAATAAGCAAAAGGGACGCATTCATGACACTCAAACAGTATCAACTGGCCGAAAAATTAGAGCAGGCGCTAGGCAACCCTCAGCAGGCCGACAGCCTGATGTCCTTTCAGCACACCGCTGAACTCGACGAAGCCGAGCAGTTTCCCCATGAGGAAATAGCCTGGCTGTACAACTGGGGCCTGCAAGACTACTACATTCCCATCGCAAATGGTGGCAAGTTTACCTCCTTTGAGGAGTTCATCGCCTTCGTGCGAGTGCTGGCCCGCCGCGACTTAAACATTTCCATTGCCTTCACCACCCTATTTTGGTCATTCCTCACCTGGATGGCAGGCACCGACGAGCAAAAAGAAAAGCTCTCTCACCTCATGCGCGAAGAGCACACAGCGATGTGCCTTGCTTACTCCGAGCGAGGACATGGCAGTGATTTGGTCGGTGGCAGCGTCATTGCGACGAAAGTTGAGGGCGGCTACGTGCTTAACGGTGAAAAGTGGCCCATTAATCGGGCAACAATTTCGGGTGTTACATTCGTGCTGGCCCGCACTGACCCAGAAGGTGGCAACCGGGGGCTGTCGCTGTTCATGGTGGAGAAAAAAGACCTCAATCCTAGCCAGGTGTATAACCTGCCAAAGATTAAGACCCACGGCATTCGCGCTGCTGACATGAGCGGCATTGGCTTTAGCGACTGCTTTATCCCTGAGCGCATGTTGCTAGGCAAAGAAGGTCACGGACTAGAACTAGGACTTAAGGGCTTCCAAATTACGCGGGCTTTGTGCGCCGCGTTCTCTCAAGGGGCGGCTGATACTTGCCTGCGCACAACATTGAACTTTGCAGTCAATCGCAAGCTGTACAACAAAACCGTCATCGACATGCCCCATGCGCGGCGGACGCTGACTAATGCATTTACCGACATGCTGATTTGCGACTGCGTCAACATTGGCGCAGCCCGAGGCTTCCATGTCTCGACTGGGCAATTCGGCGTGTGGTCAGCGGTAGACAAGTACTTTGTGCCGGTGACCCTAGAGCAGGTGATGAAAGACACTTCTGTCGTGTTGGGCTCCCGCTTTTACATGCGCGATGAGCATGATTCGGGCGTTTTTCAAAAAGCGCTTCGAGACAGTGCCATCATCAGCATGTTTGACGGCAGCTCAGTGGTCAATCTGCACGCGCTGATTCTACAGCGGCGGCATTTGGCCAAGGGCCGGGTGAAGATTCGCCAAAAGCCTGAAAAGCTGGCAGCGGTTCAAAAGCGTCTAACCCAAAGCTTCTCACTCGATCAGCCAGTGCCGACTTTTGAGCCCACCAAGCTCGAAATTGTCAGCAGGGGTGCCGACGATGTGATGCAGGGACTAGAAGGCACACTCGCACAGCTTGAAGCTTTGAAAGCGTCGAACGATTCCACCCTGGATAAAGCCGTGCTTTCCCAAGTGCTGGAACTTGGCCAGGTAATTTTGGCCGAACTCAATGCTCAAGACGAGCTGATTACTCAGTCTGATTTTCAGCATGGTCACGAGCAGTCGTTTGAAAGCTTTGAACTCGCCAAGCAGTATTGCCGTTTGCACGCGGCGATCGCCTGCATTCTGATGTGGATTCACAACCGCACCGAGCTGGGCGAGTTCTTTGCCAAAGGCGAGTGGCTGGTGCTCAGCTTACACCGCCTGCTTTCGCACTTTCGGATGACCCTGACGGCTCCCCCTCAGGCATATTACGAAAATGTAGCCCAAGAACTTTTGCATCTGCACCAGGCAGACAAAATGTTCTCAATCGTTCCCTTCCAGCTCGCTCAATCTTCCGATTTCACTCAATCCGCTTCCATTCAACAACCAAAGGAGACTACATCCCATGCAGCAACTACAAACTCTTCAAACTCTAGACCAGCGCCAGAACTCCAGCTCAACTGAGGTTGCTTCTCCCGTTCAAGCGATTCAGGCATGGTTAGTCGAACAGCTTGCGGATGTACTGTCCATTGAGGCTAGCACCATCGATATCAAACAGCCCCTTACTCGCTACGGTCTAGACTCTATCGATGCCGTTACGCTTGTGGGCGATCTCGAAGATTGGCTCGACCTGGAATTGCCTTCTACTCTTTTGTGGGACTATCCCACTATCGAAAAGGCTTCGGCCTACATGGTAGAAGAGTTCGACGTAGCACTTTAAGTCTGTAGAATCTTGAGTTTCTAGGGCTTTAAGCTTGTAGGGCTTTATCAATCGAGCAAACCTGTAGATTGGCCGCTGCATTCTTTCAAGGCGATCGCCTTGGGGCTTTCTACCAACTGTGTAGGAAGCCCTTTTACCGAATAATGATGATTTTTGCGATCGCCTGTCATACCTAGAGAATTAAATGCGTTATTTGGGGATTATTAAATCAGCAGCTTCAATATGCTGAGGAATCGCTTAACTCCAGTGACTCTATTTAAACGGGTCTATCGCTAACAAGCCCCCGTACAATCACGCGATTCATCCATTTCAGTGCCAAAAGTCAGCGGCTTAGTTCGCTAGTAAATCAGGTCATGTATCCGGGCATTGCCCAAGCAAAGACATTGAACTTCTCTGAATTTTCATTTTGGTGGGTGCTTTTGCTCACGAGCGTGCCCTTCTTTACGGTGCGCTATATTGGCCAATCGTTTGACTGGTGGCGCGATCGCTTTGACACCGTCGGACTCGCCGCGCTATCCCTGCTGCTGTTCCTCAACGCTAGCAGCACCAGTTTCGCCGTTTTCCTCTTCGAGATTTTGTTTAACTACTTCATGGTGAGCCTGATGCTTCGCCGTGAAGCCAGCGGGAACAAAAAACAGGCTCGGCTGATTGCCACCGTCGTCATTGTGTTCGATGTGGTAGTACTGGCCTATTTTAAGTACCTCACCTTTTTTATTGAAGATTTTATTGGGATAGCGGCCCCAGTTCCCGAAAACTGGCAGGCAGGTTTTCCGCTTCCTGTCTTTCAAACCATTCCACCGGGCGTGTCGTTTTATACCTTCCAGATGGTCGCCTTTGTCGTGGATTCCTTCACGGCGCGTCGCAAAAAGCCGATCAAGCTGCTGGACTACATAAATTTCGTGTCCTTCTTTCCCCAAATTGTGGCCGGGCCGATTGAGCGACGAAGAGACCTGCTCCCACAAATTCAGAACTTTAAGTTCAAGTTCACTGCCGACAACTTCGACATAGGTATGCGATGGCTGTCGCTGGGCATGTTCATGAAGTTTGTGTTGGGCGATAATATCGCGCCCTACATTACCGACGGTATGACAGAAACGGCGAATCCCTGGCTAGTGTGGTTCTATGCCTTTTTATTCACGCTGCGTATTTATTTCGACTTTGGCGGCTACAGCTTTATGGCGGTGGGCATCGCCCGCATTCTGGGTGTCAAGCTCACGCTTAACTTTCTTGCACCCTACACCTCCCGTAGCATCAATGAGTTTTGGCGACGGTGGCATGTCTCCCTTAGTACCTGGTTTCGCGACTATGTGTTCATCCCCTTAATGGGCAAGCGCAAGAAGTGGGCACCGTTCTTTCTATTTATTACCTTTACGCTGTCGGGTTTTTGGCATGGTGCGGCTTGGAACTTTATGATTTGGGGAGCGTACCATGGCGCGTTACTCTTGCTGTTGCGCTATGCGGGTCGGCCTTTTTCAAAAGTGACAAGTAACTTTGTGAAAAAGCCGCAGGTGGTGTCCTGGGCGCTAACGTTTGGCTCGGTGATTTTGGGCTGTCTCTTTTTTATGGAGCTAAATATTGAGCGGCTGCTACTCAAGCTGCAGACATTAGTGACGCCCTGGGCCTATTCTCCAGCGAACTTTGTGCAGGCGCTGAGCATTTTTAATACGCCGGAAGGGTTGGTGTTGGGGGTTGCGCTGGCGCTGGCCTTAGCCTTTTTGCTGCTAGAGCATATTGCCGTTTGGCAAGAACGCGACGAATATGCTCTACTTACAACGCCCTGGATGTCCAGGGTGCTACTGGGTCTCACCATTTTGCTGGCAGCGAATATCCCAGCGGATTTTATTTACTTCGAGTTTTAAAAGAAGGACTGAGTCATGAAACTGCCAAAATCTATGCCAAAACCTTTAGGGTGGTTAGCAGTCGCAGGCTTAGCTTGGGGTGCGGGTTTTGTTTACAATGTATACATGGGTGGCGAGGCGCACTGGCTGAAAGGGCTGTATGAAAATAAGGTGGCGATCGCAGCCAGCACCCCCGAGCCAAAGCTGATTGTCACGGGTGGCTCTGGCGCACACTACACAATTAATTCCGATCTGCTGGCCGAAGAACTAAACATGCCCGTTGTCAACCTTGGGCTTGACGGCCCTTTAGGAATAGACGTGATTCTGGCGAGCACCTTAGAAACGGTACAGCCAGGCGATATTGTTTTGCTAGTGCCTGAATATCTAATTCTGCTCGACGAAGATGGCTTCGGGCCAAAGTCTGGCTTTTTTGGCGTCGCCATTGGTCAGCCGGGGCTCGGTGGCGTTCCGGCTAAGCAGCTAGCGTTAGAGACCTTGCAACTCGGCATTCCTTCCTTGCGATGGGCCGTAAAATCGGTGGCCGACTTGAGCGAAGAAGGTCGCTTTACTGGCTACTACGATGGCCCTCTTACTGAGCGAGGCGACCCGATAGAAACAAAGCAGCGGATTGGGGATTGGTGGCCACTCACCATCAGAGAGCCGATTTCACCACATGCGCTTGAGCGGATTGCTGAGTTTAAAGGTGAAGTAGAAGCCAGAGGCGGCGCGCTGATTCTATCGATTCCTTGGGTGTATGGCGATGTGAATGACGAGCGCACGCTAGAGAATGTGCAGAAGACAGCCGATGCCTTAGGCGAGATCGCACCTTTGCTAGTCGATGAACAAACTTTGAACATTCAGCCTGAGCCGTCTTTATTTGCGGATACCCATTACCATCTGAAACCAGAAGGTAGAGAAGTGCGATCGCAGCAGCTCGCCCGTCAGCTAAAACCCCTATTGGGTGACATGCCATGATCCCCAACGCCCTTAACTCTCCTAATATTTGCATTATCGGCGGTGGCTTTGGCGGATTGTACACCGCACTGTACCTACAAAAATATCGCCATCTTAAAGGCGCTCGTATCACATTGATTGAACCGAAAGATCGCTTTTTGTTCACGCCCATGATGTACGAGCTGATTACCGATGAGCTAAAGGAATGGGAAATTGCGCCTACTTACAGCAGCTTGCTAGCGGGTACGAATGTCACCTGGCAGCAAACCCGCGCAGAGGCGATAGATTTACAGCAGCAGATTGTCACCGTCGCCACCCAAGAAACTATTGCTTACGACTATTTGGTCGTCGCGCCAGGCGCGGATAGTCGCCCAGTGGATATTCCGGGTGTGAATGAGCATACGCTCACCTTTCGATCGTTAGAAGACGCGCTGACGCTAAAGGCCAGGCTCGCTCAGTTGGTGCGATCGCAAACCCTCCAGGCCAGTGGGCAGCTTCAAGGTCAGCTCATTTGCGTCACGGTAATTGGCGGCGGGGCCAGCGGCGTAGAACTTGCAGGCAAAGTATCTGATTATTTGGGCGATCGCGGACAGATCACATTAATAGAACGCGGTGCAACCATCCTTAAACCCTTTGAAAAAGGACTCAGACGATTAGGCCAGAAGGCCATGGCCCAGCGGCAAATAAAAGTGTTGACTGAAACGTCGGTCGCGGCGGTGAGTGCAAGTGAAGTGACCTTAGAAATTGATGGTGAGCGCCAAGCGATCCCCAGTCACTTAACGCTATGGGCGGTGGGCACGCAGCCTAAGCCCTGGTTAGGTAAACAGCCGGTAGATCACAATGAGCAGGGCCAGCGGGTAACGAGGCGATCGCTTCAACTGGTCAACTATGACAACGTATTTGTGCTGGGCGATAGCGCCGACGTGCGAGGGCCAAAACAAAAAATTGCTCCCAACACCGCTCAGGCCGCATTTCAGGCGGCAGACAAGGTCGCGGCGAATCTGGCTGCAATGAGTCAAGGAAAGCAACCCAAACCCTTTAACTATCTGCACTTGGGCGACATGGTCACCTTAGGAATAGGAGACGCGGGCCTGTGGAGCTTTGGTCTCACTATCGGCGGCATGTTAGCGGCCCTGTGCCGACGCGGCGTGTACATTTTTCGCATGCCCACCCGTCGCCATCAGGTTAAAGTGGCTCGCCGGGCGCTTGGTGAGCTAGGTCGCGCCATTTTTTTGCCCTGGAAAAACCGACAAAGCCGCCGACCGAGCTACGACAGCTAATTTTTTTTCAGATTATCCTTTCCGTCATCCAACCGCATTCGCTATGACTTCTAAGCAGCCTGGGAAAAAAGGCAATTGGCTAGATACTGCGCTCAATTATTTAGAGCGCTACAGTTTGGACGTGCGATCGCTCGCTCTCCTAAGAATCGGCTTAGCCCTGGTTATCCTCACCGACTTAGCCACGCGATTTGGCGATCTTACCGCCCACTACAGCGACTTGGGCGTACTGCCACGCGCGGTGCTGAACGATGGCATGCTCAAGCCCGGCTACTGGTCAATTCATGCGCTCAGCGGGTCGCCTATTTTTCAGGCCCTGCTGTTTGGAGTCGCGGCGATTTGCGCGTTGGCGATGCTGTTTGGCTATCACAGCCGCCTGGCTACTATCGGATCCTGGGTGCTGCTGATTTCTATTCATAACCGCAATCCACTGCTGATTTTCGCCGCCGATGACGTGCTGCGAGCGGTGATGTTCTGGGCGATGTTTTTACCATTAGGGGCGGCCTATTCGGTAGATCGGGCAATGAATACGGCAGTGCGCCCGGTGCCTGTCCGCATTCTGTCTGGGGCAACGATCGCCCTAATGACGCAGCAGTGCTTTATCTATATATTTTCAGCAATATTCAAAACAACTAACAGCGCCTGGTGGCCAGATGGCACAGCAGTTTACTACTCTTTAAGCTATGACCAGTACGTAACAGCGCTAGGACAGGTTTTACTGAACCTGGGGCCTTTGCTCACGGTATTCACGCTGGTCACGCTAGTGCTGGAGTGGGTAGGGCCGCTGCTGATATGGTCGCCTGTGCGCAATGATTTTTGCCGGATGGTGGCGGTCGTACTTTTTGTTAGCCTTCATGCTGGGTTTGGCCTGACGTTGAACCTGGGCATTTTTCCGTTCCTCAGCATTGTGACCTGGCTGGCCTTTATCCCGACTTCGGTGTGGGAGGGCTTGAGTAAAAGAGTGTATGGGCCAACCGGTGAGGGGCCGAAGCGGACGGGGCTAAGAATTTACTACGATGCCGACTGCGGATTTTGTAAGAAGGTGGTGCATTTAATTCGGATGCTGCTGGTGCTGCCTCATACGCCTTTGGCAACGGCGCAGAGCATTCCAGAAATCAACAAGGCAATGGAGGTTGAAAATTCTTGGGTCATTGTCGATTGGCAAGGCAAGCACCATTACAAGTTTGAGGGTATTGCCTATGTGGTGAGCTTATCGCCAGTCTTCCGTTTTTTTGCGCCGGTTCTGCGCTGGCGTCCGGTGAGGGGGGTAGGGACAACGTTTTATGAGTGGATTGCGACCCATCGGAAGGTGGCGGGTCGTTTTACTCGGCCTTTCAAGTTCAAGCCGCTGACGGTGAAAACGCCTGGTTGGTTGAGTGCGATCGCCCTCCTCCTTCTAACCTTCACGTTCATGTGGAACCTGCGCAGCATCGCCACTCACAGAGCCTTCGTCGATAGCACGCAACCCGCAGTCAGCATAATTCGGCGAGTCACTAACAGCCGCACAGCGCAGCGAATAGACTGGTTGAGCCAGGTCACTCGACTCGATCAGTCCTGGAGTATTTTTGCGCCGGGGCCACCGCTGGACGATGGTTGGCATGTTGTGGAAGGAACGCCTGCTGGTGGTGCGACAAATGCGAGTGCCTTGCCATCGGGATCATCTGGTACTGATGTGCTGCGGCCTGGGCGGGGGGTTAGTTTTGATAAGCCGACGTTGGGCGATCGCGCCAAATTCTACAAAAACATGCAGTGGCGCACCTTTTACATCAACCTCAATCGTAATATTGGCCAAAAGGTCTACGCCGATTACGGCAATTACCTGTGTCGTCAAAGCGATCGCAAAGGTCAACCCCTCAAAGACCTGCGGCTTTATTTTGTGGACGAGCGCACCGCCCCGCCAGGCGAGCCGCAACCAGTAGAGCAAAAGCTTATTTGGGAGCAATCCTGCAAGGTTCCATAAGGGGGCCGAGCAGCGCTAAATCCCTACAGCGAAGTCGTAGCGCAAAGATACATTTAGATCATTATTTTTACCAATCTGTAGAGATGACCCCAAATATAGGCATTTCTCCTCGTAAGATATATTGACCTACCTTTTGGTTTGCGGCGCTAATTAAGCAATGACAAACTCTTCGCAGCCGTTTGGGCTGTTCGGCAAATTTCGGCAGTGGTTTACCCGAACGCCCGATCGGGCACTTGATGGAGCCTACGAAGCAGCTCTCAAAATCCGGCAGCTTGAAAATAATCATTTTGATGGCAATCCCATTAGTGAAGGCTACGGCAACTACAGCCGCAGTTCCTATCGCTTGCTCCAAAAGAATCTCAACAAATATCTGGCCACTATCAACCGGCGGATGGCTGAGTTTAGAACCAGCAGCGCTCTGTATCCAGTGTCGAACCTCGATCAGATCGCTGCACCGCTGCCCGAAGATGTTCCGGTCGATCAAATTAGCGGCCCGGCTATTTTCTTTCGCAAGCTGCGGTTAGTCGATGACATTTTAGATCGCTATCCTCGTACGTCTGCTTTAGCACTCAATCAATTACAGGCGCGATCGCCCACCCGCCTTTCAGCCGCACCCGGCGATCGCCCCGAGAATGATCTCTCAGAAGACAACGCCAACGAGGCGCTCAGCAGTCGCAGTAGCGTCCTGCCCCGCTCCATTTTGCGTACGGTAGATCGCATCAAACAGGATCTCGATCCCGACGCAGAAGTCGAGGTCATCCGGAACTTTCGCGTTTCTAAAACGCAAACGACCATTGCGATCACCTTCGTATTGCAGCTCATCATTGTGCCGCTGCTGGCCCAATATCTCAGCAAGAATTTCGTCATCGGCCCAATCGTCGAGCGCGGTCGTGACTACACCCATGCCGAAGTCTTCCTCAACGAGGAAATGGAAGAAGACGCCCTGCATGAATTACAGCAATTTGAAGAGCGCTTTCGCTTTGAGGTGCTAATTGGCAAAGCGCCCGAAATGGACGAGCAGGACATCGAAAACCGGGTCAGGCAAAAAGCTTTCAGAATTGAGGAAGAGTACCGTCAGCGCAGCGCAGATGCGGTCAAAAACGTCTTCGCTGATATGATCGCCGTCCTTACATTCTCTCTACTGCTCACCACCTTCAAGCAAAAAGTAGCCACCCTCAAAGCCTTTATTGACGAAATTGTTTACGGCCTCAGCGATAGCGCGAAAGCCTTCATCATCATCTTATTCACCGATACCTTCGTCGGCTTCCACTCCCCCCACGGCTGGGAAGTTTTGTTAGAAGGATTCGCCAACCACCTCGGCCTGCCAGCAAACCGTAACTTCATATTCCTATTCATTGCCACCTTTCCCGTCATCCTAGACACGGTGTTCAAATACTGGATCTTCCGCTATCTCAACCGAATTTCGCCTTCGGCAGTCGCAACTTACAAAAACATGAACGAATAAGGCTGTTCTCAGCTCATTAGGAACCCTGAGCGAGGGAATGTGTCTGTCAGAGCAAGTGAATTTATACAGGCGATCGCAAAAGACATGAACAGGACGAACCGAAAAAGACCTAAGGTTTTACTCATCATTGAGCAATGCAATCTCGAAGGCTATTCGGTTCCCCTGGTAGGCTACCGATTCTATGAAGGAATCAGCCAGTTCGCTGACACGACGCTAGTCACCCACGCCAGAAATAAATCAGCTCTGGAAAAAGCTCACCCCGATAGAAATATCACTTACATCGCCGAAAGCGAATTTATCAAGCAGTATTACAAAGTCGCCGAACGGCTGAGCACTGTCAAAGGCAAAGTTATTTGGCCGCTTTACAACACGCTGACCTACCCGGTTTACAACGAATTCAATCATTCAGTGTATTCAGCCTTTAGCCAAGTCATCAAAAAGGGCGACTACGACATTGTCCATGCCCTGACGCCAATGATGCCGCGTTATCCGGTCAAAGTCATTGAAGCCTGCCAGAATACGCCTTTTATCCTCGGCCCAGTCAACGGCGGCGTTCCCTTTCCCAAAGGCTTTCAAAAGGTTGCTCGTAAAGAATTTTCCTACTTTAATTTTTTGCGCTCAGTGGGTCGATTCATTATCCCTGGCTACCGAGAAACCTACGAGAATGCTGACCACATCCTGGCAGGCTCTACCTACACGAAAGATCTGGTAAATAGCCTCTTCGACATCGAAGATGAGCGGATAGATCTTTTTTATGAAAATGGGCTAAGCGAATCTTTTATCAACCCGTCGAACTCTACCCAAACAAAAAATAACAGCGTCGTCGAGCTGCTATTTGTCGGTCGGCTAGTTCCCTATAAAGGCGCTGACATGTTGATAGAAGCAATTGATCGACTAGCGCCGCCTATTCAAGCGCGAGTCCAGCTTTCTATCGTAGGTGATGGCTCCGAGAAATCTGCCTTGGAGCAGCAGGTTAAGCAGCTAAACCTGGCAGACAAGATTGCGTTCAAAGGATGGGTGGCTCAGCGCGAAACCCTTGCTTACTACAAAACCTCTGATATCTTTTGCTTTCCTTCTATCCGAGAGTTTGGGGGGGCGGTTGTGCTAGAAGCAATGGGGAATGGATTGCCTTGCGTGGTAGTGAACAATGGCGGCATTGGCGAGTATGTTACCGCTGAAACTGGCTTCAGAATTGATCCAAAGTCACGCGAGTTCGTGGTTCAAAAGCTGAGCGAGTGCATTGAACAGCTCGTCGAAAATCCAGCGCTGCGCCAGCAGATGTCACGTGAGGCGATCCAAAGAGCCAAGGCGTTTACCTGGCAGGCCAAGGCCGCCAAAGTTGCTGAGCTTTACGGAAAGGTCATGAGTGCGCATAATCCGCCGGGTTCTCTCGAAGCAATTTCGACGCCTGTATCGGTGCCTTAGGTCTTTTTTTTGGAACGGTCTTGGGTTCTTGGAACTATGAAGCAGCGAATGTGTCTTGTGAGCTATGGATGCATCGACCCATTTCACTGGTAATTATGGCAATCCCTCCGAGTACTAAAACACCTAAGGCTTCTAGCCTCGTAAAAGAGCCTATCTCAAAAAGCAGTTTTTATAGCGGTGCTTCGGAGAAAAGGCTGTGCGATCGCATCCATCAGTCACAACCTGGCTATATCAAAACCGCCGTCATGGGCATAACTGGGTTCATCCTGGCATTAGTGGCCTGGGAAGGCATTCTGCGGCTCGCCGTAGAGTCAAGCCAGGGCGCGTTTGAACATCCAGCCCTCGGCAAAATTGAGAAGGCGGGCGCTAAGGTTCACACCCGAGAGGGCTTCAGCCGACTGCGGTTAAACAGTTTAGGAATGCGAGCAGCAGAACCCCAGCCTAAAGTAGCGGGGGAATATCGAATTTTGTTATTAGGCGATTCTTACACTCGCGCCGACGAAGTGAGCGACGGGTTGAATTTTAGCGATCGCCTACAAGCCCTTTTCGACCAATCACCTCAAATACCGAACCGCCCAAAGGTTAGCGTCATCAATGCAGGCAAACCGGGAGCCTCACCAGCCAGCTATCTATACGCCGCCAACTTCCACAATCAAACCTTTGCGCCCGATAGCACCGTGATTCAGCTTACCGATCACGACTTTACGATGGACATGAACAATCCCATCTCAGAGTTTTATGCGGAAAGAACCGGTGACGATCAAAGCTTTGTCGTGAGGCGCAATCAAGCATTTGGCAGTAGTGACCCTTTGGCACAGGCGATCGCAAAGCACGCCCCAGCCTTTCAGCCGCTCACTCAACTATCAGTCTTACGAGTGGGGGGGCGTAACCTACATGCCATGCTGTCTCCAGCCGCCAAGGAATCAGCAGAAGCGACGCCTATAGGAACAGACGCAGAAGCAGCGGCAGAACTCGCTATCGAAGCCGAAGACGCCGCCCTGGCAAGCTGGACAGTTAAAGCACTCAAGCAGGAATTCGATAATGTCGTACTGGTATTTATCCCTTCGATGAGCTATCAAGATGCGGGAAAAACTAGCAGCGTTCCGCGCAATGCGGCTCTGGAGTCGGCTTTAGCAGCGGCTGCCGCTGAAGCAGGATTACCTTTTTTGAATATGCGCACAGATTTTTTGGCGCATTATCGCACCGAGGGCACCTCAGTCAGAGGCTTTAGCAATACGGTGCCCGGACAGGGACATTTAAACCCGACGGGGCATCGATTAGTCGCCCAAAGATTAGCAGCGTACTACCGGCAGTCGGGACTTTTAGCGTTTGATCGGTCGGCCTCAGAAAATCTAGCCAGAGAGACTAAGTAGCGAACAAAAAAACTATGATTTTCTCTAGCGTTGAATTCTTTATGTTTTTTGGCTGCGTACTGCTGTTTTTGGCCATAGCCAGGGGTCAGCAAACCAAAAAACTTTTTCTCTTGGCCGCTAGCTATTTTTTCTATGGCTATTGGGACTGGCGATTTACTTTTTTGATGCTGGCGATGACGGTAGTGAATTATGCGCTGGGTCATTGTGTAGAGCGGGGGCAGGGCGATCGCATTAGGAAAATGGGTTTGTGGGGTGCGATCGCTTTCGACCTCGGCATCCTTGGCTTCTTCAAGTATTACAACTTCTTTACTGACTCAGCCAACGCCATTCTCCAACCCGCTGGGCTCAACGCCCCCACGCTCAGCATCATCTTGCCAGTTGGCATTTCCTTCATCACCTTTCAAGTCATGGCATACGTCATCGACATTTACCGTGGCGTCACCTCTTCAGCCGAGACTTTCTTGGACTTCGCGCTGCTAACTGCCTTCTTTCCTCAGCTCGTCGCTGGCCCCATTCTCAAAGCCAAACAGTTCCTGCCCGAGCTGCAAAAAAGAATTGTGATCAGGCCAGGCAATCTCTTGATAGGCACGCAGCTATTTCTACTAGGTTTATTTCGCAAAGTCGTCATTGCCGATCGAATAGCGCTCTATGTCGATACCGTATTCGAGCATCCACAAGATTTCAGCAGCGCGACTATCTGGCTGGCCGTCGTCGGCTATGCCATCCAGATCTACTGCGACTTCAGTGGCTACAGCGATATGGCCATCGGCGCAGCAAAATGTCTCGGCTATGACATCCCTATCAACTTTAATCTGCCTTACCTCTCTCGCAGCATCACAGAATTCTGGCGACGCTGGCATATATCTCTCTCTACCTGGCTGCGGGAATACTTATATATTCCCTTAGGCGGCAATCGCAAAGGTAAACCCCGTCAATACCTCAACCTGTGGCTCGTCATGCTGCTGGGCGGCCTGTGGCACGGCGCTAGCTGGAACTTTGTCCTGTGGGGCGCACTTCATGGCACAGCCCTAGCCGTCCACAAGTTTTACGCCGACTACATCCGCCCAAAAGTCTCGCTGCCAAATCCGATATACGACAGCGTTACTTGGGCCATCACCCTACTGTTCATCTGCACAACCTGGGTGTTTTTCAGAGCTGCCACCTTCTCTACAGCCTTTACCATCTTGCAAAAAATGTATAGCTGGCCGCTCACCGCGTCAACGGGTATTGCCTGGTATGCAACCGCCTTCTTTATCGCCTTGCCTGGCGTCATCATCGCTGATACGCTCGGATATCGGTTAAACCAAGGTCACCACTTAAAGCTTGATCGCTTCAGTCACTGGTTCTGGCTTTCATTTTGGTTACTAGGACTGCTGTTACTTACACCACAGAATCCGCAGCCCTTCGTTTATTTTCAGTTTTAATTCGACTCAAAAAAACATACCCTCACCAGAATTAGCCGACCTTAACTCCGAGCAAGCTCGGCCAGATTGAAAAATATTCTAGTTACCTGTCTTTTTACTGGCGGTCTGAATGTACAAAATCAACAGGAATACAGTGGGGACAAAAACAAATAAGACGCTGGCTACAAACCCTAATTTATTGGTTTCCATGAGACCTTTACCCTACTCCTACAACATTCATTGCTCTTAATGATTTCAGCATATCACTCCCCCGAGATCATCGGGAGACTATTGAAAACGCATTTTTACGATCAAAAACTTCTGAAGAAGTTATGAACTAATTCCTACTCTGCTGTGGCAGAAGCAGGCTTATTAGCTTCAAGATCAGTCGTTGTCGCAGCGGCTGCCTCAGCAGCTTCGCGAGCAGCAGCCTCTGCTTTTGCCTTTTTCAAACTTTCTTTTTTGTCAGGCTTAGTTTCTACGCTAATTGGCCCTTGCACCGTCGTTTGGCAGGCTAGACGGCAGCTAGAGGGCCGCTTGCGCAACATTTTTTCTTCTACGGCAGTTCTGGGTGAGAGGTTTTCAGATCCTTCCACAATATCCACTACACAAGTGCCACATTGGCCATACCCGCCACACTGAGTAAGCTTGCCCATAAAAGTGTATATGTCTATGTCATTTTCTTGAGCTTTAAACCTCAAGTTGGCACCGATAGAGGCTTCGATTTCTTTATTTTCTTTAACAAACTTAATACGAACCATCGACTGTCTTTCACCTGCTTGTCTGAGCGCGAATTCTGAGCGCATATTGAGGCGCTTCCTTGCACTGACTCCTGAGAGCTAGTTACACTTCTTTATACACCTTAACTTTTACCGTTTTGTCAGCCAACTTGGCTAGGCAGATGTATTTCATTCCTAGACCATAGGAAATTAGGGAAGGGTAAGGTCTACATATCGCGCGTTGCTAGGTGTGGGAAGGTCAAAGAAAGGTCGGATATCTGGTAGCCTTAAAAGTATCTGAAGTCTTTTTTGATAAGGCATCAAATTTTAATGAACGAGGCTTTCGCTTTACAAAGCTCAATTTTTAGCGGTCTGGCCCCCAGGGGTTCGGTTGTTACAGGAGTGAGTAGCGACTTGCCCTCACAACTCGCAGTATTTATTTAACAAAACAAGGAGGAGCGTAGTCAATGGGTCTACCTTGGTACCGAGTACACACAGTTGTCCTGAACGATCCGGGCCGACTGATTTCTGTACACTTGATGCATACGGCACTGGTGGCAGGTTGGGCAGGTTCTATGGCCCTGTTCGAGCTGTCCAATTTTGATCCAAGCGATCCTGTGCTTAACCCCATGTGGCGGCAGGGCATGTTCGTGCTTCCCTTCATGACACGGTTGGGTGTAACCGGATCATGGGGTGGTTGGGACGTCACTGGAGCCGTCGGTGTTAGCCCCGGCTTTTGGTCATTTGAAGGTGTGGCACTGGCTCACATCGTCTTGTCAGGTCTATTGTTTTTAGCCGCTGTTTGGCATTGGGTCTATTGGGATCTAGAGCTATTCCGCGACCCACGTACGGGTGAGCCTGCATTGGACTTGCCTAAAATGTTTGGCATTCATCTATTTCTATCTGGCTTGCTCTGCTTCGGCTTTGGCGCTTTCCACCTGACCGGTCTGTGGGGGCCAGGCATGTGGGTTTCTGACCCGTATGGCCTCACTGGCCATGTTCAAGGGGTTGCCCCTGAATGGGGGCCGGCTGGCTTTAACCCGTTTAATGCGGGTGGCGTTGTAGCTCACCATATTGCCGCCGGTATTGTAGGCATTATTGCTGGGTTATTCCACTTAACGGTTAGACCTCCACAGCGGCTGTATAAGGCACTGCGTATGGGTAACATCGAAACCGTACTCTCTAGCTCAATTGCGGCTGTGTTTTTTGCTGCCTTTGTAGTGGCCGGTACGATGTGGTACGGCTCGGCGACGACGCCAATTGAGTTGTTTGGCCCGACCCGCTATCAATGGGACGGCAGCTATTTTGCCGAGGAAATCGACCGCCGCGTTCAGCGTTCGGTAGCGAGAGGCGCTTCTATGGAAGAAGCTTACGAGGCTGTTCCTGAAAAGCTGGCTTTCTATGACTATGTTGGCAATAGCCCTGCGAAGGGTGGCTTGTTTCGTGTCGGCCCGATGGACTCGGGTGACGGCATTGCAACGGCTTGGCTAGGCCATCCTGTCTTCCACGATGCTGATGGTCGCGAGCTGTCGGTTCGCCGTTTGCCTAACTTTTTTGAAACCTTCCCAGTGGTGTTGGTAGACAAAGACAACGTTCTGCGGGCAGATATTCCTTTCCGTCGGGCTGAATCGAAGTACAGCTTCGAGCAGACAGGTGTTGTGGTTGACTTTTACGGTGGTGAGTTGGACGGTCAGCATATAGAAGATGCTGCGGCTGTGAAGCGTTATGCCCGTAAGGCGCAGCTTGGTGAACCGTTTGAATTTGATCGTGAAACATTAGATTCGGATGGCGTATTCCGCTCTAGTCCGCGCGGCTGGTTTACTTACGGACATGCGGTGTTTGCGCTGCTGTTCTTCTTCGGACACATCTGGCACGGTGCTCGTACCCTGTTTAGAGACGTGTTTGCAGGGGTTGACCCTGACCTGTCTCCTGAGCAGGTTGAATGGGGTTACTTCCAAAAGCTGGGTGACCTCTCGACTAAAGCGGCGAACAAAGGTTAATCGAACCTTGACTGGTAGGGTGGCGGGGTTAGCTCTGCTGCCTTGCCCATCGTTTTTCTTTGAATCACTTGTTTAGTTATGTGCAATGCGTTATCTAAAGCGGTGATTTTGCTAGACTCAAGAAGATGTGTTGTTGATTGGAGATAGGGCTATGGAAGCTGTTGCTTACATTTTAATTTTTGCGCTAATCATTGGGACTTTGTTTTTTGCGATCGCCTTCCGCGAGCCGCCTAAAATTACGAAGGACTAACGAAAACCTGAGCGATAGATACAATAGGGGTCTGGTTTGTTAGCCAGGCCCCTATTTTTGTGTGTTTTAAGGCATTCAATTTTGTTTCGACGGCATCTATAAAAGCTATTTTGCTGCGCTAGCAGTTTTTGCTGGGCTCATTTTGGCGTAACGTTGCCATAGACGTCCATATTTCCTATTCGTGAACTGGCCTTCTGGAGGGCTGAATTTTATGCAGTGTCCATTTTGCCAGCATCCGAATAATCGTGTTTTAGAATCTCGTTCGGCAGAATCAGACCGCAGCATTCGCCGACGTCGCGAATGCTTAGAGTGTGAGCGTCGCTTCACAACTTACGAGCGTATTGAATATGTGCCGATTACCGTGATCAAACAGGGGGGCTCTAGCGAATCGTTTGATCGCTCAAAACTATTGCGTGGCATCGTCACCGCCTGTGAAAAAACTGGCGTTACAGCCCATGCAATTGAAATGATTGTCGATGAAATTGAGGCCGAGCTTCAGCAGCAGGCCGTCCGCGAAGTCACCAGCCGAGAAATTGGGGAACGAGTGCTGGCAAGATTGCAGCAGGTCAGTGAAGTAGCCTATGTCCGGTTTGCTTCGGTATATCGGCAGTTTCAAGGTATCCGTGACTTTACCGAAGCCCTCAGCCAGCTCAAAGATAGGGCCCCCGTTCAGCGTCAGGCTCCGTCAAATGAACCGGAAAACAACCCCTCGGATAGATCCTCGAAAACTGTCCCGCCAGACGAGCGATTGGCCCACAACCACAGCCAACCTGATCCTGGCCGAGATGGCGGAGGTTGTCTAGCCTCCTCGGTGCAGACATAGGGTTAAGCCGTATAATGAAGCGCTGCTCGCAAGCAATGCATACATTTGGTCAAACGGCTGTACAGGATAAAAATCGCTTTAATAATCGAGTGACTTTTGTATGCTTTTTGTTCTATGATTGTTATCTTGTGACAGCAGACCTCAAAGGCTATTTAAAGCCCTTTCCCACTTAAAATTTAGTCCTGCCAAATTTGGCGGAGCCCTCAACTACCTCCTAGTAGGGTTCCTAGTTAAGACTTTACAAGCGGTGCGCGCGCTGCTTTGTTCTTGTGAGCCCTTCATGATGAAGCCGCTCAGTCAAACAAAGATTGTGTGCTCGCGAGGTGTTCACTCGTTCGCGGAGAAAACTGTAGGAAAACATCTAGCATGGCCAACCCGGATAATCAAAATACAGACATTGGTTTTACACATGAGGATTTCGCAGCACTTTTAGACCAATACGACTACAACTTTAACCCCGGCGATATTGTGCCTGGCACAGTGTTCAGCATTGAGCCTCGGGGAGCGTTGATTGATATTGGCGCAAAGACTGCGGCTTATCTCCCCATTCAGGAGATGTCTATTAACCGGGTAGAAGGTGCTGAAGAAGTTTTGCAGTCTAATGAGACTCGTGAATTCTTTATCCTGACCGATGACAACGAAGATGGTCAGCTAACGCTGTCTATCCGTAGAATTGAGTATATGCGGGCCTGGGAGCGAGTGCGTCAGTTGCAGCAAGAGGACGCGACTGTCCGCTCTATTGTATTTGCTACTAATCGAGGCGGTGCGCTGGTTAGAATTGAAGGATTGCGCGGATTTATTCCGGGCTCGCACATCAGCACGCGCAAGCCCAAGGAAGATTTGGTGGGCGAAGAGCTGCCCCTGAAGTTTTTGGAAGTGGATGAAGAGCGTAATCGTCTGGTGCTCAGTCATCGTCGCGCTTTGGTTGAGCGCAAGATGAATGGCTTGCAAGTGAGCGAGGTTGTGATTGGTACCGTTCGCGGCCTGAAGCCTTACGGTGCGTTTATTGATATCGGCGGCGTTAGCGGTCTATTGCACATCTCTGAAATTTCTCATGACCACATCGATACGCCTAACTCTGTGCTCAATGTCAATGATGAAATCAAGGTGATGATTATTGACTTGGATGCTGAGCGGGGCCGGATTTCGCTGTCCACTAAGCAGCTTGAGCCCGAGCCTGGCGATATGGTGAAAAATCCTGACATCGTGTACGAGAAGGCAGAAGAAATGGCTGAGCGCTATCGCGAGCAGCTACGCCAAAAGGCGCTAGGTGAATCTGGTGAGACCGTAGACGCTAACGAAGAAGAATCCACGGTAGAGGAAGAAGAGTTGGTTGCTGTTGAGTAAACCTGCTGTTTGAGCTGTGATCTTTAAAGGGAGAAAGGTTTACGGGCCGTTCTCCCTTTTTTCGTTGCATAGGCGCTTAGTTAGAGGAACGCTGTGGCCACGATTCGATGTCGGGAGCATGTCTTTAAACGAGTTGAAGCCGTGTTGTTTGACAAGGACGGAACGCTGGCTGATGTCGAGCATTATCTGAAGATGCTAGGGGCGCATCGGTTACAGTTTATAGAAGATCGCAGACCTGGATTGAGAGCAAATTTGCTTCAAGCTTTTGGATTGGCTGAGGATGGAATAGATCCGGCTGGGCTGATGGCGGTGGGCAGTCGGGCTGAGAATGAAGTGGCGGCGGCGGCTTATGTGGCGGCAACGGGAATGGGGTGGATTGAGGCGATCGCACTAGTACGATCGGCTTTTGATGCAGCCAAGGTTTCACTATCACCGCAAGTAATCCATACGCCGCTATTAGCAGGCGCTGCCCAGCTTTTAAAGCAGTTAAAAACCACAGACATACAGATAGGCATTGTTTCTTCGGATAGCCATCAGGCGGTGGCTGATTTTATTGACCACTACCATCTCAACGAGATTGACTGGTACTGCGGTGCGAGCCCCGAAACGCTACCCAAAACCCATCCCGGCTTTTTGAAGTTTGCCGGCAATGCAATGGGAATTAACCCCGCAGCGACCTTAGTCGTCGGAGATTCAGCCGCTGATTTGGCATTAGCTGACCAGGGAGCTGCTGGCTTTATTGGCATGATAGGCGGCTGGCAGCGGGGTGTGACGTTGAGGCGATCGCCCTTAAAAACCGCAAATTTACCCATCGTGACCATTGAGCAACTAACGCTGCTTGAAAGTTTCAAGTAGATCTCTATCAATCCTTTAGATTGCTGAATGTGAGAGATTGGTGAATACTTCTATCAAAGCAATTTGTTAGGTAATTAAACGGTCTACTGTGATTGCACGCTATTCTATGGTTACCTCAGAGGTTACCTTAGGCAGCTAACTAAAAGCAGTTGCCGTCGTCTCGGCAAAGCGTGGGCCAACCGAGATGTTTTTTACGCTAGGAAGTGACGCTGTCGTGGTTTACAGACAGGTCATCAACTAGGCTTTTACAGCCCCATATTCTTTAAAATTTAAGGTGATAAGGAGGATTGGCTTTTGTCACGTCGCTACCTATTTACATCCGAGTCGGTTACAGAGGGGCATCCCGATAAGATTTGCGATCAAATTTCGGACACTATTTTAGATACGATGCTGGCGCTCGACCCCGCTAGCCGCGTGGCTGCTGAAGTTGTCGTCAATACGGGTTTGGTGGTTGTCACTGGCGAAATTTCTTCGACAGCAACAGCAAACTTTGTAAAAGTCGTGCGTCAAAAGATCGCTGAAATTGGCTACACCAACCCCAAAAACAATGGCTTCTCGGCAGATAGCTGTTCAGTGCTAATTGCATTGGACGAGCAATCGGCAGATATTGCCCAGGGCGTGGATCATGCTCAAGAAACTCGTGAGCAAACCAGTGATCAGCGTTGGGATGCGATTGGTGCGGGCGACCAGGGAATTATGTTTGGCTTTGCCTGCAATGAAACGCCTAATTTGATGCCTTTGCCCATTTGCCTGGCGCATCGCATCTCGCAAAAGCTGGCAACCGCCAGAAAGAGCGGTCAGCTCGCGTATTTGGGGCCAGATGGTAAAACCCAGGTCACCGTTGAGTACGAAGATGGTAAACCGGTTGGCATTGATACGATTTTAGTGTCTACGCAGCATACTGAGACCATTGGTGAGTTGAAAAGCAACGAGGCCGTTCAGGCCAAAATTAAAGCGGATCTTTGGGAAACCGTCATCCTACCTGCCTTTGCGGGTCTAGAGTTGCAGCCCAATCAGGGCACTCGCTTCTTGGTGAATCCTACGGGCAAGTTTGTGATTGGTGGGCCTCAGGGCGATTCGGGATTGACGGGCCGTAAAATTATCGTTGATACCTACGGTGGCTACTCCCGTCATGGCGGCGGTGCCTTTTCGGGCAAGGATCCCACAAAAGTAGACCGGAGCGCGGCCTATGCTTGCCGCTATGTTGCGAAAAACATCGTGGCTGCTGGTTTAGCAGATAAGTGCGAAGTGCAGCTAAGCTACGCCATTGGAGTGGCTCGTCCCACGAGTGTGTTTGTAGAAACCTTTGGCACGGGCAAAGTCTCTGACGAAAAGTTGCTAGAGCTAGTGAATACGCACTTTGAGCTACGTCCGGCGGGCATTATTGAGACCTTTAACTTGCGCGGTTTACCTGCGGAGCGCAACGGTCGGTTCTATCAAGACATTGCCGCTTATGGACACTTTGGCCGAGATGATCTCGATCTGCCTTGGGAAAAAACCGATAAGGTTGCAGAACTGAAAGCCGCAGTGGTCGAGCGTACGCCTGTGAGCGTTTAGGTTTAGCCAGATGATTGGTTAACGAATTGTTTGACAGCAAAGGGGTTTCCCGATGATTGGAAGCCCTTTTTATACTCTTTTGAATTTGGTGGTAGGGTTTAAAGACATTCCAGCAGAACAATAGATGGCTCCCTTCCCGCCTTATCAGCCCAAGACCCTAAAACTGGGGCCGCTCGAAACTGAAATTGTAGAGATTCTGTGGCAGTTAGGGCCAACGTCGGCAACGGCAGTGCATCAGCATATTCTGGCTGATATTGACCGTGAGCTGACATATTCTTCGGTCTCGACGGTGCTGAAGCGGTTGATCAAGAAGGGCTGGGTGAGCTGCGATCGCACCTCCAGAACACATATCTGGCGATCGCGCATTTCCCAGCAGCAGGCCGAAATTCTCAATGCTCACGATCAGCTCCATCGGTTTTTGGCAGTCGGCAGCCCAGACGTGGTCGCGGCCTTTGCCGATGAGCTAGACGATGATAGTTTGGCGCAGTTGGATGCGATCGCTCAAAAAGTTCAGGCCGCCCGCGCCGCCCGTGATCACAGGAGTCAAAATCCATGATGCATTTGCATATGATTGGACTAGCGGTTGCGATCGCCCTATTTGTCAGGTTGATTGCTCGCCCAGCGGCACCCAATAGTCCCTGGAACGATCGCTGGAATAAAGCCCTCAGCGCATTTATCGCGCCGCCGTTACTGCTCCTCACCACGGCAGTTGCGATCGTGGCGATGGGAACCAGCACTGATTACCAGTGGGAAGGGCAAATTAGCTACTGGCTATCTTTGGTATTTTTCATAGCTGCACTCGGGCTATGGCTGCACTTAAGTCGGTTGGCCATTCAAGCGCAGCGCAACCTGCGGCAGTATCCTAAAAGCCTGATTCAGGCGCGGGGGACGCAAGCAACCGGGCGAGTGATGACCGTATCTACCGTTTTTTGTGCGCAAGTTGGACTGTGGTCGCCAGAACTGGTGGTGAGCGAGGGGTTACTGGCTTGCTTGGACGACGAGCATTTAGAAGCGGTGCTTGCCCATGAATCGGGTCATGCTTACTATCGAGATACGTTTTGGTTTCTGTGGTTGGGCGGACTGCATCGCTTGACGAAATGGTTGCCCTATACAGAAGCGCTGTGGCAGGAATTGCTGCTGCTGCGGGAAGTGCGGGCCGATCGCTGGGCTGCTCGCAGTGTGGATACGCTGGTGCTGGCGGAATCTTTAATGAGTGTGATTACTGCGCCGCTGATGGAGAGTGAGGCGGTGTGCGCTGGCTTTAGCTGTATTGCGCCGCGTAGCCGGTTGGCTCAGCGGGTGGATGCTTTGCTAACAGAGGAGCCGGGATCTTTTGGCATATCGCCGTGGCAGTGGATGGCGATCGCGCTGGCATTGAGTCCGCTATTAACGATTCCCTTTCATTACTAACTCGCCCTGAATCCGCAACCCATTAGCTCACGCAATGTCGCAAAATACCAAGCAGCTTGCCGACATCGCTTAAATAGTATTCTCTCAGGTCGGCTTCTGCAACGTTACCCTGCAATCGTAGAAACTTCCAGTTGCTGCCAGTCGTCACCACCCCATACACCGTAGAAATAGGATTTTGACGGCGCTCGTTGAAAATCTGTGCAGCTACCATCTCGGCAACGCACTGTCCCAGCCCAGAGGCAATGTTATCGTTTTTTGCTTCAACAATAGTGATAACGGGTGATTTTATAAAAAGTTGTTCTGGCGAGCGACTGATTAAAAAGTCACAAAATCCAGTGAGTCCTCTCATCGGCTCTACATTGAATTCCTTACCCGAAAAGAGACTGATCTCATTAGTGAGCTGCTTTTTTAGCTCAAATAAGATGGGTGCAATAATAAATTCTGAGCGCGACTTTTCGGTGCCGATTGCGATCGCCAAGGGACTATACTCTTTCAAACTCTGTGACAGGAAATCGCTGTAAGGAATGGCCGGAATATCAGCGAACATATCCAAGCGATCCTTGATTTGAATGCCTAACTCGCTTTGGACGTTCTCGATGCTGAATTGACTGTATAGCATAAGTTCGCCTGCGAGAGCGCCGCCCCCTGTTTAGCGTCATCATTCGCTTCAACTCTATCTTACGTTCTGTACCCTCGCGCTCCGCAGGTCGTTACTATTAAAGGCAGTTGATAATACAGGACTATCGCCCAGCTTATGAAAATTGCCGTCACGGGTGCTACAGGATTTGTCGGGTCTCGCTTGGTCGCGCGGCTGGTGGCAGAAAGCCACGAGGTGAAGGTGCTGACGCGCAGCGTAGAGAAGGCACGTAAAGTGTTTGCAGCGTCTAAGTTTAAGGCTTTAGAATTTGTGGCCTATACGCCGATGACATCAGGCGATTGGCAGGCTGAAATTTCGGGCTGTGATGGGGTGATTAATTTAGCCGGTGAGCCGATTTCGGAGCGGTGGTCTAATGAACGCAAAAAGCGCATTCTAAATAGTCGAGAGGTGGGGACAGCGAAGTTGGTCGAGGCGATCGCAGCCGCCAACCCAAAACCCGCCGTTCTTGTCAGCAGCTCCGCCATTGGCTATTACGGCACCAGCGAAACCGCTGAATTCTTTGAAACCAGCGAACCGGCTGACAGTGACTTTCTTTCTCAGGTGTGTCAGGCATGGGAAGCCGAAGCTAGAAAAGCTCAAGACTTAGGCGTGCGGGTTGCGATTATCCGCACGGGTATTGTGTTGGGGGATGGGGGCGCGATCGCCAAAATGATCACCCCCTTCAAGCTATACGCCGGTGGCCCCATTGGCAGCGGCCAGCAATGGTTTTCTTGGATTCATATCGACGATTTAGTCAGCCTCTACCTCAAGGCGCTGATTGATTCATCCATGCACGGCGTCTATAACGGCACCGCGCCAGAGCCACTGCGAATGAAAGATCTCGCCGACACGTTAGGCGCAGTTATGGATCGCCCGTCCTGGTTGCCTGTGCCCGATTTTGCGATTGAGGCATTGCTTGGCGATGGGGCAATCGTCGTGCTCAAAGGCCAAAAAGTATTACCAGAGCGAACGCAGGCAGCAGGCTTTTCGTACGATTATGCGGAGGCCAAAGAAGCGCTCAAAGATGTCGTGCAGCGGATCGGCTAGCGCTGAATTTTGTACATTTCGCATTGCTGAATGAACCTTTGGGGAATTTCTGAGCGATCGCCCCAATGCAAATGAACATAAGAAGCCTGAACATTTCGCTGACAAAAGCCCTCCAGCACAGGTTGATCGACTTCGCCCCAATAGCGCTGAGTCCTATATGTAGGATGCGCTAACTTTTGAGCGACGGCTGATTTATGAAATTCGTGGCCAATGATAGTTTGCCCCTTTGTGAGTAGAGGGGTGTTTTGACGTGCGATCGCCCTCCGATACCCCAACACTAACCGCCCACCCATCTTCACCGTCTGCGGAATCACACCTACCATCGGCCACTGTGTTCCCTCAAAATTAATCAGCGTTTCACTGAGATACATCAGCCCGCCACATTCTGCATAAGTCGGAATACCTCGACCAATCGCTCGCCTAACAGCCATCATTGCCGATGTATTTTCACTGAGCTGAGCCGCAAACACTTCAGGAAATCCACCCCCAAAGTAAAGACCCTCAGCCTCGGGTAGCTGCTCATCCGCCATTGGACTCCAGAAAATGAGTTCTGCGCCCTGTGCTTCCAGGGCTTCAAAGTTATCAGGATAGTAAAAATTAAAAGCCGAGTCTCGGGCGATCGCAATCCTCACCCCCTTTCCCCCTTTTCCCCTTTCCCCTTTCCCCTCTTCCCCTTTCCCTATACCTACCAACCCCTCCAACCTCTCCCAATCAAAACACCGCTCCCCCAAAACAGCCAGCCGCTCAACAATCGATTCAAACCCGCTCACTTCCCCAGTCGGTACCAACCCAAGGTGACGATCTGGCAACTGGATGTCTTTTTCTCGTCGAAAGACGCCAAAAACAGGAACATTAATTGCAGCCAAGGCGTCTTGGAGTAGCTGAAGATGGCGATCGCTCCCCACTCGGTTCAAAATTACGCCAACCACATTCACCCGAGAATCAAAGGTTTGATAGCCTTTGACCAAAGCCGCGAGCGAGCGTGACATCCGCCCACAGTCCACCGCCAGCAGCACCGGCAAATCTAATAGTCGAGCAATATGCGCTGTACTGGCCGTATCGTCCGTGCCAGTAGCCCCATCAAATAGACCCATGACACCCTCGACTACCGCATAGTCGGCATCTGCGCAATGACTGTAAAAGCTCTGCTGCACGTAGCTTTCACTGGTGAGTACAGGATCCAGATTGTAGCAAGGCCGACCGGTGACAGCCGCATGAAACATGGGATCGATGTAGTCTGGCCCTACTTTGAAAGATTGAACGCACTGGCTACGTTTTTTGAGCGCGGCGAGCAAGGCTAAGGTAAGTGTCGTTTTGCCAGTGCCGCTGCGATCGCCTGCAAAAATAATGCTCAAAGTGTTAAAAGATAATCGTGTCTCCAGCTTATGACACCTCCACGATCTTCACAGCCCCAGAAGATGGTTGAAACCTAGCTGGCTATACTCTACTCGGAGAGGGTCTGCCAGTTCTTCAGTTACGAGCCCCAGTTGCAAGCACAGCCGTTTCCACACTGTTCAATCCTCAACCTAATGACTTTCTACAATCTTCCTATGATGTCGTCTCCTCAACACTCTCGATCTGCCCGCCGGTTTGTCACCCGCCTTGGCAGTTCTCTTTTGGCCCTCAGCCTCAGCCTTGGCGTGGCCCTCCCTTCGCTAGCCGCCGATCCTTTCAGAACCAGTTCTCCACACACCATTGGCGAACATACAGAAGATGCCTTTGAGGCCATCTTCAAAGAAGGTAACTACGACAGCGCTCGCGAGGCGCTGGTCTTAGCCGAGCAGTCTGAAGCAGAAGAGCCTCTAGTTCACGCGATGTTGGCTTCTATGGCCTACCTAGATGGTGACCTTGCAAGCGTCGCCGATCGCGCCACCAAAACCCAAGCAGCCGCTGAAGCTCTGAAGGCCAGCGATCCACTGCGAGGCCATCTCTATTCGGCAGTGGGAATCTTTTTAGAAGGTGCTTATGTGCTCAAAACTGAAGGCGTCGCCAAGGGCACACCCAGAGCTTTAGGCATGTTGCAGCGGGTCTTTAGCGAGCTAGATGACGCAGAAAGCATTGCGCCTAACGATCCAGAGCTGAACTTGCTGAAGGGCTATATGGATTTGATGCTGGCGGTTAACTTGCCGTTCTCTAACCCGGCAGGCGCGATTGAGCGAATGTCCGAGCATGGCAGCCCCGTTTACCTGACTCAACGAGGGATTGCAGTGGGTTATCGCGATCTAGAACGGTATGACGACGCCATGAATGCCGTAGAAAAAGCACTGGACGCAGCCCCAAACAATCCCGAATTGCTTTACCTGAAGGCGCAGATTTCTAACCGCTTGGGCAATCAGTCACAAAGCATTGCATTGTTTAATGAGGCCCTGACCTACGCCGATCAGCTACCCATCACGCTGGTCAAGCGAATTACCTGGGAAGGTTGCATTGTAGAAGGTACAAACCCCGAAGAATGCTCTACGAAAGTTGGCTACTAAATTCTCGTAGGGTTGATATTAAAAAGGTTCAACTGTCAATAGTGATAGCTGGGCCTTTTAGCTGGGCCTTTTAGCTGGGCCTTTAGCTGGGCCTTGAGGTGTTCAAGATGCTTTAACTTTTGCGATCGCAAACATAGTGCGTGTAGCTAAAAGACCCTTTATTGCTACCTCCACCCGTCGGCATGATGCAGCGCTTATCCTTCAGTGAAGGACTGATATTCAGCAACCACAAGTCGAAAGGCCGAGGGACTTCCTCAATGCTCTGCTTTAACTGATCTGTGGCCTTTATTCCTTTTATAAGATTATTTTCGGCAATCAAAAACTGAGGGGGCCTTTGCCAGCGTTGATCGGGCTCAGCGGGATTGAAATTACGCTGAATTTCCCAGGCAACAGACATTATTTCGATCCCGATAACGCTGGGTTGTTCAGTAATCGTCGCTTCTGTGCCAATCACGACTGGCAGGGTTGAGGAGGCTTGAATGAGATTAACGAGCCGATCTGCTTTGTAAAATTTCAGGCTGCTAAGGTCGTTGACAATAAATTGTGCGCCCATAAAGCTGACGGCGAGGACGACCAACACGAAGGTGCGCCCGCTGATATAGCTTTTAATCAGCGGTAATTTAACCTGGCTAAATTCTGCGGTAGCAGCGCTTTTTTTAGGAATCTTTGTCTTCAAATCAACCCGGCGATTCAACCAAAAAGGAGCTAGCGACACCCCTACTAAAATTAAAACGCTTGGGAAGAAAACAAAGCTATACCGGTGTCCTCGCGTAATATCGAAGCCAAGGGTGTAACAAATAGCCAGAAACAGGGTATTGGCCATTATAAAAAATCCACCCATGGCCTGAATGCCAGTTCGGAGGCTGCTTTTCTTTATTTGCTGCCGAACGCTCCGTTGCAGAATACCTACCAGCCAAATGGCATACAGCAGCAGTACTACACAGCTCACGACAATCACAATCACGGCTTGCCAGCTATAGCCCTTGGTCACTGGCGAAAGTACAACGTATAGCCAGCTCGCCAGCGACTGTACAATCGGGTTCACCCAATACTGCCAGCTTTTGCCACCCGCCCTTAAAAAGCTGGTTTGAGGGCTGCCATAGAAGTTTGTCAAAATAGGTAACCACAACAATGCACCTGCTAGCGTTCCAGCGGCAGCACTGTAGATTCTGATCCAGGGAGATAGCCGCCAAGCGGAACCCTTGCTTCGGCACTGCTGTATCAGTATCACCAGCAGCGTCAGACCTTCAGCAATCAGGGTTAGGCCACAAAAAAAATGTATGGTCAGGCCAATAACATTAATAGCAATCCAGGTAAGTACAATGCCCCAGGGTAGGGGCTTTGAGCGAGCAATAGCCTTTGCCGCTAAGACAAAGCAACAGAGCGAGGCAATCACCGCCAAAATCGCCAGGGTGTAATGACGAGCCTCTTGCGATAAAAACACGCTGAAGGGTGAAACCGCCATTAGCGCTGCGCAAAGAAGCCCAATGAGCCGAGCTTCTTTCGCATTAGCCGCGTTCTGGCCAGTGGCCGTATGATCTCGAAAGCTAAACCACGCTAGTAAATAGATTGCCGGAACTGATAATGCGCCAAAAATGGCAGGCAGCGCTCGCTCTGCCCATAGCGAGGCATAGCCATCAGAGGTAGGAAATAACGACATCCACCAGTGGGCAAGGATGAAATAGGTGGGCGGATGGTTATCCTCTGCTAGCAAATGCTGGACGACATCATTTGCGGTGGCCCCTGGCGTAACCTGTAGCGGCCTGAGAATTTGATCGAGGCTGATGATTTCATTCAGGGGAATCAGCCGTGAGTAGTTGCCCAAACTAAAGAGGGTGGTGGCGACTTCGTCCATCCAGGCGGCTTTGGCGGTGAGGTTGGTCAGGCGGATGATGAGCGCGATCGCAAACCAAAACAGCAGCCATAGCAGCACCCGACTCGAAGATGAAGCAACAAGACCTGACGAATGCGCAGTTTTCTGACGAAGCTGAGTGCCGGTGGCATCATCAGGAGGAATGTAGGTCATAAAAGAGGATTTGCAGTTGTCTCAGTGTAAAGGGTTGACTGTAGAGTTTTAGCGTAGCTGTTCAATCGTCTAGCAGTCGCGAAAAAAAGCTCCACCTGTTGTGCCCAAAAGGCAAGCAGTGTGAAGCTAAAGACGCAGTTAGGAGGTGTCTTGCCTACACTGTATCGACTTCATTCAAACTGAGTTCTGGGTTTAATGAGTTCTTAACTTTCGCCGCTTGTTCGTGACAAAACGAACGTTAAGAAACAGGGACAATTTTCAAGGTTCGCAGTCGATTGATGGCTGCTGCCAGCTCAAACCGGCGAAACTCGGCTAAGTTGCCCAAAAACCGATAGTCAGGGCTTTCTATTCCAATAGTTAGCGCATCGAGCCCCCCTCGCTCAATGTCTTGCAATACCAGGTCAAGCACTTGGCTAAGTGGGCGTTGGCCATCGAAATAATATTTTTGTGCGTACAGAATAGCTTGCGCGATCGCCCTCACTTGACAAGCCTCTACAATCTGCTCAACCGCCCTCAAATCAATCGCCTCATATCCCAGCGTTAGCGAATCCTTGCGCGCTTTTATCTTCAGCCGTCGGTCTCTGCCGCTAGGAATACTATTGGCCAACACGGCTCTAGGCGTAATCTCGCCGAACCTTTGCCCGCCTTCTGATTGTCTTTGGGTCGGTGCGGCTTGAGCGATCGCCTTTGCCTGCGCTGTCACCATCTTCGGCTGATAATCTGCCATCGCCATCACGGTATCGGCCACCGCAAAGTAATCACCGCTGCCCCCCATCACCAAAATGGTCGAGATACCGTAATCGTCATAAAGCTGACGCACCTTATCGACAAAAGGCGTAATCGGTTCCTTCTCTTTGGCAATTAGCGCTTGCATCTTGCTGTCGCGAATCATAAAATTCGTCGCCGCTGTATCTTCATCGATCAGCAATACCTTCGCCCCGGCCTCCACCGCTTCCGTCAGCCCCGCCGCCTGCGAAGTACTGCCGCTCGCGTTCGTAGTCGAAAAATTCCGCGACGAGCGGCCTTTGGGCAAATGGTTAATCACCGGGGAAATATCCACGCCAACAACGCTGCGCCCGTCTTCGGCCCTGAGCTTAACGGTGGCTGAATGGGCGACTACCTGCTGTCGTCCGTCGTTGGGGATATGGTTGTAAATGCCTTGGGCGATCGCGCCCAAAACCGTCGATTTCCCGTGATATCCGCCCCCCACAATCAGCGTCACCCCAGCTCGAATACCCAACCCATTCACCTTGCCACTGTGAGGCGTATCTAGCGTAATAGCCCCTGCGATCGCCTCTTCAGACAGCCGGAACAAATCGACATTTTCGGTGAGCGGGCGTTCGTCAATACCGCTGCGGCGAGGCAAGCAGGCACCTTCAGCAATAAAGGCCACCAGGTCATTCGTGACCAGTTGCGCTCTCAACGCTTCGGCATCTTCGAGGGTCTGTACATGCTGCTTCAACGCCGCCGCATCTATGGCCTCATATTTCAGCGCCTGCTCCACCAGTAAAGGAATGTCTTCGCATAAAAGTCCTGCCGCTGCCTTTCCTGCAATTCGTCTGCCAAAGGCCGGTAGCCCAACTGTCATCCTCACTTCAATCCCTTCTTCGTCTATCCAAAGGGCCGATCGTCGCAGAATTGCTGGGCCAGGCGCTGATATTTCAATATTGCCGCTTTTGCCAGAGCCCCTCTTTTTTGACAGAGACTGGGCCACTTGAGCGACTTGTCTAGTGAGGTAATCTGCGATCGCCGTCTGCGCCACATAATTGCTTAGCCAGTCAACCGGAAACCGCGCAACCGCTTGCGTAATGCTGACTCGAATTCGGCTAGGGGTAGCAAACGGGTCGCCCTGCACGCTGTCTATCTTTAATTCAAAATCAGAAAATTCGTAATGTCCCTTTATGCCCTTGTATTCCTTATAACTACGCCCTTCTAAATTGAGAAGTTGTTTTTGCAGAATTAGCCAATCAGTCATCTTCTTATTTCTTTTTTTAACGGGAAACTCTAACTTGCAATAGATGTACTGCCCTATTAAGGAAGCTAAAATTGTGACAGAATATGGTTAGAAGTAAGCAGTAAACATAATCATAAAAACTGATGTGAACGCGGTCATAGTTTCCTTATGGTTTGCCATCAGCGATTCGGCTCTACCAAGGGCTTTATCTCGTGTGATAGAGGTCTTCCTGACCAAGAGAAGCCACTACAGATAATGTCTGCCACAGATGACATTTGGCCCCGTCAGCAAGCTTTCTTTTTCAACATTTTTTCTGCCAAACTTAGCGCCGTCTTAAAGCCCTAATTTAAAGCCTTCATTTAACATCAACCCATCCCAAACTTACAAACCACACTATGAAATTCTCAAAGGACATTTTCTTTAAAACTTCGCTTCTAAAAGGAGCATTATTTGCAATAACTGTCTGCGGACTTGCTTTTCCTGGCATGAGCAACGCTCAAGAATCGCCTGCCGCAGAAAGTGCCGATCGCCCCAGTTCTCATGCCGTGCTAGCCGATGGCACCTATCTATTTGGTCAAAGCCCCGAGCCGGGCGTTGCTGGCTCTACCTACGCTGTATTTTCGGTTAAGAACAATCGCACCGTGGGTGCGTTCTATCAGCCTCGCTCTTCGTTCGACTGCTTCTCTGGCGAAATTTCGCCTAGCCAACTGGCCGTCAACGTTGTAGATAGCTATACGCAAACTGTACATCCCTATGCTGTCGCCGTTGCTTTAAGCGATTCTTTGGTTGCTGGCGAGGCCGCAGGAGCCTATGCACTGGAAGGGTTTAGCCCTATCGACACACTCAGCGCTCAGGACTACGAAATACTTGAGATCTGCCAAGCCGATCTCGCTCAGTAGCTTTGGCGTTGTGTGCGTGAATGATGAAACGCCTGCATGTTACGGAAAACACTCCATCAATTACGGCTCTCTCTAGTGCCAGAACACATAAGATGCAAGTATATTGACATAAGTAGACAAATAACTTAACGAACTCAAAGGCGGATAGTCAGCGTACATTAGTGGGCCGTCTGCTCTGAAGTTGAATCTGAAGTAAAGCAGCACGTTAAGCCATTAGCCCTTGGTTAGAGGTTCCTCCAAACATGTTTGAGCATTTTACAAACACAGCGATCGCGGTCATCATGCAGGCGCAAGAGGAGGCCCGTCGCCTGGGTCACAACTTTGTCGGCAGCGAGCAATTGCTGCTTGGCATCATTAAGGAAAATAGCAGCATTGCCGCCAAGGTACTTGACGAATTTGGCATCAACCTGGCGAATGCCCGCACCGAAGTAGAATCTATCATTGGCCGAGGCTCGGGTAACGGCCCGGTAGAAATTCCCTTTACACCCAAGGTCAAGCAAGTCTTCGAGCAGGCTTTTCAAGAAGCCCGCAAGCTTGACCATCCTTACATTGAGCCTGAGCATTTACTGCTGAGTCTGACTCAAAATTCTGAAAGCGTTGCTTACCGGGTCATTGCAAATCTTGGCGTGGATCCCGATAAAATTCGTACGCAATTGGTTCGAGTTATCGGCGAAAGCACACCGGTTTCTTCTGGTCGCGTTAGCAGTAATGGCAAATCTGAGCGCAAGTCCGACGGCAGCGTCTTGACTGAATATGGCACAGACCTGACGGCGGTTGCGGCAGAAGGCAAGTTGGATCCTGTGATTGGTCGTCACAAAGAAATTGAGCGAGTGGTTCAAGTTCTGGGTCGGCGTACAAAGAATAATCCTGTGCTCGTGGGTGAGCCGGGGGTGGGTAAGACCGCGATCGCAGAAGGTCTCGCCCAGCGCATCGTCAATCAAGACGTGCCTGAGGCATTAATTGACCGTCGCGTCATTAGCCTAGACATGGGCCTGTTAGTCTCAGGCACCCGCTTTAGAGGCGATTTTGAAGAGCGCATTACTCAGGTGATTGACGAAGTTCGCAAGTCTCAGGACGTCATTCTGGTGATTGACGAGATTCATACCCTGGTGGGCGCGGGCTCGTTAGAAGGCGGCATGGATGCTGCTAATATGCTCAAGCCCGCCCTAGCGCGCGGTGAGATGCAGTGCATTGGCGCGACTACGCTGGATGAGTATCGCAAATACATTGAGAAAGACGCTGCTTTAGAGCGACGCTTTCAACCTGTCACGATTAGCCCGCCTTCTGTAGAAGACACGGTAGAGATTCTGTATGGGCTGCGCAGTCGCTATGAGCAGTTCCACCGTTTGAACATTACAGATGAGGCCGTAGAAGCAGCGGCTACTTTGAGCGATCGCTACATCACCGATCGTCATCTGCCTGACAAGGCGATTGACCTGATTGACGAAGCGGGGTCAAGAGTCCGCTTGCGCTATTCCCGCAATATCCCTGCTAGCGATCTTCGCAGCGAACTGCGCCAGGTTCAAAAAGACATCATTGAAGCCATTCAGCAGCAAGACTTCGATCAGGCTGCGACCTTAAGAGAAACTGAATCTTCTTTGACTCAGCAAATCCAGGACACGCTGGAAGGCGACATCAAAATCACCGGCATTCCTGAAGTCAGTGATGAAGATATTGCGGACATCGTATCTTCTTGGACAGGTGTACCGGTCAACGCTATCACCGAGACTGAGTCAGTCATGATGATGCACTTAGAAGACACCCTGCACGAACGAGTCGTTGGGCAAGACGAGGCCGTTGTAGCAGTAGCCAAGGCCATTCGTAGAGCGAGAGTTGGCCTGAGAGGAATGGATCGCCCGATCGCTAGCCTGGTGTTCTCTGGCCCGACAGGCGTTGGTAAAACGGAACTTGCCAAAGCCTTAGCACAGTCTGTCTTTGGCTCCGAAGAAGCAATGATTCGCCTGGACATGTCCGAGTTCATGGAGTCTCATACCGTTTCTAAGCTGATTGGGTCTCCGCCGGGCTTCGTCGGTTATGACGAAGGTGGTCAGCTTACCGAAGCAGTGCGCCGCAAGCCTTACAGCGTTATCCTTATGGATGAGATTGAAAAAGCTCACCCTGACGTCTTCAATATCTTGTTACAGGTGCTAGATGACGGTCGTCTGTCCGATTCCAAAGGCAGAGAGGTCAGCTTTAAAAATACGCTGATCATTATGACCTCTAATATCGGCTCTAGGGTGATTGAGAAAGGCGGCGGTGGCCTTGGCTTCGAGCTATCAGATGAGGATGGCACAACGAGCCGCTATCACAACATTCGTAACCTTGTGAATGAGGAAATGAAGCAGTTCTTCCGCCCTGAAATGATCAATCGGATTGACGAAATCATTGTCTTCCGTCAGCTCACTAAGGACGAGGTTAAGGAAATTGCTGAAATTCTGCTGAAGCAGGTCAGTGGTCGGTTGGGCGATCGCAACCTTTCTTTCAAACTTACCGACGCCTTCAAAGAGCGCCTGGTAAACGAAGGCTACGATCAGCGCTACGGTGCTAGACCCATGCGCCGCGCAATCTCACGGTTGGTTGAAGATCAGCTAGCTGAATCGATTTTGGCCGGTACCCTCAAAGATGGCGACACAGTCGTCTTCGACATTGATAAAGATGGCGAAACTGTGGCCTTGCCCGAGCGCGAGCCTGCGCTGGCGGGGGCGAAAAAGTAAAATCGTATTATCGTAGCGATTCTGTCTACGAATGCGATTTTGGCTAGTGCAATCGAACCTATGGATGAAAGTCACAGAGCGTTCTGTGGCTTTTTTCTTGGAAAAATTTCCGATGGCCACAACTTTTTGGTTTTTAGTAGCCGTCCAAAAAGTGTGTTTTAACAAAATGACATCAATTATTCACAGCTACACTATAAACTGACGTGAAGGATATCCCTCGATGGAAACCAAACGCTCTATTTTTGGCGAATTCAAGCTGCAAATTCAGATGCTGCTGGGTTTAGTTGCGCTGCTGTGGGCGATCGAAATTATCGATCAGTTTGTCTTTAAAGGGGCACTGGATATATGGTTTGGTATTCACCCGCGCAGATTGTCCGGACTGTGGGGAATTTTGTTCGCACCTTTCCTGCATGGTAATTTTCAACATCTGCTGGCAAATACCGTGCCGTTGGTGAGTCTTGGCTGGCTAGTAATGCTACGAGAGACTAAAGATTGGGTAGTGGTCAGTATCATCGCAGCGCTGGCAAGTGGCCTGGGCACCTGGCTCATTGGTGCGCCTAACTCTGTGCATATTGGGGCAAGCGGCGTTATTTTTGGCTACTTCGGCTTTTTGTTACTGCGAGGCTACTTTGAAAAAAGCTTAGTGGCGATCGCCTTCTCTATCCTCGTGATCTTCCTCTACGGCAGCATCATCTGGGGCGTACTGCCCAACCAACCCGGCATTTCTTGGGAAGGACATCTATGCGGCTTTTTGGGTGGCATCCTCGCGGCCCGGTTGCTCGCAAGACCGCGTCGCCGTCCACCCGCAGATCTAGACTTTTAACTGAACTTCTGAAGAGTTTAGCCTTCTGGGTTTAGCCTGCTGCTTAGTTCCAGCGTATCTGCAACCGCATCCGTTAAATAGTTAGCAGCGGCCTCTACAGCGGCTACCGCGTTTTCGTACAGCATTCTAGTCGGGCCTAGCACGCCTAAGCTGCCGACTGGCCCTGGCGGGCTGCCATAGGTCGAGGTTACTAAAGCACAGGTCTGCATGGGCGCGACCGGGTTTTCTGCGCCAATCCAAATGCGCAGGCGCTGAGGACTGGCAGTGGCTTCGAGCAGGCCGTCTGCCGATAGCGGCACGCAATTAGTCGTAGAAATTAAGGGCCAGAGCTGATCGCGACCGTCTTCGAGCAGTTGAATAATACTGCGGATTTGGCTGCGCTCAGAAAATTCGGGCTGTTCTAGGACTTCGGCGAGGCCGCTGACCAGAATTTGGGTGGCGGGGTTCGTACGCGATCGCTTCGACAAATCCACCATCGCCTGCTGAAAACCACTGGCATAGCGCTGAAATGCCTGGTCAAGGTCAGACCAATCTAAAACGACATCGTCTAAAGATTTACCCCAAAGCTGATGGGTTAAAAAGTTAGACAAAAGCTGAAGCTCTCGGTCAATTGTGTCGCTGCTGTGCAGATCGTCCGGTGACTGGGGCAGCGGCAGCAAAATAGAGTGATTGTTGTAAATATCGAGCACAACAACCAGTAGAATTTGGCGATCGCTTACCCGCACAAGCTGTAAATGCTTAATTTTGGCCTTGTTCGCTTGCGGCAGCGTCACCAGCGCAATGTACCCGCTCAGGCTAGCCAATGCTTGCGCAGACTCTTGCAGCAGCGTCTCCATCGCCTGGCCTTCCCAGCCAATCCGCTGACTCAAGGTAGATTTCATCTGGCGGGTCAAGGGCTCTGACGGCGTCATTAGCTCATTGACATAGGCGCGATAGCCAGAATCTGAAGGAATTCGACCCGCTGAAGTATGGGGCTGATAAAGCAAACCAGAGGCTTCGAGGGCGCTCATCACGTTACGAATGGTGGCCGAGCTAACCTGCAAATCGTAACCATTTGCCAAAGCTTTAGATCCGACCGGTTCAGCCGTGCTGACATAGTGACGTACCGTAGCCCTGAGAATGTCCTGCTGCCTGGGATTAAGCTTCATAATGACGCGCTGCTGATGGTGCGTTGTCTACAGAGGTAATCTAAGAAACTAAAACTGCATTCTTTAGCTAGTTGTGCATTACCTTAACAGATCCTTAACGCCGGGCTGGGGGGTTATTGCGAAGACAGCCAGCGCAATCTTCAAAGCAATCTTCTCGATATCCTGGTAAATTCAGAGAGCTGCGGTAATCGTCTCCGCAGTATTAGGGCGCTCTGGTTGTACGAAGACTGCGTTCTTACCCTCATCGGATCCCTGCCTTGCCAGGGTATGCCCTCATGTCTGATCTTCCGTTTACCCTTGACCAGCTTCGCATTTTGAAGGCGATCGCCGCCGAAGGTAGCTTTAAACGCGCTGCCGACAGTCTGTACGTCTCGCAGCCTGCGGTCAGCCTACAAGTGCAAAACCTGGAGCGTCAGCTAGACGTCCCCCTATTTGACCGGGGCGGTCGCCGGGCGCAGCTCACAGAAGCAGGGCATTTGCTGCTGGAATATGGCGATCGCATCCTCAGCCTGTGCCAAGAAACCTGTCGCGCTATCGAAGACTTGCAAAACCTTCAAGGTGGCACCCTAATTATCGGCGCGAGTCAAACCACAGGCACCTACCTGCTGCCCCGCATGATCGGTCAGTTTCGCCAGCGCTACCCCGAAGTCGCCGTACAGCTACATGTACATTCTACCCGGCGCACCGCCTGGAGCGTCGCCAACGGTCAAATAGACTTAGCCATTATCGGCGGCGAAATCCCGACAGAACTGCAAGACTCACTAGAAGTCGCGCCCTACGCCGAAGACGAGCTAGCGCTAATTATGCCGGTATTTCATCCGCTGGCAACCAACGACGTCATTGCCCGCAGCGACCTTTACAAACTCAAATTCATTACCCTCGACTCTCAATCCACCATTCGCAAAGTCATCGACCAGGTGCTCACCCGTGGTGGCATCGAAACCCGGCGACTGCGGGTAGAGATGGAGCTGAACTCGATTGAAGCGATCAAGAACGCCGTACAGTCCGGGCTAGGCGTGGCCTTTGCTTCTACCACCTCCATTGAAAAAGAGCTGCAAATGGGGGTCATTCATCGCGCTCGCATCGAATCCGTAGAAGTTAAGCGAACCCTATCGGTGATCTTTAACCCCAATCGCTATCGTTCCAAGGCAGCAGAAGCCTTTACCCGAGAAATTTTGCCACAGTTTACCAATCGCGAAATATCATTTTCCAAACTCTCAAGTAAGGCCAACTCAAAGGCTCCTAACGAGAATAAATCGACGGCGGCAAAAAGTGCAGATGATAAAGCCGTATCAGCCAAGGCGACCTCTGCTAAAGTACCTGATAAAGCCCTCAGTAAAGCCAGAGCAGCGGTTGATGCTGACGCCAGCCTTTAACGAACTGGGCCACCTGTTAAACCACTCATGCAACTGCACTGCACCCGCCCAACTTGTCCAGCACCTATTAACCACTTCGCCGACCTAGACGACCCCAAAGCACCTCGGCCTCTAAATCAAAAGTACTGTAGTGCCTGCCGGATGGAGCTGATTTTGCGGGGCCGGTATCTACCGCAGAGCGTATTGGGTAAAGGTGGCTTTGGCACGGCATTTTTGGCCCGCGATTTTGACTCGCCAACGCAGCGCCTGTGCGTTGTAAAGCTATTTCAACCCCCGGTTAACCTAACGCCTACACAGCTCAGTACCGCCCTCCGGCTATTCGGCAAAGAAGCTGAAGTTTTAGAGCGTCTGGGCTTGCAGCATCCGCAAATTCCCAACCTTTATGCCTATTTTCCGCTGCCGGTGACCAATCCGCTGACTAACCAGTCAGACGAATTGTTCTACCTGGTACAGGAATTTGTCGATGGCGAAGATTTAGAAAAAATTCTCAATCAGCAAGGGGCGCTTTCAGAAGCAGAGGTCACTCAGGTGCTACGGGCCATGCTTGATGTGCTGGGATTTGTGCATCGCAATGGGGCTATTCATCGGGATGTCAAGCCTTCTAACATTATTAAAGGGAAAGATGGGCGGCTGTCGCTGCTTGATTTTGGCGCGGTAAAAGAGGTGACCGCGCCCAGCGGCGTGCAGCGGGGGCCGACGACAATCTGCTCACCAGATTACGCACCGCCTGAGCAAATTATGAACGGTACGGTAAATGTAACGTCCGATCTGTACGCTTTGGCGGCAACCTGTGTGGTGCTGCTGACCAATAAAGAATCGAGCGAGCTGCGCGAGAGTTCTTCTAATTCGTGGGAGTGGGAGCGTTATGCGCAGGTGTCACCGAAGCTGGCGCAGGTTTTGAATCGAATGCTGCGGGCGAGGCCGGGCGATCGCTATCCTTCTGCCGAGGATGTTTTGGCCGCGCTTGAGGCTGTGAACCCAGGCGCTATTCCTCAGCCTATTCCTCCACCTCAACCTATTCCTCAGCCTCAGCCTATTTCTCAGCCTCAGCCACCAGTGACAGTACCACCTGCGCCGCCTGTTCAAAGTCGGCCCGATCCACCTCCGATTTCACTGCCTCGTTTCTTAGGCAATGCGGCTTTCGCAGGAGCCCAGGGAGGACTGTTAGGGATTGCTTTTGCGAGTCTGAGCCTTTCTAGCACACTTCTCATTGGCGGCGGCGGCTGGCTGATTCTCTTCGGCATTTTAGTGGTGTTGCAACTGCGTCAGGTAATTGAGGGGATGGATCTAGTTATTATTGCTGGTGTGACGTTAGCTGCCGTTGTCCTGTTCTCCCCGCTTCATGCAGCCGTTGAGGGCAGCATTGCTACTGTGATTGCGATCGCAGTAGTATCAGGGGGCGGCGCGGTTGCGATCGCTATCCTCTTTAGGCTTATTTTTCGCTTGGTCTCCCGCATTATGTGATAGATCATAGTATTAATACTTAATCTGAGCGCATCGTATGGCCAAACGAAATGAGCTTCCAGCACTCATCGCCTCTTTGTTCGTTACGATTGGCCTTTTGGGCGGCGGCGCTTGGTTTTTAATGAATAACTTTTCTGGTCAGCCGGGCGGCACCTCTGACGGGCCGACACCACCACCCGCTGCTGGGAAACTAGATGTCGCTGGTGCAGATGGGAGTTCTGGTGATTCTGTATTGCCAAGGGCACTGTCTGATAAAAAGCAGGCAGGGCTAGATGCGCTAGCGTCTAAAGACTATGAAACTGCCCAGGCTGAGTTTGAGGCGTCGCTTAGCGAAAACCGAAACGACCCAGAATCGCGGATTTACCTTAACAATGCCAAGATCGGCGAGTCACCTTCGTACGAAATTGCCCTGATAGTCCCGGCTGGAGACAATGTTGACGCCGCTCAAGAACTCATGCGCGGCGCGGCTCAAGCTCAAGCAGAAATCAATGCAGGCAGTGGCCTCAACGGAACACCGCTGAAGATACTCATCGTCAACGATAGTGACGATAAGGAGCTAGCCGCGTCAGTCGCTGCCGACTTGGTGGCTAGTAAAGATGTGCTAGGGGTGGTGGGTCACTTTTCGAGCGGGACAACGTTGGCGGCAGCCAAAATTTACGAGACTGGTGGGCTGACAATGATTTCGCCGACCAGTACGTCAGTAGAGATTTCGCAGGCGGGCGACTACATTTTTCGGACGGTGCCGAGCGATCGCCTAGCGGCTTCTACACTTGCCAGCTATGCTCTCAATACCCTGAATAAAAAGAAAGCGGCTGTTTTCTACAATGGCGAGAACGCTTACAGCAAGTCCATTAAACAGGAGTTTGTCCTAGAGCTTACTGGCAAGCAAGGTGAGGTCGTCGAGTTTGACATTACCGCACCTGGGTTTAATGTGACTCAGGCGATGAAAACGTTGCAGGCGGAAGGGGCGGAGGTCATTATGATGGCCCTAACGCTGACACCTTTGGATGTGCCGCTGCAAATCATCTCTTTGAACCGGCGATCGCTGCCGTTGTTGGGCAGTGATTCACTCTATAGTCCTAAAATTCTCAGCCTGGGCGCAGAGAATGCAATCGGCCTGACGGTGGCCGTGCCCTGGCATATTCTCAATCATGGACAGAGCGCTTTTGTCGAAAACTCGCGACAGCTATGGGGGGCCGATGTTAACTGGCGGACGGTGACCGCTTATGATGCCGTGATGACCCTAGCCGCTGGCCTGCGAGGTGAGGCGTCACGGCAGGGCGTAGCGGCTGTGCTGGCTGAGCGTGGTTTTACAGTAGAGGGCGCAACTGATCCCGTGCGTTTTTTCGATACGGGCGATCGCAACCAACCGTTTCAGCTAGTAGAGGTAGTTCCGGGCAACCGTTCTGGCAGTGGCTATGACTTTGTGCCAGTAGAATAGGCATTTAAGCATGGGTTCGATCTTCAAGAGCTTGTTAAGCCTGGATATTTTCGCATCATTCTAAGGAATGAGATGGTATGTGTAGAGTGCCGTGTCACGCTACGTCGCTATCTGGTTGAAACATGATCGCCTGCTTCCTTGTTCTTCCCTCAATAGTTGCCCGCTGATTCATGAGTAAAAATTGGGCAATTACGGTGGGTATTAATCAGTACCGCTTTTTGAGTGATCTCAACTACGCGGTGCAAGATGCAGATGCCGTGTGCCAGCTTTTTCAAGACCTGGCGTTCGAGCGCATCTATTCCTTTACAGATCACAGCCAACCCATTGCTTTGGACTATGGCAATGCGCTGGATTCGGCTCCGACCTATACAACCTTGAGCCGCTTTTTGGACATCCGCTTTAAAGAGCCCTTTCTCGGGGATGGTGATAATCTTTGGTTCTTTTTTGCGGGCCATGGCATCCGCGAGAATGGGCATGACTACCTCATTCCTAGCGATGGGTATCGCGATAATTTAGAAGGCTCTTCTATTCCTATTCGCTACATTAGCGATCGCCTGCGACTCAGCGGTGCTGACAACATCATTCTCCTGATTGACGCTTGCCGCAGTTCTGAAGGCAGTCGGGGCAGTATGGGCGTTGGGCTAGAAGAACAGCAGGGCGTCATCACACTGTTTGCCTGTAGCCCTTCTGAATATTCTTACGAAATCAAGGAACTTCAACAAGGTGCTTTTACTCACGTTTTACTCCAGAGCCTGAGATTAAAAGGTGAGCAAAACTGCGCTACCGTCGAGCGGCTGTACGAACAGTTACGCCGATGCGTTCCACGGCTGACGCAGCAGCATCGCTTAGCCACACAGACGCCCTACGGCATTGTCGAACCCATCTCGAAGAAGCATCTGATTTTACTACCCAAGATGGCAACGCAAGCGGACATGGTTACGCTCAAAAACCTTGCCTTAAGAGCTGAGGTGAACCATGACATCGCCGCTGCAAAACAGCTTTGGATTCGAGTTTTGGCAGCTTCCACGCATGGCGCTGACCCAGATGCGGTAGAAGGACTTTGTAGAATTTCTGCGGGCAGCACAATTTCGGAAGCAGACTATGCTGTAGAAAAGAAGGTCATTGATTTAGAAGAGCAACTAGATGATGCGACTTTTGCCTCTAGATCGAGTGAAACCGATGCGGATTCGACAGAGAAGCTAGCCGTCGTTGACTTTTTCCCACCAAAACCGCTGTCGGTCGATTTGCTGGTGTCGAATCGCGGTACTGACTACACCAGGCTTAAAAACTTGTTAGAACAGCAGCAGTGGCAGGCAGCGAACCAAGAAACTGAGTCAGTGATGCTACAAATCTCGCGCAGACAACGCGAAAAGTGGCTGAATAGCAAAGCGATTAATCGCTTTCCTCAAGCCGATTTACAAACGATCGATCGGCTCTGGTGTCATTACAGTTGCGATCGCTTCGGCTTTACCATACAACAGCAGATATTTGTCGAAACGTACGGCAAGGAACCAGAATTTGTCGCCAGAGTCGCTTGGCAAAAAGCCGCTCTGTATGGTGGAATGCTGGATTTTTCTTCGAGTAAAAGCTTGCAGTTTACAATATCTGCCCCTGTCGGTCATCTTCCCTTCGTTTTTTGCGGTGAACATATCTGGATCTTTGACCGGTTGAAAAGTGCATAGTCTTTAATTAATGAACTCTTCTTCACCGCTGCCTGAATATCGAAGAACAACCTTTATGCTGTCTGATTGGCTAAGACGGCTAAGCGTTGCTGCAAATGAATTAGCGCTAGACGAAGCAGCGATATCTTCAGAAGACATGCAGCGTAGAATAGAAGCAAACGCTTTCTCAATTGCCGTCGTGGGTGAGTTTAAACGGGGCAAGAGTACTTTGATCAATGCGCTTTTGGGTCGAGCGGTTTTGCCTGCCGATACGTTGCCTGCGACGGCCACTTTGAACCGTATCCGCTATGGCACTAAAGCGCAGGCAACCATTCACTATCAGGATGGTCGGCTAGAAGACGTCCCCATAGCTAACCTTTCTCAATACGTCACAAAGCTAACGCCTCAGAGTGCGAAGAAGGCTGCTACCGTCCGGGAAGCTGTGATTTACTATCCAACGCCTTACTGCCAGAATGGCGTCGATATTTTAGATACGCCAGGGCTTGAGGACGAGGCGGCTATGACTGCCATTACGCTGGCTGCTCTCTCTCAGGTAGATGCAGCGATCTTCGTTGTGATGGCTTACTCGCCGTTCTCTCAATCAGAGCGAGCATTTTTTTCAGAAAAACTGCTCCAGCAAGGTTTAGAAAGCCTTCTCGTTGTCGTAACTGGGATTGATCGCTGTCAAGATAGCGAAAGTGCCGCTAGCGTTGTTCAGCGCGTCGAAAACCAGATTAGAAGCACCATTTTGCAGAGCGTAGCGGCTAGTTTTGGCGATCGCTCTGAGCAGTACAAAGCATATGCAACTCGCCTCGATCGGCTCAAGGTGATCGGGGTGTCTGCTTACCAAGCTTTGCAAGCGAAAGTGACGCATGATTCGGCGCTGTTTGCTCGCAGCGGATTTGCTGAGCTAGAAGGTGCGCTGAAGAAACTATTGGAAGAGAGAGGGCTGCTGCTTTTGAGGACATCTGTAAAGCGATCATTGTCTGTGAGTGGGACTGTGCTAACTGCGATCGCAAATCGCCAGACAGATCTGGCCTCACAGCGAAGCGTGCTTAATAACGACTACGAGCAAGTGGCTGCTATGTTGGCGGGCGATCGCGCCGCCCAAGCCGCACTCTCCTGTCATCAGAGGACAATTCACACCTTTCAGGAACGATTGCTGTTTTGGTTGGGCTCTCTTAACAGCGATCTTCAGCAATCTGCTCATGAGATTGTTAGGGTGGTTTCGCCTGCGCTTTTGAGGGGAATGCGATCGCAAGTTTTTGAAAGGCTCACTCGGTTAGAGAAAACTGTTTCTGATACTTTAGAAAACCACAGTCGCCGCTGGGCAGGCAAACTACAAATTGAATTTAGGCGGAGTTTGGTGAGTATTCCCAGGCTGCTTTCCCCCGAAGCCGAACAGATCTTGCAGTGGATGAATTGGGTCGGGCTCTATGGCATTAGCGTAGGAAAGACAATACAACAACAGATATTGCAGACTCGATTAGCCCATAGCCTTTACGCAGACTATAGCAATGCTGGCCAGCTAGATCACCGCTTTGACCCGACGCAGATGGCTCATTTCAAGCAGAAATACACTGCTGGCGTAGAGGCTATTATTGCTGAGGCAGTAGCGTCTAGAGCTGCTGACTGCCAGCGGCTCTACAATCAGCTAACTGTTCTTTTAGCGGATTCAAACCCTGCTACTTGGCAAACAGATGTCAGGACACAATGGCTATTTGAGCAGCGCTTAGAGCTAACCCGCAACGAAACAAAAGTTGACCTGGCTTTGCAAAACCTTCAAACGCTAAAAGCAGACATAGAGAAAATTCAGCGTGAAGCAACCGTTCTACAAACGCAGCTTGCTGACAATTCGTAGAAAGGAACAACTCTCGAATGCGAACACAATCTAGAACAACGAGCCACCACAATGCGTACAAAATCGCTCGCTGGCTGAAATGCCCTCTCCACAATCAGAACAAAAGAATAGAGAGACCCTAGACAGAGTGGCCGCTGCGTTTTTTACATACTGTTGAATAAACCCTATTGTTCTCTGAGACAGTTGGCTTTTCTGCCAAGAAAGGGAAGCTTTCTCGGACATTAGGGCAGTGGTCTGCGCGAGTTCGATTTGACCTGAATTATTTTGTTTCGAGATAGGCAGCCAGTTGCCTACGTCCATCTGTAGGTTAAGCAGGGTGCCTACCTGTCTAAAAACTAAATTCAATGAGACTGCGCTATTGAGCATTTCATGTTTTAAATCAAGCGCTTGTACCAGAACATCTCCGTTGTTTATATCCAGGCATTGCACCTTAAAACCTTGACTTTCTAGCCAGGCAGACAGCGCTATCAGTAGCCTAGACAAGTTTAGATTCGAGACGCTAAAGCTGTGATTTTCTGGCATGATCAGCACGCTACCTTGATAGGGTGAAAAGCAAATCATCGTTGGGGACGGGGCGATTAAAATGAAGAAGTCTTAAAGAATGCCGAGAATATCGCAAAACTGGGAGGCATTGCTATTAAATCTTATTAGCTTTCGCGTCTAGTCGCTCAGGTCAAATCATCTCCAAACTCATACTCCAAACTCATAGTCCAAACTCATAGTCCAAACTCATAGTCAGGCTTCGCCAGCATTAGGGACGCAATCACATGACCACTGCCTTTAGGACATCGTTCGATCACAACCCCGAAACCTTTGCCGATTTGAGAAAGGTGAATATTACCCTAATCAACGACCTCAGGCGGCTGAGAGATTTTAGTAAACGCTTGAATCTAGAGAAATCTATTCCTCAAATTGATAGCGTACTGGAAAGAGTCCACAACAAAATTTTCTCGGTGGCTGTAGTCGGTGAGTTTAACCGAGGCAAGAGTACCTTTATTAACGCTCTGCTCGGAAGAGAAATCCTCCCGTCAGATATTTTGCCCTGTTCAGCAACGCTAAACCGAGTTACCTACGGCCCAAAGCCAAAAGTCAAACTTATTCTTCGCGATAACCGCACCAAGGAAATTGAAATTGACGAGCTGTCTGACTATGTCACTAAGCTAACGCCTGACTCACAAGCGCAAGCTTCCGGCATTCAAGAAGCGGTTGTGTACTATCCCGTTCAGTACTGTCAAAATGGCGTAGACATCATTGATACGCCTGGCTTGAACGATGAGGACAGCATGACGAATGTGACCTTATCTGTGCTTCCTAAGGTAGATGTTGCCATTATGGTTGTGCTAGCGCAGGCTCCCTTTGCCAATACAGAGCGAAAGTTTTTGGAGGAAAAATTACTCACCAGCGATCTGGGCCGAATCATTTTTGTGGTCACTGGCATTGATCAGTACAAGAGCCCTGAGGAAGTTGATCGGGGTATTCAGTATGTTAAAGACCGCATTAACAGCATGGTGCTCAAACGAGCGAAAGATCAGCATGGCGAAGATTCTCCTGAGTATGAGGTATATCGCAAAAAAATTGGACGGCCCAGAGTATACGGACTTTCTGGTTATCAGGCATTGGAGGCAAAGCTGGCTGGCGATAATCCTCAACTATTGGCTGAAAGTCGCTTTCCTGAGTTTGAAGATGCCCTTGAGAAGTTTTTGACGGGGGAGCGCTCTGCCACTTTTTTGCAGGTTCCAATTAATCGGATTGTGTCTTCTGCCAGCGAGATTATTAAGGCCATTAATCTACGCGAAAATTCGCTGTCGATGAAGCAAGGTGAGTTCCGCTCTGCTTATGACAAGTCGGTGGCTGAGATTCAGAGTTTGCGCGATCGCAACACCGCAGAAATGAGATTGATTGACGAAGCTTCTGCAAAAGTCAAAAGTCAGATCGATCCTTTAATCGCACAGCTAGATCCGGTGCTAAAGCAAGCCGCTGCTGAAGCGATAGATGCCGCTGATATCAGACCTGCTGACTTGAGAAGAAAGAAATTACTCAGCGAGAAAATAGGCCAAAAAGTTTCTGAAGCGGTAGACAAAGCCGCCAAGCAGCAAGCAGAAAAAATTCAGGACGAAATTAGTCAAGGGCTGCTGCAAGAAGTCGATCGACTACAAGATTTGGCACAGTCTGTAGACCTCGCGCTTCAGCGCATTGATATGGAGTTTTCGACGGTTGAAGCCCATACCCGATCTAGCTCTAGCGCGGCCAACGATGCGGTTGGTGCAGCCGTTAGTGCGGTTCCTATTTTAGGGGGTGCGTGGCTGGGCTATCAACATGCTGGATTGAAGGGCGCTGCGGTTGGCGCTGCGGGCACTTACGGGACGGCTTTTGCCGCCTATATGATGGCATTTGCTATAGGGTTTCCGGTCACGCTGCCGGTTTGCGCAGTTCTAGGCGTAATTTCAGCCTTTACGGGAGGCTGGCTCTCTAAAGTGGTCTTTGGGACAGAGCAGGTTGGCAACTTTAAGGCTAGTTACAAGGAGGGGGTCTCTCGGGAAATCGAGAAGCAGCTTCGAGAAGGCTTTGTCAGCCAGAAGGTGTACGGTCAAGTCACCAACCTTTTCGACATGTTAAAGAAGAAAGTTCGCGAAGATGTAGAGTCTTTGTTGGATGATACTCAACGGACGCTGGTAGATCTACGTGCAAAAAGAGAGCGCGATGAGATGATGACAGAGCATGAACACCAAGAAATGGTTAGCATGAGCAACGAAACTCAGCGCATTTTAGGCAATGCGCAGCGTCTTTCTAAACAGTTGATCCAGAAAATTAACCTGTAGTGGTAGCAATACGTGGATCCTGTACCAGATTGAAGTTGTGCGATCAGCGGTTTTGGCGATCGCAGTACAATTACTATGATAGTTCTCGATAAAACGCAGCTAGGACGGGAACCGCTGTGGCAGCAGGAGCCTGTGACCACGCTGGGAACCTGTATCAAAATGGTGATTGAAGTCGTCAGCACAAAGTCGAGTTTTTGGAGCATCCGTTTGAGCAGGCTAGCTAGTTATCGGTTGCTGTGTAGCGGGGCGATCGCACTATTCATCGCGCTAGGCTTAAGCAGCAAAGCCTACAGTGGCTGGGGCGCAGGTTGGGTGAATGACTACAGCGGCGATGTGATTTATGAAATGTTTTGGATTTGGCTAGTGGGCGCTTGGCAGGTGCATTGGCCGGTGAAAAGGATTGCGATCGCGATCTTTCTGATCACGGCTGTGATTGAATGCACCCAGCTCATCCCCTTTCCGGCCAACTGGCAAGCTCAGCTATGGTGGCGCTTGCTATTAGGCAGCTCATTTTCCTGGCCAGACTTTATTCATTACGCGGTGGGCTGCTGGCTAGGCGGCATCAGCTTGAGCGGGTTGCAAAATCGATTGGGCGTTGGCCAGGTCATTAAGCAAAGTTGATTTTTGCCCAACTGAATAGAGAATCATGCCAGTAGCCAGGTAATGACCCATGACCAGCTTCTTTACAGAGTCAAGCAAAAGCAAAGCGCCGCCCTAAACATCAGGCTACAGCTTGCTGAGCTAATTTTGCCGAAGTACCCGCTGCGACTGGATGGAACGACGGCTGAAAGGATTGCGATCGCGGCCAGTGGCTCTTGGCGAGCCACCGCTAATGAGCTACATATTGGGGCGGCGCAGCCGGCGAACGCGATCGCCCTGTCTAATCAAAACCATCAAATCACATAAAATAGCTTTGTAAGACACATAGGGTAGCAGCCCGTGCAGATAAAGACAGCTCTGAAAGAATGGTCGGTGGCAGTAGATGCGCTAGCGCAGGGCGAAACGATTATGCTGCTGCGTAAGGGCGGTATCAAAGAACAGCAGGGTAAGTTTTCGGCTGAGGCCGACCGCGCGGTGCTGTTTCCGACGTTTGAGCATCAAAAACCCGAGCTTCTTAAGCCGCAATATCGAGCGCGGGTAAAGCCGGTCGAAAAAGGCTGGCATCCCCAGACGATTACGCTCAAGGCATGGGCAGACATTACCCATATTTTTTTAACTGACGAAGCGGATAAAGTAGAGGCGCTATCGGCCTTTCACATTTGGCAGGCGCAACTGGCCCAAGAGCGATTGAAGTGGAAGCCCAAGCAGCCGCTGTATGTACTGACTTTGCGAGTTTACCGGTTTGCTGAACCGATCGCAGTTTCCTGGCAGGCAACCTACGGCGGCTGTAAGTCTTGGATTGGGCTAGCGCAGGGGGTTGAGGCGCAATTGAATGAGCCGGTGATTGAAGGCGATTGCTACGATGAACAGGTTGCAGATATTGCCCATGTCTTGCAAGCTAATCCAGCGCAAGCGGCTCGATTGGCGTGAAGACTATGAGTTGCTAGAAGCGTTAGTTGCTAGAAATGGCGGTTGCCTGTGGGGGTGCGATCGCGCCTAGCCCCCCATCTTCCGGCCTAGTAGCAGCCCCCTCATTAGCAGACGCCTTAACCATCTGAGGCACTACAATCGTCACCGTTGTTCCTTTACCAGTACCCTCACTTTGCAGCATGATATCGCCCTGCATCAAACGCATAAAGTTTCGAGAAATCGCCAGCCCCAGCCCCGTCCCCTCATAGGGGCGCGTATGCGAGCCATCGACCATCACAAAAGGCTGAAATAACTTAGCGACATGCTGCGGCTCGATACCGATGCCAGAATCTTTAATCGTAATTTTTACCCAGGGGCCATGCGGAACAGATAGACCGCTCGGCTCAGTTGACTGACCGGGGTGCTCGCCTTTCTCCGTAGTTTCGCCAGTCATGACGCTAATGGTGACAGAGCCCTTGTCTGTAAACTTCATTGCATTAGAAAGCACATTGAGCAGCACCTGCTTAAAGCGAGAGTGATCAACCGAGATCACTACAGGGCCAGGAAAGTCTGGCCGGATGAGCTGTAAACCCTTCTGCTGAAACTGGAGGGTTTGCATATCCAAAACATCCTGTAACAGAGGGCGCAAATCAACCGGGACAATATTCACATCTAGCGTGCCCGCCTCAATTTTAGCGATGTTTAAAATATCCTCAATGATCGACAAAAGGTGAAACGCCGCTTTATCAGCTTGCTGCAAAAACTCCAGTTCCTCAGCGCGGGTATCGCACAAGTTGTCGCGAATGACATGAATAGAGCCAATAATGCCATTAAGCGGCGTTCTTAGCTCGTGAGAGGTGTTCGCCAAAAACTCATTTTTAAGCTGATTGGCAACCTGTGCATCTTGCCAGGCCCGGCGCAGTTCAGCAGAATTATCTTCCAAGCGCTTTAGCATCCGCTCAATTACCGTGCCCAGGTAGTCTAGCTCCCACACTTGAGCAGTTCGCGGCGCAGGCTTAAGCTGCGATAGGTCGTCAACATCTTGGGTATAGCGAATCAGACGCTCTATTGGCAACGAGAGGCTTCGCGCTACGTAAAGCGCTAGCAAAGTACTGGCAATTATTAGCCCCAACGTGAGCACCAGCAACACGTTGCGAATTTCGTTTAGGCCCGACAGCGCTTGATCAATCGGGGTAACGGCCATGACCGTCCAAACATCGCTTCGCTTAGAATTAACCGGGATTTTGAAGCCGCTATAGCCTGCTAGCCACTCGCGGCCCTCTTCTGGCAAAAAGCCGAACAGATGCACGAAGTTGTCTTTATTGGCCCTAACGCTGCCAGTGGCGCTCAGCAGCTTGCTGGCATCGCGGAGTTCGGCTATATTCTTGCCAATTTGATTGGAGTCGGGGTGGGTAACAATCACATTGTCGGGATTAATCACGACGGTCTCGCCGACAAGCGATTGAGCGCCCGTATCTTGCAACTGAAACAGGCAGACTTCCATGGCCAGGGTATACAGCAAGCTGCCATCGTCTGGAGAGTAAATTGGGCTGGCAACCACAAACTTAATTAGGGCAAGATCTTGTGAGGCGACTGTTTCGGCAGATAGCTTCGAGACGACGCCCGGCCCTGACGAATAAACATAAAAGTCTGACTTTTCGACGCTGCCACTTTGGAGCCAGGGTATCTGTTTGGCAGTTGGGATAATGGAGCGATCGCAAGTATGCACTGCGGCATCCTCCGACTGAGGTTCCACCAGCTCCACACAGCTAATGGTATAGGGCGTATCTTCAGAAAAGCTATTTATGACCTGCTGAATACGCTGAGGATCGCCCGATAGAAAAGCTTCGGTTTGAGTGAGTAAATCAAGGTCAGCATCTACAGATTGAATGCCGGTTTCTAGCTCGTTTGCTTTGCGAATGGCACTACTCGTCAAGTTTTGGCGAGCTGTCGTCAGCAAGCTGGTTCTGGCTTTACGCAACGCCACCGCCTGCCCGATTATCAGAATCGGCACGGTGAAGGCCAAGATCTTAAGAAGTAAGCTGCGCCGAAAAGAGCGCGGACGATTAGCCATGACGATAGAGAATGCTGGCTTTAGCAATCGGCTTCAAAGCAGCCATTAAAACCGCGAGTATAGGCAGAAAGCGAAGAACGTAATACAAGTAGATAGGGCTCAAAGAATGTTTAAAGAGTCTACGGCGGACTAGCGATTTCAAATAGGCGGTTCCTTAGAGGATGTTTTAAAAGTGCCAATAATTACTGCATGACCCCCTCAATCCCCCAATTCTGGGGGAAGCCAGAGCACAGCCAAGCTGTCTGAAACTGGGATGCTTGGCCCCCGCGAACTTAGAGCCCCCAGAATTGGGGGTCGGGGGGCCAGTGCAGTCAGTTGGATACTTCTCATACAGCCTCTTAGAAACTAAACGACGTTTGGCGGCTTTTGATCAATACAGGCTAAGCCAATAGCGCACTACTACTTATTAAGTAGCAAAAGCTGCGTCAGCCAGCAGCCTCTCAAGCTTACCTGACAAAAATACCGAGAGCACTCGGTAACAAGCAAGCCATGCCTATGCAATTACCCCTACCTAAGTTTATCTATTAAGGTCACACCATTATGCAAGCCACTGCCAAAGCTACAGCGACTCTTTATCAAACATAAGAATTGGATATAGATTACAACCAGTCTTGATAGCTGTACGTAAATCTTTACCCGTAGGAGATCACAGATGTCGCAACGGTCACATCCCCCCGCTTTCTCGCATCGGCCCCACATCACGGTGGTTTTGGCGATGAGCGCCGATGGCAAAATTTCAGATGCCCACCACAGCGCCGCCCGCTTTCCCTCTACAACCGACAAAGCCCACTTAGAAGCGCAAATTGCTCAGGCCGACGCCACGCTATTTGGCGCAGGCACGCTCCGGGCATATGGCACCACGCTACCCGTTTCTAACCCTGACCTGATCGCGCAGCGGCAGGCCCGAGGGCAGCCAGCTCAGCCGATTCAGATTGTCTGCTCGGCTACCGGCAACCTCGATTGTCAGTGGCGCTTCTTTCAGCAGCCCATTCCCCGCTGGCTCATCACCACCTTAGAAGGACTGCAAGCTTGGAAGCTCAACAAAACCAAACTACCTTTGGTGCAGAAACCCTTCAAGCAGGTACTCGTCACCGAACGTCCGTTCAACTGGCACAAAGTCATGCAGGATTTACGAGCTGGGAAGATGTCCCTGTCGGCAAAGGCTAGCCGTCCCCCGATTGAGCGCCTGCTGGTGATGGGTGGCGGTGAACTTGTCGCCTCGCTGCTTGCTGACAGTCTGGTTGATGAACTCTACCTGACGATTTGCCCTCTGTTGATTGGCGGCAAAACAGCGCCTACCCCGGTGGGCGGTCTAGGATTTAGGCTACCGACAACGCCGCAGCTAAAACTAGCGTCGGTGCGAACTGAAGGAGATGAGGTATTTTTGCATTACACCGTCAGCCGAACTCGCCTTTAAAACCATGGAACATTGGAGCAACGCAATATGATTGCTAGCAAAAGTATAGGGCCTTACTTTACGCCGGAAGAGTATTTAGCGTAGAGCATACGAGTCCGGTTAAGCACGAATACAGATATGGGACTGTGACTGCAATGGCAGGCGCTAGCACCACACATATTGTGATCGAAGAATTCGCAAGCAGATAGAATAACTCTTTTGCGAATCCAACGTATCTGCCACTGATAGTATGTGAGTCAATAGCAAAGTAGCCTCACCGCGAAGGAAAGAGACCTATCGCTTTATAATAGGTGCTATCTAAAAGTTTGCTCAATGCTATGCCGAAACGCGATCCTGCTGTGCTGAAACAAGTCACCGTCAACCTACCTTTTGGTATTGGTGGGGCTGCTTGGGAGGCTGACCCGACTGAGCGCAATGCCGCTTGGGAGCTGTACGTGGAGCTGGTGACGCGGGTGGCGGTGCAGAGTTTGAACCCGCAGGAAGGGCTAGTGCGGGAGGCGATGAATTCGCTGTATAGCTTGTTTGGCTCGACGCGAGAGATTTTGCGCAAGGCAGGGCCGAATGTGGGGGCGTCGCATGATTCGGTGGGCGGGATTGCGATCGCTGTCCTCAACAATGGCCTGCGTCCATTTCTATCTAAATGGCATCCGCTATTGCTAGAGTGGGAAGAGAAAAAGCCAAATGGAACAAGTCCGCAGGCGCATGAGAAGGCGTGGGATAAAGAGATAATTGTGCGAGGCGAGCTAGATGTGCTGCGAGGAGATTTGGAGCAGTATGCGAATGCGCTTGCAGAAATTGCTGGGATAGCGGAGTAATAAGGGAACACAGAATCTTATTACGTAAAGCTTGTTGGAGACAGTATGGAAATTTAGGGCTACTCAAAGCCTTTGCATAATAAAGTCGACATTTACCCAGCTTCTGGAGTTTAAAGATGATTGCAAGCAAAAGTAGAGGGCCTTACTTTACGCCAGAAGAGTATTTGCAGCTTGAGAAAGAGAGTTCTATCAAGCACGAATACAGGCAAGGGCTTGTATTTGCGATGGCGGGCGCAAAGAAAGCACATATTACTATTGTGGGTAACTTGTCTGGGCTCTTATTCAATCATTTTAGGAACAACGAAGACTGTACCTATTATGCAAATGATATGAAGGTACAGTTTTTAGAAGACGATGCATACTACTATCCCGATGTGGTTGTCACCTGTGACAAAAGGGATCAGCCTTCTAATGACGTTTTTATCCAGCATCCTAAGCTGATTGTAGAAGTTCTTTCTGATTCGACTGAAGCTTTCGACAGAGGTGATAAGTTTGCAGATTATAAAACGATTCCAGAGCTGGAAGAATATGTGCTGATTCATCAAAATCAGATCTTAGTAGAACGCTTTTGGCGTCGGGCGAGCGGGCTTTGGTTAGCTCAGACTTATCAGGCTGGGGCGAAGGTAGATCTAGTTAGTATCGGATTTTCTTGTCCAGTAGAATTCTTGTATGAGAAGGTTGGGCGATTTCTGAAAGAATCAAGCTGAAATGGCCGCTAAGTAGTCGCTAATGCTTTGTAGCACTAATTTATCTAGCGGTTGTTCGGTTAGCTCAGCAATTGCTCTTAATCGCCGAAACATAGAATCAGGTAAGTTTATTGTTAGCTCCATAACCTATCATGACTTGATTACAACTTTAATTTTTTATGCTTTGGCTTCATGCGATCGCTCGCTCTAGTGAATTTAGAAGCGTAAGTAGCTACCTCTCCATGATGTATCGCTTCTGACTGGGGTCGAGTTGCTGGGGTCGAGTTGATTGCCTTGCCGCACTCGTCATCAATTCTTGTCAAAAATAGTTGACGGGTTTTGAAAAATACTGATAGTCTTGCTTGCATAGCTGTTGTTTGCTTCAAAGGCTTACACAACGCTATACCGCCCGAAAATTTAGCAGAACGCCGACGATGACTGCTAGGAACAGTCAACGCCAGCTCGCCCCTTAACTGTACAAGGCAGTCAAGCGGTTATGGCCATGATGCCATAGCCACCCTGACTTATGACAAGTTGGGGTGGCTAAATTTTCGCGCTTTCTTCAAACCCGTTATCGGAGAAATCGTGAAAATGATTGATTCAACTGTATTTCCGCTGCCATCGGCGGGAGAGTCCGCTGCTCAGATTTTTTTGAGAACTGAGCGCGATCGCAACCCCCACAACCCTTATGAACGCTGTGCTAAAGAGGAATTACGGCATATTTTGCTGGGCAGCCCCGAGGCGATTCGGCAGGCAATTCATCAGTTGCATGTGTTGAATTATGCGGAGTCACTGCTGTGGAGCCCGGTGGCGGCGGTAAAAAACCACGTCATTATCACGCCAGATCAAGGTGCCGCGATCAGTTTGTTGAGGCGTTTAGCTTAGCCATCTATCGCGTTAAGGTTTCACCGTTAGGCTTTGGGCTGCTTTTTAACCCATAGCCGAAAGTCTCTCATGACGGTATTTCTGCCTAGCGTGCGGCTTTGCTCTAGGCAATAGGGAATGACTTCTTTGAGGGGTAGGTTGGGAAAAAGGGGACTTTCTTTCACTTCTTTATAGCTACCGGCGTACAACACATGCATAGAGAGCCCTTTTGGACTGAACCGCCACAGTTCAGGAACACCTAAGGCTGCGTAGGTTTCTACGTGGGTGCGCGCAGTCGTATCAATTTCTAAGACGAGGTCGGGCGGCGGGTCTGTGGTGATATTGAGGCGGCGCTTGCCGCGAATCGTGGCTTCGTGTTTGATGTAGAAGCACTGATCGGGTTCTATGCCTTTGAGGGTGGACTGCTGCTCGAAGGTTGTTGAGCCTAATGCTCTAAACTCAGTATCTAATTCCTCTAGTAATGCCTTAATCAGATCGCTGAGAATCTCTTTATCATCTTCGTGTCCGGGTAGGGGAACCATGATTTCTAATTTTCCATTGTCGTAGGCCACTCTTGCCGTCCGATGCGCACCCAACTCTTCAGCAATGTCTTTGAACTGGTGCCAGTTGACTGAGCTGATTTTGAGGCGATCGCCTGGGGCAATCTCAATTTGAGAAACCTGAAGAGTTGCCATTGAAATCAAAGAAGCAATGGCTTCATCATAAGCACTATATGCCCGACGTAGAGGTCGCCAGATATACCAAGGGCTTTTACCGCTAAGACTGTGTCAGCTCGCTGATGAGTTGCAATAGCTCGTCGTGATCGATGGGCTTGACCAGATGGGCATCAAAGCCCGCTTCGCTAGATTTTCGTCGGTCTTCTGCTTGACCCCAGCCGGTTAAGGCGATGAGCACCATGGTTTGCCCCCAAGGCTGCTGTCGAATTTCACGCGCTGCTTCATAACCGTTTAGTTTGGGTAGGCCAATATCTAACAATACGATGTCCGGGCGGAACGTTTGGGCTTGTTCTACAGCAGCTTGGCCATCATGGGCAGTTTGAGTTTCGTCGCCAGTCATCTCAAACAGCATAGAGAGGGTGAGGGCAGAGTCTTCGTTGTCATCGACGATGAGGATGCGGTGGGCTCCTGCTGTGGTCGCCTCGGAAGAGAAGGATTCTGTTGTTGTGGGGCGGGGTGAGGCGATCGCAGGCAACCTCACAACAAACTCACTCCCTTGCCCCGGCCCTGCACTCACAGCGCTAACCGAGCCTTCATGCATTTCTACCAACTGCTTTACAAGCGTTAGCCCAATCCCCAAACCGCCTTGCGATTTAGACAAAGAGCCTTCTACCTGCGAAAACATATCGAAGATTTTAGACAGCATCTCTTCCGAAATGCCAATGCCCGTATCGCTGACTAAGATAATGGCTTCATTCTCTTCTTGTTTCGCACTCAATTCGATTTGTCCGCCGGGTTCGCTATATTTGCTGGCGTTGTTTAACAAATTGCTGAATACTTGGGTCAGTCTAGCTGCATCCGCATTCAGATAAATAGGAACGGGAGGCAATGTCACAACTAGCGTATGCTGAGCTGCTTCTATCGCCGGTCGAATCGCTTCGACAGCAGCTTCTATCACGACTGCCAGGTCAACCTGCTTCAGGCGCAGATCAACTTTGCCTCTGCTAATGCGGCTCATGTCTAGCAAATCATCTATCAGGCGCACCATCTGAGTCATCTGCCGCTCCATCATGGCCTGGATGCGCGTCATGGCTTCGCTGCCAGTGTCGGCCCGGCGCATAATTTGCAGACCGTTGCGGATGGGCGCGAGCGGATTGCGCAGTTCGTGGGCAAGGGTGGCCAAAAATTCATCCTTACGGTGGTCAGCTTCGGAGAGGTTGGCGGCTAGCTGCCGCAGATTATTTTCCATTTGCCGACGTTCAGTAATGTCCTGGCTAATAGTGCCAAAGCCGATGGGTTCGCCTTTTGTATTGGTTAAAACAACAACGTTGTACACCACCCAAATGCCTTCGCCCGTCTGGAGATGGCGAAAGCGAATTTCTATCGAATCTCTGCCCTTAGCCATAACAGAAGGCAAGAATGTATCGTTGATCAGCGCTCGATCTTCTGGAAAGAAGAGATCTTCATTTTTAATGCTGGAAAGCGCTGCGTCGGTACTTAGGCCGATTTTTCTCATCGCGGTAGGATTAATATAGAAGGGAACCCCGTCGAGATCGCTCATAGCAATAAAGTCTGAGCTGTTGTTGATAAGCTGTACAAAGTTGTTGCGTTCTTCTTGAGTGCGCTTAAAGTCTTCAATATCGGTGCAGGTGCCGATCCACTTCACTATCTGCCGCTGATCATTTTGTACGGGCAAGGCTCGCACCAAAAACCATCGATATTCTCCGACCGCAGCTCGCAGGCGGTATTCAATTTCATACGGTTCGCCCGTACGCCAAGATTGATGCCAGCGGGCGATCGCACGTTGCCGGTCGTCTGGATGCACCGGTGTGCTCCAACCTTCACCCATTAATTCTTCACCAGTGCTGCCGACATATTCTCGCCAGCGGCGGTTGTAGTATTCATTTAGACCTGCTGGCCCGGCGACCCAAACCATCTGCGGCATTGCATCGGCAATTTGCCGGAACTGCTGCTCGCTCTCGACTATCCTGGCTTCTGCCTGCTTTCTGGCGGTGATATCGACAATGACACCCGGTAACTGGACTGCCCGGCCAGAGCCGTCTCGATCAATGCGCCCGCGAGCGACGACCCAACGGACGCTGCCGTCAGATTTCAGCAGACGGTATTCGGCTTCATAAAATGTCTCGGTGGCGATCGCCTGTCGAATCACCTGGGTAAGGCGATCGCGATCTTCTGGATGAACCGCCCTTAAATAGGATTCAATCCTCCCACCTGACCTTTCATCGGCTGAGACCTCAAACATCAGCGCTAAGTTGCGGTCTGCCCAAACCGCATCATTGGCAATCTCATATTCCCAGGTACCAATCTCGCCCATTGCCAGGGTCGATGCCAGCCTGGAACGGGCCTCTCGGATCTCTGCATCGACTTGCTTGCGCTCGGTAATATCTCGAAATACCAACACGCAGCCAATCACCTCACCCGTCCTAGCAAAAATTGGGGCAGCACTATCGTCAATCGGGATTTCGCTACCGTCTTTGGCAATCAAAATAGTGTGGTTTGCTAGGCCCACAGCCGTCCCTTGCGCGATCGCTCTGACGGCTGGATTGCTGACCGTTTGGCGAGTATCCTCATTCACAATATTAAAAACGCGCTCTAGCGATCGCCCTTTGGCTTCGGCGCTTGTCCAGCCAGTCAGCGATTCGGCGATCGCGTTCATCATTGTGACCTGTCCACTGCCATTAGTTGTAATGACAGCGTCGCCGATGCTAGAGAGGGTGGTTCGTAGCAGTTCGGCTTGTTCGGCGATCGCCGCCACTGCCCGGTTTCGTTCGTTCGCATACCGCCACAGCAGTAGAACCATACTGCCCAGCCCGGCTATAGCCACCAGGCTCAAAATAGAGGGCGTAGTCACCCCTGCTTGAATCGCGGTCTCAGCCGTCGGCGTCTGCTTTTGTGGCGCACAGGTTGGCTGACGCAAGTAGCTTTGAGGCGAAGAATGAGAGAGCAAATGGGTGGAAATCGAAACAGTAGCGCCCAAACTCACCGAGAGCCCAACTGTCGCAAAAAGACTAACGTTTCTAGCCTTTTTGTAGCCGTTCGCTAACTTTCGTAAGGAAAGGATTCTTCTAACCGAATGCATTAACTCGTCTCGACAGGATGCTTTTTGTGTCTAGCAGTATCCTAAAAGCAATTCTTATTGATGTATTTTTAATAAGTTTTTCATCTACACAATCATAGTATAAGACTACAGAGCGTATGCCTGAAATTGCCTTGCCAAAACCTGTAGCTATTAAGGTGTCGCTGACAGCTACGAAGGCTCAGACGCCAACACAGCCAAGCAGGTCTGAATCATGCCGATAGTCACGGCAGGTAGCTCTAGTTGAGGCGTCAGGCCGGTTGATTTAATCACCTCGAAAAGCTTGATGGCGGTGGGATTCTTTTGCGCGAGCTTGCGGCCAAGTTCTGGCCCGGTAAAGGAGGCTTGTTCTCCCCACAGCAAGGTGGTGGGGACAGTGAGTTGGGCGATGTAGTCAGCGAGGTCAAAGCACAGGTCACCACGGACGAATGAGAGGGCGGTGTATTCTGCATTGGGCTGTTGGGCCGATTGTAGATAAGCCTGAACGATATCTTCAGAAATACGGCTAGGGTCGGCAAACTGACGGTTTTGTAAGAAGTTTTCGATGCCGAAGCGGGTGGCGATCGCACCCCCATACAGCAATTTATCAACCACCGGCAGACTCACAATTTGCGCGAACGGGCTGCGGGTATAGTCGTTACCAAAGTCCGAGAGCCCAGCAGGCGTCATTAGAATCAAAGATTTAAAGAGGTCGGGTTGGGCGATCGCCACCCTCACCACAAAAGCCGCCGTCAGCGCCGAAGCGACCACGGTAATCGGCCCCTGACAAGTCGCCTGAATGAACTCAGGAATGTTTTTCAAATAATCATCAATCGTGTAATTGCGCTCAAGATGGTCAGAGCGGCCCCAGCCAATCAAATCAGGCGCTAGCACTCTATAATCTGCGGCAAAAGCCGGAAAGACTTTTGACCATTCGTAAGCCGAAGACCCACCGCCAAAGCCATGCAAAAACATCAGAGTCTCTCGTTCGGACAGAGGGCGCTGAGCCGGATATTCTGGCAGAGCAGGGCTATAGCAAACTATCCGACCTAGCTGCGTTTCTACATTTTTTTGATCGACAAAAGGAATTTTGAGCATGAGATCTTTCGATAGCGAGCAAAATAGATACTATCGAACAGACCGCGCAAAAGCATGTGGCAAAAGAGAGATCTGGCCTATGAATAACAGCGGTCTAGACAATCTTTCATGACTTCATGATGATTAAACGCAAGCGGCATCGTCAGCGCTTTTTCGACCTCAAACCATTTTGCCTCCACCACCTCGCCCGCAGAAACCTGTGGATTTAGCACAGGTAGCTCGGCCTCATCCAAATGAAACATCAAAGCATACTTGAGGGTGACGTTTTGCCGACGCAAAGGCGTGCTGTACACCTCAAAGGGATGGTCGAGGTTGCCTTCAAAGCGGAAATCTTGAACGAGCTGAGGGATATCGAGGCCCAGTTCCTCCCAGATTTCACGATAAACAGCTTGAGTAGTAGTTTCGTCATAATCTAGATAGCCGCCGGGCAGGCCCCATAAACCGACGCCATCGGGTAAGTCTTTACCACGCAAGCCAAGGGGCACGTACTGAACGCCTTTGCTGACAAAAAAGAGCACCGGTAAAACGGTGACGCTGCGACTGAGCCAGATTTCTTTGCCGTCAATCTGGACGCATTGGTTGGGAGTGCTTTTAAATTTCACAGGCTAATACGGTAGGGATAATGAGACCGCTCCTCTTTAAAGAGCATAGGGGATGTCCGTAAACATCCCCTGCAACCGCACTAAATCCCTTTCAATTAAACCGGTGCAGCAACTTTTGATTTTTGATAGATCGGGTAATCGGTATAGCCTTCAGCGCCGTGGGTATACCAGGTGCTTTGGTCGTCATCCCCTAGCGGCCAGCCGTTTTTGAATCGATCAACCAGGTCAGGGGTGCCAATGAAGGGACGGCCAAAGGCGATTAGGTCGGCGTTTCCGGAGGCGATCGCAGCCTCTGCCTGCTCGCGGTCATAGCCACAATTAGCCATAATAGTGCCGTCATACACTGCCCTGAACTCGGCCAGCGTCATCGGTTCACCCAGCTCGTGAAAGCCAAAGGCCAGCCCGTCTACGATATGAAAGTAGCCAAGCTTGTAGGCGTTTAGCTGCTTCGCAATATAGGTAAAGGTCTCTCGGTAGTCGGGCGAGCCCATATCGTTATAGCTACCATTAGGCGTAATTTTTACCCCAACTCTGCTGGCGGGCCACACAGTCAAAACAGCTTCAACAATCTCTTTTAAAAACCGATAGCGATTTTCGAGGCTACCGCCGTATTTATCTGTACGGTGATTAGTTTTAGACTGAAGAAATTCATCGATCAAATAGCCATTTGCGCCGTGAATTTCTACGCCGTCAAAGCCTGCTTTTTTGGCATTTTCGGCGGCTTTACGGTAGTCTTCTACCACGCCAGGAATTTCCTCAGTTTCTAGCGCTCTCGGCGTTTCATAAGGCTGCTTTCCATCTGCGGTGTGGGCTTCACCTTCAATTTTGATAGCGGAAGGGGCCACCGGAAGCTGTTGGTTTTCTTGAAAACTGCTGTGAGAAGCCCTGCCAGTGTGCCACATTTGTAAAAAGAAGGCGCAGTTCTTCTCGTGAACCGCCTCGACAACGGGCTTCCATCCTTCTATTTGGGCGTCGCTGTAAATGCCCGGTGCCTGCACCCAGCCGTTGCCCTGTTTAGACGGTGCGGTGCCTTCAGTGATAATCAGCCCTGCGCCAGCGCGTTGAGCATAGTACGCTTTCATCAGGGCGTTGGGCACTCTACTGCCTGGTTCGGCGCGGCCACGAGTTAAAGGAGACATGGCAACGCGATTTTTGAGCGAAAGATCTTCGAGTTCGAGGGGGCTAAGTAGATGAGAGAGGTTCGTTGAAGAAGTCATATTGTTCAATTGAGTCCTGTCAAAAGGTCAGAGTAGTTTATCGTTCGTAGATGCCAACGAGTCTGGCTTGAGCGATGACATGAGGTGCGATCGCATCCAGCAAATCCGTTCGATTCAAACCCGGCTCAAGGTCTAAAACCCCGTCGAGCGCGTATAGCCAAAAGAAATAATGATGCGGCCCGTGGCCCGGCGGTGGCGCAGGGCCGGTATATCCCTGATCGGCGGTTGTGTTAATGCCTTGGGTAAAGCTAGCACCGCCCCCTTCGGCTATTTCTGTTGTTTCTGGCGGAATGTTATAGAGCGTCCAGTGCGTAAATCCTTCTGGCAAAGGGGCATCTGGATCATGACAAATCAATGCAAATTGTTTAGTATCGGAGGGCACCTTGCGCCACTGTAGCGGCGGCGAAATATTCTCTCCTTCGCTGGTATACTTTTGCGGAATAGCACCCAGAGAGAGGAAGGCCGGGCTGCTAATTTCTAAGTCTTTAAGCTTCAATTTCATCAGGCGTCGTCTCGCATCGCATCTTGTTGGTTGAATAGTACTCGCCCGGTTATTTGGGCCCGGCTATTTGGAAAATAGCGCGATCGCCTTCTCATTGAAAGCTGGAATATCGTCAGGATTTCGACTGGTCACCAGCCCGCCATCTTCAACAACTTCTTGATCAACCCAGGTAGCGCCTGCGTTTTGCAGATCTGTTTTGAGCGAAGGCCAAGAAGTGACTTGACGCGACTTCACGACGTCAGCTTCAATCAATGTCCAAGGGCCGTGACAAATTGCCGCGACTGGCTTTTGGGCGTCAAAGAATGACTGGATGAATTTAACCGCCTTTTCTTGAGTTCTGAGCTGATCGGGATTAGCAACGCCGCCTGGTAACAACAAGGCATCGTAATCGACCGCATTGGCTTTGTCTAAAGGCACATCTACGTCAAAGTAGTCTGCTTTGTCGAAATGGTTCCAGCCTTGGACGCGATCGCTCATCGGCGAAATCACAAACGTCTGCGCGCCCTCTTCTTCAAAAGCCTGCTTTGGCTTAGTCAGTTCAACCTGTTCAAAGCCATCGGCGACTAAAATGGCAATTTTTTTGTTGGTGAGTTTCTGTGTCATGTATTTTTCTCCTTTTCTCCTTATAGATTTTCTTCTTTAGATCTCCTTACAGATCTTGCTTGGTTGGGCGAATGATTATTTCATTAATGTCAACGTCGGCGGGTTGTTCGATGGCGTAAGTGATGGCGCGGGCGATCGCATCCGCATCAATTGCAATGTCATATAGCTGGTTAGCATTCTTCGCGCTCTCTTCGTGAGAGATTGTGCTAGTCAGCTCGGTTTCTACTGCGCCAGGAGAAATGTTAGTAGAGCGTATTTTTCCTTCGGACTCTAGCCGAATACCTTCTGAGATGGCTTTGACCGCAAACTTAGTAGCGCAATAAACCACGCCCGAGGGCATAACTTTATGACCTGCCACCGAAGAGAGGTTGATAATATGACCGGACTTCTGCGCTTTCATCATCGGCAGCACAGCGGCTACACCATACAAAACGCCCTTAATATTCACATCCACCATCTGATCCCACTCATCCACTTTCAGCGCAGCCAAAGGCGATAGCGGCATCAGTCCCGCATTATTCACCAACACATCTACGCTGCCAAACGCCAGTTGGGTTGATTCAGCGAGCGCCTTGACCTGTTCGCGATCGGTGACATCTGTGACGTGATACTTGGCAGTGCCGCCCGCTTTCTCAATATCGGCGACTAACGCCTTTAATCGATCTTCTCTTCTCGCCGCCAGCATCAGCTTTGCGCCACCTTTAGCCAGCCGCCGGGCCGTGGCCTCACCCAGCCCACTGCTAGCTCCTGTAATAATCACAACTTTGTTTTCTATCTCAGACATATTGATTCCTTACAAACAAATAGTATACCGGGTAGTAGACCGGTCGGCTACAACTGACGATGTTAGTGCTCACAAAGGGTCTACCGAATCTAACCAACGATAGATTTGGGCGATATCTGGCTGAAAAACGTCCTGGCAAAAGTCTGCATAGGTGCAGTAGAGCGAGCGACCTTCGCTTGTAATATAGCGCCTTGCCAGCCCGCCAGAACGAACTGAGCGAGATCAGTGGGGGTTACTTTGTAAGAAATCTCTTGAGTTTCACGCGCGGCTTCGAGGCAGTTGGCGAACTGTTCTTCCCAGCTAAAGAATATTTTGTTGAGGCGATCACGAAACACCTCACTCTGCCCCGCCATCTCCTGCGCCAGGTTGCCAATCAGACATCCATTCACGCATCCACAGGCTTCCATCTCAGCAATACCGGCCTCAAAGTAGCTGTTCAACCGCTTTAAAGGCGAAAGCTGACTGTTCCCTATGGTTCTTTCCAGCTTCTTTTGATAGCTATGTGCAGAATCTTCAATAATGGCCAGGCCAAAATCTTCTTTGCTGTCGAAGTAGTAGTAAAACGACCCCTTTGGTACGCCTGCGGTCGTCAGAATATTGCTTAGCCCAGTTGCATTAAAACCTTGTCGGACAATGATGTCACGACCAATTCTAATCAGTTCTTCTCGCTTGTGGGTACGTTTCATCAGGCATTCAGGCTTGGTCTTGCATGGCAAACACACAAGACCTTTTGTACTTTAATTCTGCTTAGCCTACCTAGCCTAACGCATCCTTAATACTCTCCTCCAGCACATCAGCCATACTTTTGCCTTCAGCATTTGCCTTAGCTTTCAGCTTGGCAAACAACTCGTCAGATACCCCCACCCGATTACGACGGCGGCCAGAACCTACTGGCTTCAGGGGTTCGTAAGTTTCGGTAAACTGGCGCAGAGCGTCGAAGGTGTAGCGATCGCAAAAATCCCCAAAGCTTTCCCCCTCATTCCGGTTCTGCTTAAAGCAAGCAAACAACGGCTCCAGTTCTTTCTCCAAATTATCCTCATGCAGCTTGTCCATATAGGGCCGCGCCAATCGAACCTGATTCGGCGCGCCGCCCAGCCATAGCTGATAGCTCTTGGGCGCTTGACCGACAAACCCCAGCTCAGCCATATAGGGCCGCGCACAGCCATTTGGGCAACCCGTCATCCGAGTCACAAAAGTTTCATTTTTCAAGTCCAGCTTGTTCAACAGCTTACGAATCCGCTCCAACATGCTAGGAATAATGCGCTCCGACTCCGTCACCGCCAGGCCACAAGTTGGCAGCGCCGGGCAGGCCATTGCATAGCGCTCTAGCGAATCTACCTTGCTATCTGGCGTAATCCCATTCCGGTCAAGAATCGCCTGAATAGCGGCTTTATCACCCGGATCAATATCGCAGAGAATCACGCTTTGGTTAGGCGTCACCCGCATCGATAAATTAAACTTCTCAACAATCTCTTTTAGCGCCGCTTTATTGCGCAATTTGCCCTGGTTATGCACCCGGCCATTGCGAATATGCACACCGACAAACAGCTTGCCATCGCCCTGCTCATGCCAACCCAAATAGTCTTCAAACTTCCACTCCGGCAGCTCTCTATAGGGCTCTAGCTTCTTACCAAAAGTCTTTTCAACTTCAGCAATAAATTTAGGCAGACCCCAGCGGTGAATCAGATACTTCATCCGAGAAACGCGGCGGTTATAACGCTCACCGTAATCTCTTTGGGTGAATACAATCGCCTTGACTAGGTCGTAAACATCATCTTTGTCAACGTAACCAATATGATCCGCAATCCGAGCAAATGTCTCTTCTTTATTGTGGGTGCGGCCCATACCGCCGCCCGCCATCACGTTAAAGCCCTGTAGCTCGCCATTATCGTCGGTGATTACCACCAGGGTAATGTCTTGGGTGTAGGCATCTACAGAGTTATCGCCAGGGACAGTGACCGCGCATTTGAACTTGCGAGGCATGTACTGCACACCATAAATCGGCTCAACCGGATGAGGTTCGCCACCAATTCGACCAGCTTTCCCCTGTCGGTGAGCGACCACGTCAGGATCTTCTTCGGTGGTCACCACCTTTTCCCCATCTAGCCAAATCTCATAATAGGCGGGAGTTTGAGGCGTTAATAGGTCGGCAATATTAGTGGCATATTTGCGGGCCAGCACATACTCGGGTTTGGTTTTGTAAGGCGCAGGCGGAGCCATGACGTTACGGCTAAGATCGCCGCAGGCACCTAGCGTAGAGCCCATGCTGCGAATAATGTCAGCCAGGGTAGCCTTGAGGTTCTTCTTGAGAATGCCGTGAAGTTGAAAGGCTTGGCGGGTGGTAGCTCGAAGCGTACCATTACCGTATTTGTTCGAGATATCGTCAAGCGTGAGGTATAGCTCGGGGGGAATGTATCCGCCAGGATTGCGCAGGCGGAGCATCATAGAATAGTCTTTTTCCTGCCCTCGAACCCGGTTGTCGCGGTTGTCTTGCTGGTAGGAACCATGAAACTTCAGAATCTGGATGCCCTCTTCGGTGAAGTGGGTGGTATCCTGCTTTAGCTCAGTCGCCACGGGTTCCCGCAGAAACTGACTGCGCTCTTTGATGCCTTCAAGCTTAGATCTCTTTTCGGCTGGTCGAATGGGCGTTTGAACCGGCGTTTGAACCATGGGGATAGCGATAAAATATGAATGTCCGGTAATCCGGTCGGGATTGCGGTGTATATGTAAAAATTCTAGCACTGTGATCACGCTAGAAAAGTTACATTTCAAGAAAACAAAATGTTTGTAATTGCATTCCTTAACAATTCTGATTTACTAGCTTTAAACAATTAGGCGCAGTGCTCCCATGGCTGATTCGATGATGTATAGCGAAGAAATGTTTGTTTTCCTCACGCCCGAGGCCACTGAAACCTTTCTGACGCCACCAGAGCTGCTCGCTAAGCTCAAAGCGGTGATTCAAGACCAAAAAGACTCGCTGCCGAAGGACTTGCAAAGACTGTCTTCTGACGACGAGCGGGCTAAGTACTTGATGGAGACGCACTGCGAGTTTGAGACGGCTCCGGGAGAGTCGGTGCAGTGGTATGCGGTGCGGTTAGAAAAGTGATTTTGACTGCGCTCAATCACCGGGACTGCGCTCAATCACTGCCTTAGGCAACGACTGCTTTCATGGCGACAGCGACCTTTTTCTCTTCAGGCTGGCTGATCTCTGCGGTAATGCCTGGCCCAAAGAAAGCTTCAATTTTAGGCTGTTTTTCCTGCCATTTTTCAAACGATATGTAGGGTGAGTCAAACTCTAAAACTAATGTGTAAGCGCCGTCTCGCTGCTCTTCGTGCAGACCGCTGAGAACGGGGCGCTGAGTATCATTAGGGCTGAGGCCAAGGCGTTCTAACGTGTCGTCTAAGTGGGCTTCTTGACCGTAGCGGTAGCGGGTGACGTCTTGGCGCACCTGGGTTTGGGTTTGGGTCGCTTGCGATCGCAGGGCAATCACGGCTTCGCTAGGAAGCTTGGTGTAGGGCACAGGCTCTAGTTCGGCGGCGCGTAAGGCCAATCCCCCCAATAAAATGGGCACGCCATAGAAGAAGCCGACCAGGTTGAGGGTGGCGTTTTCTTGGGCGTAGGCAACGAATCCGACGGCGGTCAGCAGGGCTCCGACGACGAGTAAAACGGTGCCAAGGGGAATTTTGCGCAGCATGGTCGTTTGTCCTAAAAAGGCCCTTAAATAAAGCAGTTACAAAGCAGTTGGATATCAGCGTTCAGGATCTGTAAGGCATCAATAGGCTTTGCCAAAGGCAGATGCGGTTATGTCCAAATGTGCTTATCCTATAAAGAAATGTAACTCAGTCGGAGTCCCCTTTTTTATGGAATTTACTGCTCTTCAAACCAGAATTGAGCTGATTCGCTCTAAGCGTCAGTCTTTGCTTCGCCTGCTAGAGCAGCCCAACATCGGTACTTTGCGGATTGATGTCAATCAGGCGCTAGAAGAAATTGACGATTTGCTAGAGGAATTTGATCGAGCTTTTCCGGAGCAGGCTGCCTAATTGAGCACTAACGGACTTTTGAGGTGTTGACCTTGCTTAAACTGGAGGGTTTTCGCCTTGAGTTCTTTTGATTGAGTTCTTTTGACTTGTATGAATTTAAGGTTAGGCTTTCTAAGGTCTAGTTGCTCAGGCTTTACAGGTTTGAGCATTCAACCTTGAAAACGCTCGATAAAAAATGGCTAAAACATTTACGGTAGAAATCAATCACCAGGGAACGGTTCATACGATTCAGGTGCCAGAAGATCAGCCTGTACTAAAGGCAGCTCATGCGGCTGGGTTAGATTTGCCGGTGTCTTGCAGTGCGGGCGTTTGTACAACCTGTGCGGCCTTGATTACAGAAGGCACGGTGAACCAGGAAGATGGTATGGGGGTGAGCCCCGAGCTTCAGGCAGATGGCTATGCGCTGCTGTGTGTGTCGCTGCCGACTTCCGACTTGAAGCTGGAAACGGAGAAAGAAGACGAGGTCTATCAGCGCCAGTTTGGCCAACCAGGGTAGGGGGTTGTGCAAACAAAGCTAATTACGATGGAGGTGTCTTTGCTGGCACCGCCAAGTGAGCTACGGACTGCCGTGCGCGGATCTGATAGGTTGCGTTCTGATGCCTTGCGATCGCACATCCAATCCCAACTCACTCAATACGGCGATCCCCTCCGCTGGGCCATCACCTCAATCGACTCAGCAGCCCAAACCGCCCAGATAGAAGCTGTGGTCACGAGCCTTTAAATGACAAGCCCAACCCATACCACGGTGCTAATTGTTCCCACTGGCATCGGTGCGGCCATTGGCGGCTATGCCGGAGATGCCTTGCCTGTTGCCAGAACGCTGGCTCGTGTAACCGATCGTCTGATTACCCATCCCAATGTCCTGAACGGGGCGCAGCTCTGCTGGCCAATGAAAAATGCCTATTACGTCGAAGGCTATGGCCTCGATCAGTTTGCGGCGGGCCATTGGGGGCTGCGGCCTGTGCATCAGAACCCGATTGGTTTGGTGATTGACCAGGCGGTGGAAGATGAGCTGCGATCGCGCCACCTACAAGCAGCAGACGCCGCGCGGGCAACCTTAGGTCTAGACATCCGGGCTCATGTGATTACGGACATGCCCCTGGGCGTCACCCTGAAAACGACAAAATCAGGAGCCTCCTGGGGAACGTTAGACAATCCAGGCAGCCTGCTGCGAGCGGCAGAACGGTTAATCAACGAGGCCGGGGTGAGGGCGATCGCCGTCATTGCCCGCTTCCCCGAAGACGATCATTCACCCGAGCTAGAAGCCTATCGTCAGGGCAAAGGCGTCGATCCTTTAGCAGGAGCCGAAGCGGTCATCAGCCACTTAATCGTACGCACCTTCAAGCTCCCCTGCGCCCATGCGCCCGCCCTGTCGCCCTTGCCTCTAGACCCTCAAATTTCACCCCGATCAGCGGCAGAGGAAATTGGCTATACCTTTTTGCCCTGCGTGCTCGCAGGTTTAAGCCGGGCCCCTCAGTTCTGCTTTGAAGAGCACTCATCAGCAGATGTCATCACCGCCGAGCAGGTCGATGCGATAGTCGTGCCTGCCACTGCTTTTGGCGGCAGCGCGGTCATGAGCTTAGCGCCTTTGCTCCAGCAGCGCGGTGGGCAGGTGATTGCGGTGGGTGAAAACAGCACGACGATGGCGGTGAGGGCAGCAGATTTGGGAATAACGGCGATCGCCGTTAACACCTATTTAGAAGCGGTGGGTGCGATCGCTGCCTACCGGGCCGGGGTAGCTTTCAGCGCTTTACGGCCTCATATTCAACCGCTACTGGCGCTCGATTCATGATCACCGGCCTTTCTGTGAGAAAACGTAAGGTCAAAGATTGGGAATTCTCTGGCTCGCTGCGGTATCTTTTGAAAGAGTGTCTTTTGATGTATAGGGAAACGAAACATGGGCCTGTTTGATCGCGTTAGCCGAGTGGTGCGCTCTAACTTAAACGCGGCGGTAAGTTCCGCTGAAAATCCTGAGAAAATCCTCGATCAGGCGATCATGGATATGCAGGAGGATTTAATCCAAATGCGTCAGGCTGTGGCACAGGCGATCGCCTCCCAAAAGCGAGTAGAACAGCAGGCGGCAAAGGCCCAGTCAGCAGCAACCTCCTGGCAGCAGCGGGCTCAGCTAGCCCTGCAAAAAGGCAACGAAGAGTTAGCCCGCGAAGCCCTCACGCGCAAAAAGACCCAGGCTGAAACCGCCGCTGCGCTCAAAGCTCAGTTAGAACAGCAGTCTGGCTCTGTCGATACGCTCAAGCGTCAGTTGATTGCGTTAGAAAGCAAAATTTCTGAAGCGAAGACTAAAAAGGACATGCTGAAGGCGCGGGCGAGTGCCGCCAAAGCCAATGAGCAATTGCAAAAGAGTGTGGGCACGCTGGGCACAAGTAGCGCCATGAGCGCCTTTGAGCGCATGGAAGAAAAAGTGCTGCAAATGGAAGCTAGCGGTCAGGCTGCTGCTGAGCTAGCAGGTGCAGATTTGGAAAGCCAGTTTGCCAGTCTAGAATCTGGTGATGATGTGGACTACGAGCTAGAAGCTATGAAGGCTCAAATGCTAGGCGGTGCCTCCCCCGAGCAGGAAGCCCTACCCCCATCAGATGAACCCACCGTCGCGACACCCAAAGATTCGGAAGTAGACGCCGAACTTGAAGCGCTAAAGTCCGAGTTAGACAACCTGTAAACAAAAAGCGGATTCCCGTCCGATTAGTCCCACCAGAACCCGCATTTCCCTGCCTGGATTTATTTCCAGGCAGGTTACAATAGTTGGCCTTAGCCAATAACTGCCCCTACCATCAACGCATCCTCATGCAAATTGCCGACCGCCTTGCACCGCTACAAACCAATGTTTTTGCCGATATGGATCGCGCCAAGACGAAGGCGATCGCAGCCGGTAAACCCCTGATCGACCTATCGCTAGGCTCCTCCGACTTACCCACACCGCCCCATATATTGGACGCGATCGCCCAAGCCCTACAAGACCCCGAAACCCACGGCTACGCCCTATTTAATAGCACCAAAGACTTCCGAGTTGCCGCCGCCCAGTGGTACGAGCAAAAGTTCGGCATTGCCATTGACCCCGAGACGGAAGTAATGCCGCTAATTGGCTCACAAGAAGGCACCGCGCACTTGCCCCTGGCCATCATGAACCCAGGGGACATAGCCCTACTGCAAGATCCGGGCTATCCCTCCCATTCGGGGGGTGTATATTTAGCAGGGGGAGATATCTATCCGATGCCAGCCCTTGCCGAAAACGAATTTTTACCCGTGCTGAGCGACATTCCCGCCGCAACAGTACAGAAAGCCACCATGATGGTGCTTAGCTATCCTCACAATCCGACCACAGCCTGCGCACCCCTCGCCTTTTTCCAAGAAGCAGTTGCCTTTTGCCAGCAAAATGAGATTGCGCTCGTACATGACTTCCCCTACGCCGACTTGTACTTCGAGGGTGAACCCGTGCCGTCCGTATTTCAAGCCGACCCCGACAAGTCTGTTTCAATTGAATTTTTTACCCTGTCTAAGTCTTACAACATGGGCGGTTTTCGGGTGGCGTATGCCATCGGTAATGCTCAACTGATTAAAGCGCTCAGACAGGTCAAGGCGACAGTCGATTTCAATCAATATCGCGGGATTTTGCGGGGTGCGATCGCCGCCCTTACTGGCCCACAAACCTGTATCACTCACATTGTGCAAACCTTTGCCGAACGGCGAGATGCCGCCGTCGCCGCTTTGCAAGACATCGGTTGGCAAGTGCCCACGCCTAACGCCACGATGTACCTTTGGGTCAAGCTACCGGGCAACTTGCCCAACGGCTGGGCAACAAACTCAATTGACTTTTGTACGGCGCTAGTAGCCCATACAGGGGTTGCGCTTTCACCCGGTCGAGGCTTTGGCAAATCGGGCGAGGGATATGTCCGATTTGCTTTAGTGCATTCACCCGACACCTTAAAAGAAGCGATCGACAAAATCGGACAGTTTGTAGATTCCAGCGGCTCAAATTCCGTGAATTTCGATAGTGTTAAAGCAGTCCTAGAGCCTGTATAGCTCAATATCAGAATCTGCAAAGCAGATAGAGAATCGAATACAGAAGACTAGGTGAATAAATGCAGGCAATGTGACGTAAGCCCGTGCTTCCTAAGCGAGCCTCTGACCACAATAGTTAAAACAACTCTTATTCGTCAAAAACTATACATTCTTCGCTATGTCGATAGCCAGGAGCAACCTTCTAGAACTATGTCCTCCGAGCATTTAGGCCGGGTTTTAATTTTAGAGCATGATTATTGCAATCGAATCCTCTTCGCAGACTATTTAGAGCAATGCGGTTACAGCGTATATCCCCTCTCAGATGGGCAGCAAATTTTTGAAACCCTAGAAGCTGTCCAGCCCCACGTTCTTATTTTGAACTTACGGATGCCAGTGCTAGATGGATTCACCGTCATTAGCCAGCTTCGTGGCTGCTCGCAGTGGCAGCATTTATCGATTTTGGTGGTGAGTGGTTATACCCTGGCCGCTGACCAGCAAAAGGCTTTTCAGCTAGGAGCCGATGCTTACTTGACCAAACCGGTTTTACCCAGTGACCTGAGTGCTACGGTGGCACGGTTGATAAAGTAAAAGCGCTTTCTATCTCCCTAGTCTGAGCTTTGCTCTAAGGTTTAAAGGGAGTTTAAAGGGGGTTTAAAGGGCTTAGCGGTTTAGAAGGTTCAGCGTAATTTGTCATCAGACGACTGCCGACTGTGCTCTTGTTGCTTCAAAAAGTCTTCTACCATTTTATTGAGGCTTTGTACCGATGTGCCTACTTCTACAATGGTTGACTCTAGGCGGTTGGAGATAATGGCCATAGACTGGAGTTCGTTCAAAATTTTGCTGACCGACTCTTGATATTGATTTTCAAATTCTTTGATGTTCACAGTAGTTTAGTTGATGGGAGCATAACCCGCCGGTGTAGGAAGTACGTTAAGCGGCAATGTTTGGATGCAATAATTATCGAAGCTTCGTTAAAATAATCAGTAGCGCAAAAGTAGCGCAAAGCTGAGAAACCATAGGGCCTCCGTATATTTAGTTCATCTACTTTAAACGAAGCCTCCGTATATATAACGAGGGCAAATGCGTATAAGCTTATACATCAGATTTTCCTTCATCTGAGATTGCTATAGCAACCTGTCAGCCAAATCTTTGTGATTTGGCACCCTTTCTTAAAGGCTTTATTAGCCCCGTCAGCTTGAACGTCTTGCTTCCTCGCTCGCCTACCCCCTCACTCGTTACCTGTGTCTACTGACAACCCTACCGCTAACACGCTGCTTGACAATCCTGAAAAGCTAGCCGCTCGGCTCCAAGAAATTCCTCAGGTGCCGGGGGTCTATTTTATGAAGGATGACACTGACCAAATTCTTTATATTGGCAAGTCAAAAAGCCTGCGAAATCGCGTGCGCTCTTATTTTCGAGAGGCGGCTCATCACCACACGCCTCGGATCGCCACGATGGTGCGCAAGGTGGCCGATATTGAAATTATTGTCACCGACACCGAAGCAGAAGCGCTGGCTCTAGAGGCAAACCTGATTAAGCAGCACCAGCCCTACTTCAATGTGCTGCTAAAAGATGACAAGAAGTACCCTTACTTATGTATCACCTGGTCAGAAGACTATCCGCGCATTTTTATTACTCGTAAGCGTCGTAAAAATGAGAAAAATCGCTATTACGGCCCCTATGTAGATACGGGACTGCTGCGGCGGACGTTGCAAATTGCCAAGCGAATTTTTCCTTTAAGGCAGCGCCGCCAGCCTTTGTTTAAAGATAGACCCTGCCTGAACTATGACATTGGTCAGTGTCCGGGGGTGTGCCAGCAACTGATTACGCCCGAGGAGTATCACAAAATTGTGCAGCGGGTGGCGATGGTATTTCAGGGGCGATCGCAAGAGCTGGTTGACATCCTGACGGCGCAGATGGAAAAAGCGGCTGAGAATCTGGACTTTGAGAAAGCGGCGATGATTCGCGATCAGGTAAAAGGGCTAGAGACATTGGGGGCCAATCAAAAAGTGGCGCTGCCCGATGACACGATTTCGAGAGATGCGATCGCCCTATCTGCCGATGATGAGCACGCCTGCGTACAGCTCTTCCAAATCCGCGCCGGTCGATTAGTCGGTCGGTTAGGCTTTGTCGCCGATGCTCAGTCCGGTACTCCCGGCGAAATTTTTCAGCGGGTGCTAGAAGAGCATTACCGCCTGGTGGATCCAGTCGAGATTCCGGCAGAGATTTTGGTGCAGCACGCCCTGCCCGAAGCTGACATGCTGGCCAAATTTTTAACCCAACAAAAAGGCCGCAAAGTCTCGATTGAAATGCCCCAGCGCCAGATGAAGGCCGAGCTGGTAGAAATGGTAGAACGCAACGCTCAATATGAGCTGGCGCGTACCCAGCGATTTGCCGATCGCAATCATCAGGCGATGGAAGATCTAGCAGCTATTACCGATTTGCCTGGCTTACCGAAGCGGATTGAAGGCTACGACATCTCACATATTCAGGGCTCTGATGCGGTCGCCTCCCAAGTCGTATTCGTCGATGGATTACCTGCCAAGCAGCACTACCGCACCTATAAAATCAAAAATCCCACCGTCACCAGCGGCCACTCCGATGACTTTGCCAGTATGGCCGAAGTCATTCGTCGCCGGTTTCGGCGCTACGCAGAAAATCCTAACTTGCAGCGGGTTGGCAATAGTGACTGGCCTGATTTGGTGATGATCGATGGCGGTAAAGGTCAGCTATCAGCGGTGGTCGCCGAGCTAGAAGAGATGAACCTGCTGAGTGAACTGCGGGTCGTGAGCCTAGCAAAAAAGCGTGAAGAGATATTTTTGCCAGGTGAAAAGCAGCCTTTAGAAACAGATCCCGACCAGCCAGGCGTACAGCTATTGCGTCGTCTGCGAGATGAAGCGCATCGATTTGCGGTGAGTTTTCACCGGAAAAAGCGCATGGGTCGAATGCGGCGATCGCGCCTGGAAGATATCCCTGGGTTGGGTCATCACCGGCGCAAGCAACTCCTGGCCAGCTTTCGCTCAATTGATTATATCCGCGAAGCTTCACCCAAACAGCTTACTACCGTCGATGGCATTGGCCCTCAGCTCGCCCAGCAAATCTACGAATACTTTCACCCCTCCGCTGTAGAACCGACATCAGAGCTGGTAGCGACTGCCGACGCGAGTTCTGTGAAACCGCCTGCAGCGACACCTGAGGTTGCAGTCGAAAGTACCGCCTCTTGACAGAAGCTATGCCATACAGAAAAGCATTCAGGATAATGGCACAAGTAATGTCGTATCTAATACATTTTTTCGTCGTAAATCTCAGAATCTAAATTGTCTTAATTAAACAGAATTTTGCTCAACGAAACTACATTGAGAAGCGTGAAGGTAAAATCGCTCAAATCTAAAACAAACCTTTATTTGTAAGTACCTTCCTAACCCGAATCACCGGCAATAGTGCTCTCTAAAGCGAGTAAAAGTACTCATTGTCTTCCTATCTTTCCTTGGTCTGACAAGCGTTTCGGAAGATTGGGGATCGGTCTGTGGGTAGGCGATCCCCGGATTTTCTTATGCCTTAAGATGCTTTGCCAGTCGCTAGATAAGTTGCCATAATAAGAAGGTCAATTACCGATGAGAGGCGTTCAACTTATAGATGAGGGTTTGTTGACTGTTTAGCCTTAGCTAAAGCAGAAAACGGGCACCATCTTACAAAGGTTGAATAAGCTATTAAGAACTATGAAGGCAATGGAAAGACCGGCAAAGTCATTTTTGGAGTCACTTTTATTAAATGATGCCAGAAAGACAGTTACCCCTGCTACGGTACAGCGAGTACACTGCCCAACCTGTGGCAGTCCGGCTGAGCGCTATCACTTACCAGAAAGCGGTACAGTGCGCACTCAGTGCTCTCACTGCGACTATTTGATGACAATCTGTGCCGAGACCGGTCGGGTCATTGAAGCCTATGCACCCAGTTTCTCTCCTGCGGCCTTTGCAGCTTCTGCCTAGCTGAAAAGTAAAAATAAATAGTATAAAAAGCGCACCTTGGTTTTAGGATGCGCTTTTTATTTGACGTAGCATCGTTGGCGGCTTTATAGATACATTATAGACGACGGTTGATTGCCTGCTTCAGGGCTACGAAAGCTTCCGGGGCTTCTATCGGTTTGGTCACAGTGGTTGTTGTATTGTCTGCCTGTAGTGCGTTTAGCCCCAGCAAAATATACAAAGCCAACGTGATACTGCTTGCCTGCATTACTCTCATGAACATTCCTCTAATCTCCTCTCACCCGGCTTACCGCTTACATTAGTGAGTCCACAGATGCCAGCGAATCGGTAATGTTACCCAATCTCGATTGGCACAGTGCTGATGACTTGTTTAAAGCTTTCAGAAGCTGGCTTCAAAGGCAGCGATGCTTGATTTACATCAGCTTTGGCTTACCCTGTGCCTAACACCACGCATCAACCATAGCTTGTACGTTTTACAACTGGGATATAGCCGAAGTAAAGATTTGGCAGGTACTGAGTAGAGAACGTGAACGCACAGGATACGAGGACGTGGTTTCTCTCTAGAAGAATTGGCTCTCGTGAAAACAGGTTTTATTCTATGCTTTTAGGGCTATCTGTCTAGGTAAGTTCTTTTGAAATTTGCGTTCATTATCGATCCTATTTCGCGCTTAGATCCGGGTCACGATACGAGTGTGGCAATTATGGAAGCGGCGCAGGTTTTGGGCCATGCGGTCTATGTGACTCAGGCCGATCGGCTGGGTGTGATTGGGGGACGGGCGTACGGTGGGTTGCAGCCAGTGACGATGAAGCCGGTGGTGAAAGAAGGCGATCGCTGGATATCGACGTTGGATTGGTATCAACTTGGTGAGTTGAAGTGGCGTCCGCTAGAAGAGATGGACGCTGTCTTTATGCGTACAGACCCGCCAGTGACGATCCCTTACCTATATGTCACTTACATTTTGGATTATGTAGATAGCGCTAAGACGCAGGTAATCAACTCTCCCAAGGGGTTGCGGGCGGCAAATGAGAAGATGTATGCGCTGCAATTTACCGATGCGATCCCCGAGACGATTGTGAGCGCCGATAAGCAGGTGATTCGTGATGCAGTGGAGCGCTGGGGAGCTGGGGTATTGAAGCCGTTGGGCGGAAAAGCGGGTGAGGGGATTTTGTTTTTGGAGGGGGGCGATCGCAACTTCAACTCCATCATTGAAGTCAGCACGCGCCAGGGCAAAGAGCCGGTCATGATCCAGACCTATTTACCAGCGGCCAAAGATGGGGATAAGCGCGTTATTTTGCTCGATGGCGAACCCATTGGCGCGGTTAACCGGGTGCCTACAGGCAAAGAATTTCGGGGCAACATGGCCGTGGGTGGCCGCAGCGATAAAACCAGCCTGACCGAGCGCGATTTGGAAATTTGCGCGCAGGTGGCCCCCGCCCTTCGCCGCGACGGCTTGTTTTTTGTGGGGCTCGACATCATTGGGGGTTACCTTACCGAAGTCAACGTCACCAGCCCTACTGGCATTCGTGAAGTCGATCGATTAGATGACGTCCGACTGGGCAATCGAGTCGTTGAATGGGTTGAGAAATCTGCGAAGTGAGCTGGCTATCTATTTGGTTAACTATAGTTCTGTGGGATCAATCCCTAGCGCCTTGAGCCTGTCCGCAAGTCGAGCCACTTTGGCCTCGGCTATCTCACGAGCTGCTTGTGCTGTATCGCGCTCGCTTTCAGCTATGTCGCGTTCACTTTTTGCGATATCGCGCTCTTTGCGGATGTCTGTAAAGGTACGGAAGGGCTCGCCATCAGGTCTATAAATTTCTAGATCGTCAGGTTTAACCACGAAACGAACCTTTAGCAAAGGGCTGATCCAATCGTTGATCACGCCAATCGCTTCTAAGGATGGCCCGACGCGCTGCCAGCCGATGAATTCTACGTCATCGGGATCATAGATGTAGTACTCTTGAACGCCATATTGCTGATAGAACTGGAATTTCTTCCTCATTTCTCCAGCGCGGTTACCGGGCGATAGTATTTCAAAGACCACTTGTGGCGCGATATTTTCTTCTTGCCACTGTTGGTATGAGCCGCGATCGCCTTTGGGTCTACCAAAAGCAACCATCGCATCCGGTGCTTGGAGAATCGTGTTACTGCCTTCTATAGGGTACCAAAGCAAATCTCCAGCGACAAAGACGTTGGGATCGTCACTGAAAATGGACTCTAAATTCTCTTTGATAGTGACTATCCATCTGAACTGCTTGGTATTGTCCGCCATTGGCTGGCCATCGCTGTCAGGATAGATAATATCTGTTGTAGAAAGCTGCTGAACCATAGTCACACTGCTGAGCGGCTATAGTCAGTGTAGCTAAGTTGCGCTCATATCCATACTGCTATTTCACCTTTAGGGCTTATGGCAACGACTTCGTTTTTAAAGATTCCTACGGCCTCTCATTACTGGCTGTGCAACGGGCGAGTGCCTTCATCTTTGTTGCACCAGGCTACTATATCTCTACAAGCACCGCATCACTCAGACAACGAAGCTCTCGTTTCTGTTGATATTGAGGTGAGCAATGGCAAGGTTGTGGGGGTGCAGCAGGCGGACTCGGGCATTTCTCGCGATGTGCCCTTCGTAGATCTGCGCTCGGGGCTAATTTGGCCTTGCTTTGTCGATATGCATACTCACTTGGATAAAGGGCATATCTGGTCGCGCAGTCCTAATCCGGATGGGACTTTTGGGGGGGCATTGGAGACCGTGCGGCAAGATAGCGAGCAGAGGTGGGCGGCGGAAGATGTATCTCGGCGAATGGAGTTTGGGCTGAAGTGCAGCTACGCGCATGGGACGCAGGCGATTCGGACTCACTTGGATGCGTTTGATGGGCAAGGCGAGATTAGTTTTGAGGTGTTTTCTCAGTTGCGAAAAGAATGGGAGAACAAGATTCTCTTACAAGCGGTTTGTTTGGTAACTTTGGATTATTTTTTGGAGCCGAAAGGAGAGAAACTGGCTGATTTAGTCGCTAGCGCGGGCGGCGTTTTGGGCGGAGTTGCCTTTATGAATTCAGCAGTAGAAAAGCAGATAGATCGAGTGTTTTCGCTGGCTAAAGAGAGAGAATTAGATTTAGATTTTCATACAGATGAGAGTCTGAATCAGGATGATATTGCTTTGCGCTATGTGGCGGAAGCGGCAATTCGACATGAGTTCACCGGACAGATCACCTGTGGGCACTGTTGTAGTTTGTCTGTTCAATCAGATGAAGCGGTGCGTAAGACGATCGAAGCGGTGAAGGCTGCAAAGATTTCGGTCGTTAGTTTGCCGATGTGTAATTTGTATTTACAAGATCGGCAGCAGACCCAGGCAAATAACAGAACGCCTCGGTACCGGGGGGTGACAATTTTACATGAGCTAAAGGCGGCGGGAGTGCCGGTGGCCCTGGCTTCAGATAACTGTCGCGATCCGTTTTTTGCCTATGGCGATCACGATGGACTAGAAGTATTTACCCAGTCGGCGCGGATTGGACATTTGGATCATCCGGTAGGAGACTGGCCGATGGCGGTGACTAGGACGCCTGCACAGATGATGGGATTGGAGGCTGCCGTCGGACAGATTGCAGCCGGTAGCAGCGCGAATCTAGTGGTGTTTAAGGCGCGGAGTTTTAATGAACTGATGGCGAGGGGGCAGGGCGATCGCGTCGTCATTCGCCAGGGCAAACAAATTGACACCACCCTACCCGACTATGCAGAACTTGACGATTTAATGTAAGTTACGCGGCAACAGCGACAGGCAAATAGCCCATTTCTTCCAACTTCGCGATCACTTTATCGACGCTTTCTTCTAGCGTTTCCTTATGAGTCTCGCAATTAACCTCAGGGTTTAGCGGCGCTTCGTAAGGGTCGCTAATGCCGGTAAACTGCTTGATTTCGCCAGAACGCGCTTTGGCGTACAGCCCTTTGACATCGCGCTCTTCGCATACTTCGACCGGAGCGCTAACGTACACTTCCATAAAGTCTCCAATCCGCGCGCGGACTTCATCGCGAATTGCGCGATAAGGAGAGATCGCAGAAACCAACACAATCACACCATTGCGGGTCAGCAGGTGGGAAACAAAGCCGATTCGACGGACATTTTCGTCGCGGTCTTCTTTGCTAAAGCCCAAGCCTTTGGTGAGATTGGTGCGGACGATATCGCCGTCTAACACTTCTAGCTTGACATTGCGATCGCGCAACTTAGCCGTCAAAGCATCATTAATCGTGGTTTTACCCGCGCCACTGAGGCCCGTAAACCAAACCGTGACGCCCTTGTGCTGTGATGACATAGATTCTGATGACATTTTTTATGAACGCTCCTAACAATCGATATTTAGCCCATTTCTGGGGCCGGTTTTACCAAATGGAGGGCACCGACGAACCCGTGGGGAGAAGACAGACTCTAAAGGCCGTAGATCCAAATTGCCAACGGCGGTGTGATGATTGCCATTATCAAGCTTAGCGGCCCGCCTACTCTTAAAAAGTCGATGAAGCGATAGCCGCCTGCGCTGTAGACCATTGTGTTGGTTTGGTAGCCGATGGGCGTCATAAAGCTGTTGGAGGCGGCGAAAGTGATGATGAAGATGGCCGTTAGCGGGTTGATGCCGATGGCGCGAGCTACCTGTGCGCCGATTGGCAGTAGCAAGATGACTGAAGCATTGTTTGATAAGACGGCGGTTAGAAGTACCGTGATGACGTAGAGCAAGGTCAACAGCCAATAGCTGGAAAGGTCGCCGCCTAGCGTTACTAGCTGATTGGCTAGCCATTCGGTCGCGCCCGAGTTTTGCATGGCTGTGCCCAATGGGATTAAGCCTGCGAGTAAAAAGATCACATCCCAGCGGACGGCCTGGTACAGTTCGCCGGGTTTGAGGCAGCCGGTGACGACCATGGCAACGACACCGGCTAGGGCGGAAACCAGGATGGGATAGTCTGTGACGATGGTTGCGAGAATCACCGATAGCCCAATGCCAATCGCCAGGTTGGCTTTGCCCGTGCGGAGGGTTTCTAAATTACGCTGTTCTAGCAGCAGCAGGTCGCGGCTGGTTTGGATACCGACCAAACTTTGTTTGGGGCCTTGTACGAGCAGCAGGTCGCCAAAGCGGAGAGGGACTTTGCCCATGCGATCGCGCAACAACTCTTGCCCTCGCCGAATCGCCAACACCGTGACGTTGTATCGCTGGCGAAAGCGCATGTCCTTCAGCGTTGAGCCAATCAAATTAGAGTTAGTAATAATCAGCGCCTCGGCAATCCCCTCTTCTTCACTCGCCTCCCGCTGCCAGGATTTTTGGCCAAACTGAACGTCGGGCAATATTTCTAGCCCTTCGCTTTCTCGAATTTTGAGCAAATCTTGCTTGCCGCCACGGGCCAGTAGAATGTCGCCTGCGGCCAGCGTTCTATCGGCAAAGGGCTGCGGAAAGTGAATGTCGTTGCGAATGAGTTCTAATACATCTACGTCAAAGCGGCGCTGAAGCTGGCTAGCTTGCAAGGTTTTTCCCACCAGGCTAGAGCGCGGGGTGATCACCAGTTCGCTGACGTAGTCTTTCATGCCATACCGTTGGCTAAGGCCCCGGTCGTCTGGCTTGCGGTTGGGCAACAGCCAGGGCGCTACGAAGCCGAGATAGGCCAGGCCGATGAAGAAGGTGATGGCACCCAGAGCCGTGAACTGAAAAAGGGAGAATTCGCCAAAGCCCAGATCGGCGGATAGGCCACTGGCTAGAACGCTGGTGGAGGTGCCAATGACAGTCATCATGCCGCCTAGAATAGTGGCAAAAGACAGCGGCATTAACAGCTTAGAAGGGGAGATCCGATTTTGCTGGCAGAAGTCTTCAACGATGGGCAAAAAGACGGAAACAATGGCCGTATTGTTGATCAGCCCGGACAGGGGGCCAACAATAACGCCTAACGCAATAATTTGCTGGCTGGGTCGAGTTCCTCCCCACTCAATCAACCAGGTACTGGCCTTTTGCAATGCGCCCGTGCGCGCAATCCCGGCACTGAGAATGAACATGGCCATGACCGTAATCGTGGCCGGATTGCTGAATCCAGCGATGCCTTCTGCGGGGGTCACCTGCCCTAATAGCATCAGCGCAACCATAACCCCTAGAGCGGTGATATCAGCCGGAAATTTTTCCGCAATGAACATCAATAGGGCGATCGCCACTACGCTGAGGGTCAATACAATGTCGCTCATAATGAGACGGGGGGCATGGTGTCGATTTATCGCAACTGACTTCTACATTCGCCCAAATGTCTGGCAATCGGGACAGTCCTTTTACACAGCCTTTCACACAGTGCTTGCCTGCTGTTCTATGTGCTTTTCTGTTTTGAGCTTGGGCTGAAGATACAGATTTTCAACAAGGACGGCGCTGCCTGCGACCCAGGGCGGGACGATCAGTGCGCCAATAATGCCAAGGAGCTGTGCGCCGCCGAGTACGGCTAGTAGTTGATAAAGCGGATGTACGCCAACAGAAGAGCCAACTAGCAGAGGATCGAGCAGATAGGTTTCAATGTTTTGTAAAATGGCGTAGAAAATAACGATCCATAGCACTGACCAGCCACCGAGGGGAATGGCAACGAGGAGGGCAGGGATGGCTCCTAGTATAGGGCCAAGGAAGGGAATGAGATTGGTGACGCCAGCGATCGCACCCAAACCAATTGCAAAATCTTGTAAGCCCAAAAAGCTGAGCCCGATGCTGGTGATCAGAGCTAACGTGCCAGAGACGATAATGCGACCGCGAATGTAAGTGCCGATGCGCTCTGACACTTCGGGCAGATGCTCGTTAACGCGCTGATCCCAGGGCGCGGGAATCAGCCGCACGAAGTTAGTGACGAGGGTTTGGCTGTCGGCCAGCATGTAGCCAGAAATAAAAACGGCCAGTATCAAACTGAGCAGCGTGCCTAAAATATCGGTCGTGAGGTTAAAAGAGCGCAGGGCGACTTGCCGAATAGAGCGGATGGCCCAGGCAGCGATGCCCTGCACATCTAGCTGATCAAATATTTGAGTGGTAAAGTCGGGGCGGCTGTCGTTGAGCAGCAGCACCCAGCCTTCTATCTGGGTGACGGCTTTGCGCAGTAATAACGGTAGCTGCCTGACAAGCAGTTGAATTTGTTCGAGGACGGTCGGGCCAATCAGCAAAACGACGCCGACTAAGGTACCAATAATCGCCAGATAAGTGAGCAGCGCGCCAAGCCAGCGAGGAATCCGATACCGCTCGGCCCAGTTGACAATGGGCGCAATCGAGCAGGCGAGCACCACCGAAATCATCACCAGCAAGAGCAGCCCTCGCAGTTGCCAGCCAATAATGGCCGCTGCGATCGCCGCAAACACAATCAATACACCACTAATAGAAACGGATATTCGCTGTTCAGTCATGAGATAGCCGCAGGGAGTCGCTGCCGGTAGCAAGGAATAACCAAGCTAAAGCGTATACCGAAACTGGTCTATCAACATGCCAGGCATCCACATGCCCCCGAGCGACCGGCGATCGTAGGTGTCTACAGCGGGTAAAAAGGTCTGATTTTGAGTGAGATCTATCAGTCCTTCACCCAAAAAGCGATAGAGATTGTCGTCAAATCGCAGGTTCTCGATTGGCGCGACAATTTTGCCATCTTCTACCCAAAAACAGGCGTAGCGGGTCATGCCGGTAATTCGCCCGGCGGTGCGATCGCTCCAGTTAAGGTAGTGCAAATTCGACAGATACAGTCCCGTGCCAAGCCGTGAGAGAATCTCGTCTTCATGCAGGGTGCCGGGGGCAACGATGGGGGCACGCATGGTTTCTGAGATATTGGCGGCGTTGCTAGGTTTGCCATATTCCTTGGCGCTGCGGGCGTTGACGAGGGCGTTTTGCCATTGGCCATTTTGAATGACCGAGAGCTGGGTGGGGGCGATCGCGCCGCTAGTGTTAAATTTAGGCACGCCAATGCGCTGAAAATTTTCGCTCAAAGAGAACTTCTTAGAAAGCGCAACGTCACCTTTCTCTAGTTTGTTAAAGGCGCTATTGCCTTGACGCAGGGCAGCTTCGCCAAGCCCACCGCCCCAGACGATGGTGTCAAGCAAGTCGGCCACAGCAGCAGGTGCCAGGTAAGTGCGATAGGAGCCTTTGGCAATCGTTTTAACCGGACGGTCGAGCAAAGCAAGCTGCTGCTGAGTAGCATTGATATTTTGTTCGTAAGCAGACGGGTTCCACTGGTCGCCTGCCAGCGTGCCTTTAACCGCATTGCCTTTTCCCGCCGAATAGCCAAACAGTGAGTAATCTAGCGTAAAAGAAGGGGCCTCGAACCAGTGGCGTTTGCCCGCCGAGTCGCTGTAGGCCCGGTAAGAAATGCCGCCTGCGTATAGACCGGAAAAGTCCAAAGATTTCACCGGCTCAATCAGCGTTTGGGCAACTGCCGCCGCCGCTAGCAGTTTGCCACTTCGCACCTCTCGGCTCCGCGCTTGCTCGGCCTCAGACGGCAGCACAACGTAGGGATCAACCGGAAGCTGGTGCAGTTCTGCAAGCAATAGATCGAGCGTTTGCGAAACCACAGGCCAATCTGTTGCAAACTCTCCGACAAACGGCAGGCTTGCACTGGTCGTATGCTCGGCATCCATCAGCGTCAGGCGTAGCTGACCGTCGCGCACCTGGCCAGTCTGCCGTACCTTAGCGCCGTTGAACCGGGTAAATTGACTGTCTTCTGCGGCTAAGGAAAGCGTGAAAGGCTGCTGAGTTTGGTGGCTAATGGCTTCGGTAATGCGGTTGAATACGGTTTCGTGAGGGCTGCGATCGCGCCCAGCATCACTGCTTTGATCGCTTTGCTCAGTCTGCTCAACCGGGCTAAGGCTAGACTCCGATGAAACTAAGGTCATGACCCGGCCCCTCCAAAGACTTCAATATTTTTAAAGGCGCATACCGGTGAGGCATGGCCCACGCGCACCAGTTGATTCGGCTCGCCTTTGCCGCAGTAGGGCGTGCCAAAGGTTTGCAGCGTTTCGCCGTTGCCTACCTGCGACAGGCTACTCCAAAACTGCGGCGTAGTGGCCCGGTAGTTCGGATTTTTGAGCAGGCCCGTCAGCTTGCCCTGCTCAATTTTGCGAGCGTACTCACAGCCAAACTGAAACTTGTGGCGCTGGTCATCAATCGACCAAGAGCGATTGGACGCCATATAAACGCCGTCTTCAATGCTGGCAATCATCTCGTCAAAGCCCGTGTCACCCGGCTCTAGATTGATGTTCGCCATGCGGTCAATGGCCGGTCGATTCCAGCTACAGGCGCGGGCGCAGGCCACACCAGGTACGTTCAAACGGCTTTGACTTTCTAGCCCGCCTAGGCCGCGTTCTAAAACGCCTTCGCGAATCAGGTACTGTCGATCGGCGATCGCACCCGTATCGTCAAAGCGGTAACTCGCGATTTCGCCCGCTTGGGTGGTGTCAAAGGTCACGTTCATTAAAGGCGAGCCGTACACCAGATTGCCGAAGTCTTGCGGCTGTACGAAGCTACCGCCTGCGTAGTTGCGTTCGTCTCCTAGAATGCGATCTAGCTCTAGCGGATGGCCGACGCTTTCATGAAGCTGAAGCATCATTTGGTCAGGGGCCAGTACCAGCGTTGTGAGGGTATCTGGACAATCGGGCGCGGTCAGTAGCTCAACCGCCTGTTCGCCAATGCGGCTCGCTCGCTCACATAGGTCAGTGCCAGAAAATAGTTCCCAGCCGCCCTGATAGCTGCGGGCCAGATAGCCGTTATCTGTGCGCGATTGGGTAACGCCGGGAGCCTGGGCGATCGCACTCAAGTGACTTTCTAGCATCATCAGCTTTTGATGTACCTGCGAGCCATTGCTGCTGACGAACCATGATTCTACTTCGTGAGTGCGGGCGATCGCGCTAGTGCGCACAATCGCCGTAGAGACCTTGAGGTGTTCGCACAGCTTGCGCAAAAGGTCATTGACTTCGCTGACGCCGAGGCTGTCCAGAGCTTGCTGATAAGGAGAAACATACTCTCCGGTGACGGGCGGACGCACGCTTTCGCTAAAGCGATGAATGGCCCAGCGACTGGCGGCAACGGCCTGCTCGTAAGCCCGCTGCGCCGCTGCTCTGAGGGCCTCTGGCGTGAGCTGATTTGTAGCGCTATAGCCAAACTGTCCTTGCGCCAGCACTTCTACCATGGCCCCTCGATTCAAGGCGCGTTCGTTTTGCTGTGGATGACCGTCGCGCATGGCCCGGTAGGCGCTGGTCTCCTGCAAGGCTCGAATGCCAATCCAATCAGCCGGAATATCAATTTGCTCAAGGGTCGCGGTGAGATGCCCAATCATAAGAAACTTCGAGAGTCGTGTAGAGGCGTTAGAACGGTCGTCGATTTCGCTGGTGGTGTTCACAGCGGTATCCACAGACGATTTGAACTAACGGGGGTGATTATCACAAAGCATAGGCGCTGAGCGTACGGGGTGTCCCGTAAGTTTCCGGCCAATTTACATGTAGTTTTTATGAAGTTATAGGGATCGCAGCCTTAATTTCCCTAGATTAGCGGCTCGGACACATCAGTCAGCTCAGGCTGCTTGCCACAATTCTCATCACGAATGTATTTTTTAATTAGGATAAGTCAAGATAAGTGTTTCAAAAAATTAGTTAAATCAGGTGATTAAACTACAAAAACAAGCTTTAATTGTTTTTTAGATTCTAAAATAAACTAAATGGAAATTGACGAGCTAGATCGCAAAATACTGGCTGCCTTGGCGGCTAACGGTCGGGTGAGGTGGTCAGCACTGGCTGAGCGACTAGAACTATCGGCCCCTGCGGTTGCCGACCGCGTCCGTCGGCTAGAGAAAGGCGGCATTATTACCGGCTATACCGCTCGGCTCAGCGCCAAAAATCTGGGGCTAGACGTCACCGCTTTCGTGTCGGTCACTTTAGAGCATCCGCGCGATCGCCAGAGTTTTATCGACTATATCCAGGCCAGTGCCAGCATTCAGTCTTGCCATCACGTGATTGGCGAGGGCGATTACTTGCTCAAAGTTTGCTGCCGGTCTACTGCCGATCTAGAGCGCATTTTAAGCGAAGAGCTAAAGGCTTTACCTGGCATTCAGCAAACCCGCACCACGATCGCTTTGTCAGCGGTTAAAGACACCGTTGCTTTGCCGGCTTGACCGATTGCTCTGATTGACTTGTGCTGAGGTGAGCCCGTGCTGATTTTTGTGTTAGTGAAAGGAATTTTGATGGGGTTAGCGATCGCCGCACCCGTCGGCCCAATTGCTGTGCTGTGCATCAAGCGATCGCTTTCTCAAGGTCGCTGGGTCGGCCTGGCATCTGGCCTGGGTGCGGCTACCGCTGACGGCTTTTACGGCCTGGTCGCAGCTTTCGGTCTGAGCGCTGTCTCCAATCTCCTGGTCGAAAATGCTATTTACCTGCAAATAATCGGTGGCCTATTCCTTTGCTATCTGGGACTGACAACTATCTTTACTAATCCCAATATCGCAGCAGACCTCTCCCCCGTTTCCCCGTCTTCCCTTTCCCCTTTCCCCCTTCTTCCCGCCTACACCTCCACCCTCGCCCTCACCCTCACTAACCCCGCCACCATCCTCTCCTTTATCGCCATATTCGCCGGTCTCGGTATTACGCAAGCCAGCCGCGTAAGTTCTGTAACCCTTGTATTTGGCGTATTTACAGGCTCAGCAATGTGGTGGCTAGTGCTAGTGTCAGGGGTGACTTATTTACGCAATCGGCTGACGCCTGAGGGTTTGTCCCGATTCAACCGATGGTCAACCAAAGCGTTTGGCGTGCTGATTCTAGGGTTTGGCATTGCCGCGCTGGTGATTTAAAGCTCTTTCTTTGAACTCTTTGAAAAATGGTTTTATGGCATCGGCGCGATCGCAACTATTGGCAGATTCCACTCACAAATTGGCAGATTCCGCACTGGAAAGTTGGGGTTGGCGCGATCGCCCTCACCCTCTGGCTAATCTCAAGCAGCTTCACTCACTTGCCTGTTCAGGCCCAATCGTTAGACGAGCTACGCCTGCAGCGCGATCAAGTTGACCAGCAGCTAAAAATCTATAATCAAACCGACCAGCGCTACCAAACAGCAGAAGATCACACTGACAAACAGCTCAAAGATTTGGCCAAAACCATTCAGGGCACCGACGCCTGGATTACCGACACCGAATATCAGCTCGCTGCCGCCGAACAAAGCTTAAGGCAGCTCGAAACCGATTTAGAGCGCAATCAAGCCGTTTACGAGGAAGCCCGCACGGCGGTAGTCGGTCGGCTTCAGTTTATGCAGCGCCAGCAATCTTCGCAGGGCTGGGCGCTGCTACTGCAAAGCAATAATCTCAACGACTTTTTAGACCGTCGCTATCGCCTCAAGCAGGTCTACGGTGCCGATCGCGCCATGCTGGTTTCTCTAGAGGATCAGTCTACAGAAATTGTGGCCCAGCAAGAAGGCGTCGAGCAGCAAAAAAACTCTATTTCCATCATGCGACAGCAGCTAATGGCCAGCCGAGCAGAATACAGCGAGCAAATGCAGCAGCAGGCCGCGACCATGCAGCGCCTGCGAGAGAACCGGGGAGCGCTTTCAGCCGCCATCAATCGCTTAGACAAAGATTCTGATAAGCTGACCGAGCTGATTTTAGAGCGGGTGGCCAAGGCCCAAGCCGCAGATGCCAAAATGGCTCGCGAAGAAGCGCTCAGAGCCGCCCGTAGCTCTGGGAAAATGGTCATGCCCAGCCTTGGCCCCATTACCAGTCAATTTGGCAATCGTTTTCACCCCGTACTAGGTTACAGCCGCTTTCATGCCGGTACCGACTTTGGCGCTGAACAGGGCTCCCCTATTTTGGCCGCCGAAACGGGCGTGGTCATTTTTTCTGGCTGGTATGGCGGCTACGGCAACGCTGTCATTCTCGATCATGGCGGCGGCCTCACTACCCTGTATGCCCATGCCAGTCGCCTCAACGTATCCGAAGGCTCAACCGTCAGAAAAGGCGATGTGGTCGCTGCCGTTGGTACCACCGGCCTATCTACTGGCCCTCATCTTCACTTTGAAGTCCGCCGCAACGGCGAGCCTATCGATCCGATGGGTTTCCTATAGCCCGACCAACCGATAACTGACTTTTTCCTGATAGGCGGCTAGTCTATTGCTATGAACTATTAGAACTTGATGGCAGAACTTGATGGCAGAACTTAATGGCAGAACTTGATGGATGGATGGTCGGCAGTGCTTTCTTGTACTTATAAACCGCTGTGCCGCTTAGGAACGCTGCTGCTGATCGCAACGGCTACAACCACTGCTCATGGGCAAAGCATCGAGCCTTCAGCCGCGACAGAACCAGCGGATCCTCTAAACTTGAGTCCCGCAGTCAACTTGAGTCCCGCAGTCATAGAGCAAAGCCCGGTGCTACAGCGTTGGCTAGAAGCTGTCCCCAATGTGCAATCTGACATTCGCAGCGACCCTAGCTTTGTCACCAGGTTGCAGGCGGGTTATACCTTTTTCCCGTCTTCTGATGGTACGGGCGGTTTCATTATTGCGATAGAAGATCTGTTCGTTGGAAATACGCCGCTGACCGTAAGTGCGGACTATCAGGGAAATTTTCGGGGCGATCGCACCGCCTACGGCACCGACCTCCACTACTACGTCCTGCCTTTAGGCGGCTACTTCAACCTGGCCCCCACCCTGGGCTATCGCCACGCCAAAGCTGCCGATGATTACAGCATCAGCGGCGCGAATGTCGGTCTAAGGCTGCGGCTTGTGCCCTCTCGCACAGGGGCTGCCGACCTGACACTCGATCAATCCTGGGTTGTCGGCGACAGCGAAGGGCTCAGCATTACTCAGCTCAACGTTGGCTACGCGCTCACCCAAAATCTGCGACTCGGGGCCGATTTGGAATGGCAAAGCACAGCGGATGAAGGCGACAGCCGAGTCGGCATTAATTTGGAATGGGTGCTGTGAATCTTTGCTTCAAGTCAAGAGATTTAGACAAAGTTAAGAGATTTAGAGAAGAGGGTTCGGCAACCCGGCTTATCCGCAAGAATAAAAAGACTTGTTGATCTAGAAAATTTTGATAGTAACGATGGCCAAACCTACGCAAGCTCACATTTCTAAGACGATCTCGAAGAGTGAGAGTCCTTTTTTGCGCGATCGCACCCTCAAGCAAACCGAATACTACATGGGAGCCAAGCTGCTAGAAGTGGGCGTCAACCCCAATAAAGGCGTCATTTACCGCTGGAAAACCATCGATAAAGGCAACCGGGAAGAGTGGGTATACAGTGCCTATTGGGGAGACTCGCGCGAAAAAATTGAAGCCAAAGAAGCCGAAGATCCCGAGGACAAAAGTTCTTAATTTAGATTGGCTTAGTAATCTCAACCGCTTGAGGCTCAGAAACATTGACTAGCTCTGCCGGTCGGGGACAGTCTGTAATCGGTCGGTTGTGCAGCACCATCGTAGTCGTGCTGTTGCATTCAAACCCAATCCGCTCGTAAAAACTTTGCTGATGGGTAGTCATCAAGTAGGTGCGCTCTACTTTATTCATATGAGGATGCGCAATCAGCGTCTCTACCAGCCTGCGACCCAGACCCAGACCCTGATATCTGGGATGTATCACCACATCCCAAATCGTGGCGCGAAACAACCCGTCAGAAGTCGCTCTGGCAAACCCAATTAGCTGATCGTCATCCCAGGCGGCGACGACGGGCTTGCTGTGCGCGATCGCCTGCGCCATTCCCCTGGGGCTCCGCGCCTGCGCCCAAAAAGCCGCCAGCTTAAACAAATCACATAGCTGATTGAGCTGACTGGGACTGAAGAACTGCATGTAGCAAAACTGAATGTGCCGATTGTCCATAAAGAAATGCCTCTTGAAATGCATTATTAAGAACGTCACTTACATAAAGAGGACGGCCCAGCAGGGGAGCCTCCTTTTTGCATAAAGCTAACTAGATAATAAAGATAATTGCTAAGTTTTTCTAACTTATTCAGCAAAAATGACGCTTTCATGACTTAATAGCGTGCCTCAGCCAGCCTTCCCGCTGGCCTGTCATCTTTGGCTGTTACAAATTATGGACAACCCGCCAGGTGGTAACATTCCCATGAGTACGCGCTCTGTAGGGTAACCCGCCCAGAATACCGCCTTCCAGAGGGGTTGCCTTACCCCTAAAATTAAACAGATAGAATTAATTGTGAGGCCATTGAGGCCAACTTTCTCGCCTCACGCCCGTCCTTTTTCTCCGCCCTGACATGCTAAAAAGACTTTTAGGCGATCCCAACGCTCGCAAGCTCAAACGGTATCAGCCCGATGTTAAAGAGATCAACCTGCTAGAAGAAGAAGTGCAGGCACTTTCGGATGAAGAGCTGACGGGTAAAACGGCTGAGTTTCGGCAGCGGCTAACAGCGGGCGAAGATGTTGACGATATCTTGACAGAAGCCTTTGCGGTCGTCCGTGAAGCGAGTAAGCGGGTGCTGGGGCTGCGCCATTACGATGTGCAGCTAGTGGGGGGCATGGTGCTCCACGATGGGCAGATTGCCGAGATGAAAACGGGCGAAGGTAAGACGCTGGTGTCTACGCTGCCCGCTTATCTGAATGCGATTTCGGGTAAGGGCGTCCATATTGTGACCGTGAATGACTATTTGGCCCGGCGAGATGCCGAATGGATGGGTCAGGTACACCGCTTTTTGGGCTTGAGCGTGGGCCTGATTCAGCAGGGCATGAGCCCCACAGATCGCAAAAAGAACTACGCTTGCGACATTACCTACGGCACTAACAGCGAATTTGGCTTTGACTATTTGCGCGACAACATGAGCACGCAAATGGATGATGTGGTGCAGCGTCCGTTTAACTTTTGTGTGATTGACGAGGTCGATTCGATTTTGGTTGATGAGGCGCGCACGCCGCTGATTATTTCGGGTCAGGTAGAGCGCCCTGGCGAAAAGTATACAAAGGCCGCCGAGGTAGCCGCCCAGCTAGAAGGCGATGAGGTCGATTATGAGGTCGATGAGAAGGCGCGGAATGTTTTGCTGACAGATGAAGGCTTTGAGAAAGCCGAAAATCTGCTGAATGTGGCTGATTTATTCGATCCCAAAGATCCCTGGGCGCATTACATTTTTAATGCGATTAAGGCAAAAGAGCTGTTTACCAAAGATGTGAACTACATTGTGCGCAATGGCGAGATTGTCATTGTCGATGAGTTTACGGGGCGCGTCATGGCGGGGCGGCGGTGGAGCGATGGTCTGCATCAGGCGATTGAAGCGAAAGAGCATGTGGAAATTCAGCCCGAGACGCAAACGCTGGCCTCTATTACCTATCAGAATTTCTTTTTGCTGTACCCAAAGCTGTCGGGAATGACCGGTACGGCCAAAACAGAAGAAGCCGAGTTTGAGAAAATTTACAACTTAGAAGTGACGATTATTCAGACGAATCGCCCTTCTCAGCGGCGCGATTTGCCCGATGTGGTGTACAAAACTGAAAATGCAAAGTGGAATGCGATCGCCCAAGAATGCGCCGAAATGCATGAAACCGGTCGTCCTGTTCTGGTCGGCACCACTAGCGTAGAAAAGTCCGAAGTCCTCTCGCTGCTGCTCAAAAACCTCAACGTTGAGCACAACCTGCTGAACGCCAAGCCCGAGAACGTAGAGCGCGAGTCCGAAATTGTCGCCCAGGCAGGCCGCAGCGGTTCGGTGACGATCGCCACCAACATGGCCGGACGCGGTACTGACATCATCCTTGGCGGCAACGCCGACTACATGGCCCGGCTAAAGGTGCGCGAACACTTTATGCCCCGGCTAGTGAAACCCGAAGATGACGAAAAATTTGGCGTGGCCAAAGTCGCAGGCGTAAAAAACGGCAAGCAGGCCGAAGGCTTTGGCGACGATAAGAAGAAAAAGAAAACTTGGAAGGTTGCGCCACAAATTTTCCCGACGGACTTATCGGCAGGAACTCTGACGGCCTTGAAAGACGCAGTGGATTTTGCAGTAAAGACCTACGGGGCGCAGAGCATTTCAGAGCTGGCCGCCGAAGATAAGGTGGCGATCGCGGCTGAAAAAGCGCCGACAGACGATCCGGTGATTCAGAAGCTGCGAGATGTCTATAACCGGGTGCTCGATGAGTACGAGGCGATTACTTCAACAGCTCACGATGCGGTCATCGAGTTAGGCGGCCTGCACGTGATTGGTACCGAGCGCCACGAGTCGCGCCGGGTTGATAACCAGCTCAGAGGTCGGGCGGGCCGTCAGGGTGACCCTGGTTCGACGAAATTCTTCTTGAGTCTGGAAGATAATTTGCTGCGGATTTTTGGGGGCGATCGCGTCGCTGGCCTAATGAACGCCTTCCGCGTAGAAGAAGATATGCCGATCGAGTCGGGGATGTTGACCAGGTCGCTCGAAGGCGCACAGAAGAAAGTAGAAACCTACTACTACGACATTCGCAAGCAGGTCTTCGAGTACGACGAAGTTATGAACAACCAGCGCCGCGCCATCTACGCCGAGCGCCGCCGCGTGTTAGAAGGCCAAGACCTCAAAGAGCTGGTGCTGGGTTACGCGGTACGAACAATGAACGACATCGTCGAAGCCTACGTCAATCCAGAACTACCTTCTGAAGAGTGGGATTTAGCCAGCGTCGTCAGCAAAGTCCAAGAATTCGTCTATCTCCTGGCAGACTTGACCCCCGAGCAGCTAGAAGATCTCTCCATGGGCGAAATGAAAACCTTCTTAGCCGAGCAGGTTCGTATTGCCTACGACCTCAAGGAAGCCCAAGTAGATTTAATCAAGCCCGGCCTCATGCGTGAAGCCGAACGCTTCTTCATCTTGCAGCAAATTGACACGCTCTGGCGCGAGCACCTTCAGCAAATGGACGCCCTGCGCGAAACAGTTGGCCTGCGCGGCTACGGTCAAAAAGATCCGCTAATTGAGTACAAGAGCGAAGGCTATGAAGTATTCCTTGACATGATGACCGGCATCCGCCGGAATGTGGTCTATACGCTCTTCCAGTTCCAACCACAGCCTCAACCTGCCGCTAAAAAATCTGAGAGGGTGTAGTGCCATGGGACATGTGCTAACGACTGGAATAACAATGTCATTTAGCAACAATGTTCCCTTATGGTGAGTGCAGTTCCTTTGACCAAACAATCCCTGCCGCCGCCTGTTGGTGAGCGGCGAGTTGTTTTGCGATCGCAGCTCTTAAATCTACTAAAGCGCCCGACATAGAGGGAGCACAAGCGCTTGATATCATCGGAGCTGAACATGGCTGAGATATTTAGGCTCAACGGCTTTAAAGTTGTGATTTTCTCGGATGATCACGATCCTCCCCACGTTCATATTCGGAAGGGCGATTTTGAGGTGAAAATTGACATTTCAGACGATCGCGCCACATTGATGATAGGCGAAGAAAATAGTAAGCGAGCTGCTGATCAGAAGCTTAGAAAGCGAGCCCTAAAGATTGCTAACGACAATCTGACAATGCTTATGAACGAATGGAGACAGATTGATGCAGAGCGTAGTTAAGGCCATTTCCGCCCAAGTACATGATGGGCAGCTAGAAATCGTTTTTAGCACCGGGATGAGAAGCCTATGGCCGATCAGTAGCTTACAGTTTGCTAAACGTATTGACGGTGTCCTTACTAACCTCTATCCGAGCGAAGAAGACCTCGCAGAGGTTGAGGTATGGCCTAGTGGCGAAATCATTGAATTTCCTCGAATCGATCAAGCATTCCAGGTCTCAGCGCTCATGCGGGGCGAAGTTGGAAACGCCGAGTGGATGAGAAGTTTGACCGTGGGCGTTGCTTGAGAACGTTCTAATGAAATCACCAAGCGAGCAAAAAACTGTATGGCTACTTTCTGAGTGCAGCTTTTAACAGAAAGAAAAACTTCCTAAAATTCCATTTTGAGCTGGCGTTCCACCTACTATTGGCACAATCTCCCCATTACGGTACTCATTGCGAACATCAGAATTATCTTCCAACGCTAAGTACTCTTCAGCCGTGTATGACTTGAGTGCGGCTGCAACCATGAGTTGGTTTCTCCTCGCGATATTTCTCTATTGTACAAAGCTCTAATAGACAACGTTTTTCCAATGGAAGCCGCTAGATGGAATCGCTCTATTCACTCGGTTTGCTAACGGTCTTTAACATTCCTTAGCAATTACGGGTATGGCTTGACTCTGTTATTATCCCAGTTTTATCTATCTAGCTGCCTCAAAAACCAAGGTTTTCGGTACGATCATATGTATTTGTAATGGTCGTTAACCGTGATGTTTATCAGTAAAAATCATGCCAGAGAAAATCGGTTCTCGCATCATCGAAGTTGTTGAATATAAACCTACGTGGGTCGATGAGTTTCAAAGCTACTCTGAGCAGCTCAAGCCGCTCTTAAAAGGCTCAATTATTGGAATTGAACACGTCGGCAGTACGAGCGTTGTTGGCTTAGCCGCAAAGCCTATTATCGACATTGATATTGTTATATCTTCTCGCGTTATCCTAGAACAAGTGCTTCAGAAACTAGCAGTCGCTGGCTACAAGCATATTGGTAACGATGGTATTCCAGGTCGGGAAGCTTTTGCATGGCCTAGCGAAAGGCGACACCATCTCTATGTTTGCGCTGTGAATTCTCATAATTTGCACAATCACCTTATCTTTCGTGATTACCTAAGAAAGAATTCTGAAGTTGCTGTTACTTATGGACAGCTCAAGAAGAAGCTAGCAGAGAAATACAAACGAGATGCTGAGTCTTACTGTGAAGCCAAAACTGGTTTCATTCAGCAGACAGTAGAGACAGCAACGACCATATATAGCGAGCAAACTTTTCAAGCGTAAGCTAATGACTACAGTCAGAGCCTTCGACATTCTCATTATCTAGACGATGCTGTTGGCGAACTGATTCTCAAACGCTAAACCAGCATAAACTCGTTGATTCAGACGAAGAGTCAAGAATGGATTTACTGGGTTTGAGCCATTGACGTAGAGTTCGCCAACAGCATCCTAGACCTTTTGAGACATAGGAGAATCGTGTCTAATTTCATGTTTTAAAGAGACTTTCTTAAAAAGCTTTAGGGGTACGGCCCTTTGGTAGCAATGGAACAGAAAACCACGCTAAGGCTGAAAGCGTTGATATATGAGCCTTTCACTATAGTTCAAACGAACTATAGTGAAAGGCTATTTCTGTACCAGTTGATCCTTACCCTAATTGTTACAGAAAAATAGAACGGTATACCAAGGGTTTCAGCCCTCTTCATCCAGATAGGTTTAATTGATACAGAAATTAGAGGTGCTTAGCGTGGTTTTCTGGTCAAAAACTACTCATACCCCGGTACCAACACAAAGCGAAGTAAATTCAGAAGAACTTCTTAGGTGTCGGCAGCATACGATCGAGCTGTATATTCAGCTCATATGTTGGTTAAGTAATATTTCAACAAGCTCTTTGGCTGTCCGCAAGCGCTGAGAGTCGTTAGACTGCGCAACCCACAGGGCTAGTTCATTGATAGAACCGTTTACAAGATGTGCAAAGCCTTCCGGACTGGTTGTATCAAGCAGCCCTTCATCAACAGCAAGCTGAATTCCTTCATAAAGCAAATTGAACCCACGCTGGTCAAACTCAGCTAAGGTTTCTGCCGCTAAGACAGCTGGGGCTTCGACAAACACCAGCCGTCTTAGGTCTTCTTGTTGGGCAATCTCTAAGTAAGCCTGACAGCCAGCAACCAACTGTTCCCTAGTGCCCTCCATGGGTTCGAGGCGAGTGTTGACATAGTCGATGATCTCGTCGTAGGCCTCGGCATATACAGCTTTGAAGACAGCTCTCTTGCTCTTGAAGTGGTGGTACAGCGCGCCGCGGGTGATAGATAGCTCACTGATGATGGCTTCTGTCCCAGTCGCTGCATACCCTTGTTTTGAAAACAGGCTGCGAGCTTGGTCGAGGATAGCGCGACGAGTACGTGCAGTTTGTTCAGCCTTGGTTAGCGTAGGAGCCATGGTTAATTATTCTTTATAAACATGCATACAGTCTGTATCTTGACAAAATATTATTTTGTGAGTAGTATACATACATACAGACTGTATCTTAATAGACAGATTGCTCTGTTTATATTATACATACATGCAGGCTGTATGTTGGCAGCAAGTTGTTCAGCATGGTTCAAGCGAGTGGAACACCCTGGCCGACTCCGAATTGAACCACGCCCAAATTTCAAATGCGCTGAAATATAAAGGAACAACAGATGGATACTAGAAGTAAACGTGATGAGAGTGAAACATCAACCAATAAGGAAGCAACAATCATGATGACTATGAACAAATCTGATAGCAGCGAATTGCAATTTGAAGAGTTCCGGGAACGGGCGGACATAAAGGTCTCACAAGCCCTGACTACATCGAAGGGCGATAAAATTAGAGCAGTTATGACAACTGGAGGGAGCGTCATGCTTGTAGCTGTAGAGAAAGATGACGGTGATACGATTACCGTGATCGGCAGCCCTGATTCGATCCCTGCTGAACTGCTGGGAGAAATATGGGACGGAATCAAGAGTATAGTAGGCAAAGCTATCGATATTATCAAAGGCTGCACACCGAAGACGGTCACTCAAGTAAATGTGGGCAAAGGTGGGAAAATAACAAGCATTACTACTACTACTACGTGTGTCCCAAATTAGCGAAGCAAACGACTTGTGCGGGTCGGGGTTTGGCCTTTGTTTAGACATGGAGAAATTTTGGGCTCTAAGGACTTTTTCCGCTCTATGCCTAACGAGTTTTCAGTGCTTTTAAGCTTTGCTTCCGCATAAAGCTTATCAATACCGAGCATAAATACTTAAGCCCAAAAGTCTTTCAGGGTGAGGCTTTTGGGCTTAAAGGCCAAAAATTCTCGAACTCTATACAAGGGCCAGTACCCTCAATACCCTGCATCAGCAGAAAGCTGAAAATGCTCCCTTAAATGTCTCATTATCTAGACCTTTTGAGACATATGCAAAACCATATCTCAATTAGTGTCTCAAAATAGCGTATCAAAAGTCTTTAGAGATTCTGAGAACAACCTATTAGAGTTCTTTGGCAAGAGTTAGGACACGCTGATAGAGCTGAGGACTGATACGAAAACCAGCTTGATTACTCAAGGCATCCATAACAAGCTGGACTTGAGGAATTAGGCTTCTTTGTTTAGCGATGAGCAGAACACCCAGGATGCCGATATTGACAGCCCAAGCCAATCAGCTTCTCGTCGTCCTAGCCTTTCATCAATGAGCAGATCATCCGCTTGCAGCTCAAGCGCCAGCGCCATAGCATTTGCTTCTCCGGCATCAAGTCCACGCTCTTGTTGCAGTTGATTAGCCAGTTAAGACTGAGGAAGCAATCTTGTTTGAACCCAACTCAGTTTGAGAATAGCTGCAATAGCTGGGTTGCTGGCCGCCGCCAGTTCGCGCGCAACCACGTCAGGAATAATTACGGTTTCGTAGATAGCTTCTAGCAGCCAGAGATGCTCGACCAAAGCCAAATTAGAGAGGGCAGAGGTATCGCTGACAATAGATCACAGCCAGCCTCGGTCACGCAGGCGCTGAACGTCCTGCTCAAAGTCTTCCACATCGTAGTGAACACAGATACCGCGATCTGACAACAGCTTTTGAAAGTCCATAAGTTCGATTCCAGCAATCTTGCTAGCACGGCTGAGAGAAACTCGCTCCTGTTGAAACAGGGCAAAGGCAATCTCCCGAAGCCAGTCGCTCTGGCTAAAGTTTTCAGTCTGACTCAAACTGTCTGGGAGGTTTAGGGTGATTTGCATTGAATTTCCCTCTCGTAGCTACTTTTCATTGTAGAGTTCTACCAAATGGAATTGTTCGCTTTGCAGGAGAGCTAGACAGATGACTATCTACCAGGTTCTCTATGATAGGCGCTTATGAAGCTGTCTTCGGCGCAACGAGGCGATAGTAGCTAGCGCGGCTAATGCCGACATTCTTACAGATATCTGCAATGCTTAGCTTATCTGCGGCGGCTAGACGCTTTGCTTCTAGCTTCTGCCCTTCAGTGATGCTCTTCTTTCTACCACCTTTACGCCCTCTCGCCCTCGCTGCTGCCAGTCCTGCTGGGGTACGCTCGCGGATAATATCACGTTCTAGCTCTGCAATTGATGCCGTCATCCGAAAAAAGAACTTTCCCATTGCTGTCGAAGTATCGATCTGCTCTTTCAAACTACGCATCTCAACGCCTCGGGTCTTCAAGTCCTCGGCCAGCTCAATGAGATGCTTCGTTGAGCGACTGGCACGATCTAGTTTCCAAATAACCAGCGTGTCGCCCTGCCGAAGATGGTCAAGGCAGTTGTCCCATTCCGGGCGACTACTCTTCGCTCCACTTTCGCCCTTGTCGCAAAAGATGCGATCGCACCCATCAGCGCTGAGCGCATCGAGCTGTCAATCTAAGTCCTGTTCAAAAGTAGAAACCCGCGCGTAGCCAACTTTCATATTTATGTCTTACAGCTCATCTATGCTATCTATTTATGATACGTAGAAAATGAGACAAGCTATAAGACAAGACAAGCGCAATAAGCTTGTTGACCATCATGGCTTCCTTACCCGTCTCGCAAAGGTTCATTTAAAACACACTGGTACAGGGAGCGATTGCTAGTGAAGCTCCAAACAATGCAACTCAGAATCGGTTAAGAGTTCTTGAATTGCTGTCGCTCCGAAACGAATTAATGACTCGACTCGATGAGTGGGTGCATTGCCACATCGCAACCAAACCACTTTGGGTGGAGAGCCATAAAGCCGACTTCTTTCAGGAAAATCTGCATCTTGCGTCACTATACAGAAGTCGTTGAGCTTAGCAAATTCACAAATCTTAGTGTCTGTTTCCTTAGCTAAGTCATGAAATTGAACATGGCTCGATTCGGGAAATATATCAGACAATCGTTCAGCCAGCTTCCGGCTGAGATTCTGGTCAAAAAGCAGTTTCAAGCAGCACTCACCGACGCAACTAAACGGTGGTCTCGGTCGGCTGCAAATTCTAGGCAGGCCATAATGTCGGCTTTTGTCAGCTCTGGAAAATCGTCAATGATTTCAGTGGTAGACATACCAGCCGCTAGCCAACCAAGGACATCATAGACCGTAATTCGCATCTGCCGGATGCATGGCTTGCCGCCACGCTTATCAGGCTCGATCGTAATGATGTTGCGATAGCTCATGATGTAGACCAGACGACTTCTTGTACATATCTGAGTCTAGAGCAGGCTAACACCTTGCTGCAATGAACATCAGATACAGCCGTCGCTGAGCTTTACTGTTAACGCATCCTAAAACCTCTGAGACCTTTTGAAAAAGCTATTCTGAGACATCAAGAGAGACACGTTTTCCCTATGTCTTGAAACGTATAGGTTTTGCGACCATAGGGGCAGGGAAAGTATTTTCTGCGCGATCGCCTTCTTCAAAAAAATATTTAAGCATATGCTTCTATCCCAAAAACCCAGAAGCTTTCAGCGACCCTAAACCTGATAGGAGATAAGTCCTACTTTTTCTATAGTGCCGAAAGCAAGACTGTATGAGTTTTTAGCGACGGCTTGTGCGATCAACCCGCGCAAAAGTAATCTGCCCGCGCCCGTGATTTGGTCTAATAAGAGAATAGATCTATACGAAGTTTGAGGCGCGCGTCTTTTGGTTACGACAAAGCATGTTGAGTTTAACGGATCGCAGCTATTGCAGCAGTTGATTGAGGCGCGATCGCTCACCCAGGCCCAAGCCGAAGCCCTGATGGACGGCTGGCTCACAGAATCCATTTCTCCCGTTCTCTCCGGCGCTATCCTCGCCGCCATTCAAGCCAAAGGCGTCACGGGTGACGAACTCGCAGGCATGGCCCGAGTGCTTCAAGGTCAATCCCTTGGCGGTATGCTGGCAGATCCTGACCTCCCGCGCCCGCGCATCGACACCTGCGGCACTGGCGGCGACGGCTCAGGCACCTTCAACATTTCCACCGCCGTCACCTTTGTCGCCGCCGCCGCTGGCATTGCCGTTGCTAAGCACGGCAACCGCTCCGCTTCTAGCAAAGTAGGCTCCGCCGATGTCCTCGAAAGCTTAGGTGTAGACCTGGCGACCCCGCCCGAAAAATCCAAAGCTGCCCTCAAAGAAGTCGGCGTTACTTTCTTATTCGCTCGCGGCTGGCATCCGGCGATGAAAGCCGTTGCGCCACTGCGAGGAGAGCTAAAAGTCCGCACGGTGTTCAACCTCCTTGGCCCCCTGGTCAATCCACTACGACCTACCGGCCAAGTCATCGGAGTCTATCACCCATCTGTCATTGAGCCCATGGCAGCAGCGCTCAAACAGCTAGGGATGCAAGATGCCATGGTTCTCCACGGCAGAGAAACGCTTGACGAAGCCGGGTTGAGCAAGCCCACAGATGTTGCAGTCGTCAGCAGTGGCGCAGTCACTAATGAAGTCTTGAATCCCGAAGCATTTGGCCTAGCACCGGCACCTTTATCCGCATTGAAAGGCGGCGAGCTAGAAGAAAATACAACCATTCTGCGTAACGTGCTTCAGGGCAAAGGGACTCAGGCACAACAAGACGCCGTCGCTTTGAATGCGGCACTTGCGCTAAAGGTAGGCGGTTTAGCTGAAGGTGATACTTTTGAATCGGCCTGCGCGAATGGTGTAAGCAAGGCCAAAGACATAATTAAAAGTGGAGCCGCCTGGGCAAAGCTAGAACAGTTGGTCGCCTTCTTACAGAGCTAACAACCTACACTAGAAGTAGATACACGTGGCGTTTACAGTTATGGCTACTACCACTCAAGACCTCATTACCCACGAGTCTGAGCTGCTAAAGCCAGATTCTTTGGAAGCCTGGTTAGAAAACCCACCAGAAGGAACGGAATGGGTAAACGATCAGTTGATTGAAAAAACAGGTATGACGCTCACACATAGCAAAATACAGAGACGACTTAGCACCGCTTGGGCAATTTATCAAACTGAGCAAAAATTGGGCGGTGAGGTTTACACAGAAGTTCCTTGCCGTACAGAAAAGCAGGGAAGAAAACCCGATGTAGCCTACCTCACGCCGGAACTGTTAGAGCAATATGGTGAGCCTAAAAGTTTGCCTCAGAGCTTTCCGTTGAGTGCAGAAATCGTTTCCCCAACGGACTATGCAGAAGACGTATATGACAAAGCTGATGAATACTTGGCTTCTGGCGGTAAGGAAGTTTGGCTGGTGTTTCCAGACAATCGGCGAGTAGTGGTGATTACGGCTGAGAGCGAGCAAACTTTTAAGTCGGGTGAAATTGCCTGCACGCAGGTCGTTTTGTCAGGATTTTGCGTTGATGTTGATGAGCTGTTGTCTTAGCACTCACTCGAATACCGTCAAAATATAGCTCAGCGGATAGTCAGGATAAGCGGGGTTGGGAATAAGCCTTTGCTGTCGGCAGTCTACATGCAAATCGAAATCACTAAATGAACAGAACCTGTATCGACCAAGCCATTTTCCGTATGCTGGCGCAGGTGCTTTGGCGCTAGCACCCCTCGGCTCACCATGCCTTCATCTATTGCATTGATGAGCGTATTGTTTGAATAAACTGCGCCCAGTTGATCTTTAGAAAGCAACGTCTTCATATCAACCATTGCCACCATTCCCTTAGAGCACAGTTTATTTAGATGAGCATGTGTATAATCTTCATTTTAGATGTTCTATAAGTAGCTTCGTCAAAAATCGATGAAAATTGCGATCGCCACCTTCAACGGCTTCAACGAAATCGATTCATTCGTGGCCCTCAATATTCTTAATCGGGTGCAGCAGGAAGGTTGGCAAGCTGAAATTGTCGCGCCCGAAGATACCGTCATTTCGATGAACGGCGTTGGAATTCGTTCACAGCAACCCTTTTCATTCATCAATCGAGCAGACGCTGTTCTATTTGGTAGCGGCAAGCTAACCCAAGATGTGATCGAAGACGAACAAATCATGAGTCGCTTAAAACTCGATCCATCCCGACAACTCATTGGTTCGCAGTGCTCGGGCGCGCTCATTCTTCACCACTTAGGGCTCACAGACAAACTGCCCGTTTGCACGGACGCGACGACGGCACCCTGGCTACAAGAAGCAGGCGCACAGGTCATTCAGCAATCGTTTTATGCAAAGGGCAATATCGCGACGGCTGGCGGATGCTTGTCTTCGCAGTATCTGGCTGCTTGGATCATTCACCGGAAGCTAGGCAAAGAAGCTGTCCAAAAAGTTTTAAGCTCTGTAGCGCCTGTTGGTGAAGAAGAAAATTTGATCAAGCGTACGATGAAGACCATCGCGCCGTAACTAGATTTAACGCTCTAACCAGCCGCGCATCTTACCAGGATTGAATAGACCGTACGGGTCTACCTGTGTTTTAAACTTTAGCTGGTTTTTATCCACGGTTTTGCGTCCACCGTCTTCGAGGACGTAGGTATGGGGATTGGCGATGAACGCGCCCTTTTTTTCGTGGTAGCGAATGATTTCGTTTAGGCGTTCGGCGGTGGAATAGCGTACAAGCTGAAGAGCAGCCGGAAGAATGTTGCCACGGACGCGGATATATTCCAGATGCATCAAAACCTCATCGCCAAAGTGATCGTACATGTGCTGAACCATCTTTAGCTCTGGATCGTAGGGGAATACGGTTTGCAAGTATGTCCAGCGACTGTCGGCGTTGCGGGCGTGGAGGGTGGTGTGGTTCCAGGTGAATTCTGCGATCGCAGCCCCCTTCCCTGCCGCCCGCGCATCCTTTTGATAGGTAATCGCGCCTTTGCATTCGTTAACTAACTCACTCAGAGCAGCTAAGTCAGCTTCGGATACAATCAGCAAAACCGCTGCTTTTCCATCAGGCAAAGCGTCTTGCAAGGCAGCGAAATAGCTGGGAATAGGCCAGGCGTGAATGCTGGTGAGCTTTTTAACAATGCCATCAGCGTCGCCCAAGGTCTGGCCGAAGTGGGCCGCGCTCATAAAGTCATCAAACACGACAATGACTTCGGCCCAGGGGTAGGCTGGGCCAAGCGGAATTTCGAGTTCGGTAATGATGCCGTTAGTGCCGTAAGCGTGATTGACCTGCTGTACAGCATCGCCGCGTAACTCAATGATGCGCGGCTCATCCTCCAAAGTAGCTACGCGGACAGCTTGAAGGTTACCTCTGTCGGCAAGCTGACCGTACAAAATTGAGCCAATGCCGCCGCTCCCACCAGCGATGAAGCCACCAATAGTCGCGGTGCGATAGGTAGAAGGGGCCATGCGAACTTCCCAACCCTGGGGACGACTCACCTTATCGATCGCCGCTAGCTTTGCACCCGGCTCTACGCAGGCGCGGCCTGGTTCTATCCACTTCACAGCGTTCATAGCGCTCATATCTAAAATGACGCCGCCCGCTAGAGGGATTGCTTGGCCATAGTTACCCGTGCCCGCCCCTCGTACGGTCAATGGCGCTTTGGCCTTGACGCAGGCTTGCGCCACTTGCAGCACCTCAGCTTCGGTTTTAGGTCGTACGACAATATCGCCGACCTTCTCTTTTAGCTGTATCGCCAAAATTGGACTGAAGTGATAGTAATCCTTTGAAAGTTTGAAAACCTGGTCAGGGTTTGTAATCACCTCGACTGAGCCCAAGCTGTCAGCAAACTGTGACCAATCTACAGGCTGAGCTGAAATATCTAATGATCGCTGTGTTGAAGAAGCCATAGGGGTGCAGAACAGAGGTGCAGAACAACTAGCGTATTTGTACGGAGTGAGAAAACTGGGTATTTTGCCAATTATCTATACAGAGACAGGCTCCACTACGGCCTTTGCTCTCATCTATCGTTGCTTCAAATTTTGCTTCACCATTTCATCTATTCAACGGTTATCTCCATAACGCCAACGGCATACCATCCTATGACTTCTGATAATCCTACCTCTACATTTCCGCTGTGGCAGTACCTGAGCCAGCCCATCGGCAAAAACGACCGCAAACTCATCATCAACCCACGCAAATTTTGGCATTTGCAAAAGCTACACCACATTGAGCGCTGCTGGGTGATGTCCTATATACCCGAAGGAAGGATCCACTAGTCGCTATTACAACTATCAAAACAATTAAAAGCGCCGCCCGGCTTTTTTCTCAGGCGGCGCTTTCTAATTTCTAATAAGGATCAATGGGCACTCGCGTCAGAAACAATAGCTGCGTCACTTGCGATTAGCGTTCTGGCCTAGCTCTCTTTTAGCGGCTTCCCAGTCTCGGATGGTATCTTCTAGCCACAGCCAGTTGTTACCTAGCGAGTTAACGTCAAAGTCAGTAGGCGCTTCATTCATAACGGTTAAATAGGCTCGTGAAGCTTGATCTATAAGGCGCTCTTGCTCGACTGGATCGCTTTCAATCTCTGAGAGGGCTAAGGCTGATAGAGCTAGCCCAGCTTGGGCATTGAGTGCATACTCGGCAGTTGGCTTTTGCGAAAAGTAGATATATTTTGCGTCAGGCTGCTTTTCAGCCAGGTTGATAGCGTCTTGAAAGCTCTCTAATGCCAGGTCTTTACGGCCTATGGCGTACTGCGAAAAGCCGAGAGCCATGACAATTTCCATCCAGTCGGACTCGCTTTCTAGGGCAGTTGCCCAGGAGCGCATAGCGTCAGAGGCGGCAAAATCTTCGTTGCCTTGCTTCACCAGGCCCCACTGGGCGCGGCCTCGGAAAAAGGAGACAATCACGTCTCGCTGTTGCGCACCGTTACCGACCGAGAGCGCTGACAGGGCTTCTTCAAACTGATTATTGTCAATCAGTGCCTTGGTGGCATCAGCGGCTTCATCCAGGTCGCCCCTGGCCAATGCGAGTTCTACTTGTGCAGGCAATTCTGCGCGGTTGGCATTGTCGGTACCGTTTGGGGCCGCAGAAATCGCAGTAGGAGCCGCTGATCGAGACTGGAAACTACGCTGGAGCCAAATAGCACTCATACCCCCTAGCAGAGCAACGACTGCTATAAGGGCCAGTCCAGAGGCGGTTGAAAATTTGGTATGGAGGGTATGGCTACGGGTGAGCCGCTCGCCTACGAGTTCGGGAACCGCTGAACGGGTGTTGGTCTTGGCAGTGGCAGCATTGGCAGTGGGCGGCGTGGGCGTCTTTGCTTGAGTCTGCTGTAGTTTGTCGGCAGCAGGCCGGGCAGGCATAGTAGGCGCTGACTCTCCGTAAAATCCAGTGGGCGTTTCTATGGCTTCGGGCAGGCGCAGTTCGCCATCGACCTCGATTGGAATTAGTGGTGTTGAAAGCTGTTTTACCATGGCGTCTGTCGCTGCTGCATCGCTGTTTTCGATCAAGTTTTGGTAGTCTAACGATGCTGTGTGTGGGCGATTAGGTGCGATCGCCTCAGTCGCTGGGCTAGCCACCGATTTCTTTCTAGGCCCAGGTAAATCAATGTCGGCCAGGCCAGGTTCAGCAAACATGCCGCCGAACGGATCGTTGGCTGAATCGGCCAGTCGAGGATTGGCGCGATCGCGTATCTTTTCCGATGCGGCATCGCCTGCCATCTTGACCAAATAACCATCAAAAGAAGGCTGCATATACAGCGTTGGCAGCGCCCAGTAAAACTGATGAGACCCATAGGCCGAAATCAGCCCTTGCCGGGTGCGATTCAAGCTCAGATCAATCGATTGCCCCTTTTTTAAATTGCGGTAGAGCAACTGCGTAAACGTAATCGCCACATGATCGGGAATGCGTTCGGTCATCGCAATCACCCCCGGCACCCCACGGTTCACCAGCGCCTGCGCCAAATTGCGCTCTTGCCAGCCCGCTTCTGTCCCAGCGCTATAAGCCCCCCGGCAGGAGTTGAACACCGCTAATTTAATGCCCGTGTTGACCAGCAACCCAGCTAAATCTTCACCACTCAGGCGCTCCGTCAGGCCAGTTTGACGACTGACCAAATAAAGATCGCCGCCTTCATTGCCCAAATTACTGTGACCCGCATAGTGCAGCACCTGATAGTTGCCCCGCTCTAGCTCCTGCGTCAGCTCGGCGCGTCCTGGCTGCTCTAATATCTTTAGTTGCACATCCAGTAGCGCGCCATCGTCGTCAGCCCCTTCTGGGTGCAGCTCCGATCGAAGGTGATAAACCTCTTGCTTTAGCTCTAGCCGCTCCTGGTCGTCTGGAGAAGCAATCACCATCAAAATTCGCAGATGACTGCCTGAATCGCTGGCTTTGGTAGGTTGAAGTGAATGGCCTTGCCGCCTGTCCAAAATGTAGCGAGAAAAAATGACATCGGTACCCGTTGCCAAGGGTCGAGTGCCCGCATGTAGCGCCTCCCAGGGTAATTGCTGCAAGCGGTTGTCTTTCATGCCAATTCTTAAGCGCAGCCACTGCTGGCGGTTTTGGGCAACGCCCTGGGCAGTCACCCAGCTATCGTGAAGCTGCCCCTGGAAAAGCTTGTCATGTAGGGTTTGGCCCAGGTTGACTAAAGTTGCGATCGCCGCCTCATCAGACTGGCTGCGCCGTCCAGGTTGACCGGCTCTAGTCGGCAGGGTGTGGCGAGTTTGCCCCTGCAATAGCCCTAACAAAGGGTCGTGCATTAGCTCTTTGGTTTGCTTGAGCCATTCAGCCACTGGCCAGCGCACTTTTTCTTCGGCTAGCTGGACGCCCTTAGCGACGTTTTCTGTACGCACCAAGTACTGGTCGCCACCCACGGCGGTGATGGATATTTCAAATTCCTGAATCACAGCTAATCTCGTTCTCCGACTTGTAAGTCCGACCACATGCATACCATTCTAGGCACTCTAAACCGACTCTCAACCGGCAGTGTACTGGTAAACCAAAGCAGCCTTGAATACCTCTGAAAAATACCTTAGCGGCAGATACCTTTCAGCCCCTATCGTAAACAGCGATTCTGTCTCTTCAAAAGGCTGGTAGGACAGTTACAACCTTGCCCACCCAGATACTAAAGACATGTGTTGTGTGTGGATGACGAGCAAAGCGGGGTATTCCGAAAGAGACAGCCGTGACCTGTCTCAATAGTGAAGTTAAAGTTAAGCCTTTTCAACCAGGGGCATATTTTAGCAAGCGTTGTGAACTATCCTTCGCTTTCTAAATTAAGCTGTGTAAACAAATACATATTTTCTTTGTCGCCACTCGGCTGTGCGCAAGCGCTGTTCTGGAATCGTTTCACCATCTAACCCTTTAGAAACAATACCTGCGGATGACTTCTATCATTCTCGAAGCCGCCCCGAGTCACGGGAACATACCGACTGCAGAAGCACTTGTTGGCGAGATGCCTGGCAGCAGATTACAGGTTATTCCCAGTACTCGTCAGAGCCTCAAAGCCTCTACTTGTGATGGTACTTTCTCTTCAGCCTTCGAGAATATCGTGCGCGGCGTTCTGATTAGTAATTTTTTACTTGGACTGGGCGCGGGCGCGATCGAGGTGGGGCTGCTGACGTCCATCCCGATGATGGCTCATTTGCTGCAACCATTGGGCGCTTATCTTTCAGAAAAAGCGGCGAGTCGCCATACCTACTGCCTGTGGATTTATGGCGTTTCGCGGCTGCTGTGGTTATTACCAGCGGCGGGCATTTTTCTATTCAGCCATGGCGTTTTAGAGGCTCATGGACTGACGCTGCTGACGATGGGCGTGCTGGCAGCTAGCAACATTTTGGATTCGCTCGGCTGCGCGGCCTGGGTGAGCTGGATGGCGGTGCTGGTGCCTGCAAAGTTGCGCGGTCGGTACTTTAGCTTTCGCCGGTCGCTGGCTAGCTTGGCGGCGCTGCTGACCATTCCAATGGGGGGCTGGCTGGTTTCTAACTGGATGGGTGGCGAGGTGGAAGGCTATGGCGTTGCTTTGATCATTGCAGTGCTGATGGGATTGGTGAGCTTAGGCTTTCAGTTTCGGATGCGCGATGTCAACCCCAAAGCGGCAATACGTCAGTTAAAGCCTTCACCCTTACCTTCGCCGGTAGATCGCAATTTTCTCATTCTGCTTTTATTCCTTGGCCTTTGGACGTTTGGCGTCAACCTCAGTGCGCCCTTCTTTAACTTCTACCTGCTAGATACTTTGCAGCTCAATGTGAAGTGGGTGACGCTGTATAGCGCCTTAATCTACGGTGCGTTCTTTTTGATGATTACGCTGTGGGGGCGTTTAGCCGATCGGATAGGGAATCGTCCGGTGCTAATGGGCAATTGCTTACTCACAGCGCTGCTCCCCTTGCTGTGGCTTCACTCAGATAGCAGTGTGGCTTCTGTATGGCTAATTTTGCCCCTGTTACATTTGATGCAGGGCAGTACTTTTGCCGCTATTGACCTGTGTTTATCCAATATTCAAATGGAGCTGGCTCCGGTCGCTCGGCAGTCGGGGTATTTTGCGATCGCAGCCGCAGTCATGGGCATCAGCGGCGCGTTAGGCACGACAGCGGGCAGTTTCTTGACCGAGCTACCAGCGTTTGGCCTGCCGGTTGTGTTTGCTGTGTCTGCCTTTGTCCGATTAGGCAGCTTGATGCCGCTGGTATTTGTCACCGAAGCCCGCGCGCAACCTATCAGTGAGCTAATCAAGCAGTTTCGTTGGCGGCCAAGGCAGTGGCAGCCCGCGACCGTCAAAGTCATCAGAGTCAAAGCATAAGCAGCCTGAGAGCAAAGTATGGCAGAGCAAAGCATGGCAGAGCAAAGCGCGGCAGATCAAAGTACGGCGAAGCGCGGGCTACAATTTGGGTAGTTTAGCGGTCGTTCATTTGTACCACCTCAATCTTTGACATGGTTGCCACTCCTCACAAACCCGATACCGCAGCAGAGACTGCCCTTAAGCTTCAGCAGATCGCCAAGAGCCTGCGGCCTGGGCAGAGGGCTCTGGCGCAGTGGGAAAGTGGCCCGCTAGCGGTTTCGGCGGTACCCGGTTCAGGAAAATCTACCGGCATGGCCGCAGGGGCTGCGATCGCCATTTCCCGTCATCAGCTTCACGCCCGCAAGCAGCTAGTGCTGGTCACCTTTACCCGCTCTGCGGCAGCAAACCTCAAGGCAAAAGTGCGATCGCACCTCAGAGAACTTTCTCTACCGCTCAACAGCTTCGTCGTCCACACCCTGCATGGTCTGGCGCTCAACATTGCCACTCGCCATCCCGAGATTTCGGGCATCAACCTATCGCCGCTAGACTCTGAAGGGACGACCCTAGTTTCGCCAACTCAAAGCCATCGTCTAATTCGCACGGCGGTAGAGCAGTGGATAGACGAAAATCCAATTGCGTATGAGCGGCTGATTGAAGGCCAAAGCTTTGATGGCGAAGAAACGGAGCGGTTACGACGACAATCGGTTTTGCGCACAGAAGTACTCCCCGCCCTGGCTTATACCGTGATTCATGAGGCCAAAAGCTCAGGATTATTGCCTGCTGAGCTGGCCGAAATTGCTGAGACGATGACGGTGCGGGTAGCAGAAGGCGCGGCTGATTACGCAGTGGTCACGATTGCGGCGGGCCTGTACGCCCACTATCAAACGCTGCTGGCCGCCAAAGGGCTGATTGATTACGACGATATGATTTTGGCGGCGCTAAAAACGCTCAAAGAGCCCGCCATTCGTCAGCTTTGGCAGAGCCGAGTGTTCGCCATTTTTGAGGATGAGGCGCAGGATTCTTCGCCTTTGCAAACCGAGCTGCTAGAGGTGCTGGCAGGCGACCCTGAGGATCCTCGTAAACCGCTTAATCTGGTGCGTGTGGGCGATCCTAACCAGGCGATTAACTCGACATTTACGCCCGCTGATCCGGTGTTTTTCAATCAGTTTTGCGATCGCGCCCAAGAACTCGGACGGTTGGCCACGATTGAACAGGCAGGGCGAAGCTGCTCAAGCATTATGCAAGCTGCTAACACCACCCTCCATTGGGTCAACCGCAACGGCGCGATCCAAGCTTTTCGCAGCCAGGACATTCTGCCCGTTGGCCCTAGCGATCCACAGCCCAACGCCAATCCAGCTCCCATCGGCGGCGGCGTAGAACTCGTTCGCCCTGATAGCATTATTGAAACAGTAAAAGCGCTGGCCCAACGGATAGTAGATGCTTTTGACGAAGACGCAAACCTCAGCGCCGCTGTGCTGGTAAGGGAGTCTCGCCAGGGGAAGTTTTTGCGAGAACTGCTTGAAGATCCCCAGCAGCTAGGGTTCGACTTTGAGGCGACGGGAATTGAGATATATGACGTGGGGGCACGCGATCGCAAAACCCACATCCCCCGCGAAATCCTCGATCTGCTGCAATTTATCGAACGCCCTCACTCCCCCAACAACATCAAAGCCGCCCTGCGCGTACTCGTCTCCCGCCAGCTCATTCCCACCCAAGACCTCAACCCGCTAGCGACCAACCCCGAACAGTTCCTTTATCCTGGCCCGCTCGATCCGCCACTAACCGCCCAACCCGCCCAGCAAGCCCGTCGCTACTGCGCTGCTCTTCTACGCGCCCGGCTAGAGCTTCCCGCCTATCATCTCATTCCCTTTTTGGGCCTCACGCTGGGCTACGACCAAAGCGAGCTTGCTACCGCCGACAAACTCGCTGCTCGTATCGCTCAGCAAACCCTAGAAGACAGCACTCTCACCGCCATGCTGCTAGCGCTTCAAGAACTCCTCAGCAGCGAACGTTTCCGCGCCGTAGAAGCTGAAGATACCGAATCGCAATACACCCGCCCCGGCCAGGTCACCATCATGACCATGCACAAAGCTAAAGGGCTAGACTGGGACATCGTTTGCCTGCCTTTTTTACACAAGCGCAATATCCCCGGCGACACTTGGATTCCGCAGCAGATGAAGTTTCTTGGCGACTTTGCCCTGGATGAAGTGGCCCGCGCCCAGCTTCGCGCCCATACTCACGCCGTATATGCACAAAGCTATAAGCCTGAGCCTATTCCAGATATCGAAACAGCCTGGCAGCAGGCCAGTAATTTAAAGAAGGCCGAAGAGTATCGCCTGCTATACGTCGCCATGACCCGTGCTAAAAGGCTGCTGTGGATGTCTGCCGCAAAGCAGGCCCCTTTCACCTGGAGCAAGCCGATGAATTTGCAAGACGCCGAAGCCAGCCCGGTGTTTACCGCCTTGCGGCAGCAACCTTAGTTTTAGCCTCAGATTCGGCTTCATTCAGTCCGGATTTACCAAGGCCAGGCAATAAGCGACGGGCCATTTCTGGGCTTTCTTCTAACAAAAATTGCAAAAAGGTTTCGGCCACCACAGAACGTTGCTTACCCGCCAGGTTTGCAGCGTACCAATGGCGCTCGATAGGGAAACCCTGCACGTCTAGAATTGAAAATTCGCCGGTGGTGCCTTCGGAAATGATGGTGTGTTGAGATAGCACAGAAATGCCAAGGCCGCCTGCGATCGCCTGCTTAATCGCCTCATTGCTCCCTAACTCCAGGCTCACTTTCACCTGAATATCATTTTCTGCAAATAGTTTTTCGACGGCCTTGCGTGTACCCGATCCAGACTCGCGCATGATGAACGGCTCATGATTGAGCGCCTCAATCGGGATGTTCTTTTTGCAAGCAAGGGGATGGTCGGTCGGCGCGAGCACAATCAGCGGATTTTCTAAAAAAGGATGAATGTCCAGATCCATCTGAGAAGGGGTTTGACTGATAATATACAAATCATCTTCATTAGCCGCCATGCTTTCTTGAATTCGCTTGTGGTTAGTCACCTTTAGCGAAATATCGATGCCTGGATAGCGCTTGCAAAAGGGGCCAAGCAGGCGAGGGACAAAATATTTCGCGGTCGTAATCACCGCCAGCCTGAGCTGACCTTGCTTCATGCCCTTCAAATCGGCTACAGACATTTCAAACTGTTCGAGCCCTTGAAATATTTCCTGACAGGTGCTCAGCAGTTTCTTCCCAGCTTCAGTAAGATATAAGCGCTTGCCGATTTGCTCGAATAAAGGCAGCCCAACAGCTTTTGTCAGTTGCTTCACCTGGATAGAAACCGTGGGTTGAGTCAGATAGAGTTCCTCAGCCGCACGAGTAAAACTACCGTGTCGGGCAGTCGCTTCAAATACCTTAAGCTGGTGGAGCGTTGCATGAATCACAGATGTAGTTCCTCTGGCACGTGGGCGGTTGCAATCTACCTATAGAATTTAGTCTATCAAAAAAGCAAAACAATGCCGAACATTTCTATGAAGCGCCTTTGAATCAAAAAAGCACTTAACCTGGCGATATAGATATTTATGTAGTCAGGATTGTGACCCGCGATATTGACCGTTAGCTGATGAGACCTATTAGTCTCACTGTGGTATGCCAGTTTATTTTTTTTGGGGCGCTGACGAGTTTCGGTTAAAAAAGGCCGTGATTGCGTTACGCGATCGCACCCTCGACCCCGACTGGGCTAGCTTCAACTACGACCGTATCGCTCCCGACAGTCCTGATGGCCCCATGCAAGCGCTCAACCAAGCGATGACGCCCCCTTTTGGGATGGGCAAACGGTTCGTATGGCTAGCCGATACCCCCCTCGGCCAGCGCTGCCCCGAAAACGTCATGACTGAAATGACTCGCACCTTGCCCCGAGTACCTGACGACTGCATCCTGCTATTGACCAGCGCAAACAAACCAGACGGACGGCTGAAATCAACTAAACTGCTGAAGAAATATGCTGACATGCGCGAATTTGCGACTATTCCACCCTGGCAAACTGAAGAGTTAATTAACCAGGTAAAGCGCGTCGCTCAAGAAATGAAGCTGCGTTTAAAACCCCAGGCCGCCGTGCTCTTGGCCGATGCTGTTGGAGCCGATACTCGTAGACTTTACAACGAAGTCGAAAAGCTAAGCCTGTACTGGAGCGACCAAACCGCTGATGGGGCTCAGGTCAAAACAGAGCCTTTGCCGCCAGAGGTGGTCACTCGCCTGGTAACGGTGAGCACCCAGACCAGCTTTCAGCTATCAGAAGCGCTGATAGCCGGTAGGGTCGATCAGGCGTTGAGTTTGGCGACAGATTTACTGGCAAATAATGAACCAGCGCTGCGGGTGGTGGCAACGCTGGTGGGGCAGTTTCGGCGGTGGCTGTGGGTAAGTCTGCTAGCGGCGGAGGGGGAGAGGGATACACGGGCGATCGCGAAAGCTGCCGAAATTAATAATCCCAAACGGGTCTACATTTTGCAAAAGCAGGTGCGCGGCTGTTCGCCAAGGCAATTGCAACGGGCATTGACGCAGCTACTCGATCTAGAATTCCAGCTTAAACGCGGAGCCCCCGAAGAAATTACGTTGCAAACTAAAATGATTGAAATTTCAAGCGGATTTTAGAGACTGCTGTGAGCGGCTGTCGTTCCGGCACCTTCTCTCAAACGCACAAGTATCTGTATTATCAGGCGTATCAACGAAACCGATCAAATGTATAGAGACAGGGAATCGTCATGGCTTTTCAAACCTATCGCTTTAACCGAACAGGGCTGGCGCTGGCACTAGCAGCCCTCACCCTCACCCAACTCGGCCTGTTGACCCATCAAAACGTCGCTCAGGCGCAAGCTTTCACCGATGATGACGTCGCCAACTATGCTAGCGCCGTTTTCGACATTGAAGTAAGACGCCAAGAAGCCTACACCACTGCTAGCGATATTTTAGTCGCCGCCGGTAGTGAAACTGATATTTTAGAAATGACATTGAGCTGCCAGCAAACCAGAATGTCTGACATGCCCGACATCCCCAGAGCAGACCGCGTAGATTTGCGCACCGTCCTAGTAGAGTATTGCAATGACGCCAGTCAGCTTGCCGAGGCCAACGATCTAACCCCCGATCGATTCAACAGTATTACCGCCGCCCATCAGGGAGACCCCGAGTTAGCCGAGCGGATTCAGACTGCTATCAGTGAGCTTCAGTAGGCTTTAGTGACCTCAGTCAGCAGGCTCAGCCGCTACAATAAGACTTGCCCTTGACAGGCTGATTGTCACACGCCTCCTGCGCTCAACTCACCCTTGCCCAAAAAAATATGCAATTCATCGACCAAGCTGAAATCGAAGTAGAAGGCGGCACGGGCGGCGATGGCCTCACCGCTTTCAGGCGTGAGAAGTTTGTCCCTGCTGGTGGCCCCTCAGGCGGTACTGGTGGCAAAGGTGGCTCAGTCATCCTCGTTGCCAATAGCAGCCTGCAAACCCTGCTAGATTTTCGCTACAAGCATCGCTTTCAAGCAGAAAATGGCACCCGAGGCGGCCCTAGCAATCGAACTGGGGCCAATGGCGAAGATTTGGTAATCGAAGTTCCCTGCGGCACACTGGTACAAGACTTGGATGCGGGCACCTTGGTGGGCGATTTGACCGAACCGGGCCAGCAGCTAGTCGTGGCCCCAGGCGGTAAAGGCGGTTTGGGCAATCGTCATTTCCTCAGCAATCGCAACCGGGCTCCCGAGCATTCGCAACCCGGATTTCCAGGAGCCATTCGCCGCATCAAGCTAGAACTTAAGCTTCTTGCCGAAGTCGGCATTATTGGCCTGCCCAATGCTGGTAAATCTACCCTCATTTCAACGCTATCTGCCGCCAAACCCAAAATCGCTGACTATCCCTTCACTACTCTGGTTCCTAACCTGGGCGTCGTCCGCAAACCTACTGGCGACGGTACCCTTTTCGCCGATATTCCTGGCCTGATTGAAGGCGCTCACGAAGGCCAAGGTCTTGGCCACGATTTTCTGCGACACATTGAGCGCACTAAGCTGCTACTGCATTTAGTCGATGGCACCGCAATTGATCCGATTGCCGACTACCACACCATTCAGCAAGAGCTGATCGCTTACGGACAGGGGCTGGCTAGCCGCCCACAGATATTAGCTATCAATAAAATCGACGCCTTGCTAGAAGAGGAAATAGATAACATCGCCTCACAGTTGGCTTTAGTAGCGGGTGAAAAAGTCTTTCGAGTGTCAGCGGTGAGTCGGCAGGGAACAGACGAGATGTTGCAGGCGGTATGGAAGTTGTTAGATCAGACGAATGAGGCTTTAGCAGCCGAAGCCGCCCACACCGCTCAAGCCCTGATCGAATTCAACACCCCGGCTTTGCGATCACTCACATAGCGTAGATCACACAGCGTAGGAATGCATCCACACGCGGCTTCTTTAGATTCAGTTTCAAGGGTCTATGACCACTTAACGTGAGATTATGAAAGCACGAGCGGAAGGATTGAGCTTATGAAAGATGTGATTAAAGGGCTGCGAGAGTTTCAAACTAGCTACGTGCCGCAAAATAAAGAACTGCTACAAGAACTTGCGCGCGGCCAGCATCCGCGTGTTCTATTTGTGACTTGTTCTGACTCGCGCGTGCAGCCCGAACTCATTACGCAAGCAGACTTGGGCGATTTGTTTGTCATTCGCAATGCAGGCAACATCATTCCACCTTATGGCGCGACGAATGGTGGCGAAGGAGCCACAATAGAATATGCGATTAAATCGCTAGAGGTTAAGCACATTATTGTTTGTGGGCATACCACCTGTGGCGCAATGAAGGGTCTGTTGCAGGTAGGCGAGCTAGAGCATAAGATGCCGCTGGTGTACAACTGGCTGAAGCATACCGAGGCGACGCGCGAAATGGTCGAGGAGAATTATGGTCACTTGGGCAAAAAAGAAAAGCTGGCGACTCTGGTAGCTGAAAATGTGCTGACGCAGATTGATAATTTGCGTACGTATCCTTCGGTGCGATCGCACCTCCACAAAAACGAAATCGCTCTCCACGGCTGGATCTACAATATCGAAGATGGCTCCGTGCTCACCTACGATCGCAAAAGTCACAGATTCGTCCCCCCGTTTGAATCCTTAGAGACCTACGACAACAATAATAGAGAACCTTCTCACCCAGCCGGGAGCCCAGCCCAGAGCAGGCCGCAAGGGTCACAAAGATTGTCTCAGGCGCAGCGCGATCGCATCTACCAAGGCTCCCCCGCCTTCTATCACCGCTAGGCCACCGACCTCACAAGCCAGACAACCTTAAACCAGCGCCACCTCTTCCCGTGGCGCACTAAACGTCCCCGAACACACGACCCCATTGCTCACATCCAGCGTCACAATCGTGCCGTTGCGAATAATCTCCGTCGCTTGCTTTACACCGACAATCACCGGAATTCCCAAGCGCAACCCCAGCACCGCCGCATGACTGGTCAAACTGTCATCTTCCGTAACAATGCCACCGGCTCGCCGAATTGCATCCACATAGTCTGCGCTCGTTCGCGGCACCACCAAAATTTCGCCCGCATGGAAGTCCTTAATCGCCGCCGTATCGTGGGCAATTCGCGCCCGGCCACTCACCGACCCCTCACCGACCCCGCGCCCCTGCCCTAGCACCGCCGTCACCACTTCCACCTTAATCAAATCCGTAGAGCCCGCCACCCCCTGCTGAGTGCCCGCCGTCATCACCACCAGGTCACCATCGTGCAGCAGTGACTTTTCCTGTGCTACATTCATCGCCGCCTGAAACGTCTGCCCTGTAGAGCTAGAATCCATCACGAGCAAAGGCGTTACCCCCCACACTAACTGCGACTGCCGCGCCACATCTACCAGCGGCGTCACCGCCAGAATTGGCGCTTTAGGCCGAAACTTAGAAACATTTCGAGCCGTCGCCCCTGTGCGGGTCAGCGTCATAATCGCCGAGGCCCGTAGCTGCGACGAAATTTGCCCCACCGCCTGGCTAATCGCGTTGGGAATCGTATGACTTTTACTAAACTCTTCAGTGACTCGCTTCATTTGCTCTTTTTCAGTTCGCAGAGCAATCCGAGCCATCGTCGCCACCGCCTCTACCGGAAAATCCCCGACCGCCGTTTCATTCGAGAGCATTACCGCATCAGTACCGTCAAAAATCGCATTGGCAACATCAGAAACTTCAGCACGGGTTGGCCGAGGGCTGTCCACCATGCTATCTAGCATTTGGGTCGCGGTAATCACCGGAATGCCAAATCGGTTCGCCGTCGAGATTAACCGCTTTTGCAATACCGGCACATCTTCGGCAGGCAGCTCTACACCCAGATCTCCTCTGGCCACCATCACCCCGTCCGACAAAGACAAAATGGCATCCATTTGCTCAATCGCCTCGTGCTTCTCGATCTTCACAATCACCGGCACGCGGCGCTTGGTGTTATTTTGAATAATTTCCTTAATTTCCAAAACATCTTGGGGATTGCGGACAAAGCTCAGCGCCACCCAGTCCACGCCCTGGTCGAGGCCAAACAGTAAATCTTTCTTGTCCTTTTCAGTCAGCGCCTTGATCGAAAGATAAACGCCTGGAAAATTAACGCCCTTGCTGTTAGACAGCTTGCCACCCACGACGACCTCGCAGTTGAGGTTTCGCTTCTCTACGTCCTTGCCGACAACTTTCATTTCCACCTTGCCATCATCTAGCAAAATGGTGGAGCCATGAGGCACCTCGTCTACCAGCGGCTCATAAGTGACAGAGCTTTCCGTCTGGGTGCCAGGTATCAGGCGGCTCGTCAGCACAAAGCTGTCCCCTTTAGCCAACTGAATAGAGCCCGCTGCAAATTTGCCGAGCCGAATCTTTGGCCCCTGCAAATCCTGCAAAATACCCACATGTTGGTTAAGCTCAAACGAAAGCTGACGAATAAGCTTAATATTCTTTTTATGGCCTTCGATCTCGCCGTGAGAGAAATTGAGTCTTAGGGTTGTTGCCCCAGCCTCAATCAGGGCTCTTAAGGTATCTGGGTCTTGAGTCGCAGGGCCAATGGTTGCAACAATTTTAGTTCGGCGCAGAGCAGGACGCATTGGCGGAGCCTTTCCCTGGGAAGATCGCATACGCTTATCGGTAAAAATACAAGAAAGATATCTGCTCAAACGATACCATTGCGAGGCCCTATCAATTGCAGGAAGTCGTGCTTCCGAGCAAAGGCCCTGAGCGATTGATTCAACATTCGCCGCACATCAGGCCCCTGGCAGCCCTGATGTCGGTGCATAAGTGGCTCAAACAAGATGCTCCAGTGCCCAAAGGGTGACGTTGTCCCTTGCCTCAGCAGCGTTTTTCTGGATTTGTACATAACAATCTAATGTCACAAAAATTTATTATCTATCTCAGGTAGCGTATACTACCGAAGAACGCAGACCAAAACGTGGTGTGAAGGAGCAATGTATGGTGTCGGCGGCAGTAAGGCCCCTGACGGTTACCCGGAGAGTCCCTAAGCGGTTTCTAGATGCAGACGGCGGCGCAAGCCCAGACTTGCTAATTTTTCTCGGGGCTGTCTCTCTTGTAGTCTTTTCGACAATTGGATATTTTAGCTGGCATATGCCGAGCTGGTGTTGTTTCACGCTTAACACGCTGGCATTGCACCTGGTGGGCACCGTCATTCACGATGCTTCTCATCGATCGGCGCATAGCAATCCCATTATTAACGCAGTGCTAGGCCATGGCAGCGCCCTCATGCTGGGATTTACGTTTCCGGTCTTTACTAGGGTGCATTTACAGCACCACGCACATGTAAACGATCCCGAAAATGACCCTGACCATTTTGTTTCAACGGGTGGCCCGCTTTGGCTGATTGCGGCTCGCTTTTTTTACCATGAAATATATTTTTTTCAGCGGCGACTCTGGAAAAAATATGAGCTTTTAGAGTGGGTTTTGAGCCGGGCAGTGGTGGCATGTTTCATATACGCGGCTGTGCATTTTGGCTTTATTGGCTACTTGTTCAACTTCTGGTTTTCTCCCGCTTTAGTCGTGGGTCTGGCGCTGGGGCTGTTTTTCGACTATCTGCCCCATCGCCCGTTCAAAACCCGCAACCGTTGGCAAAACGCTCGGGTTTATCCGGGTAAAGTTCTCAACTTTCTGATCATGGGACAGAACTACCATCTGGTGCATCATCTGTGGCCTTCTATTCCCTGGTACAAGTACAAACCTGCCTACGAGATTATGAAGCCCTTGCTAGATGAAAAGGGGTCGCCTCAGTCACTGGGTCTCATGCAAACGAAAGACTTTATGGGCTTTATGTACGATTTATTTCTGGGCATTCGCTTTCATCACAAGTCAGGAAACGATGGTCACTAATTAGCCGCTAGGCGGTAAATCAGCTTTATAAAGACAAAAAAGTCCTGCCATTTCAAAAACGGCAGGACTTTTTAATAAGTCTAATAGCGTGCTGTGAAACCGCTTTGACTAAGGCTTTGATTAAGGGCTTTGATTAAGGCATCTATGCGCCCATATCAACGACGGCATGGCGTAGGAACGTAATTTGCTGATTAAATTCAAGCATTGTAATTTTGTTGAAGACCTGAGAAGCCGCTCCAGACAGTTCATAGTCGTCAGGAACTTGAATAATTTCTCCAGCGGCCATGCCTTCTGCAAGCTCATACCAGAACACAAGCTTGCCGTCTTTCTCAAACGCGCTGTAGGCTTCTGTTTCGTCTGTCTTTTTGTGGTCGATCAGATTTCGCATAAATGTCATCTGATCTGACTCTTCCATCGCTTTCACTTCGTCAAGCAGCGATTGGGTAAACTGCTCTCCGCCTGCGCCGGGTGCGGCGGGGGTGATTGAGCCGCCCATATTTTCGTATATCACCCAGAGCAGACCGAGTTTCTCGTCGGTGGTCAGCGCCTCATAGGCTGAGAGTTCTTGAGCAATATCATCGGGGGTGCTACCGGCTGGCGTTTGCGCACTTGTGACCATGGCGAAAGTGTCCTTACATACGTGTTTTAACTTACGTAAAAAGCGTAGTGGCTAGCGCAAAATGATTTGAGCCCCTCAGGGAAGACCTCTCAAACCGGGGGCTCTTTCAAAAGTGAGAACCCCCGCGAGATCAGTGTGTTTAAGAATTGGGTTAGTCGCGGGTCAGACATAAATCGGGGCGCAAATCGCGGGCACCGCGCAGGTAGGTATGCTTGACTTCGCTTTGGCAAACGGGTAAGTAGGCATGTAGCATCAGGCGAATGCATTTGGCTAGGCTGCCTTCTACATGCATTTGCTGGACGTCGAGCAGGGGAACGCAGTCCCATTGGGGGCGGGCTCGGGCGATCGCAGCCGGGAAAATAGCATCTAAATCGCGCGTTACTGAAAACGTCGCGCTGATAATTCGCGTCGGATCTAGCTGGTTCTGCGACTCCATGGCGTCTAGCATTTCAGTCACAGCAGCGGCAATGGCCTCTACAGAATTTTTTGAAACGGTGGTTGCCCCCCGAATGGCTCGTACCTGCCAATCCACAGCGGTTTTTTCCCTTGCTAGCTCACCTGCACCCTTTATTTAACCATTCCGGGCGGTTGATACATCCACAGCGGCATTCCATTCGTCGCAACTTCAAAATCAAGGCGAGCTAAGGTCGCGCTCATATGGGCTGGCAGCACGTCCAGCGCTGAACGGTTACCTGGCAGCACCCGGCTCAACAGCGGCTTTTTCTCCTCAAAGGTATAGCACTCTGCCTTATCAGGATCCAGCCCGCCTAATTCAGCCGCCCAGCGGCGGGCATCTTCTTCTGACCCCAGCCGGTCTACGACGCCTAAAGCCAGCGCCTGTTCGCCAGTAAACACCCGCCCGTCTGCAAACTCGCGTACGGTTGATTCCGATAGGTTGCGGCCTTCAGCCACCGTACGCACAAACTGCCGATAGCTGGTGTCAATTAGCTCTTGTAAAATAGCTTCTTCGGCGGGCGTCAATGCTCGGTCAAAAGCCAAGATATCTTTGTAAGGGCCAGATTTAACCACCTTGAAAGACACACCTACGCGCTCTAGCAGCTTCTCAATATTATTACCGCGTAGAATCACCCCGATAGAGCCTGTGATAGTGCCAGGGTTGGCCACAATGTGGTTTGCGCCGACGCCGATATAGACGCCGCCAGAGGCTGAAATATTGCCAAAGCTGGCGACAATCTTTACTTTCTCTTGCAGCTTCCTGAGCGCGCTGTAGATTTCTTGAGAATCGCCGACGGTGCCGCCGGGGCTGTCGATTCTAAGGAGTAAGGCCGGAAACTTTTTTTCTTCGACTTCTTTGAGTGCCTCTAGTACGCGCTTGCGAGTTGACCCGGCGATCGCACCCAGCACTTCAATCCGGGCAACTTGTTTACGGTAACGAGGCTTAAAGGGCCAAATCATAAAAATCTCAGGGGTGCGCTAGGCTTTACATTACTTTAGAGTTAAGTATACGACCTGCCAGGCGCACCTCAACCGTCCCTTTTCTACATGGATCATCGCCCCAATACCGACACCGCCAGTTCGCTTCAAGCAGCAGCGCCGTCCCCCTTTCTTAAACTCACCACTACCCCGCTAGTCCTGATTTCGCCCTTCTTTCTCTGGGGCACCGCCATGGTGGCAATGAAAGGCGTCATGCTAGAGACAACCCCGCTATTTATTGCAGGTGTCAGGCTGCTCCCCGCTGGTATTCTCGTTGTCCTATTTTCCATCGTTATAGGCCGAGAGCAGCCCAAAGGATGGCGAGCTTGGCTATGGATTGCGCTTTTTGCCCTAGTCGATGGCACCTTGTTTCAAGGATTCTTAGCCAAAGGATTGGAACGCACGGGCGCAGGGCTGGGCTCTGTAATGATTGATTCTCAGCCACTAGCAGTGGCGATTATGGCCCGCATCTTGTTTAAAGAATGGATCGGCCCCTTGGGCTGGAGCGGTCTATCAATTGGGCTGCTAGGCATCAGCTTCATTGGCCTGCCAGATGATTGGATTATCGCCTTTTTCCAGGGTCAAGGGCTTTCGTTTGAACCCATCGCTACCTTCGAGCAAGAAGTGTGGTCAGTACTCTTCCAACAGGGCGAATGGCTAATGCTGATGGCCGCATTGTCAATGGCAGTAGGGACAATCCTGATTCGCTACGTTGCCCAGGTTGCCGACCCGGTAGCGGCAACCGGCTGGCATATGATTATCGGAGGCACACCGTTGCTGGCAATGTCGTGGGCCAACGAAGCTCACGCTGCTTGGCAGGGCATTTCACTCACTGGCTGGGCAGAGCTGGGATATGCGACCGTTTTTGGCAGCGCTATTGCCTACGGCGTTTTCTTCTACATCGCCGCCCAAGGCAACCTTACTAGCCTCAGTGCGCTCACTTTTTTAACCCCTGTGTTTGCCCTGCTGTTTAGTACTCTATTGCTTTCAGAAAGCCTGAGTGCCTTGCAGTGGAGCGGCGTTTTGCTGACGTTGGTTAGCATTTATCTAATTAACCAGCGCACACAGCTAGCAGACTTACTGTCAACCTATCTATCTATACCCATAGCCGCAGAAACTGTCAGAAAAGCGGCAGAGTCAGTCGATTCGGACTCAATAGGCTCTCAAAAACCGGTCGATTAGCGCTATTTGGCCGATGGCAATCTATCCATTATCGAATTTGCCTGGTAAGCTTGAGGCGATGAGCTGTCTACGGGTTTTTGTAGCTGTATGGCGTCAACAAAAGCACTCACCGTTTCAGTACGCATCAAGAAATATACGTAAACCTCAAGAGGTCAATCGTAAAGAAGAGAAGAAATCGGAGTAGTTGTAGGCTTTTTCACCGAATGTCTAGGGTAGGATGGCCTCAGTAAAACAACCGATCGCATTTAATGGCGGCCAGCCGATTTACCTTTCAATCAACAGAAATGCAAATTGAGCGGGAATCCTACTTTTGATAGGAATAGTTATAAGGGATACTTCTTATCTATCCATTTTTGGATTGACATGAGCTACAGCTCTTCTCTGAGAGACCTACCGCAATCCCTCACTTGTTTCACGCAGTCTTTGAATTTTAGGGGCTGCTGAATCCCGAAAAGATAATAGGCAAGAATAGCAATGATTCGGCGTTCTACTTTAGTATTTATCACCTGCCTAGCTGCGTTGGGCGCTCCGGCAATGCGAACCAAGGGCATTGCTGCTGCTATTCCTACTCAGCAATTGCCGTCTCCGGTACTGGTTGCCCAAGCCTCTGGGGGTTCAGCAGGCGGTGGCCTAGACATTAATTCTAGGGGCGATGCGGTCAAAGTTCTTCAGCGTCGATTACAAAAGAGCAATTACTATACTGGCCCGGTCGATGGCATTTACGGTTTGGCAACCCAACGAGCGGTGAAGGCTTTTCAAGCTGACGCTGGGCTCGGCGAAACCGGCAGCTTGAGTGACGAAACTTGGGAACGCCTTCAGGCGCTTCAGACACCCTCTGACGCGGGTGAAGACGCGGGTGAAGACGCGGGTGAAGACGCAGCTAGCCCCACAGCCGCCACGACGCCAGCTAGTAATGCATCATCTGTGGCCGATGCACCCTCGCCCGACTCCATCTCCCCCAATCCCGTCTCATCCGACCCCATCTCTGCGGAGGCGAGCATACCTGGTGACATCGATATTGCACAGGCGGTTAAGGCCGATGCTGCTGATTCTGCCGACGAGGGCGGCGGACTTGGGAAAGTATTTGGATTAGGGTTGGGGCTGATTGCGCTCTTGGGTAGCTTCGGTGTGGGCTTTTTGATTGCTAATAGGGGCAAGACCAAAGCTGATGCCTCAGAAGAAGGGAGTTGGGGAGAGGCGGGGCTTGATACTGGATTGCCGTCTCAGCGTTCTACAAAGGCAACGCCTGCGATCGCAGCAAATGGCACAATCCCAGCCATGGGTACTGGGGCGAACTCGCTGAGCATCACCAGCCAGCAGATGGCTAGCGGTCAGATCGGCGGCACCACTCCCCTCGCCCAAATAGACATTATTGATGGATTGGTAGGCGACCTGCGCAATCCCGATCCAGCTTGTCGTCGCAAGGCGATTTGGGAGCTAGGTCAAAGAGGAAACTCTCTGGCGATGCAGCCGCTGGTCGATTCGATGGTGGATGCCGATTCTAAGGAAAAAAGTCTGGTGCTAGCAGCGCTTTCAGAAATTGGCATTCGCTCGCTGAAGCCGATGAGCAGAGCACTGGCGATCGCATTACAAGACAGCAACCCAGAGGTACGCAAAAATGCCATTCGCGACCTCACCCGCGTATACGACCAGGTAGTACAAATCAGCCAGATGCTGGGCCATGCTACAGAGGACGAAGACCCAGAAGTGCGTCAGACCGCTACTTGGGCACTGGAGCAGCTCAACCGGATTCGCAAAACGCAAGACATTGATTCTAGTATGCGCTCCTTTTCTGCTGGCAGCGCTACCCCCATAGATTTGCTTTCTAGCGAAGCCTCAATCCGCAGATCTTCTCAGTAGCATTCATCTTTTTAGTAGACCACTTGAAGCCTCTGCGACTGCTACTGCTATCTACCCCGGTTGGGCCTTTAGGCTCGGGACTCGGTGGTGGTGTGGAATTGACGGTTACGAGCCTGGCGCAAGTAATGGCGAAGCGCGGTCATCGAGTCGCGATCGCCGCTCCTGTAGGCTCTGTTCTTCCCGAGTCAGATTTATCCGACCCTGAAGCCCCAGAACTCATCAAGATTCCTGGCACCTGGCAAACGACGGCCCAGAGTCAAGCACGCACAGCACCCGCACTGACTGGAGAAGCGCTCGCCAATAGCTGGGAATATGCTTGGCGGGCTCAAGCTGAATATGATTTGCTGGTCAACTTTGCCTATGACTGGCTACCGTTTTATCTGACGCCTTTTTTGTCGGTACCCGTTGCCCATTTTGTCAGCATGGGTTCGCTGAGCGATCGCATCGACGCCGCCATTATTCGGCTATCAAAACAGTTCCCCGGCACCTTGGCAGCCTACACGCGATCGCAGGCCAATACGTTTATCTCCCCGTCTCCTGTTAACTGGCAGATTCTAGGCAGTGCGATAGATATTAATCAATACCAGTACTGTGGTGGCCCTGACAATTATCTGGCCTGGGTCGGTCGTATTTCGCCTGAAAAGGGATTAAAAGATGCCGTAGAAGCGGCGATCGCAGCCTACCATCCCCTCAAAATATTCGGTAAATTAGAAAACTCTGACTACTGGCAAAGCATTCAAAAGCAAATTTCTCAAACGCCTGATGCACAGATTGAATACTGTGGATTTTTACCAACCGCAGCCCTCCAGCAGCAATTAGGCAAAGCCAAAGCCCTGCTGATGACGCCCCGCTGGACAGAAGCTTTTGGCATCGTTGCCATAGAAGCCCTGGCCTGCGGCACGCCCGTGCTTGCCTACCAGCAAGGTGGCCCAGCAGAAATTATTCAGTCCGGCAAAACTGGCTGGTTAGTCCCGCCTGGCAGCATAAAAGAAATGGTCAAAGCGATCGCAAAGCTTGAGCATATAGACAGACAAGCCTGCCGATTGCAGGCACAGATGCACTACTCCCTAGACGCTTGGGGCAACCGATTCGAGGAGTGGTTTTATGGAATCGTTTCCGGTACTATAGGCAGCTAATCCTGGCTTTATGCCCCCAGTCGTCTCATTTGTAGCGCTCAATGACCGTTATCACACCTGAAGAAGTGGCTCAGTTGCAGGCTCGCCTTGCCGACTATCCTCAAGCGCTGGAGGCCCTTCAAGAAATTGAAGATTGCGACGGGGACGTAGAAGACGCAGCGATTTCCCTGGCCCTGAAATCCGGTCAAGAGCCCGATACCAATGAGCAGTGGCTCGCAAGTTTTAGCAAGCGCTATCGGCATATTGTTTGTCAGCCCCAGTTTCGCACATCGCTGTTGGCAGGGCAGATCAGCCCATTAATTGACTATCTCACGCAAGAAACCGACTGCCCAGCACTGATTGCAACGCCCGTCGCTATCTATGTGCTCAAAGCAGGCGTAGAGGACTACTGCCAAAGCTTCGACAATAGCCGGGTAACGGGATAAAGCATTATGGATGAGCGTCTATCAGCCGCTGACGTTGGCCAGGTTAGCCAATTGCCAAAAATCGCGGTTCACTTCGCTCCACAATGATTGATTGTGGGGGTCAGTGCGTAACGCCTTCTTAAGATAAATTCGAGCTTTTTCGGATTGGCCTTCTTTAATCAGTTGCCGCCCCCAGCGCTGATACACAATTGCCTGCCACTGGATAATTTCCAAGTCGGCAGGCATCCGGTGGGCCAAGCCTTCGACCAAGGCGATCGCCCGTGGAAATTTCTGCTGCTTCAGCAGTGATCTCAACTGTCTGTAAGCATCCTGCTTCAGCAGCGCCTCTGGGTCAGAAGGCCGGGGAATGGTCGTAGCACTCGTCAGCGGCGTTGCCTTATCTGCGGTCAAATCTGTAGACGCTATCTCAGCCCCTTCTTCTTCAGTCTTAGAGACTACATACTGCCCCGCTGAAAACTTACCAAAGCCGAGCGTTTCTAGCGTTCGTTTCAGGCTCTCTAGGGTTAAGGCATCGCCATCGGGTGGTTGCGACGGAACTGGGCTTTGCCGATGTGCGTCAGAGGTAACCTGTGCGTCCGTTCTACCCTGGCTTACCTGCCGCATTGCGGCTGATACCTCGGTGTAAGCGTCGTTTATTTTAATAAAGCTCTCAATAGCGGCTTCATCGGGGTTGATATCAGGATGATACCGCCGCACCAACTGCCGATAGGCACCTTTAACCTCTTGCAGCGAGGCACTGCGGCGCAAGCCTAATGTTTGATAATGGCGAGCCAAATTCATGTCAACAGGGGCGTATCAGCACGAAAGGAACAAAGGAGGGACTTTGATTGGCCAGAATCATACCGGATCTGCCGCGCTCTGGCCCCCGTATGTTTACTACTATCGCTGAGTGCTTAAGCAGGTAAGCGTTCTTCAATCACTCGATCGATCAGGCCATATTCTTTGGCCTCTGCGGCAGACATAAAAAAGTCGCGATCGCTATCCTTCTCAATTTTCTCAACGGGTTGACCAGAGTGCGAGGCCATCAGTGCGTTTAAATCTCGACGCACCTGCACAATTCGAGCGGCTTCAATCTCGATGTCGGTGGCTTGCGATCGCCCCACCCCGCCCGAAGGCTGGTGAATCATAATCCGCGAATGAGGCAGCGCCAGCCGCTTACCCTGACTGCCCGCATTCAGCAAAAAGGCCCCCATACTTGCCGCCAAACCCATACAGATGGTAACCACCTCAGATTTGATGTACTGCATCGTGTCATAAATGGCCATTCCCGCTGTGACCGAGCCACCAGGCGAGTTAATGTACAGATAAATCGGCTTGGTATTGTCTTCCGAATCGAGATACAGCATGTAGGCCACAATGGCATTAGCAATACCATCATCGACTTCTTCTGTTAAAAAGATGATGCGCTCGCGAAACAGGCGATCGTAAATGCTGATCCACTGTTCGTAAGTGCCGCCGGGTAAACGGTAGGGGACGCTGGGAGTTCCAATAGGCATGGGATGTTTGAGAGTTGTAGGTGAATGGAGATATTGAAGCGTTGTAAAGTTAACCCGCTTCGCTCAGAATTGGATTTTCAATGACACGGTCAATCAGACCATATTCTTTAGCTTCTACAGGCGACAAATAGAACATACGCTCCATGTCTTTAGAAATTTTATCTGGGGTCTGCCCAGTGTTATCGGCCAAAATCTGCTGGATGAGTCGCCTTTTCTCTAGCACTTCTACAGCTTCCAGATTGATGTCAGTGGCCTGCCCTCTGGTCATTGTTTGCGGATGGGTCAGGGCAATCGTGGTGTGGGGCAGCGCCGCTCGCTTGCCTTTAGTGCCAGATGACAGCAGCACAGCAGCCATGCCGTAGGCCGTACCCATACAGATAGTCACCACTTCCGACTTAATATGGGCAATCGTGTCATATACCGCCAACCCCGCTCGAATGGAAACCATACCCGCCGAAGCATCTGCCTGACCGCTTGCGACCGGATCGCCAATAGAGTTGATATACAGATAAATCGGCTTGGTATTATCTTCTGAGTCAAGGTAGAGAAGGGCGGCCACGATAGAGTTAGCCACGCCATCGGTAAGCGGCTGATTGATAAATAGGATACGCTCCTGGCTCATGCGGGTAAAAATGTTGACCCACTGCCAGTTTTGACTACCTGGCAAGTTATAAGGAACGCGCAAGACTCTATCGACGGGCATAGGCTTTGAATGGTTTGGAAAATTGGACAAGAAAACACATCAAACGACACCCGCCGGAATCGCCACTGGCAGCTCTTTAGTACTACTCAGTACCCGATCGATTAAGCCGTACTCTTTGGCTTCTTCAGGATTTAGATAGAACATTCGATCGGTATCTTTATCCAACTTTTCAATACTTTGACCGGTATTGTCTGCCAAGATATCGAGGAAGGCAGCTTTGTTAGCCAGTACCTCTTCAGCACGAATTTGAATATCAGTGGCCTGACCCCGAGCACCAGAGCGGGCTTGGTTTAGCACAATGGTGGCGTGGGGCAGACTTGCCCGAGAACCTTTAGCACCCGAAGAGAGAATCATGGCTGCTGTACCCATTGCTTGGCCTAAGCAAATAGTATGGACAGGGGGCTTGATGTATTTGATAGTGTCGCAAATGGCAAAAGCCTCTGTCTCGAAGCCAATGGCGTCGCCGGTATACCAGGAAGTGCCCGTGGAGTTGATATAGAAGAAGATAGGTTTGTCGGGATCGTCAAATTCTAGATACAGGAGCTGGGCGATGATGAGTTTGGTGACGTCAACGCCCATCTGACGCTTAAAGTCGTCAGAGGAAACGAGTGGCGTTCCTAAGTACACAATTCGCTCCTTGAGGAGAAGCGATTGCAGATCCGGTGGGGGTGTCCGATAGGCTGCCGATCCGCCTCCATAGGGTGCTTGAACGGCTTTGATAGGAGAACTCATAAAAGGCTCAGCTTGCTACGGTTTTAAGGGTGAAAATTGTGAACGTGATTAGAACAATGTGCTTTCCATAGTAGCTCGCTACTGAACCTGCTGGGGCGGCGATTGGTTGGTGGTTTTTGGCCTGTTTTTGACGGTTAACCCTACCTTTTTACCAGGAAAAGTTGGAAGGGGGCGGCGACGATCTGGAATCAACCTGGCAAAGATTGATGTTTGATCCTTGGCATTGAACCTATCGACCAGCGCTATAGTTCTGAAGAGTTGGGTAGCTTGAGCGATGGGTTAAGTATTGAAACCGTTTAGAGTTTGGGGGTCAGAAGATGAATGTTGGGTTGCAGTGGGCGTTTAGTGATGCTAATTTACCGGCGAATCAGACCAGTAGTCAACGGCAGCTATCGGTGTCGGTATCGGCTATGGGAGAAGGGGAACCTGCGCCGCTGAACCTGTGCTTTGTGCTTGATCGCAGCGGCTCGATGATGGGCACGCCGCTAAAAACGGTGAAGCAGGCAGCGCATAAAATTATTGACCGGCTGACGGCGCGCGATCGCATCTCAATCATCGCCTTCGACCACAAAGCCGAAGTGCTAGTGGCCAATCAGCCCGCCACCGATCTCGATCAAGTAAAGCGCCGTATTGATGGCCTTAGGGCTGGCGGCGGCACCGCAATTGACGACGGGCTCAAGGCCGGTATTGGCGAATTGGCGACGGGGAAAGAAGACCGCGTTTCTCAGCTACTGCTGCTGACCGATGGCGAAAATGAGCATGGGGACAATGCGCGAGCGCTAAAGCTGGCAGATGTAGCCAGAGGATATAATCTGACAGTGAATACGCTGGGCTTTGGCGACCATTGGAATCAGGATGTGCTGGAGCAGATTGCAGATGCCGGTAATGGTTCGCTGAACTATATCGAACATGCAGAAGCGGCGATCGCAATCTTTGGCCGCCTGTTTAGGCGCATTCAATCCGTCGGACTCACCAACGCTCATTTGAACGTCACATTGGCCGATGGCACTCGCCTCGCCGACCTCAAACCCGTTGCCCAAGTCGCCCCTGAAACGGTTGAATTGCCCACCGTTCAAGCAGGCAATCAGGCCATAGTACGCATTGGCGACTTAATGAAAGATCAGCCTCGCGTCATTCTGCTCAATCTCTATATCCCTCAGCTTGCAGAAGGCACAGCTACCATCGGGCAGTTACAGGTAACCTACGACGATCCTGTTTTAGGGCTCAATGGACAAACGAGCGCAGCGGTACCGATCGAAATTGCGGCGCTATCAACCTATACGCCCAAGGTGGATGCGGGTGTTCAGCAAAATATTTTGGCGCTAGCGAAATATCGGCAGACGCAGATTGCTGAGGAGAAATTGAAGGCGGGCGATCGCAAAGGAGCCGTCACGATGCTGCAATCGGCGGCGAATACCGCCATTCAAATGGGCGATAAGAACGCCGCGACGGTATTGCAGGAGAACGCGACGCAGTTGCAGGCGGGGAAAGAGCTATCGGAACGCGATCGCAAAAAAACTCGCATTGTATCTAAAACCCAACTTCAATAATCAAGTCAGGATACGGGAAGTAAGGCTGGGAAGAACAATGGCTTTAGTGCTCAAACAAAACGGCGTTACCGTAACCGTACAGACTCGCGACCATCGACCACCTCATGTACAGGTAGACTCGCCAGACAATCTAGAAAGCTGTCGAGAAGCTTGGAGAAAGTATCATGGCACCCTATGAAGATAAGAGACTAGCCACTGATGCTCGATACATTGCTACGAGCCGGGAATTAGAACTTACCCTGGACGACGGCTCACGCCATCTCATTCCCGTCGATAGGCTTGAGATGGTCGAAAATGCACCCGATGCTTTTATCCCTATTGCCAGGCCAACTGATGAACAGCTAGAGGATTTGAAGGTGTGGGGTGGCGGTTCTGCTATTTACTGGGAGTCGATAGAGCAAGTTTTTCGAGTAGATGAGCTACTAGCTGGCATCTATGGCCGCCCAGCCTGGATGGAAAGCCTGGCAGTTTCGGCTTAGCCTAAATAGAACTGCCGAATACTTTTTGCCTGTACATTTGCGCCGATATATTTTTGCGCCAATAGCCAATATATTTATTAATCCTAAAATATCAGCCATCTTTGAACGAAAGTTACCAATGATTGTCCTTCAGCAGCTAGATCATTTAGTGCTCACAGTTGCCGATGTAGAAACAACTTGCAAATTTTACTCAATGATTTTGGGCTGCCAAATTATTCGTTTCAAAGTAGCGAATGGTGGAGATAGAGTCGCCCTTCAAATCGGCAATAGCCCACAGAAGATCAATCTTCACCCTGCCAAGCAACCTTTTGAGCCAAAGGCACAATTTCCTCAGCCTGGTTCTGCTGACCTTTGCTTCATAACGTCCACGCCGCTAGAAAGTGTCACAGAACATTTTGCCGCCTTATCAGTCCCTATTATTGAAGGCCCGGTGCAGCGGACTGGAACGTTAGGCCCTATCCTATCGGTATATATTCGTGATCCTGACGGCAATCTAATTGAGGTAGCAAACCCGCTAGATGAAAATTGAGATTGAGCCATTTACCGTTCACAAACGGGTTCCCCTGACTATTAGCCGAGGCACCACCGCAGACTCAACCAATCTGTGGGTACGCATTACCGACGAGGGCATTGAAGGCTGGGGCGAAGCCTCCCCTTTTTCGATTAGCTCGCCCCCTCAAACCACTGAACGCATTCAGCAAGATTTAGCGAACCTAGTCCCGCTACTATCACCATTACATCCCTTTCAGCAGCAAGCGATTGAGTCCCGAATGCTGGAATCATCAACTTGCTCATCGGCTCGTGCAGCGATAGACGTTGCCCTGCATGACTGGTTAGGCAAACGCGCAAATTTGCCGCTGTGGCAACTGTGGGGATTAGATCTTGCAGCCATCAGTCCAACGGCTGTTACTGTCGGCATTAGCTCACCCGCAGGCGCGGTCGATCGGCTCAAGCTATGGTGCGAGCAACAGCAGGTAGCCTCTGTAAAAGTAAAGCTAGGCGCTCCAGCAGGGATAGCCGCTGACCAGGAAATGTTTTCTGCCATACTACCCCATGTACCTTTTGGGGCTAAGGTAAGCATCGACGCGAATGGGGGTTGGAAGCTAAAGGATGCTGTGACGATGGCGCATTGGCTAGCTGAGCGCGGGGTGACTTATCTAGAGCAGCCGCTGTCTGTAGCAGATGATGGGCTGTTGCCAGAGCTTTATAGGCGATCGCCGCTCCCTATTTTCATTGATGAAAGCTGCTTTACCAGCACAGATATTCCAAGATTTGCACATTGCATTCACGGCATCAATATTAAGCTAATGAAGTCGGGCGGATTGAGCGAGGCACGGCGAATGATCTCAACGGCGAGGGCCTGCGGGTTGCAGGTCATGTTTGGCTGTTATTCAGATAGTGCTTTAGCTAACACTGCCCTTGCCCAGCTTTCTCCGCTCGCCGACCACCTTGATCTTGACAGCCACTTCAACCTAAAGGACGATCCGTTCAGCGGCGCTCAGCTTACAAACGGTGCCTTAGTCCCCAATACCAAACCCGGCTTAGGACTTTCACGCCATGCTTCATCCTGACGATCGCATTGCCATTTTGATGCACGACGGCCTCAAGGGAGCCAAAGGTAAAACGGGGAGTTCGCTGCTGCGCTATAGCCCCAATAAAGTTGTGGCTGTCATTGACGAAGCGGCAACTGGCGAGTCTGTTCAAGCATTGACAGGCATTGATAGAGATGTGCCGATAGTGCCTTCGTTGCAGGCGGCTTTACCTTTGGATCCGACCGTTCTCGCCATCGGACTGGCCCCGTCTGGGGGGGTTTTGCCCGAGCGCTGGTACGCGGAAGTCAAGCAGGCAATAAAAGCGGGCCTTTCGGTAATGAACGGTCTGCACACCCAAATGAATGAAGACGCGGAGATCGCAGCGTCTATTCACGCTGGCAGGTGGGTGTGGGATATGCGCAAAGAGCCTGAGGGGCTGACAGTTGGCGGGGGGAAAGCGAGGTTTTTGGCGTGCGATCGCGTCCTTACGGTTGGCACCGACATGGCCATCGGCAAAATGTCCACCAGCATAGAACTCAACCGAGCTGCCAAAGCGAAGGGTCTACGCTCTCAACTGATCGCCACTGGTCAAACGGGCCTTATGCTGGGCTTTGACGGCATTCCGCTAGACGCCATCCGCGTCGATTATGCCTCAGGCGCGGTCGAACAAGCCTTACTCCGTCACGGCGATGACCACGATATTCTCTTTGTCGAGGGCCAAGGTTCTTTGCTTAACCCAGCTTCTACCGCAACCCTGCCTTTAATCCGAGGCTCCCAGCCGACTCACCTCATCCTGGTTCACAAAGCGGGCCTCACCCATATTCAGCACTTCTCTGACTTTAAAATTCCAGCGATCTCTGAAGTAGTGAAGCTATACGAATCAGTGGCCGCAGCAGGCGGTACTTTCGCACCCGCAAAGGTGGCAGGAATTGCGTTGAATACGTTTGGGTTGGATGAAAGGGGAGCGATGGGTGCGATCGCATCCATCACCAAAGAAACCGGCTTACCCTGCACCGATGTCGTCCGCTTCGGCGGCGATCCTTTGCTGGCTCAAATTACGAATCTCGCGAACGGATAGAATAAAATGCGAAGTTAATACCGCAGATCATCCCGCCGATAAAAGGCTTTAAGTTCGTTGTCTACTTCGACGACCACGAGCCTCTTCACGTCCATGTGAAAAATACGATGGGAGGAGCTGAAACCATAATGGCGACTACAACTGTACCGGTAAAAGCAACACAAGAAGTAGCGCTAACGCCCACTGCTGTAAGGTACGTACCTCAAACTAGGGAGCTAGAGATAGCATTTGGCCCGCATTTTAAGGGGCGATGGACTGTAGATTCTTTACAAATGATCCGCCGAGGCGAGCACGGCTGGGAGCCAGTTTCATCTCCAAGCGACGCAGAGCTTCATAAAAAGCGCACAATCAATGCATCCATCAAGGATAATGACTGAGCGCTTATCAAACTGACAGAGATAGCCATATGCCTATCTCGGCTTCTTCAGGCGGTAGGTGATGCGGCCTTTAGTAAGGTCGTAGGGAGTGAGTTCTACTTTGACGCGATCGCCCGGCAGAATCTTGATGTAGTTCCGTCGAATCTTGCCCGAAATGTGGGCCAGCACATTAAACCCATTATCGAGATCGACTCGAAACATAGCGTTTGGGAGCGATTCGGTAATCGTCCCTTCCATTTCAATTAAATCTTGCTTAGACAAACCAGCCTTTCCTCAACTTGCTTAGCGCAAAAGTACAATTACTTCAAGAGTAACAAATCCTAGATAAGATACCGAACGGTAAACCCTATACGGTTATTTACCTATTCATCAGGCTGACAGGTCACCAGCTTAAATAGCTCAGCCGAGACAGCCTCCATTTCCTGATTGCCATCAACTGACTTAATCTGCTCTTGCCCGGTATAAAAGCTGATTAAAGGTTTTGTCTGCTCGCGATACACCTCTAACCGATTGCGAATCACATCTTCCTTATCATCCGCTCGTCCACGTGCCAACATCCGAGCAATCAGTACATCATCAGGCACTTCCAGATTGATCACAACATCGCAGCTTTGATCAATCTCAGCCAGTAGCTTATCTAAAAACTCAGCTTGCTCAACGTTACGTGGGAAGCCATCCAGTAACCAACCGTTAGCCGTGTCTGCTTGATCCAACCGTTCCCGGATCAAATCGAGCATCAGATTATCCGGCACTAGCTCGCCAGCTTTCATGTAGCCATCTGCTTTTTCCCCTAGCTCGGATCCAGCCTTGACAGCCGCTCGTAGAATATCGCCAGTAGAAATATGAGGAACTTTGCAGTTCTCAGACAAAACTTTTGCCTGAGTGCCCTTGCCTGCGCCTGGTGGGCCTAAAAAGATCAGCCTGGTCATTACTGCTTCACCATTCCTTCGTAGCGCTGCGAAATCACATAAGTCTGAATTTGCTTAGCGGTATCGATGGCCACACCGACTAAAATCAACAGCGAGGTCGCGCCAAAACCTTGGAAGGTCTGCACCCGCGTTGCACTTTCAACCAGGCTGGGAACAACGGCTACTAGCCCAAGAAAGATCGCCCCTAAGAATGTCAAACGGTTCAGCACTTTACCGATATAGTCGGTCGTCGCTCGCCCCGGTCGAATACCTGGAATGCTCGCACCCATCTTCTTCAGGTTACGTGACATATCTTCGGGGTTTACCACCAATGAGGCATAGAAGTAACTGAAGAAAACAATCATCACCAAATACACGAAAATATATAGCGGTGAAGTCGCTCTAAAATTACGGGCCATAAACTCTGCAAACGCCTGGTTAGGAATGTAGTTCACTAGCGTCAGTGGAATAATCAGCATGGAGGAAGCGAAAATAATCGGCATGACGCCGCCCTGATTTAGCCTCAAGGGTAAATAGTTGCTTTTCTCTAAATACAGCTTGCGACCGACCTGACGACGAGCCGATACGATGGGAATGCGGCGAGTACCTTCTTGTACGAAGACAATGCCAATGATAGTGGCGATGAAGACTAAAAAGAGAATGACGATGCCGCCGATGGTGCTGCGATCGCCCGTCTGCGCCAAATCAACCGTCTCACCCAATACCCGAGGCAACGACGACACAATGTTCAAAAAAATCAGCAGGGACGCACCGTTACCCAAACCTCGCTCAGTAATCAGCTCACCGACCCACATCACGAACATAGAGCCCGCCGTCAGCGCAATCACCGTTTCAATCACGAAGGGCACACCAAAATCTATCGCATAGGGCCGCAATAAAAAGCAGGACAGCATCGTGCTCTGAAGAATCGTCCAGCCAAAGGCCACGTAGCGAGTCACCTGCGAAATCTTTCGCCGCCCGGCTTCGCCTTCGTTTTTCTGCAAATCTTCTAGCGCTGGAATCGCCGCCGTTAGCAGTTGCATGATAATCGAGGCGTTAATAAACGGCAAAATGCCCAAGGCAAAAATGCCCACCAGAGACAAGCCACCACCGCCAATGATGTCTAAAAAGCCCAGCACACCGCCTGCGCCGCCACCCTGTACAAAATCAGAAAACGCCGCTCTGTCAATACCCGGCACTGGAATATAAATGCCAAACCGTACCAGTATCAACAGCCCTACGGTGACTAACAGCCGACTCCGTAGCCCGGCGGCCTGAGCCATTTGCAAAAATGTCTCCTGGGCACTGGGTGACTTACCTTGACTCACTACCATACTTAAAACCCTTTCTCTAGAAGAAACCTCTATCTGCGCTCCGGTCGCGATCGGCTATACTTTCGCATAGCCCAGAACCCTTATTTCAATAATAAAGGGAGCAAAGGAGCCCCTGTCGAACGCCCTCTGCTCCCTATGCGTATTTCAATTGTACTGCTTATACAATTTCAAAGCTTCCACCAGCCGCTTCAATCTTCTCTTTAGCCGACTTTGTAAAAGCCGCTGCCTTCACATTCAGCGCTACCGCCAGATCGCCATCGCCTAGCACCTTCAAGGGGCCGTCGTTAGAGGTAATGATTCCAGCTTCCATCAAGGACGCCATGGTCACTTCACTGTTCGCAGGCAAGTCGGCCAGACCTTTGACATTAATGACGGTATAAACCTTTTGGTTCACAATGGTGAAATGCTTCAGCTTGGGCACGCGGCGATAAAGAGGCATTTGTCCCCCCTCAAAGCCAGGGCGAGTGCCGCTACCAGAGCGAGACTTTTGACCCCGCATCCCAAAGCCACAGCTTGCGCCTTGACCTGCCGCGATCCCACGGCCTTTGCGTTTCTTGCGTGTTTTAGAGCCCGCCTTGGGCTTTGCATCTTCTAATTTCATCTCAGGGGGTCTCCTTTATGTGGGCGCTTTGATTAAATCTAACAGCGCTTATGCGTACAGCTTCTCAACCGGAATTCCGCGCTCTTCGGCTACGCTACCAAGGGTTCTCAGCGAGTCTAGCGCTTCAGCCGCCGCCCGAGCGTTGTTCAGGGGATTATCAGATCCTAACTGTTTAGCCAGGATATTGCGAATACCAGCTAATTCCAAAACGATTCGCACCGCTCCCCCGGCGATTACTCCAGTACCAGGAGCCGCTGGTCGCATGAATACTCGCGCGCCACCTGCTCTACCGGTCGAGGGGTGAGGAATTGAATAAGCTTTGTTCAAAGGCACTTCTACCAAGTGTTTTTTGCCGTCAGCAACGCCTTTCTTTACCGCGCCGATGACGTCGCTGGCCTTACCTACGCCGACACCCACTTGACCTTTCTCATTGCCGACCACCACAATGGCCCGGAAGCTAAGCTTTTTACCCCCCTTCACAACCTTAGTCACACGGCGGATCTGAACAACACGTTCCTGCCACTCGGAATCTTTCTCCCGATTTTTACTCTTTTTACTACGACGATTGTCTCTGTTATCTGCCATGTGTTTAGCCTTCGTTTAGCCTGGGATGTTACGCGCCCGGAATTGAGCTGGTGATTTGCCTTAAAAGATCTGCCTTAAAACTTAAGACCTGCTTCACGGGCCGCGTCAGCCAAAGCCGCGACTCGACCGTGATAAAGTTTGCCGCCACGATCAAAGACAACTTGAGAGATGTCTTTTGCGATCGCCCGCTCTGCAATTAGTTTACCAACGACTGCCGCAGCTTCGGCATTGCCGCCAGAGGTCACAGCAGCATCTTTGTCCAAAGTTGACGCCGCTGCTAACGTTTTATGTTCGGTGTCATCAATAACCTGAGCATAGATATGCTGGTTAGAGCGAAAAATAGCGAGTCTAGGACGCTCTGTGGTGCCCTTTACCCGACGGCGAACGCGCGAATGGCGACGACGGGTAGATTCTCTACGGGTTGCTTTCATGATTTGTTGCTACCTATTTACCTGCTTTGCCAGCTTTGCGTCTGACTTGCTCGCCTGCATAGCGAACGCCTTTGCCTTTGTAGGGCTCGGGGGGTCTAGCCGCGCGAACTCTCGCAGCGGTGTTACCCACGACTTCTTTATCAATGCCAGTGACCGTCACATTCGTGTTTTTCTCCACCGCAAACTGAATCCCTGCCGGGGGATCGAACTCGACCGGATGGCTATAGCCAAGGGCCATCACTAACTTCTGCCCTTGCAGCGAGGCCCGGTAGCCTACGCCTTGAATCTCCAGCTTCTTTTCGTAGCCCTTTGAAACCCCTTCCACCATGTTGGCAATCAAGGTACGCACAAGGCCGTGGCGCTGACGAGCGTTACGAGATTCATCACGGCGGGTGACCACAATCTCTTCACCTTCTTGAACAAAGGCAATTTCAGGGGGCAGCTCTCTAGAGAGTTCGCCTTTAGAGCCTTTGACTGTGACTTTTTGCCCATCAATCGTGACGGTTACGCCCTTAGGGACTGGCACAGGCTGTTTGCCAATTCTAGACATTCTCTTTTTCCTCCTTTGTGGCCTGCATAATCGTCGTCAAATCTAGTAGATGTAGCAAAGGACTTCTCCGCCAATACCTTGACGACGTGCATCACGATCGGTCATGACGCCGCTGGAGGTGGAAATAATGGCAATGCCAATGCCGCCGAGTACGCGCGGTAGCTCTTTGCGGTTGGAGTATACTCGCAGTCCAGGCTTGCTAACGCGAGTCAGGTTGCGAATAATGGGCTGACGCTGCTTACCTTTATATTTGAGCGTCAGGGTAATTTTGCGCTCAATGCCTTCACCAATGTCCTCAGTGTCGGCAACAAAGCCTTCTTCTTTGAGAACGCTAGCAATGCTGCGGGTCATTTTAGTCGATGGAATATCGACGGTCTGATGATGCGCAAGGTTAGCATTCCGAATGCGCGTCAGCATATCTGAAATCGTGTCGTTAGACGCCATAATCCTTTTCTTTGCTACTGCCTCAGTTATCTCGGAAGGGCATTCCCAATTCCTTCAGAAGGGCGCGGCCTTCTTCATCGGAGTTCGCGGTGGTGACAATGGTGATGTCCATGCCGCGAATTTGGTCAACGCTGTCGTAATCAACTTCTGGGAAAATAAGCTGCTCACGCAGACCCAGGGTGTAATTGCCTCGGCCATCAAAGCTTCGGGGGCTAACGCCTCTAAAGTCTCGGATGCGGGGCAGGGTTAAATTAATTAGGCGGTTCGTGAAAGCGTACATGCGGTCGGCTCGAAGCGTCACTTTGACGCCAACCGGCATACCTTCGCGAATCTTAAAGCCTGCGATCGCCTTTTTGGCGCGCGTTACCACCGGACGTTGCCCAGTGATCATTGCCAGTTCGTTGATAGAAGACTCAAGCGCTTTGGCGTTATTGGAAGCTTCACCTAAACCACGGTTAACCGTGACTTTGGCAAGCTTGGGAACTTGGTGAGGGTTGGTATATCCAAACTCTTCTTTGAGCTTGGGAGCAACCTTCTCTAAATAAAGGGTTTTGAGTGAGTCGGCCATGAGTTCCTTTTGAAAAATGTATCCCTGGGCTTGGTCAGGGCGTCGCGTCCTTAAAGCTTGAAAGCTAGTCTAAGATTTCGCCTGTTTTTTTCAACATGCGCACCTTACGGCCATCTTCAGTAAGCGTCTGTGCCACCCGGCTAGCCACCTTTTGCTTTTTGGAATAAAGCATCACGTTAGAGCTATGAATGGGAAATTCCTTGGTTAGAATTTGGCCAGTCTCACCTTCCGCCTGAGGCTTTACGTGCTTGGTGCGCATGTTCGCGCCCTGCACAATCACCTGAGACTTTTTGGCGCTAATGGCGACAATTTCGCCAATTACGCCTTTATCCTTACCGGCAATCACCTGAACGGTGTCTCCTTTGCGGACATGCATCTTCTGACGCACAACCTTTTTTTGCTTCTGCATCTAAAGTACCTCCGGTGCTAGAGAAACAATTTTGGTAAAGCCTTTGTCGCGCAGCTCACGAGCAACCGGGCCAAAAACCCGCGTTCCCCTGGGATTGCTGCCGTCTTGGGTAATGATCACCGCTGCGTTGTCATCGAAGCGGATACTCATGCCACTATTGCGACGAATACCCTTGCGAGTGCGAACCACAACGGCTTTGACGACGTCGGATTTTTTGACGCCCATGTTCGGTAGGGCATCTTTGACAACGGCCACAATCACATCGCCGACGCCTGCATATTGCTTGCGACCGCCAAGCACTCGAATACACATGATCTTTCGAGCGCCACTGTTGTCGGCCACGTTTAAGTATGTTTCTTGCTGAATCACTGATTAACCCTCACCTATATATCAGAAGAATTGAGGATATCAGCGACAACCCATCGCTTGGTTTTGCTTAGAGGGCGCGTTTCGCTGATGCGGACGCGATCGCCTATCTTGCAATTATTTTCCTCATCATGGGCCTTATAGCGCTGCGTTCGCACCATAATCTTGTCGTATTTCTTATGCTGCACGCGAGTTTCCACCGCGACCACCACCGTCTTATCCATCTTGTCACTGACCACTTGGCCAATCCGCTCTTTTGCTGCCATGGTTGCTTAAGCCTCCTTCTCTGATGCGCTGGCTTTTTGTTTGGCAGCTTTCTGCCGTTCCGTTTCAATCGTCATTAGCTGCGCAAGCTTACGGCGAGTATGCCGAAACTCATGAAAGCCAGACTCTATTTGGCGAGTTGCTTTCTTGAACCTAAGATCAAACAAATCGCGCTTGAGCTTGGCTATTTCAGCCGTAATCTCTTCATCACTCAGTTCTCTTAAGTCTTTTGCTTTACTCAATGCCATTTGCTGTTAGCCCTCCTCACTGTCTTTGGCAACAAACTTAGTCTTAAAAGGCAACTTGAAAGAAGCTAATCGCATAGCCTCGCGTGCAACTTCTTCAGTCACGCCCGCAATTTCAAACACCATCCGACCCGGCTTAATCACCGCTACCCAAAACTCAGGGTTACCTTTACCAGAGCCCATCCGAGTCTCTGCTGCTCGCATGGTCACCGACTTGTCAGGAAAAACTCGAATCCAAATTTTTCCGCCACGTCTGATGTAGCGAGTCATCGCTCGCCTAGCGGCCTCAATTTGGCGAGAGGTCATCCAGCAGCACTCAGTGGCTTGAAGACCGAACTGGCCAAAGTTGATTTCATTGCCACGATGGGCCATGCCGCGCATCCGACCGCGATGCTGCTTTCTAAATTTTGTTCTTCTTGGGCTTAACATGATGGATCACATTGAAAATAGCGCTAAAGATTGAGGGCAAAAACATCTTAGACAGATGTTTCTACGAGTCGCTGCTAGAGCGATCGTCGAACTGCTGACGGCGGCGAGGCTGGCGGCGGCGAGGCTGGGCTTTGGTATCTTCAGTTTGATTTTCCTGCCCAGGAATCACCTCTCCTTTGAACACCCAGGTTTTGACCCCTAAAATGCCATAGGTTGTCTGCGCAGTTCGGTAAGCGTAATCAATATTGGCCCGCAACGTGTGCAATGGCACACGACCTTCACGAGTCCACTCAGTTCTAGCGATTTCAGCGCCGTTAAGCCGACCGCTAACCTGAATTTTGATACCTTCAACGCCCGCTCTCTGCGCTCGTTGAATCGCCTGTCGAACCACCCGCCGAAACGAAACCCGGCGCTCTAGCTGCTGCGTAATATACTCACAAATTAGACCTGCATCTGCATCAACTCGGGCAACCTCTACAACATTGATACGAATTTGGCGACTATCGTCTTTAATCTTTTTTTGAAGACCAGCCCGCAAAGATTCAATCCCAGCGCCCCCACGTCCGACCACAACACCAGGGCGAGCTGTGCGGACTTCGAGATCGATTTGGTCGGCTTTACGCTCAATATGGACGTCAGAAATGCCAGCATTCGCCAGGTTTTTCTCAACGTACTTGCGGATCTCGTGATCTTCTTGTAACAGCGCTGGGTAACGGTTTTTGTCGGCATACCAGCGGGAGCGGTGCTCCTGGGTGATGCCAAGACGAAGCCCGATTGGGTGAATCTTCTGTCCCACTGATGTACTCCTTAAAAAACAGGTAATAAAACGAACAACTGAACTAAATGAAAGAATTGGCTTGATGCGTGGCTGCGTGCTAAGTCAAAGTCTAAGACTCAGTGCCTGGGGCAACACAAATCGCAATGTGACAAGTCGGCTTGCGAATTTGGAAGGCACGGCCCTGAGCGCGAGGACGAAAGCGCTTTAGCACTGGCCCCTGGTCGGCGTAAGCTTCGCTGACATACAGAGTGACGGGGTCAAGTCCATTGTTGTGCTCAGCGTTAGCGACTGCCGATCGCAAAACCTTGAGAATCGGCTCGCAGGCTTTGTAAGGCATAAATTCAAGCATAATCAGCGCTTCGCGATAGGAGCGGCCTCGAATTTGGTCGAGTACGCGACGTACCTTAAACGGCGACATGCGAACGAACTTAGCCGTTGCTTTGACTTGTGACTCTGAATCGATGGTGATCATTTTAGGATTTCCTCTTAAAGAGCGCGCTAGCGTCGCGCTTTTTTGTCGCTCTTAGCATGGCCTCGAAAAGTTCGAGTCGGCGCAAATTCGCCGAGCTTGTGGCCTACCATCTGCTCGTTAATGAAGACGGGCACATGTTGACGACCATTGTGAACGGCGACCGTGTGACCGATAAACTGAGGGATGATGGTGGAAGCACGAGACCAGGTTTTGACAACCTGCTTTTCGTTCTTCGCGTTGAGCTTTTCAATTTTGGTGAGAAGGTGATCTGCCACGAATGGCCCCTTCTTTAGGGAGCGAGACATATATCTTTCCTCTTAATATCTTTCCGCTTAGTATCTTTCCGCTTAAAATTACGCATTGCGACCGCCGCGACCGCGCTTGGATGACCGACGGCGACGACGCACAATTAATGAATCGCTGCCTTTCTTTTTCTTGCGGGTTTTGTAACCTAAGGCGGGCTTGCCCCAAGGGGTAACCGGGCCACTACGACCAATGGGCGCACGACCTTCACCACCACCATGTGGGTGATCTACGGGGTTCATGACGCTACCGCGAACCTCGGGGCGACGGCCCGACCAGCGCTTGCGGCCTGCTTTGCCTAAGGTGAGGTTGCGATGCTCGACGTTACCGACCTGGCCAATCGTGGCATAGCACTCGCGGCGAACCATACGCACTTCACTAGAAGGCAATTTGAGCGTTACGTAACCGCCTTCTTTGGCGACGAGCTGAGCGCCAGCGCCTGCCGCTCTTACCATCTGACCGCCTTTACCAGCAACGAGTTCAACGTTGTGAACAGTCGTACCTAGAGGAATACGGTGTAGCGGCAGGGCGTTGCCTACCTCAAAAGGAGCGTCTTCACTAGCGATGATAGTCGTACCGACTTCGAGACCAATGGGGTGAAGGATGTAGCGCTTTTCACCATCGGCGTAGTTGACTAAGGCAATGCGGGCATTGCGGTTGGGATCGTATTCGATGGTGGCGACTTTGGCGGTAATGTCACGCTTGTCGCGGTGAAAATCGATCTCACGGTACAGGCGCTTGTGACCGCCACCGCGATGGCGACAGGTGATAACGCCTCGGTTGTTACGCCCTTTTGGACGGTGTACCGAGTAGGTTAAAGACTTCTCTGGCTTGTCTGTCGTGATGGCAGAAAAGTCGGAGACGGTACGCTCGCGCGTGCCTGGCGTTAGGGGTCGGTAAGAGCGAATGCCCATGGCTGTGTTTCGTCGTTTTGGTACTTCTGTGGGTTCTGGCTTTTGGCAGAGGAGAGTTAGCGTGGTGGCAAAGACCTACACATCTGGGAAAAGCGTGATGGAGTCGCCTTCGGCTAGGGTGACAACAGCGCGTTTGTAGGCGGCTTTGTATCCAATAAACTGGCCGACTCGGCGCTTTTTGCGGGGGGAGTTCTGAGTACTGATACCCGTGACTTGTACATCAAAGAGTGATTCGATGGCAGTCTTAATTTGAGGCTTGGTCGCTTTGGGAGAAACTTCAAAGGTGTATTGGTTATTCTCTAGCGCGATAGTCGCTTTTTCGGTAATTAGCGGCTTGCGAATAATATCGGGTAGCTCGCGCGATTGAATTCGTTTACTCACCGTATACCTCCTGAATCTTTTCGAGAGCAGATGCCGTCACCACCAGGTTCTCGGCGTTCAAAATGTCGTAGATATTAAGAGCTGTTGCAGAGATCATTTTGATGTTTGGAACGTTGCGCACTGAGCGGTAAACGGTGTCGTCTTTTTCGACGGTAACCATCAAGATCTTGCTGGTACTGTCAACGCCCCATCTGTCGAGGGCGGCAATCATGTCTTTGGTTTTTGGCTGAGATAGCTCGCTGGCAAAGTCCTGAACGACCACTATGCTATCGGCGCAGCCTTGAAAGGCTGTACGAAGCGCCAAGCGCCGCTCCTTGCGGTTCATTTTGGTGGTGTAGTCGCGAGGCTTGGGGCCAAAGATAACGCCACCACCGCGCCATAGCGGGGAGCGAATAGAACCGGCTCTGGCGCGACCGGTTCCTTTTTGACGCCAAGGCTTGCGCCCGCCGCCTCGCACTTCTGCGCGAGTTTTAGAGGATGCGTTGCCCTGGCGAGCATTGTTTATTTGACGCACTAATGCCCGGTGGACAATGTGGGACGCATTTTCTTCGCTAGCAACTTTGAGGTCTACAGTGGCGGTGCCTGCCTCTTCGCCTTGCCAGTCTTTAATTACACAATCAACCATGATCTCTATCTAGTCCTTTGGCCTACTGTCTGACTACTACTGTCCGACTATATTTGCGGGGATAATGCTCAGCAATGTGCCGGGTTTGCCAGGGACGCCGCCTTTGACCAGCAGCAAATTGCGATCGCTATCTACCCTAACCACGCTCAGCTTACGAACGGTCACTTTTTGGTTGCCCATTTGACCGGCCATCTTTTTACCAGGATAAACTCGCCCAGGCGTTGTACCCGCGCCCGTTGAACCTGGAGCCCGGTGGTTTTTGGAACCGTGAGACATCGGGCCTCGGCGAAAGTTATTTCGCTTTTGGTTACCGGCAAAGCCTTTACCAATGCTGATACCGCTGACGTCGATCAGTTGGCCCGCTTCAAATCGATCTGCCCCCAGGGACTGACCGACTTCAAACTCACCGGCTTCGTCAACGCGATATTCGCGCAGGTGGCGTACAGGAGAAGTCCCAGACTTTTTAAGGTGACCAAGCTTGGGACGATTTAACGCCTTCTCTTTGACCTCTCCGTAACCGATTTGCACAGACGAATAGCCGTCTGTCTGCTCTGTTTTAATCTGCGTAATGGCGCAGGGGCCAGCTTGAATGACAGTAACTGAAATCGCAATCCCAGTCTCGTCAAACACCTGAGTCATACCAATTTTGGTACCAAGAATACCGACAGACACTCGTCTCGTCTCCGCTTCACGACGCCCATGAGGAGCAGGTGACATAATTGGTCACCGCAGATCAGGGTTTTTTGACACACAACCAGATGGCAGCAAGGCAACATGTCTGCATCTCCCTAAACAAGCCTTTCGGCCCCTTAGAGACAGCAGACATCACTTACTCTGCTCAGCCACACTGGAAAACATTCGGTAGAGCTGCATTCGCAAGAGACTCAACCACTAACCCATTGCTTTACAGCCGGGCCTGAAGGCATCTGATAGCCAGCAACCCAATAGCCAGCAGGAGTACTCTCTTAAAGCTTTACCTTTTCGCTTCAGACTTGGAGAACGAGTCCCTAGTATCTGTTTTGACAGCGACAGTCTCTAACTATACATGATTTTTTGGCTATGCCTGCAACTATTTAAAAAGTATTTCTCAGAAAAGTACTTTATTAAATGCCGCTGCCCTTGCACGAGACGCTTGGGCGCTAGTCATGTATGTGCGAGATTGCATCATACCTCAATATCGCTGACATATCTCTGAGCCTGGAGTTGTTTTCTGTAATCGGTTTATAAAGTAGGATGGCGGAGTGTCCTTTCAATCAGTAATGTCCTATGGCACTGATCGCATTCAATAAGTTTACTCGTGATCTAGAAAAGGCAGGCGCTTTGGGCGTTCGGATGCCGTTGGAAGGTGGGCATGAAGGGCGCTATCGGCGGCGCGTCCGCACAGCCGGGTATGAATGCGTCTATATGTCGGTGCGGGGCATGGGAGATTTATCGGCTTACTTGCTTGATGTGCATGGCGTCAGGCCCGCGCATTTGGGCAAAAAGAATATGGATAATTCGGCAACGGGCGATCGCTACTTTATTCCCCCAATTGTCACTTACCGCTTAGAAAATTTGCCCGCGACCTCGAAAGGGCTGCTGCTGTGGCTGATAGAAGGTCACGTTCTATCGAGTCAAGAGATTGAGTTTTTGGTGACGCTGCCGACGTTGGAGCCACGGGTAAAAGTGGTGCTGGAAGTAGGGGGCGATCGCGCCTTTACCTGGTTCCCCTTGCAAGAGGAAATCGCAGCCTAGCCCCAGAAACGACGCCCTAGAAACAACGCCCTAGAACCAACGCCCTAGAACAACTAGCTAGAGAAATGAACAGCCCTACGCCCCTTCGGTCGCTACAGTCAGGGTCGTGGTTCAAACTTATTTGCGGCGCGAGCTATCAGGCTTTACCCTCAATTAGAAATCTGACGCTGGCCTATGCTTTAGCAGGGGCGGACTGTATTGACATGGCCGCAGATATGGCAGTGGTAGCGGCGGCAAAAGCAGGATTGGATGTGGCCGCACGAGTCGCTGAAAGCAGTGGCCGAGAATATGAGCGTCCCTGGCTGATGGTGAGTATGAGCGCGGGGGAAGATCCGCACTTTCGGAAGGCTTGGTTTGACCCGGCTGTGTGCCCAGCAGATTGCCCCAGGCCCTGTGAGTCTATCTGCCCAGCAGATGCAATTGGACAAAAGGGGGTGGTGCGCGATCGCTGCTATGGCTGTGGACGTTGCTTGCCCATGTGTCCGTTGGGATTGATTGAGGCCAAACCACAGCCTACATCCTTAGACAGCGTTGCCCGGCAAGTTCTTGCCCAAGTAGACGCCCTCGAAATTCATACCCATGTCGGACAGCAAAGCGAATTTGAACAGTTGTGGCAAACGGTTAAACCTTGGACTAGCCACCTGTCTTTAATTTCTGTGAGCTGCCCAGACGGCGAGGGCCTATTAAGCTATCTAGAAAACCTTCAGCACATCTTATCGCTGAATGCAGCAAACGGCCCGGCGCTGATGTGGCAAACAGACGGACGACCGATGAGCGGTGACCTTGGCAAAGGCACTACTCACGCGGCTATTCGCCTAGCGCAAAAGGTAATAGCCGCCAAAAAGTTAAAAAAGCTTAGAGGATACGTACAGCTAGCGGGGGGTACGAACAAATATACTGTATCAAAATTGACTGAGTTAGGACTGCTGAATTGCTTGTCAGCAGAGGGCTGTAGCAGTCACGATACGGTAGCAGGGGTCGCTTATGGTAGTTTTGCGCGTAGCTTATTAATGCCAGTTATAGAGCAAACCCTTTATCTTGAAGAAGTACCCTCAGCGTTATGGCGGGCTGTAAAGCTAGCGGAATCTTTAGTCGATCCCCTCAAAGGATCGCTAAAGGGGTCTCTGAAGAGACCGCAGGAAAGTACCGTTTTCAGGTAACCGATACCGCAGGTCTAACGGTTCATAGCCGGTCATTCGTTTTCGTTGTAATCCTTTCTTTATGCAGAGTTTTGACGACAACTTGCTTGAAAGTGTCCCCTCCCAAGCGTCTACGGCTGCCACCTCCGGCGTCTTAGCGGACAACCCCATACCGAAGCTTACGCCCCCCGAGATTACTGATGACTTGCCCCAGCTACTCGCCATCCTGCCGGCCTACATTCGGACTTCTTTGAGCCAGCATTCCAAGCGGGAACAGCTTATCGAAGTCATTTTAGACCTGGGCCGTCAGCCCGAAGCGCGATTTTCAGACTCTGTCGAGTATTTGTCCCAAACGCCTGTTTCCAAAGCGGATTTAGAGCACTGCATCAAGAGAGTTGGCCACTTTGGCGGCGACAACCGCGCCGGATTGGAAAAAACGCTACACCGCATCAGCGCTATTCGTAATCGCGCAGGGGAAGTCATCGGTTTAACCTGCCGGGTAGGACGAGCCGTTTTTGGCACGATTGGCATGATTCGCGACCTGGTAGAAACGGGCGGATCGATTCTGATGTTAGGTCGTCCAGGTGTGGGCAAAACGACGGCGTTAAGGGAAATTGCCCGCGTCCTGGCAGATGACTTGATGAAGCGAGTCGTGATTATTGATACCTCCAACGAGATTGCAGGGGATGGCGACATTCCGCATCCAGCTATCGGGCGCGCCCGGCGAATGCAAGTTGCTCGGCCCGAAGAGCAGCATCAGGTGATGATTGAGGCGGTGGAGAACCACATGCCAGAGGTCATTGTGATTGATGAGATTGGCACAGAGCTAGAAGCGCTGGCGGCCCGTACCATTGCCGAACGAGGGGTTCAGCTAGTGGGAACGGCGCACGGTAATCGGTTGGAAAATTTAATCAAGAATCCAACGCTTTCTGATTTGGTTGGCGGCATTCAGTCGGTAACCCTCGGTGACGACGAGGCGCGTCGTAGAGGCAGTCAAAAGAGCGTGTTAGAACGCAAGGCTCCGCCGACATTTGATATTGCCGTAGAAATGCATGAACGGCAGCGCTGGGTTGTGCATGAAGATGTATCCGAAACGGTGGACTATCTTCTGCGAGGCCGGGTGCCGGGTCAGCAGGTAAGGGAAATTGGTGATGATGACAAGCTAAAAATTACCAATGAGCTGCCAGGTCAGTCGGGGTTGGCAACGCCGGCGCTGCGGGCGAATCGGAAAGGGCAGTTGACTCAGGTGAAGATGCGATCGCCCCAAGCCCGTCTAGCTAGCCCAGGCGGATGGCGCTCTTCCGGTCAAATGCGGCCACCGGTTGCCCCCTTGGGATCTGATTCGTTCGGCAAGCGGGCCAGCCGCCCGTCGATGATTCTAGACGAGCAACAGCGCTTTCAATCGTTGCTGAATGACTCACTCGGTCAAAGGCCCCCCTCGGCCAGTCGGTCAGAGGAAATTGATGACGGCGGATATATCGGTGAAGCCATTGACTTGAACAGCGATGCTACCTGCGTTTATGCCTATGGTATTAGCCGTCAGCAGTTAGACCATGTAGTGCGGACGCTGGATCTACCGGTGAGGTTTACAAAGGATTTAGGGTCGGCAGATGCGGTTTTAGCTTTGCGATCGCACATCAAAAACCACTCTAAACTTCAGCAAGTCGCCAAAGCCCGCCAGATACCGGTCTACACCGTCAAATCTAACAGCATCCCCCAAATCACCCGCTCCCTACGGCGAGTGCTAGACCTGGACGACGATGGCGAAATGTCGGAAGCAGTCAATTTAGAACTGTTTTCGCGCAATGGCGCTGACGACGAACTAGAGGCTTTAGAAGAGGCGCGATTGGCGGTAGAGCAGATCGTGATCCCGAAGAGTCAGCCGGTGGAACTTTTGCCGCGATCGCCCAAAATCCGCAAAATGCAGCATGAACTAGCCGAGCATTACCGGCTTAAATCACTCAGCTTTGGAGATGAGCCAAACCGGCGATTGAGAATTTATCCGGCGTAAGATCTCATACCGGGATCACTCTTTCTTAGGGACTATTCCCACTGCCCCCCAGTCGGATAAGATACATAATCACTCACGTTCGCCAACCCCCAACCCCCAACCCTTTTTATGAAACGTTTACTGTCCCGCATGTTTGCCCTGATGCTGGTTGCCGTCATCGGACTGACCGGCTGTAGTGCAATTGGCCCCAGCGATGGCCTCAGCGGCAACTACCCCGACGACACCATCGCCTTGATCGATAGCCTGCGCGAATCGATTGCTTTACCTAAAGACGCGCCTGACAAAGTAGAACTTCAAAACACGGCCAAGCAAAGAATCAACGACTTCGCTTCTCGGTACCGTCGTGACGGCGCTGTGGCCAATCTCAGCTCCTTTGCCACGATGCGCACTGCCCTCAACGCCCTGGCCGGTCACTACAGCTCTTATCCCAATCGCCCTGTGCCTCAAAAACTACAGGATCGTTTAGAGCAAGAATTTAAACAGGTAGAAGCCGCCTTGCGTCGAGGCGCGTAGGTCATTCCAGCTCATTTGGCTAGCTGCTTTATCAAGTTCCTACAGCCAAGTCACGAATGAAAGATCTTTGAAACACGTTGATAGTTTCAAGGATCTTTGCTAGTGTGATAAATCTGTGTAGTAAATAACAACTTTGGGACATGAAAGTCCGCGCATCTGTAAGAAAAATGTGTGAAAAATGCCGTGTTATCCGCCGTAGAGGCCGGGTCATGGTAATTTGCACCAATCCTAAGCACAAGCAGCGTCAGGGCTAGAGAACTGACCTGAGGCTCTGTAACAATTGAGTCCTGGGTATGGTTTTGGTCGTTTTGGGCGATCGCACCCTGACAGCTTAAACAGACAAGATAGATTTTTAGATTGAATAATTGATGTTTGCAAAGACTGAATTTTTACAGCAATGCGAACAGGTAAACGAGGGAGAATTAATCGGTGGCACGGATTGCGGGCGTTGACCTGCCAAGAGACAAACGTATTGAAATTGGTTTGACGTACATTTATGGCGTTGGCCTGAGTCGCTCACATGAAATCCTAGAAAAAACGGGCGTTGATCCCAACGTTCGCGTCAAGGATCTTGAAGATGCCGACATCATTAAGCTCAGAGAAAGCGTCGAAGGCGACTACCTGATCGAAGGCGATCTGCGCCGTCAGGTAAACATGAACATCAAGCGCCTGATGGACATCGGTTGCTACCGGGGTCGCCGCCATCGCATGGGCCTACCGGTTCGCGGTCAGCGCACTCGCACCAACAGCCGCACCCGTCGCAGCGGCAAGCGCACCATCGCAGGCAAGAAAAAGCCGCCTCGTAAGTAAATTTAGCGAGCCTTGCCGCTACTCGTCATTTAACGGCGATGGGGCAGTTGGCTGATAGGGAACGCGCGCTGAGCAACTCAGTTCGCGTTTTCGTGTGATCTTTAAGCATCGAGCCTTCAAGATACCTTTAGACACCTTTAGATAGACAACATTGGACAACTGAGACATGGCAAAACCGGTTAGAAAGACAGGCCCTCGCAAGCAGAAAAAGAACATCCCCAACGGGGTTGCTCACATTCAATCTACCTTTAACAACACTATCGTTACTATCACCGATGCTAGTGGCAACGCCGTATCTTGGGCCTCTGCGGGCTCTAGCGGCTTCAAAGGTGCCAAAAAAGGCACCCCGTTTGCGGCACAGACGGCTGCTGATGGAGCCGCTAGAAGGGCGATTGACCAAGGCATGCGCCAATGTGAAGTGCAAGTGAGCGGCCCCGGATCGGGTCGTGAAACCGCGATTCGGGCCTTGCAGGGAGCTGGCCTAGAAATCACCTTAATCCGCGACGTCACCCCCATCCCTCACAACGGCTGTCGTCCACCAAAGCGTCGCCGAGTATAAGACGCTTAGGCATCTGCCTATTATCTAAAGGTTTTGTTTTAAGTTTTTGTTTCAATAGCACTCGGGTTAACGCACCCTGAGTGCGCCATCCGAGAAAAGAGGTTAGTGAATGGCATTTCAAGTTGATTGTGTAGAGTCCATTGTTGAAAATGATCAAAGTCAATACAGCCGGTTTGTGATTGAGCCATTAGAGCGTAGCCAGGGAACCACCGTAGGAAATGCCCTACGCCGGGTTCTACTGTCTAACTTGGAAGGGACAGCCGTCACCTCTGTGCGAATTGCGGGTGCGAGCCACGAGTTTTCAACCATACCGGGTGTGCGTGAAGATGTACTAGACATCTTACTGAACATGAAAGAGTCGGTGCTGAAGAGCTATTCGACCCAGCCTCAAATTGGCCGTATGGTCGTTCAAGGGCCAGCTAAAGTCACAGCCGCCAACTTCGATTTGCCCTCAGAAGTTGAGCTGATTAGCACCGATCAGTACATTGCGTCTGTCTCAGCGGGTCACACGCTGGAGATGGAGTTTCGGATTGAAAAGGGCAAGGGCTACCGGGCTATTGACCGCAGCCGGGAAGAAACGGGCGGCGTCGATTTCATGCAAATTGACGCTGTGTTTATGCCAGTGCGCAAGGTCAATTACAGCGTCGAGAACTTTATTGACAGCGCAGGCGAGCCCAAAGATCGCTTAGTCATGGAGATTTGGACAAACGGTAGCCTAACCGCTCAGCAGGCCATGAGCGAAGCCGCCGACTTGCTAGTTGACATGTTTAGCCCGCTAAAGGATGTCACGCTAGAGCCCAAACGCGACGAGGACATTAAGGAAGAGGATCCGACTTACCAAATTCCAATCGAGGAATTGCAGCTATCGGTTCGTGCTTACAACTGCCTTAAGCGAGCGCAAATCAACGCGGTTTCTGACCTGCTTGACTACAGCCAGGAAGACTTGCTAGAGATCAAAAACTTTGGCCAAAAGTCTGCTGAAGAAGTTGTCGAAGCGCTTCAAATTCACTTGGGAATTATGCTACCTCTCGAAAAACCAGCCAAGTCTGTGTAGTCGCGCTAGCTATCAGACAAAAGCCATAGATTAGAAACCATAAGACAAGGAGAAAGTTAATGCGACATGGTCGCCGGGTACCAAAATTAGGCAAGGCCGCTGATCAGCGGAAAGCCTTGATGAGAGCGCTCACCACCGAGCTTATTCGCAACGGTCGCATTAAAACGACTGAAGTGCGTGCTAAGGCTATGCGCGCTGAAGCTGAGCGCATGGTGACATTGGCCAAAGACGGTTCGCTGTCTGCTCGCCGTAAAGCGATGGGGTACATTTACGACAAGCAGCTCGTTCATGCTTTGTTTGATCAAGCGCCCGAGCGCTATGCCGATCGTGAGGGGGGCTACACGCGCATCGTGCGTACGGTCAGCCGCCGAGGTGACAATGCCCGCATGGCCATTATTGAACTGACTTAACGGTTCAAGATTAGTGCCTTGCAAATGTCTAGTCAGCTATCAAAGCAGTTAAAGAACCTGTCAGCGGACAAGCGGCAAACCCAGAAGGTGGCGCTGATTATCCAGTATCGGGGAACTGCGTTTCATGGTTGGCAGCGGCAAAAAGTAGAGCGGACAGTGCAGGCTGAGATTGAGGCGGCGATCGCATCCATCCTGGGCAATCACACCTCCCTTCAGGGCGCAGGCCGCACCGACGCTGGGGTTCACGCCGCAGCTCAAGTCGCTCACTTCGTTGCCCCTGCCGTCATCCCCGCCGAACGCTGGGCTGCTATCCTCAACGATAGACTGCTAAACGACGTGGTTATTCGCGCCTCTGCCCAAGTTCCTGCTGACTGGCACGCTCAGTTCTCGGCTGACTGGCGCAGATACCGTTACACCTTCTATACCGGTAGATATTCCAATCTATTTGTACAGCCCTATGTGTGGCACTACTACCACCAGCCACTCGATGAAAGCCTGATGCTCGCCGCCTTAAAACCCATGATGGGCTATCATAATTTGGCCGCATTTCATCGTGCAGGCTCTGATCGCGCCCATTCTTGGGTAGAAATGCAAGCTGTGGGGTGCGATCGCTCGAACCACTTCGTCGAAGTCGAATTGCAGGCCAAGGGCTTTTTGTACGGCATGGTTCGCCTGATTATGGGTCTGATAGTTCAAGTTGGCAATCGGCAACTATCGCCCAAAGGCTTTACCAGCATCTGGCAAAATCAGCGCCGCGATTTGGTAAAATATTCAGCTCCCCCTCAAGGACTTTGCCTACTGCGGGTAGGCTATCCCAACTTTCCCTTTCCGCCCGAGGCTTGGGTCGATACTCAACCTCACTTCTCGCTTTCTACCGATTTCACTCCTAACGAGTGATGTCCTCCCCCAACGATTCACGTGATTTACGAAGCTTACGGTAACCGATATGTCTACTAAAACGACCCTTACTCCTGTCAAAGAAATCGAGCGCGATTGGTACGTGGTAGATGCCGCCGACCAGCGTTTGGGTCGCTTGGCAACTGAGATTGCGCAGGTACTACGCGGCAAAAACAAGCCCAACTACGCACCTCACATGGATACTGGCGACTTTGTCATCGTGGTCAACGCCGACAAAGTCAGCGTCACGGGCAACAAAAATTCTCAAAAGCTCTACCGCCGCCACTCCGGTCGCCCCGGTGGAATGAAAACCGAGACCTTCGATCAGCTTCAAAATCGCATTCCCGAGCGCATTATTGAAAAGGCGGTGAAAGGAATGCTCCCTAAGAATGCACTGGGCCGCAAGCTTTTCACCAAGCTGAAAGTATACGCAGGGCCTGAGCATCCTCACGCTTCTCAAAGCCCACAATCTATGACCGTCAACACTATCCCCGGAGGTAACTAAGCCATGGCTGAACAATCTGATCGCGCTGTATATTGGGGCACTGGCCGTCGCAAGTCCTCCGTCGCCAGAGTTCGCCTGGTACCCGGCAACGGCAAAATGACCATTAATAAGAAGCCCGGCGAAGAATACCTGCAAGACAACCCCGCCTACGTCACTTCTGCCAAAGCGCCCTTAGAAACGCTTGGCTTGGAAAGCGACTACGATATATTAGTAACCGTGCATGGCGGTGGGCTCACCGGCCAAGCCGATTCCATTAAGCTAGGCGTGGCTCGGGCGCTGTGTGAGTTAGATCCTGACAACCGGATGCCTTTGAAAACCGAAGGCTACCTGACCCGCGATCCCCGCCAGAAAGAACGCAAAAAATACGGTCTAAAGAAAGCTCGTAAAGCTGGCCAATTCTCGAAACGTTAACGAATGCCCTTTTTCATACATATTCCCTCTCTCTAGAACAATGCCAAAAGCTGACATCCATCCCAAGTGGTACCCCGAGGCCAAAGTATTTTGCAATGGCGAACAGGTCATGACTGTGGGCTCTACTAAGCCTGAACTAAGCGTCGATGTATGGTCGGGCAATCATCCCTTCTATACCGGCACCCAAAAGATTATTGATACCGAAGGGCGCGTAGAGCGCTTCTTGCGGAAGTACGGCATGTCTACTGAGACTGACGATACTGAGCCAACAGCAGCGAAATCTGACGACGCTAAGAAGTAGCGACTCAATATCTCTTATATTCCGAGTGGAAAACCTCCCAATAAAATGGGGGTTGGCCACTCGGATATTTTTTTGGTACCGAATATCTTTCACAAACACATTTTGGTAATAGGCAATGGCCGAATCTTATCTCCTGCAAAAACTAGACTCAGTAGAACAGACTTTCAAAGAGTTAACGCTGCGTATGGCCGATCCAGATGTGGCGAGCGATCCTGATGAGTTTCAAAAGATTGCAAAGCTGAGGGCATCTTTAGAAGAAACGGTCATAACCTATCGCCAGTGGCAAGCGGTTCAAGAAGAACTTAAAGGTGCTAAAGAAATTTATAAAGAGGCCGTCAATGACTCTGAAATGTATGAGATGGCGGGGCTGGAGGTGGTCGAGCTAGAGGAGCGCACTGAAAAGCTAGAAGATAGGCTGAAGGTATTGCTGCTGCCGAGAGATCCCAATGACGAAAAGAACATCATGCTAGAGATTCGAGCCGGTACTGGCGGCGATGAAGCAGGTATCTGGGCGGGCGATTTGCTGCGCCTATATAGCCGGTACGCCGAAGGGCAAGGCTGGAAAGCTAGCTTGCTGAGCGAATCGCGAGCGGATATGGGCGGTGTCAAAGAAGCCGTGATGGAAGTTAAAGGCGATCAGGTTTACAGCAAGCTGAAGTTTGAATCGGGCGTGCATCGGGTGCAGCGCGTGCCGCTAACTGAGTCGGGTGGCAGAGTCCATACGTCTACTGCGACGGTAGCAGTGATGCCAGAAGTAGACGATGTGGAAGTTCATATCGATCCGAAGGATATTACGATGACGACAGCGCGCTCTGGCGGTGCAGGCGGTCAAAATGTCAACAAAGTTGAGACGGCGGTTGATTTGATGCACAAGCCGACAGGAATTCGGGTGTTTTGTACGGAGGAGCGATCGCAGATGCAAAACCGTGAGCGGGCTATGCAAATTTTGCGGGCCAAGCTATATGAAATGAAGCTACAAGAACAGCAGGATGAGATTACGGCGACCAGGCGATCGCAAGTCGGCTCCGGCTCACGCTCCGAAAAAATTCGCACCTACAACTACAAAGACAACCGCATGACCGATCACCGCCTTAATCAAAACTTCTCCCTGCCCGGCATCTTAGAAGGCGACATTGAACCCGTCATCCAATCCTGCATCTCGCAAGATCAGCAAGCGCAGCTAGAAGAACTCGCGGCGTCAACCTCCGAAACGGTTTAGTACTATGCTTGAAAGCAGGCATAGAGGAAGACCCTATGAGCATAACAATCACTTCAGAACAAATCGATCTACCGCCAGGAAGTGATGTTACCTTGCGGCATCAAACTTGGGCCGACTACGAAGCGATTGTCGAAAGCCGTCGTGACAATGCCGCTATCAAAATTCTTTTTAATGCTCATACACAAGAAATTTCGATTATGGCTCCGATGGCAGGTCACGGTCGCCGGATAGACACGTTAGCAGATTTAGTAAAATCCCTATTGCGCCATCAAGGCAGAGATTGGGATAGTTCGCATCCGATGACGTTAAAGAAAAAGCCACAAGCCGGAGCCGAACCCGATGTCAGTTTCTATATTCAAAATTGGCAAAGCATTTCTGGCAAAGACCGGATCGATTTAAGCCAAGATCCGCCACCTGATTTGGCTATTGAAGTGGATCTCACCTCTTTGACGGGCTTAGATGTCTATCGAGTTTTGGCAGTACCTGAGCTATGGATTTACAAGCAGGGCGTCCTAAAAATTTATGTTTTGGTCGAGGGAGACTACCAAGAGCGCTTAACAAGTCCTACTTTTCCGAGCGTAGATGTTAAAAATATCTTTCCTCAATACACTGAACAGGCATGGCCAACTTGTTCTAGCATGGCGCTGCGCGAGTTCAATGATTGGCTGAAGTCACGCTGAATCAAGAGCACCTGTTTCAAACAATGCAGCGCGTTGATATTTTATTAATTCCTTGGGTCTTTGCATCCTGTTCTTAATTTTGAATTTCTCGCTGCATGAGGGTCTTTGCATTAAGATCGGTATAATGTCGCTCTAATTCAAAGCCTATGACTGCCTTACAGGTCTCCGCCCGCGAACTTGTCCAAGCCGCTTATGAAAATCGCTATACCTGGGACAAGGATTTCCCTGGCTATACCACTGACGTGACGCTAAAGCTTGGCGATCAGACATTCCAGGGCAGTGCCAGGGTCAATCCAGATCTGTCAGCGGAAGTATTTGGAATCGAGGATGAAGAAGCCAGTAAGACGGTTAAAAGCCAGCTTTGGGAAGTGGCAATTCACCGGGTGCGTCGCCCATTTGAAAAAAGTCACGGCGAAAATACCTTTCGCATCGATGGCAGGGCAGAGGATGGCGCGGTGAAAATTGCGGTAGGCGGGAAGGCCGAAGGCGATGCCTACAAGGTAAAAGACAACGAATTTACGATGGTACACCGCCATATTCACGGTGTCGTCGTCACGATTAATACCTTTAGCGCTTATGACACGGGCAGCGGCTATCTATCTCATACTTATGATTCTGTATATCACGACCCTAAAACGGGCGAGCAAAAGCAGGGGCGCAGCGAGTTTACTGACGACTATACAAAAGTAGGCGACTATACCGTACTAGCAAAGCGCACCGTGACCTCTGCTGACGGGCCGGGGATGGAAGTTAGCTTTTCTAATATTGAGCTGCTGTAGTTTCGATTCCTTTTATTGAATTAAACGTCTCAACATGACCAAACGCGGCGATTCTCTACAAGAGAGGCAAAGCCAACGCGCCTGGCCTTTTTGGCCCATTGTGCCGATTTATCCTTACGGTCAGCGGCGCACTCTCAAGCGAGAAATTATTCCGGGTAAGCTATGGCTCTTTGAGCAGGTGCAAGGGATCTTTTACGTGGTGGTGCCGATTCGCATGACGGTGATTAAGCTGGCGGCGGGCGGCTTGTTTGTGTTTTCGCCGGTTGCGCCAACGGCAGAATGCGTACGAATGGTACGAGAGCTAGAGGCCGAACATGGTGAGGTGAAATATGTGATTTTGCCGACGGTGACGGGCGTAGAGCATAAATATTTTGCCGGGCCGTTTGCGCAAAGGTTTAAGCGATCGCAAGTCTATGTTGCGCCCAATCAATGGAGTTTTCCGATTGATTTACCCCTGAGCTGGTTGGGCTTTCCAGCAAAGCGCACGCAGGTTTTACCCGATGATCCCAGCCAGACACCTTTTTATGATGAGTTTGACTATGCCACTGTCGGCCCGATCGAACTAAGTATCAAGCCCTATACCGAGGTTGCCTTTTTTCATCGAGAGACGCGATCGCTGCTGGCGATTGATGCGATTTTGTCCATTTCCTTAGAACCCCCTGAAGTCGTGGCTCAAGATTCGTTTCCGCTGGCCTTTCACGCTCGCAACAGCGCTCAAGAAGCCCCAATTGACACGCCCGAAAATCGGCTAAAGGGCTGGGCTCGAATCGTTTTGTTTACCTTTTACTTTCAACCCCAAAAGCTGAACGTGCCAACGACCAAAAAAGTCATCGCGGACGCGGCAAAATCGCCCGACCGCTCTAAAAAGAACTACTTTGGGCTGTACCCTTTTCAATGGCAAGCAGACTGGTACCAATCTTTTGAAACTTTACGGGCCGAGGGCAGATTGCGCGTTGCGCCGATTCTCCAAACGCTAATTTTCAACCGAGGAGCTGAGGCCGTATTAAAGTGGGTAGATCACATCATTCAGTGGGACTTTCAACAGATTATCCCTTGTCACTTTAGTGCGCCTGTAGCTGCGACACCGGCTGAATTTGACTGCGCTTTTGACTTTCTGCGGCGGCCTAACCCTCAAAGCTGGTCGGGTTTTGACCATGACGTGCCGATGGCGGATATGGAGACCCTGGCGCAAATTGACCGGCAGCTCAGCGGCAGTTTTTTGCCGCCAGCTAGTGAGTCGTCGCTACCGGGGCGATCGCTAAAAAACAAATAACCACAGGTGCAGTTCGCTATGCCTGTGGTTATTTAATCGGTCATCTAATGATGGATCGCTTGCCTGCGATCACTTCTCGCTAACCAGCTCTTTTGAATTGTTTGAATTATTGTCTTTAGCGCCATCTTTTTGTGTGACAAAGCGGTGGGCGACGGTTTCTGGCTGAATGGCAGACAGGACAACATGCCCTGAGTCAGTGACCATAACAGCCCGAGTCCGTCTACCATAGGTAGCATCTACGAGCTGTCCGCGATCGCGAGCTTCAGAAATAATGCGTTTGATAGGGGCGGACTCGGGGCTCACGATGGCCACGACTCGGTTGGCGGAAACGATATTTCCAAATCCGATGTTAATAAGCTTCATGTCTATTGAACTAAGGTGAAAAGGGAACTAAGTCTGAAAATGTGCATTTGGCGGATGATTTCTACCAATTGATGACGAGTTGTAAGCAATCTCTCTAATATTTTTAGCTGGAGATTGCGCGTTATGGAGCGCTGTTTTCGAGGAAGTCTTTTGCATGCCTCTGATGCCTGATCGCTTCAAGTACAGAAGAGTTGAAGACACAGGCAGGAGTTAAGGACGAACGAAGCTAGCGGCTGGGAAACGCTTTAGCGCGTTATTGCTAGTCGCTAACAGTCAGTTCTGCCATGCTAGCGAAAAGGAATGGTTTTGTGTTCTCTCAAATTAGGCATTAATTAGCCATTGTGGGTGATTTAAAGTGAGTCATAGTTTAGTAATTTGAATTAGCCGGTTTTGTCAAGACTTTACAATCGAATGGTGGCGCTTTTGAAGCTAACTTTTCACCGCTTTATGGCCAACTTTTCCGACACTTTTCTAATTTCTTCTAAGAGGTTTCTGTGCAACCGGTTGATTTCACAACTTTGATGGCAGTCAATGCCGATTTGCGATCGCGTTGGCTCCCTGCTAGATGCGAACAGGTTTATCAGCGCGATCGCTTCACGCTATTCATGGCCTTGCGCACCCTCAACCAGCGCGGCTGGCTGGCCATTTCCTGGCATCCCCAAGCCGCCCGACTCCACATAGCCGACGCGCCGCCCAAGCGACCTGACACCTTTACCTTTTCGCAGCAGCTCAAGCACCAGCTAGGCGGCCTGGCCCTCACGCAAATCGCACCTATTTCCCCGTGGGAGCGGGTTCTTGATTTGCAATTTGCCCGTCGCCCCGACGAACCGGCGCTTTGGCATCTGTATGTGGAAATCATGGGCCAGTACAGCAACGTCATTTTGACCACTGCCGACGATCAAATCGTCACCGCCGCCCACCAGGTCAGCGAGCAGCAGTCCAGCGTTCGCCCGATTCAAACCGGTAAGCCTTATGTCCATCCGCCCGCAATTCGCGGCAAGCTACCCACTTTGGAAGAAGGGTTGAATGATTGGCGCGATCGCATCACCCTGATTCCCGGCCAGCTCAAAAAAATGATGGTGAAATCTCACAGCGGCGTCAGCTCATCCATCGCCAGCCAGCTCATCCTAGCCGCCGATCTCCCTGCTGATATGACTACTAGCGAACTGAGCGCAGCCAATTGGGCGCGATTGTTTGAAAGCTGGCGTTACTGGTTGCAATGTCTGGCCTCAGAAACCTTTACACCCGGATGGCTAGGGGCTAAGGGCACCAGCGGATATACCGTTCTGGGGATTGGCATTACCCAACCTGCTGACAACGTACAGACTTTGCTCGCCACCTACTACCGGCATCAGTTTAACCAGGAAGAGTTTCGACGGCTGCACCACCAAATCAGTCAGCGCCTGAAGACACTGCTCGCTAAACTTCGCCAAAAGGCTAATACCTTTACCACTCGCCTACGACAGTCAGACCAATCTGAAGATTACCGCCTCAAAGCAGACCTGCTGATGGCCCACTTGCATCAGTGGCAGCCGGGTCTGTCTCAAATTGAGCTGACAGATTTTGAAACGGGTAAGCCGGTTGTGCTGCCGCTGAACCCTGAGAAAAATGCGGTGCAAAACGCCCAAGCGCTGTACAAGCAGCATCAAAAACTCAAGCGGGCCAAAAAAGCAGTGATGCCTTTACTCGCGGCTGTCAATGCTGAGATTAGCTATTTGGAGCAGGTGGAAGATAGCCTGTTGCAGGTGAGCGCTTATGAAGTGGAAGCAGACTTGCGATCGCTAGAAGAAACCCGCACTGAACTGATTACCCAAGGCTACCTGCGCGACCCCGGTGGCTACCAAACTGGTAAACAAGCTGGCAAACAATCTGGCCAGCAAGCTGGGAAATCTAGCCGCGATCGCGCTGAGGAGGCCGACTTCCGTCGCTACACTACTCCCCAGGGCTTAGACCTGCTCATCGGTCGCAACAATCATCAAAACGAACGGCTCACTTTCAAGCAGGCCAGCGACTATGACCTCTGGCTTCACGCCCAAGAGATTCCCGGTAGCCATGTTTTATTAAGGCTAGATGCCGGTCAAGTCCCCAGCGACGATACCCTCCAGGTAGCCGCCAGCTTCGCGGCTTATTACAGCCGAGCCCGTCAGTCCGAGCAGGTGCCCGTGGTGTATACCGAGCCAAAAAATGTATACAAACCCAAAGGGTCGCTGCCCGGCATGGTGATTTATAAGCATGAGCGCATTTTGTGGGGGCAGCCCCAACGCGCCCAGGCATTGCTGGAGGCCGCCGATCGTTCCAGCGATCATTAGAGATCGGTAAAATTGAGAGACCCGCGATCGCTCCACACTCAAAAGGCAGAACTCAAAAGGCAGAACTCAAAAGGCAGAACTCAAAAGGCAGATTCGGTTCGGCTACCGTTATTTCATGACGATTTATTAGAGTGTTTTATAGTAAAAACAACGCCCAGAGAGCCCCCATGCTTCCGCTCAGCATCGCGCCCATGATGGATCGCACCGACCGCCACTACCGCTATTTTATGCGACAAATTACGCGGCGCACCCTGCTATACACCGAAATGGTCACCAGCCAGGCCATTCAACATGGCAACCGCGAAAAGCTACTGGGTTTTACCCCAGCCGAAAATCCCCTCTCGCTCCAAGTTGGTGGCGACGATCCAAAACTGCTGGCCAATTGCGCCAGGATAGCCGCAGACTTTGGCTACAGCGAAATTAATTTGAATGTGGGCTGTCCGAGCGATCGCGTTCAAAGCGGCAATTTTGGCGCTTGCCTGATGGCCCAGCCCGAAAAAGTCGCCGACTGCGTCTCCGCCATGATGGCCGCCTCCCCTTTGCCCGTCAGCGTCAAGCACCGCATCGGCATTGATGAACTCGACCGCTATGAGGATATGGCCAACTTTGTCGGCGTTGTGTCCGCAACCGGCTGTCGTCGGTTTAGCATTCATGCTCGCAAAGCATGGCTGCAAGGTCTCAGCCCCAAAGACAATCGCACCGTACCGCCGCTGCGCTACAGCGATGTTCATCGGCTAAAGCAAGACTTCCCGCTGCTCGCGATCGAAATTAACGGTGGGTTCAAAACGCTTGACCAGGCAAAAGCACAGCTCACGCTAGTCGATGCGGTGATGATTGGCCGCGCCGCTTACGACAATCCCTACATTTTTGCCCTGGCAGATCAAAAAGTGTTTGGAGAAACAACCCCGCCTCGAACCCGTCACCAGGCGGTACAAGCAATGCTGCCCTATATTGACCACCAGACAAGTCAGGGTACAAAGCTGCACAGCATTACCCGGCATATGATGCATTTATTCCACGGACAACCAGGCAGTCGAATTTGGAAGCGATATATTAGCGAGCGGGCCTGTAAGCCCGGAGCAGGTTCGCAGGTGGTGGCTGAAGCTTTGGCGCAGGTGACGGCAGCGACTGAGAACGCGAGGCTAGGCAATAGGGGCGGTGCGATCGCCTATCAGGTCACAGCCCCAAAAGTTTTCTAGCGCATAGTTTTCTAGCGCATAGTTTTCTAGCGCATAGTTTTAGCTCGACGTTGATACAGTTGCCAAAAGAGACTGGAGGCGAAATTAGTCGTCACATGAGCCACAATCGGCACCAGCAAATTTCCGGTGACAAGGGCGCTACCGCCCAATACCAAACCAATGGCGATCGCCCAAATAGCATAAGGCCATTGTTGCCAATTAGACATATGCAAAACCCCAAAACACAAGCTAGAAACCATCAGTCCAGTCACATTCAACCCGATTGCTGGCAACATCACGCCGCGAAACAGCAATTCTTCACTCATCCCTGGCAGCAGCGCGATCCAAACAGAATCTGACGGCACCAGCGGCGCTAAGACAAAGGCCAGATAAAAGTCAGCGCTTTGCCGGTAAGCAGGCCAAATTCGATAAGTCAGTGCGCTGGCTATAGATATTCCAATCCCGAACCCCAGCCCCAGTCCTGCATCTTTCCAACTCAGCCTGGTCGGAAATAATGCTGGCTCAAAGAATAGCCACAGCCGTGCAATCAATAGCAAAACTAGAGCAGTCACCGCCATCGCAACCAGCAACTGGGGTCGGCTTAGGGGCTCTACGTCAGGATGCTTAGGAGAGTATTTTGACACGCTGGCCTTTACTTATGCTAATAACTAACCTACCAAAACTGGTTAACCAAACTTGACCAGTCGAGAAGCAGGACAATGCTCACCATTCTATAGCTAGCAGAAGGTTTAACGTCGATTTAGCGCCAAGTATTTGGCCTGAGCTGACCTGGACAACGCTTTCAATTCCCTGGCTAACCTCATTTATGGCTCGTTGTATGGCCTCCACATTAGACTTTATCGGGAATTAACGCGGTAAAATAAAAATTGGCCAGGGAAATCGGAGCAGTGTGATGAGAATAACCTACGCAGAGCTGAAGGGAAAACCTCGCATATTGAAGAGCTTGACGGGACTG